>NZ_JBHVIN010000001.1:0-668343 GCF_042799575.1 Streptomyces sp. NPDC057682 | reverse complement strand
TCCTCGCTGTGCATTGCCCACCAGACTCAAGGAGCCTCGTGGGACTTTCAAAGGAACCTCGAACCTGCCTTCGACAGGTCGGGGTATCAACATATCTGGCGTTGACTTTTGGCACGCTGTTGAGTTCTCAAGGAACGGACGCTTCCTTTGTACTCACCCTCTCGGGCTTTCCTCCGGGCGCTTCCCTTCGGTCTTGCGTTTCCGACTCTATCAGACTCTTTCGTGTCCGATTCCCGGTCGAAGCGGGTCAAGCGTTTTTCGCTTTCCAGTTCTTCGCTTTCGCGTTTCCCTTTCCGGCGAGTCCGACTCTATCAGATCCTTTCGGGCCTGATTCCCAGTCAGCGGGGTTTGTCCTCCGGGCCGTTGGGCCCTTCCGACGTCCAAAACCTTAGCGGATTCTCCCGGCGACTCATAATCGAGCCTCGCAACTGAATTTCGGCATGCCGAAATTGCCCCGTGCGGGAGGTCGTGCTGAAGAGTTGGTTGCCGCGGATGCGGCGGGATCGGCTGTCGGAGAACCGTTACGGCTCGATGACAACTCGAAGAACCTTACGGATCAGGGAGGGTCGTGTCAACCCCTCCCCGGGGGCGCTCTCAGTCCAGGTCGGTCAGGCGGCCGCCGGCGTCCGGCTGGGCGTGCTCCACGCGGCGCAGCAGGCGGATCAGCATCTCGCCGAGGACGCCGCGCTCCTCGCCGGAGAGGTCCTGGAGCAGGTCCTCCTCGAAGTCGGTGGCCATCCGCATGGCCTCCAGCCACTTCGTGCGGCCCTCGTCCGTCAGCTCGACGATCACGCGCACGCGGTTGTTCTCGTCGCGGTCGCGGGTCACCAGCCCCTCACCGGCCATGCGGTCGATGCGGTGGGTCATCGCGGCCGGGGTGAGCCCGAGCCGCTTGGCGAGCTCGCCCGGACCCAGTCGGTACGGGGCCCCGGAGAGGACCAGTGTCTTGAGGACCTCCCATTCGGCGTTGCTGATGCCGAGGGCGGCGACCTGGCGTCCGTACGCCACGTTCATCCGGCGGTTGAGCCGGCCCAGCGCGGAGACGACCTGTTCGACCTGCGGGTCGAGGTCGCGGAACTCGCGCTGGTAGGCGGCGATCTGCTCGTCGAGGCTCGGCTCCTGCGGACCGGGCTCGGTGGTGTCAGACATGGCGCGCAGTATGGCACGCCACCCACAGTCGTCGAAGTCCTTCACCTTGAATTGTTGAGCTTCTAACTTTAGTGCTAAAGTCTTCGGGTTCGAGTCTTTCGACGGTGTGGTTCGAGACCTTGAGGAAGGTGAGTGTGACCAGGGAAATGGGCGCGGCACTGCGGCGGATCCAGCTGGGGAGCGCGCTGAGCGCGTTCGGGCTGGGGTTCACCGTTCCGTATCTGTACGTCTACGTGGCGCAGGTGCGGGATCTGGGAGCCGGTACGGCGGGAGTCGTGCTGGCCGTCTTCGCGATGGCGGCGCTGGCGGTGCTTCCGTTCACCGGCCGGGTCATCGACCGGCGCGGGCCGCTTCCCGTGCTCGTCGGCGCCTCCGGCATCGCGGCCGTGGGTGCCGTGGCGCTCGGGCTCTCCTCCCAGGTCACCGCCGCCGTGCTCGCCGCGGCCGTGCTCGGTGCGGGCACCGCCGTCATGCAGCCGGCGCTCGCCACCATGCTCGTGCGCTGCACGGGCACCGCGACCCGGACCCGCGCCTTCGCCATGCAGTTCTTCCTGCAGAACCTGGGCCTCGGGATCGGCGGCCTGGTCGGCGGGCAGATCGTGGACACCTCCCGCCCGGCCTCCTTCACGCTGCTGTTCCTCATCGAGGCCGTCATGTTCGTCGTGCTCGGCGTCATCGCGGCGACCGTGCGCATGCCGCGTACCCCCGCCGTCGTCACCGGCACGGCCGCCGGTGAGGGCGCCGCGCCGCGCGGCGGGCTGCGGCAGCTGCTCTCGCACCGGGCCATGGTGCAGCTGTGCGTCCTCGGGTTCGTGCTGTTCTTCGCCTGCTACGGACAGTTCGAGTCCGGGCTCGCGGCCTACGGCACCGAGGCGGCCGGGATCCAGCCGTCGACGCTGGGCATCGCGCTCGCCGCCAACACGGCCGTCATCGTCGTCGCCCAGTTCGTGGTGCTGCGTCTGGTGGAGCGCCGCAAGCGCACCCGGGTCATCGCCGCGGTCGGTCTGATCTGGGCCTTCGCCTGGATCGTGGCGGGGTACGCCGGGCTCGGCCACGGCAGCCAGACCATGGCGACGGCCGCGATGATCTCCACGTACGCCCTGTTCGGACTGGGTGAGTCGATGCTGTCGCCGACGGTCGCGCCGCTGGTCGCGGACCTGGCGCCCGAGTCGATGGTCGGTCAGTACAACTCGGCGTTCGCGCTGTGCAAGCAGCTGGCGCTGGCGGTCGGACCGGCCGTGGGCGGCCCGATGGGGGCCTCGCTGCACGGGCCGTACATCGTCACGTTCGTCCTGTTCTCGCTGGGGATCACCGTGCTCGCGCTGCGGCTCGGGAAGCGGCTCACCCCCGTACAGGACCAGCCCTCGCTCGCGGCCGTGCCGTCGCGGGTCGTGGCCGTGTCGCTGCCGGAGAACGCGCCGGCCGAGATGCCCGCGGCGGTCGCCGCCGCGCGCTGACCGAACCCCCGGGGCCGGCGGCTACTGCGGCAGGGCGAACTCGCACCAGACCGCCTTGCCGCCGCCCGGGGTGCGACGGCTCCCCCAGGACGTGGCGATCGTCGCGACGATGGAGATGCCCCGGCCCGCCTCGTCGCCCGGTTCCGCGCGGCGGCGGCGCGGCAGGTGGTCGTCCCCGTCGGTGACCTCGATGATCAGCCTGCGGTCGGTGCGGCGCAGGCCCAGGCGCATCGGTGGCGTCCCGTGCTGGAGCGAGTTGGCGACCAGCTCGCCCGCCGCCAGGACGCCCAGGTCGCACAGCTCGACCGGGAACCGCCACGAGGTGAGCACCCCCGTCGCGAAGGCGCGGGCGCGCGGGGCGGCCTCGATGCCGCCGAGCAGATCGAGCGAGGCGTTGTGGAACAGCTCCGCCGCCGGGCCCGTGCGGGCCGGGTGCTGGACGACCAGGACCGCCACGTCGTCGTCGTGCTCCGCCGTCACGTTCAGGGAGCGGATCAGACGGTCGCACACCACCTGCGGCGCGCCCTTCGCGCCGGCCAGGGCGCGCTCCAGGGCGGCCACCCCCTCGTCGATGTCCTCGCTGCGGCGTTCGACCAGGCCGTCCGTGTAAAGAACAGCGGTGGAGCCGGGCGGCAGGGCGATGGTCCCCGAGGTGTGGATCCAGCCGCCGGTGCCGAGCGGCGGACCGGTCGGGTCCTCGGCGCGGCGGACCGTGCCGTCCTCGTCGCGCACCAGGATCGGCAGATGCCCGGCGGAGGCGTAGACGAGCAGGCCCTCGTTGGGGTCGTGGACGGCGTAGGCGCAGGTGGCGATCTGGCTGGCGTCGATCTCGGCGGCGAGGCCGTCGAGCAGCTGGAGCACCTCGTGCGGTGGCAGGTCGAGCCGGGCGTAGGCCCTGACGGCGGTGCGCAGCTGGCCCATCACGGCGGCGGCGCGGACCCCGCGGCCCATGACGTCCCCGATGACGAGCGCGGTGCGGCCCGCTCCGAGGGTGATCACGTCGTACCAGTCGCCGCCGACCGCGGCGTCCGTGCCGCCCGGCTGGTAGGTGGCGGCGATCCGCAGGTCGTCGGGGTGTTCCAGCTCCTGCGGGAGCAGGGAGCGCTGGAGGGTGACGGCCGTTTCGCGGTGGCGGCGCTCGCTGGCGCGCAGCCGCTCGGCCGCTTCGGCGTGGTCGGTGACGTCGACGGCGTAGACGAGGACTCCGCCCTCGTACCCCTTCTCCCGGTCGCCTCGCACGGGTGTGCAGGTGACGGTGTAGGAACTGCCGCTGCCGGCCTTGCGGGACTTCACCGTCCTGGGGGTGCCGCTGCGCAGCACCTGGTCCATGAGCGGGAGCAGGCTCAGTTCGGTCAGCTCGGGCATGGCCTCGGCGGCGGGGGCGCCCTGGGGGCGGGGGCCGAACGCGGCGGTGTAGGCGTCGTTGACGTACGCGATGCGGTGCTCGGGTCCGTGCACGAGGGCGACGAGGGCGGGCAGCCGGCCGAGGATGTCGCGGGTGGAGAGGTCCTCGGGGGTGGGGGCGCCGGGCCGGGCCCCGGTGTCGTCCGGGCCCGTGTCGGAACCGCCGTGGGGAGGGCTCGAATCGGTGTCCGCCTGCGCGTACTCACCGCGGGCCGCCGGAACGGGGCTGCGGTCGTCCCGGGCGGCTCTGCGCTGCGTACCGGGTAGGCGGGCGCTCCAACGCGTGAAGTTCACGGAATCTATGGCCTCGTGTGTCGGTCTGGTCCGCTCGGGCGGGCTGCTTCCTCTGCCGGGGCGTCACAAGTATGTGCTGGTGGTCGGTCGCCCCTGGGACGGTCTCCTGGATGGTCACTGTCGGTCGCTGCCGGCCGGGTCACTCTGTGCAGATGTGAGCCCACCTATGGTCACACGTCCAGTGTGTCGGACCCTACTGACAGTCGTCGTCGTCCGGGCGGGGGCGCCGTCCCGCGGCGATCTCGAACTCGGCCCGGGGGTGCTCCAGTGAGCCCAGTGAGACGATCTCCCGTTTGAAGAGCCCGGCGAGGGTCCATTCGGCCAGCACCCGGGCCTTGCGGTTGAACGTGGGGACCCGGCTCAGATGGTACGTACGGTGCATCAGCCAGGCCGGGTAGCCCTTGACCCGGCGGCCGTAGACATGGGCGACGCCCTTGTGGAGGCCGAGCGAGGCGACGGATCCCGCGTAGCGGTGGCGGTACTCCTCGGTGGGCCGGCCGTCCAGGGTGGCGACGAGGTTGTCGGCGAGCACCTTGGCCTGGCGGACGGCGTGCTGGGCGTTGGGCGCGGTGCGCGCGCCCGGTGTGTCGGAGGTGAGGTCGGGGACGGCGGCCGCGTCTCCGGCGGACCAGGCGTGCGGCGTGCCCTCGACGGTGAGCCGGGCGGTGCAGAGCAGCCTGCCGCGTTCGTCGAGCGGCAGGCCGGTCTCGGCGAGCAGCGGTGCGGGTTTGACCCCGGCGGTCCACACGAGGGTGCGGGTCGGGAAGCGGGAGCCGTCGCTGAGGACGGCGACGCGGTCCTCGCAGGAGTCCAGCCGGGTGTCGAGGCGGACGTCGATGTTGCGGCCCCGCAGCTCGCGCACGGCGTACCGGCCCATCGACTCCCCCACCTCGGGAAGGATGCGCCCGGTGGCTTCCACGAGGATCCATTTCAGGTCCTCGGGCTTGATGTTGTGGTAGTACCGCGCGGTGTAGCGGGCCATGTCCTCCAGCTCGGCGAGCGCTTCCACTCCGGCGTAGCCTCCGCCGACGAAGACGAAGGTCAGGGCGGCGTCGCGGATCTCGGGGTCGCGGGTGGCGGAGGCGATGTCCATCTGCTCGATGACGTGGTTGCGCAGTCCGATGGCCTCCTCGATCGTCTTGAAGCCGATGCCGTGGTCGGCCAGGCCGGGGACGGGGAGGGTGCGCGAGACGGAACCGGGGGCCAGGACGAGTTCGTCGTACGCGATCTCGACGGCGCCGGTGCCGTCCTCGCCGGTGGCGAGGGTGGTGACGGTCGCGGTGCGTTTGGCGTGGTCGATGCGCCTGACCTCGCCGACGACGAGCGTGCAGTGCGGCAGCACCCGACGCAGCGGGACGACGACGTGGCGCGGCGACAGGGAGCCCGCGGCCGCTTCGGGGAGGAACGGCTGGTACGTCATGTACGCGTCAGGGGTGACGACGACGATCTCCACCGCCCCGCTTCGCAGCCGATGCTTCAGTTTCCGCTGGAGGCGCAGCGCGGTGTACATCCCGACGTAGCCGCCACCGACGACGAGAATGCGCGCGCCCGGCTGGGGGCCGGGGGCTGTTCCCCCGGATTCTGAGGCCATCACCACCCCATGACGCAACGTGCACAAGAGTTTGTCCACAGCCTCGGCGAATTGTGTGACCGGAGCGCGCGTTCGGGCCGCCTCCGCCTTTCCGGCCGGTCGGGCGGAAGTACCGCAGGTCAGGCGTTACGGGGAGGGGTGCGGGCGAACCGGGGGCCGCAGGGCGGGCGGTGGTTGCTCCGATCGGGGGGCGCTCCCGGCGGGCTGCCCCCTTCTGAATTGACCCGGGCTCAACTATGTTCGTATGTCGTCGGGGTGTCGGACGGTGACCATCGATCCACCCTCGACAGACACGGCGGGAGTCTCCGGGGGGAGACGTCATAACCGGGGGAACAGTTATGCATATTCAGGAATCCCATTGGCCGACGGCCGCGCTCTCACCCGAAGGAAACGGGCGAATCGGGGCAGTCGGTACGACAAGCGGGACCAACGGGACCGCGACGGTCGCGGGCACCGTGAGCACGCTGGGGACCGCGCTCGGCGCGCAGGCCCCCGCACACGGCCGCTCGGCACCGCTGCGCGTCGACGCGCAGCGCAATCTGGAGCACGTACTGCGCGCCGCCCGCGAGGTGTTCGGCGAACTGGGGTACGGCGCACCGATGGAGGACGTGGCACGCCGCGCCCGGGTCGGTGTCGGCACGGTCTACCGGCGCTTCCCCAGCAAGGACGTGCTGGTGCGCCGGATAGCCGAGGAGGAGACCGCGCGGCTGACGTCGCAGGCCCGCGCCGCGCTCGGCCAGGAGGACGAGCCGTGGTCGGCGCTGTCGCGCTTCCTGCGGACCTCGGTGGCCTCGGGCGCCGGGCGGCTGCTGCCCCCGCAGATACTGCGGGTCGGCGTGGAGGTGGACGAGGGGCCGGCGGCCGGTGAGACGGCTGCCGTCCAGGGCGCGGAGAGCGGTGACCCGCGGGACGAGCACCGGGTGCCCCAACAGCGCCAGGAGGTCGGGCAGTCCGGACTGCGGGTGGCCGAGCGCCGCCCCGCGTCCGAGGAGGCCGACGACCTCGGCGCCGGTGCCGCCGAACTGCTGGAGGTCGTGGGCCGGCTGGTCGAGCGGGCGCGTACGTCCGGGGAGCTGCGCCGCGATGTGACGGTGGCCGATGTGCTGCTCGTCATCGCGACGGCCGCTCCCTCGCTGCCGGACGCCGCCCAGCAGGCGGCCGCCTCGGCCCGGCTGCTGGACATCCTGCTGGAGGGTCTGCGCTCGCGGCCGGAGTAGCGGGAGCAGTCGGCGGGGAGCCGCCGCGGGCGGGGTGGGCCGGCAACGGCACGCCCGGTCCGCGGCGGCTCCCCGGCGTCCGAGGGGGCGTCCGGGGACGGCCCGGGGCGTGTCCGGAGAAGGGCGGTCTTCGGCCATCTCGTGCCGTTCCACCCCAACTGCCCCGTCAACACGTGCCGTTACTCCTCCCCCTCACGGGTGTCTTTTAGAGCTCGCCTGCGGGAAAACTCCCCGGATGAGTGGTTGCCGGGGCTGAAAGGCGGCGGCTCCCGCGCTCTGTGGCACGCTTGCCCGGTATTCGGGGCCGAAAAGCGCATACGGGGGCGTCCGCGATGAGCGGTGACGGGCAGCAGGAAGAGTCGCTCGAAGGTTTCTCCAGCGGTGGCGGCACGGGGACGGACGGCCCGGCGGGCCGTCGGGCGGAGGGCCGGAAGGGACCGCGCGCCCCGGAGTCCGACGAGGACGGCGGCGGCACGGTGCTGCCCGGCCCCTGGTCATCCGCGCCCGTCGAGACCCTGGCCGACGCGGCGGACACCGCGCGGTCCGGCGCGATCGACGCCGCGGCAGCCGCGGCCGTGCCCATGCAGCGGAGCCCGGTGAGCGGTTCCGCGGCCACCGGGCCGGGCGCCGCGCCCGGTGACGCGGCGCCGTCGGACGCGCAGTTGATCCAGCGGATGCGCGGCGGCGACGACCTGGCGTACGAGGAGCTCTTCCGGCGGCATTCGGACGCCGTGCGCCGCTACGCGCGTACCTGCTGCCGGGACGCGCACACGGCGGACGACCTGACGGCCGAGGTCTTCGCCCGGACCCTGCAGGCGGTACGGGGCGGCAAGGGGCCCGAGGAGGCCGTGCGGGCCTATCTGATGACGGCCGTCCGCCATGTCGCCGCCGCCTGGACGAGAACGGCGAAGCGCGAGCACCTGGTGGACGACTTCGCGGTGTTCGCGGCGCAGGCCGTCCGCACCTCCGAGGTCTCCGACGCCGACACGCTCGACCTCGGCGCGGACGTACGGGCCATGCACGAGGCAGAGCAGTCGATGGCGATGCAGGCGTTCCGGAGCCTTCCCGAACGCTGGCAGGCGGTGCTCTGGCACACCACGGTCGAGGAGGAGTCGCCCAGCGACATCGCCCCGCTGTTCGGGCTGACCGCGAACGCGACGTCGGTGCTGGCCAGCCGGGCCAGGGAAGGGCTCAAGCAGGCCTACCTCCAGGCCCATGTGAGCCAGGCGCTGACCGCCGGGGGCGACTGCGCCCGCTACGCCGACCGGCTCGGCGCCTACGCCCGGGGCGGGCTGCGGATGCGGGCCGAGCGCGGACTGCGCGGCCATCTGGACGCCTGTGAGAAGTGCCGGCTCGCCGCGGGCGAACTGGCCCAGGTCAACGCGGGCATCCCCGCGCTGCTCCCGGTCGCGGTCATCGGCTGGTTCGCCGCCGGGTACGCGCTCAAGGCCGCCGGGGTCGTGGCGGGCGGTGCCGTCGGCGCCGCCGGTGCGGGCGCGGCGGCGGCGGCCACCGGCAGCGGTTCGTCGGCGGGTTCGTCCGCCGGCGGGGCCGCCGTCTCCGAGGGGCTCGGTGCCCCGGCGAAGGCCGGAATCGCGGCGACCGTCGCGGTCGCCGCCGCGGCCGGTCTGGTGTGGGCCCTGGTCGGGGACGACCAGCCCCGTCCCGAGCCGAAGCCCGTCGCCAAGCCCCCGGCGGTGGCCCCCGCGGTGCCGTCCCCGACCCCGCCGACGCCCACCCCGACGCCTCCCGTGCCCGCCCCGCCGCCCCCGGAGCCGACGCCGACCCCCAGCCCGACACCGACGCCCACACCCACACCCACACCCACACCCACACCCACACCGACGCCGCCCCCCACGCCGACGCCGACGCACACGCCTCCGCCGCCCGCACCGGAGCCGCCCCCGACGACGCCTCCCCCGCCCCCGCCGGCACCGGAGGTGTACCAGGTCAACGAGCTGGCCTACACCCTGCTCGGCGACCACTCCGGCCCCGAGGTGGTGCTCGGCGAGAGCAGCTGGGTCTGGCAGCGGTCCGCGCTGTCGATCGGCGGCACGCGGTACGCGCACGGGGTGACCGTCAACGGCAGGTCCTCGGTGAACATCCAGCTCAACCGGGCGTGCACGCGGTACGAGGCGATGGTCGGCGTGGACGATCTGACCCGGGGGCTCGGCTCCGTGCGCTTCTCCGTGTTCGGCGGGGACGGGACGCGGCTGTGGCAGTCCCCGGTGGTCAACGGCGGCGACCCGGCCGTTCCGGTCGGCGTCGGCATCGAGGGGCAGGAACGGATCCGGCTCGTCGTCGAACCGGCGGGCCCCTTCGGCGGGATCGCGCTCGCCGACTGGGCCGACTCGCGCATCACCTGCGTCTGACGGGCGGTGCGGGGCGGGCGGACAGGGTTACGGGAGGTCCGCCGTGATGCCTTTCAGCAGCTCGATGGCGTCGTCCAGGGTCAGGCCCCGCCCCGCGGTGTGCTCCTCCTCGTACCGTGACGGCCCCAGCTCCTCCCGGGCCCGGCGGGCCACGGCGTCCACCTCGGCCTGCTCGCCCTCGGCCCGCAGGACGGGCAGCCGCCAGACGTCCGCCGCGGCCAGGAAGCGTACGGCGGCGTCGGTGCGGCCCACCTGCGGCAGCACGGTGGCCAGACCGTCCGCCAGATAGCCCGTGACCATCTCGGGGCACTGCGCGTCCCGGGACACGACCAGCGTCTCCAGCAGGGCGCGCGCGGCGGCCGCGGGGCCGCCCCCGGGCTCCGGTTCGCGCAGGGCGATCCGGGCCGACACCCCTTCCTGCATGACGATGAAGTGGGAGGCGGGGCCGCCGCGCACGTTCTCCTCCCGGGCGACGGTGAGGAACCGGCGGGCGGCCGCCGGATCGCCGCGGTGGAGCGCCATGACGGCCCGCAGGTAGTAGACGTACGACGTGGCGTCGCGGGTGTGGTGCCGCTCCGCCTCGGTCTCCGAACGGTCGAGGTCCCGCTCGGCGGCGGCCAGATCGCCGGTGCGGTAGGACAGTTCGGCCAGCCGGGCCAGCAGGAAGGGGGCCTCGGCGTGGGCGCCGACCTCGCGGGCGAGCAGCAGCGCCTCCGCGTAGTCCTGGCGCGCGTCCTCGTAGCGGGCACGCATCATGTTCGCCTCGGCGGCGGCGCTCGCGACCTGGGCGCGCATCCAGCGGTCGCCGACCCGGCGGCTCAGCCGGCGCAGTTCGGCGAGGTCGTCGTCGACTCCGGGCATGCCGCCGGGAGTGTCGA
The DNA here is from genome assembly GCF_042799575.1 of Streptomyces sp. NPDC057682. Classification (NCBI taxonomy): domain Bacteria; kingdom Bacillati; phylum Actinomycetota; class Actinomycetes; order Kitasatosporales; family Streptomycetaceae; genus Streptomyces; species Streptomyces sp. NPDC057682. The sequence continues at coordinate 657,981 of NZ_JBHVIN010000001.1, read as the reverse complement.
CGACCATGTGCGTACGGAACATCAGCGTGGCCCCGTACTCCCACTCCCCGCCGTGGACGCGGGCGTTGTCGACGGCCCGGTCGATCTTCAGCCGGACGTCCGCCGTGGTCCAGGTGAGGAACGAGGTCATCGGCCAGAGCAGCCCGGGGAAGCGGGCGCCCTGCTCGGCGGAGCCGGCGAACGCCTGGGCCACCCGGCCCATGAGGGCCTGGAGCCCGGGATCGTCGGTGTCCACATCGGCCGCCCGGGAGTCCATCCCCAGGAAGAACCACACCATGTGCACGTTCATCCGGGGCCAGTAGCGGGGGTCCGTGTCGTCCTCGGGGTCCGTGCCGAGGGCGAGGGTCCGCTCGGTCCAGGTGAGGCCCTCCACGCGGTAGTTGCGCAGCCACCAGAACCAGGCCATGCCCATGACCAGCCGGGTGGCGGCCGGTTCACCCGGCGGCCCGGCGGCGATGGCCCGCTGGAGCGCCGCCCGGATGTTGTCCAGGTCCGTCTCCAGCCGCTGGATCCAGCGCAGTTGGTCGCCGGAGCGCAGCCGGGGCTCGGCCTCCTCGACCACGGCGGTGAAGTACGCGCTGTGGGCGTCCTCGGCGGCGGACCGGGTCTCGGGGGTCTCGGCGCAGCGCTCGATGGCGTACTCGTGGATGGTCTCCAGGAGGCGGTAGCGCATCGTGCCGTCCGCCGCCGGGGCGGCGACGACCAGGGACTTGTCGACCAGGGCGCCTATGAGGTCCGCGGTGTCGGCGCGGGGGCCGCCCGGTCCGGAGGGGGTGGCGACGACGGCCTCGGCGGCGGCCAGGTCCCAGCCGCCCGCGAAGACGGAGATCCGGCGCAGGGCGGTGCGCTCGTCCTCGTCCAGGAGGTCCCAGGACCAGTCGACGACGGCCCGCAGGGTCTGCTGGCGGGGCAGTACGGTGCGGCTGCCGCCGGTCAGCAGGCGGAAGCGGTCGTCGAGCCGGTCGGCGATCTGGCGGGGGCCCAGCAGCCGCAGCCGGGCTGCGGCCAGTTCGATGGCGAGCGGCAGTCCGTCCAGCCGGCGGCAGATCTCCGCGACGGCCTCGGGGTCGTGCGCCGGATCGTGCACGGGGTCGAAATCGGGGCGCACCGCCCGCGCGCGCTCCGTGAAGAGCCGCAGCGCGGGGTCGGCGGGGAGCGGGTCGACCGGCCGGACGGATTCGCCGGGGACGCCGAGCGGTTCGCGGCTGGTGGCGAGGACCCGCAGGTGCGGGCAGCGGGTCAGCAGGGTCTCGGCCAGGGCGGCGGCCGCGTCGACGACGTGCTCGCAGTTGTCGAGGATCAGGAGGACCGGCCGGGGCCTGCTGCCGTGCGCGAGGTGGTCGACGAGCAGATCGACCGGGTCCGTGCGCAGCACCGGCCCGTCGTGGGTGCCGTCCCGCAGCAGGGACGTCTCGCGCAGCCCGAGGGCGGAGAGCACGGCGCCGGGGACGGCGTCGGGGTCCTCCACCGGGGCCAGTTCGGCGATCCAGACCTCCCGGGGGCCCGTGGCGGTGCGCTGCTCGTGGGCGGCGGACTCCTCGGCGAGCCGGGTCTTCCCGGAACCGCCGGGTCCGGTCAGCGTGACCAGCCGGGACCGGACCAGGTCCGCGCGGATCGCGGCCAGTTCCGGTTCGCGCCCCACGAACGAGGTGAGCCGGGGGCGGAGATTGCCCCGGGCCGGTTCCGGTTCCGGCTCCGGCGGCGGCCGCCGCTCCGGGGCGGGGGCGGGCGGTGGCGGCGCGGGTGCCAGCAGTTCCTGATGGAGGGCGGTCAGCTCGGGCCCGGGATCGGTGCCCAGGCCGTCGGCGAGGGTGCGGCGCGCGTCCTCGTACGCGGCGAGCGCGTCGGCCGGCCGGCCGTCGGCGCGCAGGGCGCGGATGAGCTGCGCCCGGAAACGCTCGTCGTAGGGGTGCGCGGCGGTGAGTCCGGCCAGCTCGGCAACGAGGGCGGCGGGGGCGGCGCCCGGAACAGCGGGGGCGGCGCCCGGAGCGCGGCGCGGCTCCTCGGGGCCCGGTACCGCCGCGCACCGCAGGTCGGCCTCCACGCGGCGTTCCAGTGTGGCCAGCCGGTGGGCCTCCGGGCGCAGGGCGTGGCCCCGGTCCGCTTCGGGGAGGTCGGCCAGGGCGGGGCCGCGCCAGAGCGCGAGCGCGGTCCGCAGGGTGCGGGCGGCGGCCTCCGGGGCGCCGGACTCCAGCTCCGCCGCGCCCTGCCGGGCCAGCTTCTCGAAGACGTACAGGTCGACGTCGTCCGCGCCGGCGGCCAGCCGGTATCCGCCCGGGGAGCTGGTCAGGGCCTCCCGTCCCAGCACCCGGCGCAGCCGGCCCACGAGGGCCTGGAGGGCGGCGGGGGCGTCGGCCGGGGGATCGTCCGCCCAGACGTCGTCCACCAGCTCGCCGATCGGCACGGCACGTCCCGGCTGCAGGGCGAGCGAGGCCAGCAGGGCGCGCAGGCGCGTGCCGCCGAGCGGCAGCACGCCACCGCTCTCGTCTCGCGCCTCCGTGACGCCCAGGATCAGATACCGCACTCCGCCATTGTGTCCCCCCGCTCGGACACCGGTACGGATACCTGCGCGGAGGGCCGCGTTCCGTCCGTACGGCTCCGGAAGCGCGCCCGGAGCGCCGGTCTCAGCGCTGGAGGGAGCGGCGGGCCGGGGCGACGCCGCCGGCGACGGCGCGCTGGCGGGGGGCCGCCGTGCCGGTCCAGCAGGTGCCGCGGCGCGACACCAGGCGGCGCAGCCAGAGCTCGGTGGAGGCGAGGTCGGCGAGGCCGTCCAGCGGCAGGGGTTCGCCCTCGGAGGCCGCGCGCAGGGCCTTGCGGACCACGCGGGCCTCGACCAGTCCGGCGTCGGCGAGCAGCGGGGCGTCGAAGAGGGCGATGAGCTCGGGCAGGGCGGCGCGCAGTCCGGTGCGGTTGACGGCCGTGGAGGTGGCGTGGGAGGGGGTGCCCCAGCCGGGCGGCAGGTCGTGGATGCCCGTACCGGCCAGGACCCGGCGCAGGATCGCGGCGCGGGCGCCGGGCTGGACCCGCAGGGACTCGGGGACGGCGCGGGCGGCGCGGACGACCTGGTTGTCCAGGAAGGGGGCGTGCAGGCGCTGGCTGCGCACCTCGGCGGCCTGTTCCAGGATCCGGTGGTCGGCGGCGTGGCGGGCCAGGGCCGCCCTGGCGCGGGCCTCCCCGGGGCGCTGGACGGAGGTCGGGCGGATCGCCGCCTCCTGGAGGCGTACGGAGACCTCCGCCAGGGCCTCCCCGGTCAGCCAGCGGGCCGCCGGTCCCGGGCGGGACCAGGCGAGCGCGGCGAGCGAGGCGTCGGCGGGGGTGTCGAGGCCGGGGGTCAGGCGGTTGGCCTCGGGAAGGCGTCCGGCCGCCGTCTCCAGGCCGGTGCGGAAGGAGGTGCGGGCCAGTCTGCGGGCGGCCCGGTAGACGGTCAGCGGGACGACCAGGGAGTGCGCGGAGGGGCCTTCGGCCCGTGCGAGGGCGGCGACCGGGCGCACCAGATGGCGGCGTCTGCGGTCGATCAGGAGATCGGCGAGGCGGGCCGGGTGGGCGTCCAGGACCTGCCGGGCACCGTCGCCGACGAAGTGGTCGGCGCTGCCCGCCGCGAGCCTGCGGCGGTGTCGCTCGACGAGGACGAGGGAGGGGGCCGGTTCGTCGGTGAGCGGACCGTTCGCCAGATCCGCGTACGGCAGGGCCTCCTCGCCGGCGGCGACCACGACGTGGTGCAGCCTCGGGTTGGCGGCGATGGCCCGCGCCCGTTCGAGTTCGTCCTCGTGGGCGCGGGTGGTCAGATCGTTGAAGGTGACCGCGAGCAGCCGCTCCCCGGCCCCGGTGCCGTGGCCCAGGATCGTGCCGGGCAGTCCGGGAAGGCCGGCGGCGAGCAGGGCGAGCGTCGCGGACGCGCTGCCGCCGGAGAGGTCGGAGCCGATGCCGGGGACGGGCGCGCCCCGGGCCGCGCGGCGCTCGGCCGGGCCCATGCCGGGGACCGGCCCCGGGTCGGGCGGCAGGGTCTCCGGGGCGTGGCGCGGGGCGAGCAGCCGGGCCCGCACGGCCTCGACGAGGGCGTCGCGCACCCCGTCGACCGCGCTGACCGGGTCGGTTTCGGGTGCGGCGACGGCGAGGGAGGCCACGGCCTCGTAGCCGGTGATCTCGCGCGAGCCCTCGCGGAGGATCAGCGCGTGTCCGGGCGGGATGCGCTTGACCCCGGCGTACGGGGTGCCGTCGCGCAGGGCCTCGGGGGTCTCGGGGCAGGCCAGCAGGGCGGCGAGGTGGCCGATGTCGAGCTGGGCCTCGATGAGGTCGGCGAGGGGGAGCGCGGCGGTGGCGTAGGCCGTACCGCCGGCCCACGGCGTGTAGAAGACCGGCCGGGCGCCCGCGAGGTCCCCGACGACGGTGATCCGGCGGCCTATCTGGACGACGGCCGTGTAGCTGCCGGTCCAGGCGGTGAGGTGGCGCAGGGCGCCGCCGCGGGCCGCGAGGAGTCCGACGCGCAGCTGTTCGTCGGTGGCGCCGCAGCAGCCGAGGACGGCGAGCCGTGCGGTGGGGGCGCCTTCGGCGGTGTCCACCCGTACGGTGCGGATCTCGTCGGGCCGCCAGTCACCGACCGCCCAGAGGGGATCGGGGTCCCCCCAGAGGAGTTGCGAGCCGACCGGGTGCATCGTGCGCCCGTCGTCGTCCGCGCCGACCGCTCCGGCCGTGCCGAAGCTCGCGGCGATACTGCTCCAACCCACCAACCAACGCATCGCCGCCTCCACAGGCTGTGGACGAAGGGGCGCAGCGAAGCAGTCGCGGGAACTCCGGTCACGCGCGGCGCCGTTGCGGACATGCTGCCACGACAACGGCGTGCGGGAGTGGCTACGGGCGGCGCACGTCGTACGGGCATGCGCCCCTGGCAAGGGCCGGAGCACGGCCGCGGGCCCCGGACGGGGTGTGCAGCCCGCGCGCGTCGTCCCCGTGATCAACCGCGGCCGGGCCTCCGGCGGTTGTCCGGACCCCCCGAGGGCCGGGCAGCGGCTGTGATCCGGCCGGAAAGCCGCTGCCCGTCCGGCCGTTCGCGACGATGTCCGCGAATCGTCCGGCCCAACCGTGCCGGACCGATGACATCCGGCCAATCTCGGGAGGGACGGGAACCGGTCGGGCGGTCAATCACCGCCCCACGTAAGCCAGTTCATCCCGGTTTGCTCCCGGGAGGCTTCGGCGGACCGGCACCCGTCCCACGGCCGCCGCACCATTCGACGGCCGGGGCGGACACCGTTCCGCGACCGGTCCCGCACTTCCGTTCACGCACAGTCCGGGAGGCGAGCCCCACCTCCCGGACCGGTCCGCCGCCTGCGGGGAAATGAGGCGGCGGGATTCCCCCAGCCCGCCGCTTCCGGAGCGACGGGCCGACCCACGCAGCACCCATGCAAGCGCTCCCGCCGGGGCCCGGCCAGAGCGCACGGCCGGGCGCACGGCCACACACCCGGGGCACGCGCGAACCCCTCGCGGGAGCGCTTCCCCGAGGCCGTGGCACCGACCGCCCGGGACCGCGCCGCGCCGCGCGCGCCCCGGGTCCGCCCCTGGTCACGGCCGGGCCGCCCGCTCGGAGCCGTACCCCGCGGCCTCCGCGACCACCCCGCCGCCGACAGCCCGCGACCCGGCCGCGCGCCCACCGGCCGGCCGCCGGCCGGACCGCCGCGGACATCCGCCGACGGGCTCCACACCCCCTCCCCGGGGCCCCCTCCGTTCCTCCGCCGCTCCTTCGCGGGCCCTCCGCCCCCCGCTCGCCCCACCCGTCCCCCGCACCTCTCATGTCACTCGGCACGCCCCGGACGGCCGGGACGGACAACAATCCCGCCATCCGGACGTCCGGCCCTTAACGGTAGGGATGCGGCGAACTACGCTGGGTTTACTGATGTTCTCAGCAGGGGGGCATATTCCCCGGGGCTCGGCCATATGCGTGTGCGGCCGGTGTGACGGGGTTCGTCCCTGGGGAGAACCCGGTACGAATGCCGCGCGCCGCAACGGTGACGCGGCTGCCGTCTGTGTGTCGAGGGGTGGCGCATGTCCAGGGAGCAACGCGGACCGAACGACAAGCTCGGAACCGTTCTCGCCCTCGCGGGAATCAGCAACGCCGGGCTCGCCCGGCGGGTCAACGACCTCGGGGCGCAGCGCGGACTGACACTTCGGTACGACAAGACCTCGGTGGCCCGGTGGGTCTCCAAGGGGATGGTGCCGCAGGGCGCCGCGCCCCATCTCATCGCGGCGGCGATCGGCGCCAAGCTCGGCCGGCCGGTCCCGCTGCACGAGATCGGGCTCGCCGACGCCGATCCGGCGCCCGAGGTCGGGCTGGCCTTCCCGCGCGACGTGGGCGAGGCGGTCCGTTCGGCGACCGAGCTGTACCGGCTGGATCTGGCCGGACGCCGGGCGGGCGGTGGCGGCATCTGGCAGTCGCTGGCGGGCTCGTTCTCGGTCAGCGCCTACGCGACGCCGGCGTCCCGCTGGCTGATATCCCCCGCCGACCCCTCGGTGGCCCGCGCCGCCACGGCGGCGGTGACGGCCCCGGCCGCGCAGCGGAACGGCACACAGGGCGCACGGGGCGCGTCGGGGGCGCAGAGCCCCGGCGGCACACCGCCCGGCACACCCGGGACGCTCCTGTCCCCCGGTGTGCCCGCTCCCCCCTCCGGGTACGGGGCGGCGATCCCCGCGCAGCCGGGACCCGACGCCGCGCACGACGCCTCGCCGCTGCGGGTCGGCCACAGCGATGTCTCCAAACTGCGGGAGGCCGCGCAGGACGCGCGCCGCTGGGACTCCAAGTACGGCGGCGGCGACTGGCGTTCGTCCATGGTCCCGGAGTGCTTACGGGTGGACGCGGCACCGCTGCTGCTCGGCTCGTACAGCGACGACGTCGGCCGGGCGCTCTTCGGGGCCGCGGCCGAGCTGACCCGGCTCGCCGGCTGGATGGCCTTCGACACCGGCCAGCAGGAGGCCGCGCAGCGCTACTACATCCAGGCCCTGCGCCTGGCCCGCGCCGCCGCCGACGTCCCGCTGGGCGGCTACGTCCTCGCGTCCATGTCCCTCCAGGCCACCTACCGGGGCTTCGCCGACGAGGGCGTCGACCTCGCCCAGGCCGCCGTCGAACGCAACCGCGGCCTGGCCACGGCCCGCACCATGAGCTTCTTCCGCCTGGTCGAGGCGCGGGCGCACGCGAAGGCGAACGACGCGCCGGCCGCGGGGGCCGCGCTGAAGGCCGCCGAGAGCTGGCTGGAGCGCTCCCGGGACGGCGACGCGGACCCGTCGTGGCTGGGCTTCTACTCGTACGACCGCTTCGCCGCCGACGCCGCCGAGTGCCATCTCGACCTGAAGGCCCCCCGGCAGGTGCGGCGCTTCACCGAGCAGGCGCTCTCCAGACCCACCGAGGAGTTCGTCCGCTCCCACGGTCTGCGGCTCGTCGTCTCGGCCGTCGCCGAGCTGGAGTCCGGGAACCTGGACGCGGCCTGCGCGGCGGGCACCCGGGCCGTGGAGGTCGCAGGGCGCATCTCCTCGGCCCGCACCACCGAGTACGTACGCGATCTCCTGCACCGGCTGGAGCCCTACGGGGACGAGCCGCGCGTGGCCGAGCTGCGGGAACGCGCCCGGCCGCTGCTGGTCGCCCCCGCGTAGATCCCGTCCGGCCCGCCGCCGGACCGGACCGGGGCGGCGGGGCCCCGCCCCCGCCGTGCGGGCACGGGATGCGCCACGCTGTGCCCGCGGGGGTTTGAGTGCGTTGTCAGTGGGCCAGTGCACTATCGGGGTGGGAGGTGGCGTGGTGATGACGCACGCGGCGTACGACTGCGACGTGCTGGTGATCGGCGGCGGGATCGTCGGCCTGTCGACCGCGTACGCGCTCACGCGGAGCGCGCCGGGCACCCGGGTGACGGTCCTGGAGAAGGAAGCGGCCCCCGCGCTCCACCAGACCGGCCGCAACAGCGGGGTGATCCACAGCGGGATCTACTACCCGCCGGGCTCCCTCAAGGCGCGGTACGCGGTCCGCGGCGGCGCCGAGATGATCGACTTCTGCCGCGAGCACGGCATCCGGCACGCGGTGACCGGCAAGCTCATCGTGGCCACCGAGCGCTCCGAGCTGCCCCGGCTCCACGCCCTCGTCCAGCGCGGCCGGGAGCACGGACTGCCGGTGCGCGAGCTGGGCCCCGCGCAGATCTCCGAGCACGAGCCGCACGTCCGCGGCCTCGCCGCGATCCGGGTGGGCACCACGGGGGTGTGCGACTTCGGCGCGGTGGCGCACCGGTTCGCCGCCGAGGTGCGGGACGCCGGCGGCCTGATCCGCTTCGGCGCCGAGGTCACCGCGATCGACCGGCGCCCCTGGGGCGTCGCGGTCCGCACGGCGGACGGCCTGGTGGTGCGGTCCCGGGTGCTGGTCAACTGCACGGGGCTGCACTGCGACCGGGTGGCCCGGCTGGCGGGCGACGACCCGGGCATGCGGATCGTGCCCTTCCGGGGGGAGTACTACGAGCTGACCCGCCCCGAGCTGGTGCGCGGCCTGGTCTACCCCGTGCCCGATCCCGCCTTCCCCTTCCTCGGCGTCCATCTCACCCGGGGCCACGACGGCGGTGTCCACGTCGGCCCCAACGCGGTCCCCGCACTGGCCCGCGAGGGCTACGGCTGGCCGGTCGTCCGCCCCCGCGAACTGCTGTCCACGCTCAGCTGGCCCGGCTCCTGGCAGATCGCCCGCAGACACTGGCGGTACGGGGCGGGCGAGGTGCACCGCTCGCTGTCGAAGCACGCGTTCACCGCCGCCGTGCGCCGGCTGCTGCCCGAGGTCACCGAGGCCGATCTGCGCCCCTCCCCCGCCGGGGTCAGGGCCCAGGCCGTGCTGCGCGACGGCACGCTCGTCGACGACTTCCTGATCCGCGAGGCCCCGCACACCGTGCATGTGCTGAACGCCCCGTCCCCCGCCGCCACCGCCTCGCTGCCCATCGGACGGGAGGTGGCACGCAGGGCGCTGCTCCGGGCACGGGCGACGGGGTGGAAGCCGCCCGCCGTAGAATCGGGGCATTGTGTCTGAGCCCATGAACTCCCCCGCGACGCCCCCCGCCGGTTCACCGGACGGCCGGGAGGCCGCCACCGCCGGTATCCCGGACGAACTGCGCGCCGCCTCGCTGGACCGCGCGCGCCGACTGCGCCAGGAGCCCCGCTTCCCCGGCGGCCCCTCGGCCGACCCGGCCGGATCGCACCACGAGCGCCGCATCCGCAGCTTCCAGCCGCGCCGCAGCCGGGTCACGACCGGCCAGCAGAACGCGCTGGAGCGGCTCTGGCCGAAGTGGGGCCTGGACATCGACGGGCTGAGCGTCCTGGACCTGCCCACGCTGTTCGACGGGCTCCCGGTGGTCCTGGAGATCGGCTTCGGCATGGGCGAGGCCACCGCCCAGATGGGCGCCGACGACCCGGGCACCGGCATCCTCGCCGTCGACGTGCACACCCCGGGCCAGGGCAATCTGCTCGGCCTCGCGGACCGCAACGGGCTCACCAACATCCGGGTCGCCAACGGCGACGCGATCATCCTGCTCCGCGAGATGCTTCCGCCGGACGCCCTCGACGGGATGCGGGTGTACTTCCCCGACCCGTGGCCCAAGGCGCGCCACCACAAGCGCCGACTGATCCAGCCGGAGTTCCTCGACCTGGCGGCTCAGCGGCTGAAGCCCGGCGCGGTGCTGCACTGCGCGACCGACTGGGAGCCGTACGCCGAACAGATGCTGGAGGTGCTGACCGCGCACCCCCGCTTCGAGAACACGGCGGCCGACGGCGGTTACGCGCCACGGCCCGCGTTCCGGCCGCTGACCCGGTTCGAGGGCCAGGGGCTGGACAAGGGCCATGCGGTCCACGACCTGCTCTTCGCGCGCCGCTGACGGACGGGGTACGGGCGGACGGGGTACGGGCGGACGGGGCGTGGCCGTCGTCCGTCGGCCGGTTCGTCCCCGCTCCATGGCCGTTGTCGGTCCCGGTCGTTAGGGTCGAAGGGTGTCCGACGGGTCCGTGCAGCAACAGCGGCAGCCGGCCGTCCCGGTGCTCGAGGAGCAGCGGGTCGGCGAGATCCTGGCTGCCGTGCCGGAGCGGGGCCAGTGGCGCTACCGGCCGCGCGGGGTCGGCATGCTGTGGCGGAGCCGGACCCTCCGCGTCGTCGCCGTCTTCACGGTGCTGGCGCTCTGCGGACTGGTGATCCTCGCCCTGGTCCGCGACCAGACCGGGACCCGGGGCTTCCTCGTCGGCCTCGGACTGGCCGTGCTGCCCGTTCCGGTGCTGATGACGGCCTTCCGCTGGCTGGACCGGGTCGATCCGGGCCCGTGGCGCACGATGCTCTTCGCCTTCGCCTGGGGGGCCTGCGCGGCCGCCCTGATCGCGATCCTGGCCAACTCGATGGCGGCACGGTGGATCGCCACGGCCACGGCGGACCCGGGGGACGCGGACACCCTGGGCGCCACGGTCATCGCCCCCGTGGTGGAGGAGAGCGCCAAGGCCGCCGCCGTGCTCCTGCTCTTCCTGTTCCGCAGACGGGACTTCGGCGGTGTCGTCGACGGGGTGGTGATCGCCGGCTTCGCCGCCACGGGCTTCGCCTTCACGGAGAACATCCTCTATCTGGGCAACGCCTTCGGCGAGGACCAGCAGTTGGGCTCGGGCTTCGCCTCGGTGACCGTGGCGACGTTCTTCGTCCGCGCGGTGATGTCGCCGTTCGCGCATCCGCTCTTCACCGTGCTGACGGGCATCGGCTTCGGCATCGCCGCCGACGCGGCCCGCCACCAGCGGCTGCGGCGCTTCGGGCCGCCCCTCCTCGGCCTGCTCCTCGCGATGGGCATGCACGCCCTGTGGAACGGATCCGCCTCCTTCGGGCCGTACGGGTTCTACGCCGTGTACGGGGCGTTCATGGTCCCGGTCTTCGGGCTGGTGACCTGGCTGGCGATCTGGTCCCGGCAGCGGGATCTGCGCACCCTGGGCGTCGAACTCCCGGCCTACGCCGCGGCGGGCTGGCTGTCGCCCGCCGAGCCGCTCGCCCTGTCCTCGATGCGGGCCCGGGGCATGGCCCGCGACATCGCGCGCCGCCTGCACCAGGGACCGGGGACGCACCCCTTCCCGGCCCAGCAGCCCCTACCGGCCCCCGCCCCGCCGCGGGGCCGCGCAGGGAAGGAGGCGAAGGCCCGCGAGAAGGCGGCGGCCCGTACGGTCGCCGAGTACGAGTCGTTCGCGACCTCCCTCGCGTTCCTGCGCCGCCAGGCCCGCCGGGGCACGGCCGGACCCGACTTCGCCGAACGGGAGCTGGAGCTGCTGCACCATCTGTGGCAGCGCCGCGGTACGGCAGGCCCCGCCCTGGTCCACGCGGCCCGAGCCACCGGCCGGCTCCGCCCCCGCTTCGCCCCGCCGGTGCCTTCGCCGTACCCGGGCCAGGCGTACGGGCCCCGGCCGCTCCCGTACGGGGGAGGCCCGGTGCCGTACCGGGGCGGCCCCGTCCCGTACGCCACCGGGCCCGTCCCGTACGCCACCGGGCCCATCCCGTATGCAGCCGGGCAGAGCCCGTACCCGGGCGGTCAGGCCCCGTACGAGTCCGGGCACGTTCCGCGTCAGGACGGCGGCCCGCTTCCCTACGATCCGCAGGCGGGCCCCCGGAGCTGACGGCTCCCGAGGCGGACGGTCCCCGAGGAGAAGGACGATGCCCCGACGGCCGCGGGGGCGTCGGGGCATCGTGTCGGCTTCGGGAGGCCGGTGCGGTCAGGCGGAGGCCTCGGTGAGGCGGGCCAGCTCCGCGTCGGTCAGGTGGAGGTCGGCGACGGCGAGCAGGGCGGGAAGCTGCTCGACGGTGCGGGCCGAGGCGATGGGCGCGGCGACGGTCGGCCGGGCGGCCAGCCACGCCAGCGCCACGGTGGCGATCTCCGCCTCGCGTTCGGTCGCCACGGCGTCCAGTGCGGCGAGCACCTTCTGCCCGCGCTCGGACTCCAGATGGGCGGAGGCACTGCCGGCGCGGGCGCTGTCGACGGTCGTCCCCGGGCGGTACTTGCCGGTGAGGAATCCGGCGGCGAGGGCGTAGTAGGGGACGGCCGCGAGTCCGGCGCGGGCGGCGGTCTCCTGGAGCTCGCCCTCGTAGGTGTCCCGGGAGACGAGGTTGTAGTGCGGCTGGAGGGCCACGTACCGGGCGAGGCCCTCGCGCTCGGAGAACTCCAGCGAGGCGCGCAGCCGCTCCGGGCTGATGTTGGAGGCGGCGATCTCGCGGACCTTGCCCTCCTTCACCAGCTGGTCGAGCGCGGTGATGATCTCCTCGACCGGGACGGTCTCGTCGTCGAAGTGCGTGTAGTAGAGGTCGATGTGGTCGGTGCCGAGCCGGCGCAGCGACTCCTCCGCACCGGCCTTGATGGTGGCGGCGGAGAGGCCCTTGTAGTCGGGGTGGGCACCGACCTTCGTCGCCACGACCACGTCGTCGCGGTTGCCGCGCGCGGTGAGCCACTTGCCGATGATGGTCTCCGACTCGCCGCCGACGTTGCCGGGGATCCAGGACGAGTAGGTGTCGGCCGTGTCGATGAAGTTGCCGCCACCGGCCGTGTAGGCGTCGAGCACGGCGAAGGACTGCGTCTCGTCGGCCGTCCAGCCGAAGACGTTGCCGCCGAGGGAGAGCGGGAAGACCTGGAGACCGGAGGTGCCGAGGGGGCGAAGAGAAGTCATGGGGAGAACAACCCTCCCCACCCGGGCCGCTATTCCGTGCCCGGTACACGGGAATACCCGGAAGCCCCCGGGCGCGGGCAGACCGGCAGCCCTGACGTCGGGGGGTCAGCGTCAGGGCTGCCGGGGTTTCTCAGAGCGCCTAGGGCGGCTGTCAGACGGTCAGACCGCGGGCGTTCAGCCAGGCCATGGGGTCGACGCCGGTGCCGTCCGCGGTGTGGACCTCCAGGTGGAGGTGCGGGCCCGTCACGTTGCCGGTCGCGCCGACGTTGCCGATGACGTCCCCGGTGGTGACCTTCTGGCCGACGCTGACACCGATCGAGGACTGGTGGCAGAACCACAGCTCGGTGCCGTCCTCCAGCTCCAGGACGGTGCGGTAGCCGTAGGACCCGGACCAGCCGGCCGACTTGACGGTGCCGGTGTGGATGGCCTTGATCGGGGTGCCCGTCGGGGCGGCGAAGTCGAGGCCCGTGTGGTAGCCGGAGGACCACATCGAACCGGCCTCGCCGTAGGTCGAGGTGATCGTGTACGAGGAGGTGGGGATGGCGTAGCTCGCGGCGAGCTTGGCCAGCCGCAGGGCCTCCGCCTTCTTCGCCGCCTCCTCGGCCGCCTTCTTCTTCTCGGCGGCGAGCTGGGCCTCGGCGGCGTCCTGCTTCTTCTTGGCCTCGGCCGCCGCCTTCTCGGCCGCGGCCTTCTCCTCGGCGGCCTTCGCCTCGGCGGCGGCCGCGTCCTGCTGCTGTTCGGCCTGCTGGAGGATGCGGGCGCGCAGCGCCTCACCGGCGTCGGTGGTGCCCTGCTCGGCCTCGGCGGTGGTCACACCGGCGGAGGTCAGCGGGGCGGCGGCGATGGCCGCCTCGGCCTTCTCCTCGGGGGACTCGGCCTTGTCGGACGAGAAGAGCGCGCCCACTCCGGGCAGCGACTTGGCGGCCGGAAGGTTGTCCGCGATGGAATCGGGAAGAGAAATGGAGACCGGCGGCTTGCTCTGGGCGGTGGCCATGCCCCCCGCTCCGACGGCCGCGATGACACCGACACCGAGGACGGTGGAGCTGCGGGCCAGACCGTTGCGCTGCTTGGCGACGCGGTGCCTGCCGCGTACGGGACGGATGGACTCCTCGGTGGGATTCCACTCCTCCCAGGCCTGATCGGACCCGGCCTCCTCGGCACGGAAGCCGGCCGCGAAGCCGTCGCCCCGATCGATCCCGCGCTCGGGCGCGAAGTCGTTGCCGTAGTCGTACCCGAAGCGGGAAGAGCCTTCGGGGGCAGGCTTGTTGGACGCCACGGAGGCGCACTCCTTTCCTTCCTTCTCGCCTACCGGGTTAGCTGACGGGTTCGGAGCAGGAAGGTCTCCTACGGGTTCCTCCGCCTCGACAGGCGAGACAGAGATGCCCGATTCACCCCATGTAGGTGGTTCCCCGGTTCCCTTGCGGAATTCGGCGCTCGCGCACGGTGCCGCCACTGACGGCGGTTGTGACAACCGCGCTGCGTTATCGAACGTTAATAGACAGGCGGGCTCGATTCCAAGCTGTTCCCCTTGATCGTTCCCGTCCTTGGCCTGGACTTTACGGGACACAACCGGGTGGAATCGGGCGAGTTCACCGCCCCTCGACGGCCACCCGGTTTCTGACAGTGCGTCAAATGTTATGCGGAGTGGGGTCTCTCGGTCACGGTCCGTGGCCCCGCTCGTCGCCCCTGCCGACGATCTTCACCGTCCTGCGCCGGTCGGGCTGCCCCTCGGCGGGCCGGGCGACGGCCAGGAGCGCCATGTCGTCCGTCGTCTCCCCGCCCGTGTGCAGCCGCACGTCCTCGGTGAGCGCCGTCAGCAGTTCCTCGGGTCCGGGGAAGATCCGCCCGCGCAGCCGGGCGGCGGGGTCGTAGAAGACCCCTGCGGCATCACGGGCCTCGGAGAGGCCGTCCGTGTAGAAGAGGAGCATCGCCCCGGCCGGCAGCTCCCACTCGTCGGTCCGGTCCGGCCACGTCCCGAGGTCCAGCCCGAGGGGCAGCGCGGGCACCGAGGGCGTCAGCACCTCCAGCGCCCCGTCGGCGTGCAGCAGCAGGGGATCGGGGTGGCCCCGGTTGACGATGCGCACCCGGCCCGCCCCCGGCGGGATCTCGGCCAGGACGGCGGTGATGAACCCCTCGAAGGCGTCGAGGCCCCCGCGCGCGTCCGCCTCCCGGGCCAGCGCCCGCTCCAGCCGCACCGCCACCCCCGCCGGGCCGTCCTCCTGCTCGGCGGCCTCCCGGAAGCAGCCGATGGCCACCGCCACCGCCCCGACCGCGTCCAGCCCCTTGCCCCGTACGTCCCCGACCAGCAACCGCACCCCGTGCGGGCTGTCCGCCACCGAGAACAGGTCGCCGCCGATGTACGCGTCCGCCTGCGCCGCCTCGTACCGCGCGGCGACCCGCAGCCCTCCGATGCGCTCGGCCGGGGTCGGCAGCACGGCGCGCATGGCGGTCTCCGCGATGACCCGGGCGGAGGCCAGCTGCTCGTTGCTCCGCCGGACGACTCCGTTGATCACGACGGCGAGGACGGAGACGGTGAGGACGGTGAGCAGTTCGATGACGATCACGGGACCGGGCAGGTCCTGGTGCTGGATCCGCAGGAGAAACAGGGCCAGCAGGGCGGCGGCGCCCGTCCGGATGGTGCTTACCCGCGAGAAGAACGGGGCGGCGATCAGCGGAGCGGCGGCGAACAGCGGGATCGCGGTGTACCGGGGCGGGGTCAACGCGTCGGACAGCACACCGCCGATGATCATCAGCGCGGGAAGCGCGCGGACGAACCGGCGGGCCGTGATGCCCCCGGCCGGCCCCGCCCCCCGCTGCTCCCGCGTCCCCACCTGTCTGGCCTCCTGCCCGGCGCCTCCATGGCCACGGCCGGTGCCGCACCACCGCCGCCCCCAGGTTTCCCCGGGCGGGAGCGCGGGGCGAACGCTCATCGGCAAATGGGGGAAGAGAGCGCGGGCCACCGGGCCCCGCACACGCATCAGGCCCGGCACGCTGCATGCGTGCCGGGCCTGATGTTTCAGTAGCGGGGACAGGATTTGAACCTGCGACCTCTGGGTTATGAGCCCAGCGAGCTACCGAGCTGCTCCACCCCGCGTCGGTGAACACAACTCTACGCCATCCCCGGCGCACCTGTGACCACTCACCCCGTTCACCCCCTCCGCACCCCCCGTGCACACGCGCCCCGCCCCCTTCTCCCTACGCGCCGGAGTGCGCTCCACCTGCACGTCCTGCGCGCACCAACACCCCATGCCGCCAAGGGAGTAGAAACCAGCCATCCCGAACACACGCCCTCTCGGCCACCCTTGGAGAGCGGAATCAGGGCCTCCCGGCGGCACGCGCGGGTGCAGGCCGACCGTCGGTCCGTCAAGGTGTGGAAAGCGAGAAGGTGTTGCAAGGAACACGTGTTCTGCCGCAAGGTAACTGCTGCATCCCCCGGTCCGGTGGGCTGCCCGTGCGAGCAGGCCGCCGACCGCGCATGTCATCGCGCCCGGACGCCTCTCCCGGCCTCGCGTCGCAACCCGTCTGGAGGGCCCTCGACGATGACCGCTCCGCTCACCTCTGACCACGCCCCCGCTTCCCCGGCCGCCCCGGCCTCCCCCGTACGCGCCGCCGCCACGGGCGGACTCATCGGCGGCGTCATGGGCGCGGTGATGAGCGCGGTCGTGAACTACTTCGCGATCGGCCTGCCGGGCAGCGAGTCCGTCAACGCGGTCAACCACGCGATATCCGGCCTGATCAGCGGCTTCATCGCGGGCTTCATCGGCATCATGACCCACAGCAGGAAGACGGCGGCGGAGGCCGCGGCGCCCGCCGCCCAGGCCGCGCCCGCCACCCAGGCGGCGCCGGCGGCCGAGCCCGAGGCGTCCCCGGAGCCCGCGGCATCCGCCGGGTCCGAGGAGCCCGCGAAGGCCGAGGCGTCCACCGAGTCCGCCGAGTCCGCCGAGTCCGAGGATTCCTCGAACGCCGAGGAGCCCGCGAAGGCCGCCTCCGTACCGGAGAAGTAGCCGCCGCCCTCCGGCGCCGCGCCGCACAGCCCCTCGCCCGGCCCCTCCCTCTCCCCCGCACGGCGGAAGGGGGACCACACCAACGGGCGAGGGGCTGAATGCGGTGATATGACTGATTTCAGTTTCAGCCATTTCGACGCTGCGCCAGGAGTGGACGATGGACGACTACCCCCTGCTCAACCTGTTCTGGACCATGCTCTGGTTCTTCCTCTGGATCATGTGGCTGTTCCTGCTCTTCCGGGTCATCATGGACATCTTCCGCAGTGACGACCTCGGCGGCTGGGCGAAGGCGGGCTGGCTGATCCTGGCCCTGGTGCTGCCGTATCTGGGTGTCCTGATCTACGTGATCGCCCGGGGCAAGTCCATGGGGCAGCGCGACATGAAGGACGCGAAGGACCGCGAGGCCGCGTTCAAGGCGTACGTACGGGATGCCGCGGGCACCTCGGACGCGCAACGCGCCGGCGGACACGTCGACGATCTGTCCAAACTGGCGGACCTCAAGGCCAAGGGCGCGATCTCGGAGGACGAGTACCAGCGCGCGAAGACCAAGCTGCTGGCCTGACCGCACAACACCACGGCGCCGGACCTCACCCGAGGACCGGCGCCGTGGAGCTGAACCGCCCCGCGCGGAACCTGAAAGATTCGAGGTACCCGGGGGCCGTCCCCCCGCCCAGAGTGAGGGCTGCTCGACCAGCGACTCACAACGGGAGGACCTCACATGATCAGGAAGAAGATCGCCGCGGTGGTGGGCACGGCGATGCTCGCGGGACTCGGCATCGCGGCGACGGCGACGCCGGCCAGCGCGGCGTACGGCGACTGCTCCCCCGGGGCGCTGTGCGCCTTCCTCGGCGACGGCGGCGCGGGTGACCCCGGCGAGGTGTCCGGGAACAACAGCAACCTGCTGCAGTACTACAAGTTCGACAACGCCGAGTCGGTCTACAACCACGGCAACGAGTGCGATGTCCGCATCTACAGCGGGACCGGCTACACCGGCTACTCGTTCATCCTGCACCGCGGCAAGGTGGTCTCCAACCTGGACACCTGGTACAGCGGGCACTACGCCGACAACGTCGCCTCCAACAAGTGGGTCTGCTGACCCCATGCGCACCCTGCTGTGGCCGGCCGCCGCAGTGTTCCTCGTCGCCGGGTGCTCGACGCCACCCGGCGGCGGGGCCGCCGCGCAGCACCGGCCCGACCCGCGCCCGCTGGACCGCGTCCTCGACGTCACCGCCGCCCAGTCCGCCGCACTGCACCGCGCGGAGGAACAGGAGGTCCGCACCTGCATGACGGCACGCGGATTCGCCTACGCCGTGAGGCCCGTCAGTGACGCTCGCAGGTCGGCGACCCCGAGCCCGTACGGCTTGCTGACCGAGAGCCGGGCCCGGCAGAACGGTTACGGGCTGACGGTGGACCGTCTGCGGAAGCGCCCGCCCGACCCGAACGCCCGTCGGCTCGCCGCGCTGAACGATCACGACCGCCGCGTCTGGGAAGCGGCCCTCCAGGGAGCCCCCGACGGCCCCCGCGAAGAGATCGCCCTCCCCGACGGCCCCACCATGTCCGTCTCCACCGACTCCTGCGTCACCGCAGCGACCAGGGCCCTGTACGGCGCCTCCTGGGAGCGGAACCTCTTCACCCTCCAGAACCTCGCCAACACCGTCGTGGCCGACGCCCTCGCCCACCCCCTCGTCAGGGCGGCGGAGCGGAAGTGGGCGGCGTGCATGCGCGACCAGGGCTTCCCGTACGAGAACCGCCAGGACCCGCTCAGGGCCCTGGAGAAACGCCTCACCGCCGCCGGCACCGATCAGGCCGCCCTGCGCGCCACCGGCCGCGAGGAGTTGAGGATCGCCGGACAGGACGCCGCCTGTCAGGCCGAGTCCGGCCTCGCCGAACGGATCCTCCGCGCCCAGAACCGGATCGAGAAGGCCCTCCCGCCCGTGCGCACCTCCGTCCTGGCCGATGTGCGCACCGCCCGGCGCAGGGCACTGGAGCGTGCGGAGCGGGCCTGAGTCCGCTCGACGGCGCCGGGGCGGGCCCCCGGGCACGGCGAACGGCCCCGACCCGGACGTCTTCCGTCCGGGTCGGGGCCGCGTCCGCGCCGGCCGGGTGCTCAGTGCCTGCGACGGCGCCGGGCCGTGGCCAGCAGGACGCCGCCGCCGAGGAGGACACAGCCCAGGGCGGTCAGCGCGAGCGGGCCCTTGCCCTCCGCGCCGGTGTTGCCGAGCTCCCCGCCGCCACCGCCGTGGCCACCTCCGTGGTCACCGCCGCCGGGAGGCGGTGTGGGGTGCGGGCCCGGCCAGGTGTGCGAGGGGTGGGGGGACGGGGAGCCGCCCCGCTCCTCGTTGGTGAGGGTGCAGGTGACCTCGTCCCCGGCGGAGAGCGTCACCCGGTCGTCGGTGACCGGCACGTCCCCGTCCCCGGAACGCGTGCACGTCCAGCCGGACGGCAGATAGCCCTCGGGCCCGCCGGACTCGCCCAGGGTGTAGGTGCCCGAGGGGACCTCCACACCGGTGACCTCCCCGCTGCCGCTCGTACCGGAGAGGTTCTCGGGGCCGTCCGCGCTCAGCGTCCAGTCGCCGGGGACCGCGGTCCCGCCGTGCTGGTTGACGACGCGCTTGACCAGGGTCAGGCGGGCCCGGTCCTCGTCCTGGCAGGTCACGGTGTTGCGTACGGTGAAGGTGTTCTCGGGCTCCGTGAGCTGGGCCGCGTACGGCAGGGCCGCGTCCACGGGGCCGCCGTTGGCCGCGACGACGCGGCTGCTGTCCACGGCGCAGGTGTCGGGAACCGTCGTGGTCTCGGCGATCGTCGTGGTGTCGCCGACCGCGTAGCCGCCGCGGGGCTCGTCCCACTCCTGGGGTGTCGCGGCGGCGGTGCCCGGACCGGTCAGGGTGAGGTCCGCGTCGAAGCCGTCCGGACGCTCGTCGTGGGCGTACGTCGTCCCGTCGATGCTCCATTCCTTGTGGACGGTGACCTCGGCCTCCGGCTCCGCCAGGGGCCGGTTGTACATGGTGCAGCTGATCGCGGAGAGCCGGGGGACGTCCACCCCGAAGGCGGGGGCGCCTGGCGTTCCGCCGTCGGTGACCTCGACCGGCTCACCGGTGTCGAGATCGGTGCAGACGGCGTTGCGGCCGCCCTGGGTGACCAGTTCGTAGCCCGGTCTCTGGGTCTCCGTCACGTCGATGGCGGCGGAGTCCGTACCGGCCGGGTAGGTGGGTTCGAAGGAGACGGCGCCGGTGCCGTCGGCGGTGGTCTCCTTGGCGTCGGGCAGTCCGCCGATGCCGGGCGTCGTGGTCGCGGCGCCGAACTCCCAGCCCGCGCCCGCCGGAGCGGCCCCGGTGACGTCCTCACCGGTGGTGCCCTCGGGCACGATCTGCTTGACGACGGAGAGGGTCCCCGCACAGTTGCTGAGCGCCAGTTCGGTCAGGGCCTGTCCGGCGCCGGCGAAGTCGGCGGTCTGGTAGTAGTCCGCGGTGAGCGGATTCGTCCCGTCGAACGCCTCCGTACCGGAGATGGCCCGGAGGTTCAGCCCCGAGATCCCCTCCACACCCCGGCCGACGCCCACCGCGACGACCCGGGAACCCTCCGCCTTGACCGCGTTGGCGGCGAAGATGCCGCCCTCCACGTCGGCGAAGTGGGTGTGCGAGCCGTCCCCGCGGCGCGGGTTGTTCCAGTAGGTCGGGTTGCCGTCGGTGAGCACGACGACCGCGTCGTAGTGCGGCTCCGCCTTGGCCACCGCGTACAGCCCCTGGTCCCAGTTGGTGCCCGAACCCAGGGTCCAGTCGGCGTACAGGGACTTGAAGGCGTCGGCACCGGCCTGGGTCGAAACGGGCATCAGCTCGGGGTGGTTGGCCGTCCCCGTGCTGGGCGAACCCCGGTCGAAGGAGAAGAGCGCCATCCGGGACGGGGTCCGGGCCAGCGCGTCGGTGAAGCCGTTCGCGGCCGCCTTCAGATCGGGCAGCGCGCTTCCCACGGACGCCGAGAGGTCCAGCACGAGCGCGACGTCCAGACCGCAGGTCTCGGGCAGCGCGGGGTTCTCGCGGGACTGCTGCCAGATACCGCCCGAGGCGACGTAGGGGTTGGCCGCGTAGTCGGTGCTGAACATGAAGTCGCTGGTGGAGGAGTAGGTCTGCCCCTCCTCCAGGGCCGGCGTCAGGAACCGGTACGGGGAGCGGACGGAGCCCGAACCGCTTCCCGCGCCGGTCCGCAGGGAGGTGTTGGTGAACCAGCCGGGCGGCACACCGTCCTCGGGCTGGCCGACGTAGTAGCGGGCGTTCTCGTTGGCTCCCCCGTCACCGGTGTCCGGGACCGTGAAGTTGCAGTCTCCGTCCGCGTCCGAGGTGCACCGGGCCCACACGGCGTCCAGGGGCTCGGTGGCGTCCTGCGAGGCGTACAGCGCCAGCCGCACCCCCGCGAGCGGCCCGACGACGGAATCACCCGTACGGTCGCCCCCCGTCTTCACCGTGACGACGGAACTGCCCGGCACCGGGGGCGGGACCGTCGCGGGGGCCGCCCCCAGCGAGGCTGCCACGGCCACCAGCCCGGCCAGCACCCGGCCGACGGCCCGGCCTCTCCGGCCCTGCGGGCCCCTCGGGGCGGGCCCTGTCCTCAGCGACCGCATGAGCACTCCTCTGATACGCAGATACGGAGATCTCATTAGAAGGAGACAAGCGGCGCCGGCTTCCCCATTGGTCCGTTCACCGGCGTGGCACCACAGGACGTGCGGCGGCCACGGGCGCGCGCGGGTCGCCGGCACCGTCGGCTTGCGGCCTCGCCGCTCACGGGAATCATGGGACGGGGAGAGACGAAGCGGGGGATCCGCGCCCCCCTGGGGGCCGCACGCACTGGAGCACTCATGACTCAGCAGCCCCCGCCCGTCACGCCCTATCTGGAGCGCGCCGCGCGGGAACTCGCCGACGCGACCGACCCGCATCCCCGCATCTACGAGGTACCGCCGGAGCAGGGCCGCGACATCCTCGCGGGTCTGCAGAGCGGCGAGGGCGTTCCCCGTCCGGAGGTCGACGAGGAGTGGGTGGACGTCGACGCCGGTGAGTGGGGCACGGTCAGGACCCGTGTCATCCGCCCCAAGGGCGTGTCGGGGCCGCTGCCGGTGATCGTCTACATCCACGGCGCCGGGTGGGTCTTCGGCGACGACAAGACGCACGACCGGCTCTTCCGGGAACTGGTCGTCGGGGCGGGCGCCGCCGGGGTCTTCCCCGTGTACGACCGGGCGCCGGAGGCGAAGTACCCCACGCAGGTCGAGCAGAACTACGCCGTCGGCCAGTGGGTCCGCAAGAACGGTGCCGACCACGGCCTCGACGCCTCACGCGTCGCGGTGACCGGCGAATCCGTCGGCGGGTGCATGTCCGCGGTGTTCGCGCTCATGAACAAGGAGCGCGAGGACGGCATCGCCCTCAAGGCCCAGGTCCTGCTGTACCCGGTGACGGACGCCGACTTCGACACCCCGTCGTACCACCAGTTCGCCGAGGGCTACTACCTCACCCGTGACGGGATGAAGTGGTTCTGGGACGCGTACACGACGGACCCCGCCGAGCGGAAGCAGCACTACGCCTCCCCGCTCCGGTCGACCCTCGATCAGCTCAAGGGGCTGCCGCCGACGCTCGTCATCACCGACGAGGCGGACGTCCTGCGCGACGAGGGCGAGATGTACGCGAACAAGCTCCGCGAGGCCGGTGTCGACGTCACCTCGGTCCGGGTCGCCGGCATGGTCCACGACTTCCTGCTCCTGGACAGCCTCCGCGACACCCGCGCCGCCAACGTCGCCCGCCATCTGGCGATCGACGCCCTCAGGAAGGCGCTCCACGAGGACTGAACGACGGAGCGCCCCGCCCGGAAGAAACCGGACGGGGCGCTCCACCGCAGGTCGGAAGGGTTTCCCCCGCCCTGCGTCGCGTAGGCCGTGTGGGACTCGAACCCACAACCAACGGATTAAAAGTCCGCTGCTCTGACCAATTGAGCTAACGGCCCTCGGCACATCACCCCCGAGCATAGCCCGCCGCGGCCCGGCCGCCGATCGGGTATCGGCCGGCGGGGGTTCCGGGTGGGGTGGAACGGGGAAGGCGCCCCCGCCGGAGCGGGGGCGCCTTCGGCCGGTGCGGGGTCAGGCGAGGCGGTTGTACATGAGCCAGCCGCCGCCGATCTTGACGCGGGTGGCGAAGAGGCCCTTGCCGTCGCCCGGGTAACTCCAGAGCGCGCCGGAGGTGTCGCGGGCCAGGAGGTCCGCCCGGCCGTCGCCGCTGATGTCACCGACGCCCACGAGGGCGTCGTAGACCTGCCAGCCGCCGCCGACCTTGACGCGGGTGCCGAGCGTCGTCGCGCCGGTGCCGTTGGCCGGGTAGCGCCAGAGGACACCGGAGGTGTCGCGGGCGAGGAGGTCCGGCCTGCCGTCGCCGTCGAGGTCGCCGGCACCGGCCAGCAGATAGCCCTTCCAGCCCTTGCCGATCTGGAGGCGGGCCTTGAAGACGCCCGCGCCCTTGCTCTCGTAGAGGAAGAGCAGACCGGTCGTGGTCTCGCGGGCGATCAGGTCCGCCCGCCCGTCGCCGGTCACGTCGCCGGGGGACGTCAGCGTGTCGTAGACGTTCCAGCCGAGGCCGACCTTCGTGTACGGCGTCGACGGCGTCAACGCGGCGCCGCACGCGGGGCGGTAGGCGCGCAGCTCGCCGCTCTTCACCCGCACGAGGACGTCGTTGCAGCGGTCGCCGTCGCCGTCGTCGAACGGGACGGCGGCCGTGACCGCGGAGGTGCCGGTCCAGCCCGCGCCGGAGACCTTGGCGTCGACCCGGCCGGTGCCCGTACCGGTACCGGCGCGGAAGTCCGCGACGCCCGCCGGGGTGAACGCGAGGAGGTCGCCGAAGCCGTCGTCGCCCGTGAAGTCGCGGGCGACGGCGGCGCCGCCGGTGACCTTCACCGTGTTCGAGACGGAGAGGGCGGCGCCCTGGCCGTCCGCCGGCACGGCCGTCAGCGTCCAGGTGTACGCGCCGTTGCCGACGAGCCGGCCGGCCGTGTCCTTGCCGTCCCAGGCGGCGGTGAGCGAACCCCGGACCTCGCCGCCGGAGACCGTGCGGACGACCTTGCCGGAGGCCTTGTTCTTCACGGTCAGCCGCCAGGAGGCGGCCGGCTTGGACAGCCACCAGGTGCCGGTCCAGCGCGGCGCCGAGGCGCGCAGGTCGAGCGAGGCGGCCGGGGCCCGGGTGTCGATGACCGACAGCGGGGACGCGGCGATGCCGGTCGGGACGATCCGCACGCGGCGGTCCTGGCCGGTGTACGCGACATGCCCGCCGAAGCGGTCCACGGTCCAGCCGGAGCGCCGCACCGTGCTGTCGCCCAGGTCCGCCGCGTTCACCAGCACCCGCCGGGGCAGGTCCGCGTACGCGCCCGAGGCCGGCAGACCGCTGTGCAGGTCGTAGACGGTCAGGCCGTCCTTCTCCGTGTACCCGACGAAGTAGCCGTCGCCCAGCAGGCCGGGGCCCTCGGGCGCGGTCGTCGTCCGGCCGGTCTGCCGGTCGCTGATCCCGGCGCCCCGGACCCAGGAGCCGTCCCGGCACTCCCAGTACACCCACCGGCCCACGGCCTGGAGCTCACTGGGAACGCATCCGTTCGGCGTGGTGAAGGAGGCACCGGCCGCGCCCGTGGACAGCGTCTTCGAGGTGATCGTGGACGAGCCCGGGAGGTTGCTCCAGAGCGTGCCGCCCCACAGCGCGGCGCTCTGCTTCCCCGTCTCCACGACCGTGCCCGGGTCGGAGCCCTTGAACTCGGCGATCCGCTGGGTTCCGCCCGTGCCCTGGCCGATCACGCCGTACCGGCCGGAGAGGTCCACGAGTTCGGGCGAGGAGAGCCCGGTGGTGAGCTGCGGGCCCCATTTCTGCTCACCGTTGCGGTAGAGCATGGTCACGTCCTGCTCGGTGGCGTCCTTGCGGCCGTGGAAGCCGTCGCCGCTCGCGAACATGGTCACGCAGTAGATGGCGTCGGTCCATCCGCAGTCGGCGTCCCGCCCGCCGATGAGTCCGTCCTGCGTGGTGCGGATCTCCTCGGGGCGGCCGGAGGTCTTCAGCCAGGTGCTCCGGTAGCCGCCGACGTACGTGTGCGGCTGGTAGAGGTACGAGTCGTCGGCGGTGGTGAGGATGCCGCTGCCGAGCGCGATGCCGGCCGGGCGGGCGGGCATGTCCTCGATGTCCGCGACGCGCGTGCGCGTCACCTTGCCGTCGGCGCCCGCCGTGAACCGGTAGTAGCCCCAGTCGAGGGCCCCGTAATCGGTCCGCTTCTCGGCCCCGGCGACCAGGAGCGAGCCGTCCGGCGTCCGGGTGAGGTCCGTGTGCGCGACCGCCAGCAGCTCCTCGCCCCAGTAGTCGCCCGCGACCAGGGCCAGGCTGTTCCCCCGGTACTCGTTGTTCCCCGCGTTGGCCCGGTCGACCGCCACCAGCGAGTCGCCGAGCATCCGGAACGTCGTGTCGTACGCGAAGTTCCGCAGGTCCAGCGGGCGCGGCGGGGCCGTCGGATCGTTCCGGTCCAGCACCTCCCCGCCGTAGGAACCGATCTGGAGGACGGAGTCCGGGGTCAGGCTGACCGATTCGGCGTGCGCGTCGAGGGTCCTGATCGCCCCGGTCGCGAGGTCGACCAGCCACCACCCGTTCTTCATGGTGGTGTCCTCCCAGAGGATGCCCCGCACGAGCGCCGAGCGGCCGTCCCCCTCCTGGAGGCCCAGGTTCCACCCCTCGGGCAGCCCCTCCAGCCGCTGGTCCTCGATCCCGTCGGCCGTCCGCCGCAGCAGATGCAGGCTCGTGACGGCGTTCGCGGCGCCCGTGCGGGTGACCACGGTGGTGCCGAAGGTCTGGACGTACGTCTGCCCCTCCGGGATCGGGACGACGGTGGTCGCTCCACCGCCCGCGCCCTGCTGGAGCGTCACATGCGGGTCGGGCGTCGCGGCGTAGACCGCGACGGTGTCCGAGCCCTGGCCGAACCCGGTGGGCCAGGCGCCGACCTCGCGCCCCTCCTCGGGGTTGTACGCGAGCGGCTTCGGCAGCCGTTCGGACAGGACCGTGGCCGTGCCGGTGGCGTAGTCGATCCAGCGCAGCCGGTCGTCGCCCTCCTGCGCGGTCAGGAAGCCGGTCTCACCGGCGTTGAGGATCCGCGTCGTACGGGGCACGAAACGCGCCCCCGGGCTCACGACCACGGTGTCCGCCGCCGAGGCCCCGGCCACCGCCGTCCCCGTGTCGGCCGCCGCAGTCCCGGTGCCGGCCGCACCGGCGCCGCCGGTGATCGCCAGGGTGATCAGGAGAGCGAGGTGCCCGGACGCACGCCTGCGTCTCCACCCGCTGGATGAGCGAGTCAATGTGAAAGTCCCTCCCCGGGAAACAAGGGCACGGGAGGGGCTCGCGGCGCGCACGAGAGGCGCCGCGGCCTGCGTGGTGCGGCCGATACCGCTCGCACCACCACCCCCGAGCAGATGCGGCGACTTTAACAGCAGCATCCGACATCCCGACAGCGTGTTTCGAACCCGTTCAACGCGCGGGGGCCCGCACGGCATTCTCCGCCGTACGGGCCCCTGTCGCGTCACTCGTCCCGGGCGGGCCGGGCGTCCCTCAGGCCAGCCTGGAGTACTTCTGCCAGCCCCCGCCGATCCGCACCCGCGCCGCGAACAGCCCCTTGCCGTCGCCCCGGTAGCTCCAGAGCACACCCGACGTGTCCCGGGCCACCAGATCCGCCTTGCCGTCCCCGCTGATGTCCCCGATGCCGACCAGCGCGTTGTACACCTGCCAGCCACCGCCGACCCGTACGCGGGGCGCCAGGGTGCCTTTGCCCGTACCGGCGTACCGCCACAGCACCCCGGCCTTGTCGCGGGCCAGCAGATCGCCCTTGCCGTCCCCGTTCAGATCACCGGCGCCGACGATCAGATAGCCCTTCCAGCCCTTGCCGATCTGCACCCGGGACTTGAAGGCGCCGCCGCCCTTGCTCTCGTACAGGAAGAGGAGCCCGGTCGACGTCTCCCGCGCGATCAGGTCCGCCCGGCCGTCACCGGTCAGGTCGCCCGGCGACGTCAGCTCGTCGTAGACGTTCCAGCCGAGGCCGACCTTCGTGTAGGGGGTCGTGAGGAACAGCCCGCTTCCGCAGTTCGGCCGGTACGCGCGCAGTTCGCCGCTCCTCATGCGCAGGAGCACGTCGTTGCACCGGTCACCGTCCACACTGTCGAAGGGGACCGCTTCCGTCACCTTGTTGGCGTCGGACCAGTCCCGGTCGCCGGGTTCCTGCGAAGCCACCTGTCCGGTCCCATTGCCGCCCCGGAAATCCGAACCACCGAGCGGGTCGAACGTCAGCAGATCGCCGAACCCGTCCCGCCGGATGAAGTCCCGGAACACCGCCGCGCCCCCGGTCAGTTTCACCGTGCCCGTGGCGCTCGCGTCCGGGCCCTGTCCGTCCGCGGGCTTCGCGGAAAGCGTCCAGGTGTACGCGCCGTTCGGCACGTAACCGCCCTTCTCGTTCCTACCGTTCCAGCTCGTCGTGACCGTTCCGCCGCCCTCGCCCGGCACCCCGCTCAGCGTGCGCACGACCGTGCCGGTGGCCTTGTTCCTGATGACGATCCGCCAGGACGCCACCGGCCGCGACATCAGCCAGCGGGCCTTCCAGGGGTTGTTGTAGCCGACGGTGGGCCCCGTCTCGGACTCGATGGGCCCGACCGGCTGCTTCGCGACCCCGCTCGGCACGAGGTGCACCCGCTGGTCGGCGGCGACGTAGGCGACCGGGCCACCGAACTTGTCGACCGTCCAGGTCACCCCGCGCGCGGCGGTGGAGGACACCTCGCCGATGGTGCGGGGAGCCCTCGCCGTGCCGTCCCGGAAGTCGGTGAGGGCGAGCGTGCCGGCCTGCTTGTCGTGCCGGACGAGGAATCCGTCACCGATCAGGGCCTCGCCCTTCGGTACGGCGATGTTCCGGCCCGCCGTGAGGTCCCGGACGCCCGCCGGCCCGTCCGGGCCGCAGGACCAGTAGAGCCAGCGCCCGACCGCCTGCAACTCCTTGGCCACGCAGGGCGCACCGGTGTCGACGGTCTTCGTGATCTTCAGCGTCTTCAGGTCCTGCGCGGTCACCACGCCCGGCGTGGGGGTGGCCGACCACACCTTCGTGGCCCAGACCGAGGCCGTTCTGATCGGCCGCGAGAGGGGCATCGTGTCGTACGCGCCGAGGTCGCCGATGTACTGGAGGTCGGGGTTGACCCCGTTGAGGACCACGTACCGGCCCGTGAGGTCGATCAGCTTCCCCTGGCCGGAGCTCATCCGGAACCAGCGCGGGTCCTGTCCCTGTTCCAGGGAACCGACTTCGGTCTCGTAGCCGTAGTTCCGCGTCTGGATGAGGTGGCCGTCGCCGGAGGACCAGGGGCCTCCGGCGGCGTCGTCCGCCCACTCCTTGTACACCGGGGCGCCCACCGCGAGCCCGCCCGCCGTCGTGGTGACCGTGCGGCCGAAGACGGACGGCAGGAACATGGAGTCGGACTCCTTGGTGACCATCACCCCGTTGGCCAGCGACAGCCGCTCGATCCGTGCCGCCACCGGCGCCACGGGCGCGACCTCCGACGGGCCGGACGTGCCCGGGGCGACCCTCCGCAGCGCCCACTGCCCGGCGTCCACGCCCCCGGCCACGACCACGCTGCCGTCCGCGGCGCCCGCCATCACCGGAGAGGCGTGACGCAGCAGCGTGACCGGGTCACCGCCGGCGAAGGGCATGGCGAGCAGACGCAGGCCCGAGGTGTCGGCCATGTCGCCGTCCCAGCGCGGAGGCGTGTACCAGGAGACGATCAGGTTCGCTCCGGCCGCCGCGATGACGGGCAGTTCGCCGTGCTGCGGTTCCAGGTCGATCACACGGCGGTCGGCGAACAGGTCGTCGCGGGGGATCCAGTTGACGTCCTCGCCCAGCCAGACCAGGCGGTCGGCGGTCAGCACCACCTGCTTCACCGTGGTGCCCAGGGCGGCGGCCACGTTGGTGAACCGTCCGGTCGCGAAGTCGACGAGGCCGATACCGGAGGCCCCACCCGGCGCGCGGTACCTGACCACCAGGATGTCGGCGTCCGCGGCCGCCGACCCGGTGATCTCAACCCCCTCCGGCGCGTCGACGGACGCGCCGGGCACCACCGTCTCCCCGCCGTTCCACGTGGCCAGGTGGAAGGAGTAGTCCCCGTCCGTCCCGGTCCGGGTGACCAGGTGCCGTCCCGCCCACGT
The DNA here is from genome assembly GCF_042799575.1 of Streptomyces sp. NPDC057682. Taxonomy (NCBI): domain Bacteria; kingdom Bacillati; phylum Actinomycetota; class Actinomycetes; order Kitasatosporales; family Streptomycetaceae; genus Streptomyces; species Streptomyces sp. NPDC057682. Next base: position 629,084 of record NZ_JBHVIN010000001.1, on the reverse strand, counting down.
CACGGCGGTCTGCCCGGCCGGCAACACGAACGGACTCGTGTCACCGCTGCGCAGGTCCGTGCCGCGCAGCTCACCGTCGACCGAGGTGATGATCGTGTCCGAGCCCGCCGGGAGCCACTTGGGGTTCGCGGACGCGTAGGCCGCTGCGTACGTCGTGACCGGGGAGGCGTCGGGCACGTCGACGGTCCTGGTGGTCCCGTCCCAGGTGGTCCACAGGAGACCGTCGTGCCCCTCCTGCCGGTAGAGGACCCCGGACTCCCCCGCCCCGTACGGGACGGTCACCCTCGGCACATAGCGGTCGGCTGCGAACGACACCTCGCCCGTCGGCGTCCCCGCCGCAGCGGCCGGGGCGCCGGCCGCACCGGCCGGGGCGCCGAGCGGCCCCAGGACACCGGCGAGGACCGCCGCCGTTCCCGTGGCGGCGGCAAGAGTTCTGAACGTACGGGAGCGTGCCAGGACATGACGGCCCACAGAGGACCCCCCAAGATCTGTGTCGACCAGGAAAACGGCAAGTGGTGCACGGTTCGGACGAGGAGTGGGGCCCTCGGGCGGCCTCGGGTGCGAACGCCGAGGCGATGTATGCGCGCGGGACTCGTGAGGTATGTGAGGCGGAACCGCGTGCATGCGGGGGGAGAGGCTATCAGCGAAACACCCCCGCGCGTTGGCATGCCCACCGCGAGGTCTGCCGAAGGGAACGCCGAAGGGCCCTGCCCGATGCGGTGCATCGGGCAGGGCCCTTCGGTTCAGGCGGTGCGGCGCCGAGGATCAGCCGTTGCGCTTCCAGCGCGGCTTGTCGTCGCGGCGGCCGAAGGAACCGGTGTTGGTGCCGGTGCCCCGGTGGTCGTCGCGGCGGCCGGTCGGGCGGTCCGAGCGGTAGCCGCCCGAGGGGCGGTCGTCGCGGCGGTCGCGGTTGAACGGACGGTCGCCGCCGCCGGAGCGGTAGCCACCGGACGGGCGGTCGTCACGGCGGTCGCGGAACGCCGGGCGGTCGTTGTCACGACGCTCGAAGGGGCGGCCGCCCCGGTCGTCACGGCGGTCGTCGCGGCGGAAGCCACCACGGTCGCCGCCCGAGGGACGGTCGTCACGACGGTCACGGAACGACGGACGGTCGTTGTCACGACGCTCGAAGGAACGACCACCCCGGTCGTCACGACGGTCATCGCGACGGTCGTCACGGCGGAAGCCACCACGGTCACCGCCGCGGTCGCCCCGGTTGTCGCGGCGCTCGTAGTTGCCGCGCTCGTCGCGGCCGGCCGGCTGCTCCGGGACCGAGGTGGCGGCCAGCAGGGCGGCCTCCGCCTCGGCGGTGACCTCGGCCACGGCGGCCTCGGGGTCCTCGCCCCGCTCACGGGCGGCGCGGGCGACCAGACGGTCGGCCTCCTCGCGCAGCTCCACGGCACGGCGCTGGACGCGCTCCAGCTGCTTGGTCAGGTCGGCGGCCTCGCGCTCGGCCTGCTTGGCGGCGTTGTTCGCGGAGTCGGCCTGGACCTCGGTGAGCGAACGGGCACCGGTGATCTCGGCGACCTCCGGCTCGAAGACGCCCGCGCCCTGGACGATGTGGCGCGAGGCGTCGACGCCCGCGTCCTCCATCAGCCGGAAGATCTGGCGGCGCTGGTGCGGCAGCGCCAGCGAGACGACGACACCGGACTTGCCGGCGCGGGCGGTACGGCCCGAGCGGTGCAGGTAGTCCTTGTGGTCGCCGGCCGGGTCCACGTTCAGCACCAGGTCGATGCCGTCGACGTGGATACCGCGGGCGGCGACGTCGGTGGCGACCAGGGCGTTGACGTAGCCCTTCTTGAAGTCCTCCAGGACGCGGGTGCGCGCACCCTGCGTCATGCCGCCGTGCAGCGCGTCGGCCTTCACACCGGACTCGATGAGCTGCTCGGCGATGCGGTCGGCGCCCAGCTGGGTGCGGACGAAGATGATGGTGCGGCCCTTGCGGGCGGCGATGGCGGCGGTGACCGGCGCCTTGTCCTTCGGCTTCACGACCAGGACGTGGTGCGACATCGTCGACACGTTGCCCTGGGCGGAGTCGACCTCGTGGGTGACCGGGTCGGTCAGGTAGCGCTTGACCAGGGTGCTGATCTCGTTCTCCATGGTGGCGGAGAAGAGCATGCGCTGGCCGCCGCCCGGGATCTGGTCGAGCAGCTCGGTGACCTCGGGCAGGAAGCCCAGGTCCGACATCTGGTCGGCCTCGTCGAGCACCGCGACCTGGACGTCCTCCAGGGAGCAGGCGCCGCGGTTGATGATGTCGCGCAGCCGGCCCGGGGTGGCGACGAGGATGTCGACACCGCGCTCCAGGGCGTAGATCTGGTTGCCCATCGACGTACCGCCGCAGACGACCTTCATCTTCAGGCCGAGCACGTCGCCGTACGGCTGGAGCGCGTCCGCGACCTGCATCGCGAGCTCACGGGTCGGGGTGAGGATGATGGCGCGGGGCTTCTTCTTCTCGGTGCGCCCGCCCGCCAGCGCGGACAGGGTCGGCAGACCGAAGGAGAGGGTCTTGCCGGAGCCGGTACGGCCGCGGCCCAGGATGTCCTTGCCGGACAGGGCGTCCGGGATGGTCGCCGCCTGGATCGGGAACGGGGCGGTCACCCCGTTCTGCGCGAGCTTGCGGACGATGCCCTCGGGCAGGCCCAGGTCGGCGAAGGTGATGGTCGGCTCGGCGTCCGCCGCGTCGGCGGAACCGGCCTGCTCGGCCTCGGAGGCGTCGGCCTCGATCACGTCGGACTGCTCGGCGACGGCGGCCTTCGCCACCTCGGCGAGCTCGTCGTTCTCGACGTTCTCGGGCATGACGGTGCGGTCAGAGCTGGAAATTGACATGCGAAATGCGAAACCTTCCGGAGTCTCGGCACGCGCCCGTAACTCCGTGATTCGCAATTTCGACCGCCTCAATGCGGTCCAGCCACGGCAAGGGAGAGTACGCGCCACACGGCGCTCTTCTGTGTCGGCGCCGGGCAATGGGATCAAACGATCTACCACCATACGCACTCTCACCCGCATTGCGCAAACCGCCCCCGCCCGGACCCCCGCTCAGACCGGCCCCACCTGCGGCGATGCCCGCGGAGTCCGCAGCGCGTAGACCCCCTCGGACGTCTGCGCGGAGTCGGTACGCAGCTGCGCGGCGGGCGAGGCCGAGGGCGCCGGCGGCTCGGAGTGCTCCGGCTCGGGCTCCGGCGGCGCGGACGGCTCGGGGCTCTCCGAGGCCCCCGGGCCGGGATCGGACGGGGCCGGCGGCTCCGAGTGCTCCGGGGCACCCGGCCCCTTTCCGGGCCCCCTCCCCGGCTCCGGGGGCGTCGGCGCCGGATGCCCGCCGGACCCGCCCGGAACGCGCGGGTCCGGTGTCGCGCCGGGACTGCCCGAGGGGGCGGCCGAGGCACTGGGGTCGGCGGACCGGCCGGCCTCCTGCCCGGAGTGCGCCCCCGCGCCGCCCCCGGTGCGCGCCCGCCCCGTCCCGGCCGCGGTGGCTCCGGCGGGCTCCTCGGCCGACCCCTTCGGCGCGGCGGAGCGCGAGGGCTCGGGGCTGCCGCCGCCGGAGCCGATGCTCATGCAGCCGGTGGACGCGACGGCCGTCACCAGCGTGACGGCCGCCCAGCGGGCGGGGACGGACAACTGGCGCACGGGGGCACCTCCGGGGCGCGAAGAGGATCGGGGCCCCGCGAGAACGAGCCGGGGAGCGCCCTGCCCAACTCCCGCCGCCCCGCCGGGGACACGCCCCGGCCGCAGGCTGCCGCGCCGGCGGCGCCCGCGCCCCCGTCCGCGCCCCCGCGCGGACCGGGGCGCGCCCCTCACCCGTAACCCAGCGCGTGCAGCCTCTCGTCGTCGATGCCGAAGTGGTGGGCGATCTCGTGGACCACCGTGATCTCCGTCTCGGCCACCACGTCCTCGCGCGTCTCGCACATCCGCAGCGTCGGCCCCCGGTAGATGGTGATGCGGTCGGGCAGTACGCCCGCGTACCACTCACCGCGCTCGGTCAGGGGCGTGCCCTCGTACAGACCGAGCAGCTCCGGATCGTCCGCCTCCGGTTCGTCCTCGACGAACACCGCGACGTTGTCCATCAGCCGGGTGAGCTCCGGCGGGATCCGGTCCAGCGCCTCGCCGACCAGTTCCTCGAACGCTTCCCGCGTCATCTCCAGCACCCCGCCATTGTCCCGTACCGCCCCCGGACGTGTCCCCGCGCGGCATACGCGCATATCCGCTCCCCTCCTGGGGCATACGCGCCCAATGGCCCGCGACCCGTTCCGTGCCGCAGCAGTCCGCGTACGGCACCTCCTCCGCCCCCGCGCCGGGCGCCGCCCCCGCACCGGCGGCCTGCCGGGCGCCGCGCCGCGTCCCCTCGTCCGCGCGCTGGGGCTGGTCGCCGTCGTCCTGCTGGGGGCCTGGCTCGGACTGCTCGCCGTCGGCAGCGTCCGCACCCCGGTCGGCCCGATGGACACGACCATGACGCTGCGGCCCTCCCTCAGCGGCGGCACCAAGATCAACGTGTCACCGCTGGGCGCCCTGGAGCTGGACTCGCACCACGCCCCGGTCCGCCTCGACGTCGACGTCGACCGCCTCGACCCGATCCGCTCCGAGGCCCTGGTCCAGCACCCCGAACGGCTGGCCGGACTGGAGGACGAGGTCACCGGCGACGTCAGCGCCGGGGCGCGCGAACTGGCCGTGCGCTCCTGCGTCGCGGTCGTCTCCGGAGCCACCGCCCTCGGCCTCGCCGTGTACCGCAGGCCCCGCCGCGCCCTCGCGGCCGGCGGGCTGGCGCTGGCTCTGCTGGCCGCCTCGGGGATCGGCGCGTACGCCACCTGGAACCCGAAGTCCGTCCTGGAGCCGAAGTTCTCCGGACTGCTCTCCAGCGCCCCGTCCGTCGTCGGCGACGCCCGCTCGATCGTCAGCGACTTCGACGTCTACCAGCAGGAACTGGCCCGGCTCGTCACCAACGTGACCAAGCTCTACGACGCCACCTCGACGCTCCCCGTCTACCGTCCGGACCCCGCCACGCTCCGGGTCCTGCACGTCTCCGACATCCACCTCAACCCGGCCGCCTGGCACATCATCGGCTCGCTCGTCGAGCAGTACGGCATCGACGTGATCATCGACTCCGGCGACACGATGGACCACGGGGCGGCCGTCGAGAACAGCTTCCTGGACCCGATCGCCGACCTCGGCGCGCCCTATGTCTGGGTCCGGGGCAACCACGACTCCGCCGTGACGCAGACGTATCTGGAGAACAGGAAGCGGTTCCCGAACGTGCGGGTGCTGGACGAGGGGCGCGCCGTGACCATCGGCGGGGTGCGCGTCGCGGGCGTCGGCGACCCGCAGTTCACGCCCGACCGCACCGGCCCCGAACAGGCCGGCGACGTCCAGCGGACGGCCGGGCTCCGGCTGGCCGCCGGTCTCGGGGCCCAGAGCCGGGCGGGCACCCCGGCCGATATCGCCGTCGCCCACGAGCCCGAGGCGGCCCGGCAGACCGACGGGGCGGTCCCCCTGGTGCTGGCCGGCCATGTGCACCACCGGCAGAACGAGGTCATGAAGGGCGGCACCCGGCTGATGGTCGAGGGGTCCACGGGCGGCGGCGGACTGCGGGCCGTCCAGAACAAGAGCCCCGAACAGGTGCTCGCCTCGGTGCTCTATCTGGACCGTTCGACCCGCACGCTCCAGGCCTGGGACGAGATCACCCTGGGCGGACTCGGCCTGACGACCGCCGAGGTCAGCCGCCATCTGCCCAAGGACGCGCCGGCCCCGCCGACGTCCCCCGCGCCCTCCCCGTAAACCGTTTTGGCGATACCCCCCGGCATCCCATATGCTTCTCACGTCCCCGACGCGCTGGAAAGCGCGCAGGTGGGCCCTTAGCCCTCATCGTCTAGTGGCCCAGGACGCCGCCCTTTCAAGGCGGTAGCACGGGTTCGAATCCCGTTGGGGGCACGCTTTACCGTGTGCGAGACTTGTTCTCGCACATTGCTTGGTCCTGTGGAGCAGTTTGGAGTGCTCGCCACCCTGTCAAGGTGGAGGCCGCGGGTTCAAATCCCGTCAGGACCGCTGCAGCTTGTACGAGCTGCGTGGCTGGGTAGCTCAGTTGGTACGAGCGATCGCCTGAAAAGCGATAGGTCGCCGGTTCGATCCCGGCCCCAGCCACCTTCCGAAGGCCCCGTCCACAGGACGGGGCCTTCGTCGTTGCCCGTGCGGGCTCCCCGGGCCCCCGCACGCCGCGCGCGTACGCCGTCGTGCGCCCCGCGGGTGACCGGGGCCGCACGAAATACGCTCGCCGTTCCTCGGGCCCGGGTGAGATCCTGGGGTCCGTATGTCTACTTCCTTCGCCGATCTCCAGTCCCAGCTCGGACAGCTCTCGCTCCGCGACGCGCACCGGCTCGGCCGCCGCCTCGAAGGCGCCCGCCGCATCCGCAAGCCCGAGGCCCGACAGGCCGTGCTGGACGAGATCGCCGCCCAGGCCGGCAAGGGCGCCGAACGGCTCGCGCTGCGCGCGGGGCGGGTGCCCGCCGTTTCGTATCCCCCGCAGCTCCCGGTCAGCCAGAAGAAGGACGAGATCCTGGAGGCGATACGCGACCACCAGGTCGTGATCGTCGCGGGTGAGACCGGCTCCGGCAAGACCACCCAGATCCCCAAGATCTGCATGGAGCTGGGCCGGGGCGTCCGGGGCATGATCGGGCACACCCAGCCGCGCCGGATCGCCGCGCGCACGGTGGCCGAGCGCGTCGCCGAGGAGCTGGACACCCCGCTGGGCGAGGCGGTCGGCTGGAAGGTGCGCTTCACCGACCAGGTCAACCAGGACGCGACCTTCGTCAAGCTGATGACGGACGGCATCCTGCTCGCCGAGATCCAGACGGACCGCGAGCTGCTCGCGTACGACACGATCATCATCGACGAGGCCCACGAGCGGTCGCTGAACATCGACTTCCTGCTCGGCTATCTGGCCCGGCTGCTGCCCAAGCGCCCCGATCTGAAGGTCGTCGTCACCTCCGCGACCATCGACCCGGAACGCTTCTCGCGCCACTTCGGCGACGCCCCGATCATCGAGGTCAGCGGGCGGACGTATCCGGTCGAGGTGCGCTACCGGCCGCTCCTCGAAGAGGACGGCGACGACGCCGACCGCGACCAGATCACCGCGATCTGCGACGCCGTCGACGAGCTGCAGTCCGAGGGCCCCGGCGACATCCTGGTCTTCCTCTCCGGCGAGCGGGAGATCCGCGACACCGCCGACGCCCTCGGCAAACGCCATCTGCGCAACACCGAGGTCCTCCCCCTCTACGCGCGCCTCTCGCACGCCGAGCAGCACCGGGTCTTCCAGCGCCACACCGGGCGCAGGATCGTTCTGGCGACCAACGTCGCGGAGACCTCGCTGACCGTTCCGGGCATCAAGTACGTGATCGACCCGGGCACCGCGCGTATCTCCCGCTACAGCCACCGCACCAAGGTCCAGCGGCTGCCGATCGAGCGGATCTCGCAGGCCAGCGCCAACCAGCGCAAGGGCCGCTGCGGCCGTACGTCGGACGGTGTCTGCATCCGGTTGTACTCCGAGGACGACTTCCTGACCCGTCCGGAGTTCACCGACGCGGAGATCCTGCGGACGAACCTCGCCTCCGTCATCCTCCAGATGACCGCGGCCGGTCTCGGCGACATCGAGAAGTTCCCCTTCATCGACCCGCCGGACCACCGCAACATCCGCGACGGCGTGCAACTGCTCCAGGAGCTGGGCGCGCTGGACCCCGCGGAGAAGGATCCCAAGAAGCGGCTCACCCCGCTCGGCCGCAAGCTCTCCCAGCTTCCCGTCGACCCACGGCTCGCCCGCATGGTCGTCGAAGCGGACCGGAACGGCTGCGTCCGTGAGGTCATGGTCATCGCCGCCGCGCTCTCCATCCAGGACCCGCGCGAGCGCCCGGCCGAGAAGCAGACCCAGGCCGACCAGCAGCACGCCCGGTTCAAGGACGAGACCTCGGACTTCCTGGCCTACCTCAATCTGTGGCGCTACCTCCGCGAACAGCAGAAGGAGCGCGGCTCCTCCAGCTTCCGCCGGATGTGCAAGCAGGAGTACCTGAACTTCCTGCGCATCCGCGAATGGCAGGACATCTACGCGCAGTTGCGCACGGTGGCGAAGCAGATGGGTATCTCGCTCAATGAGGAGGACGCGCCCGAGCAGTCGGTGCACACCTCGCTGCTGGCCGGTCTGCTCTCGCACATCGGGCTGAAGGACACCGAGAAGAACGAGTATCTCGGCGCCCGCAGCGCCAAGTTCGCGATCTTCCCCGGCTCGGCGCTGTTCAAGAAGCAGCCCCGCTTCGTGATGTCGGCCGAGCTGGTGGAGACCTCCCGGCTCTGGGCCCGGGTCAACGCCCGGGTCGAGCCCGAGTGGATCGAGCCGCTGGCCCAGCACCTGCTGAAGCGCACCTACAGCGAACCGCACTGGGAGAAGGACCAGGCGGCGGTCATGGCGTACGAGCGGGTCACGCTCTACGGCGTACCGATCGTCGCCCAGCGCAAGATCAATTTCGGCCGGATCGACCAGGAGGCCTCGCGGGACCTCTTCATCCGCAACGCCCTGGTCGAGGGCGACTGGCGCACGCACCACCAGTTCTTCCACGACAACCGCAAACTGCTCGGCGAGGTCGAGGAGCTGGAGCACCGCGCCCGGCGCCGCGACATCCTCGTGGACGACGAGACGCTCTTCGACTTCTACGACCAGCGCATCCCGGACCACGTCGTCTCCGGCGCGCACTTCGACTCCTGGTGGAAGCACAAACGCCGCGAGGAGCCGGACGCGCTCGACTTCGAGCGCTCCATGCTCATCAACGAGAAGGCCGGCGCGGTCACCAAGGACGACTACCCGGACTCCTGGCGCCAGGGGAAGCTCAAGTTCCGTGTGACGTACCAGTTCGAGCCCGGCGCGGACGCCGACGGTGTGACCGTCCACATTCCGCTCCAAGTGCTCAACCAGGTCACCGCCGAGGGCTTCGACTGGCAGATCCCGGGCCTGCGCGAGGAGGTCGTCACCGAGCTGATCCGCTCGCTGCCCAAACCGATCCGCCGGCACTACGTCCCCGCGCCGAACTACGCGGAGAAGTTCCTGGACCGGGCCGTGCCCCTCCAGGAACCGCTGCCCGCGACCCTGGCCCGGGAGCTCCAGCGGATGGTCGGCGTGCCGGTCACCGCGGACGACTTCGATCTGAGCCGCGTCCCCGACCACCTCAAGATCACCTTCCGGATCGTCGACGAACGGCGGCGCAAGGTCGCCGAGGACAAGGACCTGGAAGCGCTGCGCGTCCAGCTGCGCCCGAAGGCCCGGCAGGCGCTCTCCAAGGCCGCCGCGGCGACCGCGGGCCCGTCCGGGAGCTCCATCGAGCGTTCGGGCCTCACGGACTGGACGATCGGCACGCTGGACAAGATCTTCGAGACCCGGCGCGCGGGCCAGCCCGTGAAGGCCTACCCGGCCCTCGTCGACCAGGGCGCGACCGTGGCCGTCCGGCTCTTCGACAGCGAGGCCGAGCAGCAGCAGGCCATGTGGCGGGGCACCCGGAAGCTGATCATGCTGAACATCCCGGTGAATCCGGCCAAGTTCGCCTCGGACACCCTGACGAACCAGCAGAAGCTCGCCCTCTCCCGCAATCCGCACGGCTCCGTCCAGGCGCTCTTCGAGGACTGCGCGACCGCGGCCGCCGACCGGCTCATCGCGGCCCACGGCGGGCCCGTCTGGGACGAGGCGTCGTTCCGGACGCTGTTCGACAAGGTCCGCGCCGATCTGGTGGACCTGACCGTCCGCACGATCGGCCAGGTGCAGCAGATCCTGGCCGCCTGGCAGGCCTGCGAGCGCCGGCTGAAGTCGACCAACAGCCTGGTCCTGATCAACAACGTCACGGACGTACGGGACCATCTGGCCCGGCTGATGCCGCCCGGCTTCGTCACCGCGACCGGGCTGCGCAGACTGCCCGACCTGATGCGCTATCTGGTCGCCGAGGACCGCCGGCTCCAGCAGATGCCGACGAACGTCCAGCGCGACACCACGCGCATGGAGAAGGTCCACGAGATGCAGGACGAGTACGCCTGGCTGCTGGAGCAGCTGCCGAAGGGCCGGCCCGTGCCGCAGGAGGTCCTGGACATCCGCTGGATGATCGAGGAGCTGCGGGTCAGCTATTTCGCCCATGCGCTGGGCACCGCGTTCCCGGTCTCCGACAAGCGGATCGTGAAGGCGATCGACGCGGCGGTGCCGTAACGGTCCTCCGGCCGGCGGGTCACGGCGGGCGCGCGGCCGTGACCGCGGGTGCGTGACGGCTTCACCACCAGGAGTGAGTTCGACCGCACCCGCCGACCTCCTGTACAGTCTGTCTTCGCAGGCAGCCGCGAGGCCGCCGCGAAAACCTGGTCCTGTGGAGCAGTTTGGAGTGCTCGCCACCCTGTCAAGGTGGAGGCCGCGGGTTCAAATCCCGTCAGGACCGCAGTAACGAAAGCCCGGATCCCCTGGATCCGGGCTTTCGCGTGTCTTGACCACGGTGGCGGGCGACGAGTACTCAGAAACCAGGGCTGCTCCCGGTTTCCCGGGCGGGGCGGCACGCATCCACCGGGAGGTGGCGCGGATGGCGGCATCCACGGGCGCGGAGTTCCCGACGGCCGGACCGGGCATCGCGGAACCACCCCCGGGACGGCGTCCCCGGCACGAGACGGGCGCCCTGCTGCGCGCCCATCTGGCGGCGGCCGCGGGCCTGCGTCATCTGACCCGGCACTGCGCGGTGTGCGCGCGGCTGCTGCGGCTGGCCATGGAGCCGGTGACGGGGGCGGACGCCCCGGGGGCCGCCACGGGCCCCGGCACGGCCGCAGGGGCGCCCTCACGGGCCGTGGAGGCCGTCAGGGACCCGCGCGGCACGGTCGAGCCGTCGGGGACGTCGGGGCGCACGCCGGGCGGCCGCTCTCCGTCTCCGTGGACGCGGGACGAAAGTCCTCCCGCCACGTGACCAATGGCGTGGCTTTCCACGGGTACACAGTGGCAGGCTCGTAGTTGGCAAGAGCCATGCGATGTGACGGGTGTCACTCGATCAGTTTTGAGAAGGGTCGACTTTACGCCCTTCCTACAAGTGGCGAATTTAATATGTGCAATTGCACCACTCGGTGAGGGTCCGCCCGGGAAGCCCCCGAAGGCGCCCCGAAGGCCCTCGGAGCCAACCGGACGCCCGGTTTTCCTCGCCGGCCCGACCGGGCTCCCGCAGCCCCGGAAGACCCGACCCGGCGCACCCCGGCAGCCCCCGCGCGCACAAAAAAGATCGCGCTGGACCCGGCGGAGTCCAGCGCGATCTGACGACGAGGCCTGTGAGACACAGGTACGGCGCCCGTTGGGGCGGGCGCCCGTCATATGGAGCTATGGGTGGGTCAGTCGGGTTGGGGGACCCAAAAGCCCAGGGGTGAAGCGGCGCGACAGGGGTGGATCAGGCCTCGCTGCGCTGCTGCGGAATACCCGCAAGCAGTGCGCGGACCTCTGCCTCGCGGTACCGGCGATGTCCACCGAGCGTGCGGATGGACGTGAGCTTGCCTGCCTTGGCCCAACGGGTCACCGTCTTCGGGTCCACGCGGAACATCGTGGCAACCTCAGCCGGGGTCAGCAGCGGCTCGGCATCAGGGGTGCGAGCGGTCATGAGCGGCCTCCTCGGGAGAACCGAACCATCTCGGTTCTTTCCTCTAAATTCTGCACCTTGACCCACGTTGCCCGAAATGGCGGACGCGGGCCGAGTCGGTTATAGGACGAACGGCTTGTCCTCGGCACTACAACTACACCATCCGTCCAGCCACGTCGGCCAAACCGATGGAATTGCCCTCCCAGGTGTTCATCAGCGACGGAAGCCGATGGACCATGCCATAGCGGACAGTCACACCACCGTGACGATCAGTCACAGAGCGATCAGGAGTCATCAGACCCCCCATAGCGTGCAATGCAGAGCAATCCGCCCATACTTGGACGGATGGAGCCCTCCCCGGACTCCTTGTCCTATTTTGGCACGAGGGGTAGGGAAGGGCGCAAGGGCCCCGTAAGTGCTATCCATCACGGTTGAGGCAAAGGCCCGGTTCGGGACGTAGGTCCCACACCACTCCCGTACGCTCTCGCACCTTCACCCACACGTGTCACACGCGTCACGGGTTCAGCATGCGTCAGTTCGCGAACTGACGGTCCCTCACGGCCCGCCAGCGCTCCGCGAGACGCGCGTACGCCTCACCGGCCAGCTCCGCGTCCCCGGCGCCGAGCGCCGCGATGCCCTCGGCCACGTCCGCCGCGCTCCGGTCCGCCAGCAGCTGCTCCGCCGGCAGCGCGTGCACCAGCCCGCCGTAGTCCAGCTCCACCAGGGCCCGGGGGTGGAACTCCTCCAGCCAGCGGCCCACGTCCACCAGCCCCTCGGTCAGCGGACCCTCGTCCATGGACTCCCGCAGCGTCCGCAGCCCCCGTGCCAGCCGCCGCCGGGCCTGGACCATCGGCGTCCGGTAGCGCATGACGGCCGGCTCGCCGTCCTCGCCCGCCTCCCGGTACTCCCGCTCCTCGTCCGCGAACAGCACGAACCAGCGCACCGGCACCTGCCACACCGAGGTCCTGATCCACGGCCGGGCGTCCGGATTGCGCGCCGACCACCGCTCGTGGTCGGCGACGGCCTGCCCGCGCACCACCGGGGGCAGCACCGCGTCGAGCACCGGCCCGGGGAACATCTCCGCCAGCGCGTCCAGCGCCAGCCAGCCGCGCAGCCGGGTCCGCCACGGGCAGACGCACACCACACCGTCCAGCTCGGCGACGAACGCGTCCCCGCTCTCGTGCGCCGGCACACCCACGGGCGGGGTCGCCGCCAAGTCCGCGAGCGACCGCCGCAGTTCGTCCTGGGCGGTGGGGATCCGCCCCCCGCTCGCGTAGCGGGTCCAGTGGGCGCGCTCGGCCTCCGGGAAGGCGGCCAGCGGCTCGTAGACCCGGAGGTAGGACGCGTACGGAACCCGCACCGAAGACACCACCGACATGCAGCGATCGTGTCACGCCCGTACTCCCGTAGTGGGTGATCCACGGCACTCGCGCCGATCCGCGCCCCAGGAGGACTTACCCTCTTGCCCATCGGACCGTCCGTACCGGCCGGTCCGGGGCCCTCCCCACCTTCAGGAGGGCCTTCCGCCGCTTCGTACTTGGGAGTCACCACAGTGACCGATGTAACCGGCGCGCCTGTAGATGCACTGCACACCCTGTTCCACTCGGACCAGGGCGGCCACGAACAGGTCGTTCTCTGCCAGGACCGCGCCAGCGGTCTCAAGGCGGTCATCGCCATCCACTCCACCGCCCTGGGCCCGGCCCTCGGCGGCACCCGCTTCTACCCGTACGCCTCCGAGCAGGAGGCCGTCGCGGACGCGCTGAACCTGGCGCGCGGCATGTCGTACAAGAACGCCATGGCCGGTCTCGGCCACGGCGGCGGCAAGGCGGTCATCATCGGTGACCCCGAGCAGATCAAGTCCGAGGAACTGCTGCTGGCCTACGGCCGCTTCGTCGCCTCGCTCGGCGGGCGCTACGTGACGGCCTGTGACGTCGGCACCTACGTCGCCGACATGGACGTCGTCGCCCGCGAGTGCCGCTGGACCACCGGCCGCTCCCCCGAGAACGGCGGCGCCGGCGACTCCTCGGTGCTCACCGCGTACGGCGTCTTCCAGGGCATGCGCGCCTCGGCCCAGCACCTGTGGGGCGACCCGACGCTGCGTGGCCGGAAAGTGGGGGTCGCCGGTGTCGGCAAGGTGGGGCACCACCTCGTCGAGCATCTGCTCTCCGACGGCGCCGAGGTCGTGATCACCGATGTGCGCGAGGAATCCGTCCGCCGGATCACCGACCGGCACCCGGAGGTGGCCGTCGCGGCGGACACCGAGGCGCTGATCCGGACCGAGGGCCTGGACGTCTACGCCCCGTGCGCGCTCGGCGGCGCGCTGAACGACGCGACCGTCCCGGTGCTCACCGCCGCCGTGGTCTGCGGCGCGGCCAACAACCAGCTGGCGCACCCGGGCGTCGAGAAGGACCTGGCGGACCGCTCGATCCTGTACGCGCCCGACTACGTGGTGAACGCCGGCGGTGTCATCCAGGTCGCCGACGAACTGAACGGGTTCGACTTCGACCGCTGCAAGGCGAAGGCGTCGAAGATCTTCGACACCACGCTCGCCATCTTTGCGCGCGCGAAGGAAGACGGGATTCCGCCGGCCGCCGCCGCCGACCGGATCGCCGAGCAGCGGATGGCCGAAGCCCGCCGCGGCTGATCGCGACGCCGGAGGAAGCCGACGCCGGGGGAAGGCGTCGCGCTCCACGTACGGACAGCAGGCCGCCGGCCGGCGAGAGAAGACTCACGCCGGTCGGCGGGTCGCATGCCCGGAAGAGGTTAAAATCGCAGTTGACCAGCGAGGACACGGCTCTTCGCGGGTCCTCTTCCGGGGCACGTGATGCGGGCGGCGTACCGTAGGGCCGCGGAAGCAGGTACCGTTAAAGCACTACAGGCGCGGTCTCTCTGCCGAGAGTCCGTCCTGAAACATGAACGCGTGTCAAGACTCTGGGGCCGTCGAGCCCCGTCACCGAGGGGGTCGAGCCATGGGGCGCGGCCGGGCAAAGGCCAAGCAGACAAAGGTCGCCCGCCAGCTGAAGTACAGCAGCGGCGGGACTGACCTGTCGCGTCTGGCCAATGAGCTGGGCGCATCGACTTCGAGTCAGCCACCGAACGCGGAGCCGTTCGAGGACGACGACGAGGAAGATGACCCGTACGCACAGTACGCGGATCTGTACAACGACGACGATGACGAGGACGAGGACGACCAGTCCGGTCCGTCGTCCAAGCGTCGCGGCGCTTGACCTCGCGCTGACACAACGACCCGGTCCGGGCCTGTCCCGGACCGGGTTTTGTGCTGTCCCGAACCGGGCGGCCGTACGGCGGCCGTTGCACTCGCACCCGGCTCCCTGATCACGCCGCCCCGGCGTACGGACGGACCGGTGGTCCGGTCCGTCCCGTGCCCGGCGGCATCCCGCGCGCCCGTACTCAGCGCGCGTACCCGCCCACGAGCTCCGCGCCCGTCGTACGGTCGCCGCGGTCGGTGATCTCACCGGCGACCCAGGAGTCGACGCCACGGTCGGCCAGGGTCGTCAGGGCCGCGTCCACGGACTCCTCCGGGACGATCGCGATCATGCCGACGCCCATGTTGAGCGTCTTCTCCAGCTCCAGTTGCTCGACCTGTCCGGCCTTGCCGACGAGGTCGAAGACCGCGCCGGGCGTCCAGGTGGAGCGGTCCACCGAGGCGTGCAGGTGGTCCGGAATGACCCGGGCCAGATTGTTGGCCAGACCGCCGCCGGTGACGTGGCTGAAGCCGTGCACCTCGGTCGTACGGGTCAGCGCCAGGCAGTCCAGGGAGTAGATCCTGGTCGGCTCCAGCAGCTCCTCGCCGAGCGTCCGTCCGAACTCCTCGACCTGGCGGTCCAGCGTCCATCCGGCCCGGTCGAAGACGACGTGGCGCACGAGCGAGTACCCGTTGGAGTGAAGACCGGAGGACGCCATGGCGATCACCGCGTCACCCTTGCGGATACGGTCCGGGCCGAGCAGGCGGTCGGCCTCGACGACCCCCGTACCGGCACCGGCGACGTCGAAGTCGTCCGCGCCGAGCAGTCCGGGGTGCTCGGCGGTCTCGCCGCCGACCAGGGCGCAGCCGGCGAGGACACAGCCCTCGGCGATGCCCTTGACGATGGCCGCGACCCGCTCGGGGTGCACCTTGCCGACGCAGATGTAGTCGGTCATGAAGAGCGGCTCGGCGCCGCAGACGACGAGGTCGTCCACGACCATGCCGACCAGGTCGTGACCGATCGTGTCGTACACGCCCATCTGGCGGGCGAGGTCGACCTTGGTGCCGACGCCGTCGGTGGCGGAGGCGAGCAGCGGACGCTCGTAGCGCTTGAGCGCCGAGGCGTCGAAGAGCCCGGCGAAGCCGCCCAGGCCGCCGAGACCGGCGACCTCGGGGCGCTGGGTCTTCTTCACCCACTCCTTCATCAGCTCTACGGCGCGGTCGCCGGCCTCGATGTCGACGCCGGCTGCCGCGTAGGAAGCACCTGTTGTCTCAGACATTGCCCGGGATCTTTCGTGTGGACGTACGGGGCCGGTGGGAGGACTGCCGAGCGGTCCGGGTCACGGACGGCGCAGGGCGTCGGCCGCCGCGGTCGCCGCGGGGCCTGCCGCCAGCTCGGTCTCCAGCAGCTGCTTGCCGAGCAGCTCCGGGTCCGGGAGCTCCATCGGGTACTCGCCGTCGAAGCAGGCGCGGCAGAGATTCGGCTTGTCGATCGTCGTCGCCTCGATCATCGAGTCGATCGAGATGTACGCGAGCGAGTCGGCGCCCATGGACGTGCCGATCTCCTCGACGGACATGCCGTTGGCGATCAGCTCGGCGCGGGTCGCGAAGTCGATGCCGAAGAAGCAGGGCCACTTCACCGGGGGCGAGGAGATCCGGATGTGGATCTCGGCGGCGCCGGCCTCGCGGAGCATCCGGACGAGCGCGCGCTGGGTGTTGCCGCGGACGATCGAGTCGTCGACGACCACCAGGCGCTTGCCCTTGATGACTTCCTTGAGCGGGTTCAGCTTGAGGCGGATGCCCAGCTGCCGGATGGTCTGGGACGGCTGGATGAAGGTCCGGCCGACATAGGCGTTCTTGACCAGTCCGGCGCCGAACGGGATGCCGCTCGCCTCCGCGTAGCCGATGGCCGCGGGGGTGCCGGATTCCGGCGTCGCTATGACCAGATCGGCCTCGACGGGGGCCTCGGCGGCCAGCTTGCGGCCCATCTCCACGCGGGAAAGGTAGACGTTGCGTCCGGCGATGTCGGTGTCGGGGCGCGCCAGGTAGACGTACTCGAAGACACAGCCCTTGGGCTTCGCTTCCGCGAATCGGGAGGTGCGCAGACCGTTCTCGTCGATGGCGACCATCTCGCCCGGCTCGATCTCGCGGACGAAGCTGGCACCGCAGATGTCCAGGGCGGCGGACTCGGAGGCCACCACCCAGCCGCGCTCCAGCCGGCCGAGGACCAGCGGGCGGATGCCCTGCGGGTCACGGGCGGCGTAGAGGGTGTGCTCGTCCATGAAGACCAGCGAGAAGGCGCCCCGCACGTCGGGAAGCACCTTGGCGGCGGCCTCCTCGATCGTGAGCGGCTTGCCGTCGTCGTCGGTCTGGCCGGCGAGCAGCGCGGTCACCAGATCGGTGTCGTTCGTCGCGGCGACCTGGGTGGCGCGGCCGTCCTTGCGCGGAAGGTCGGCGACCATCTCGGCGAGCTGGGCCGTATTGACCAGGTTGCCGTTGTGACCCAGGGCGATCGAGCCGTGCGCGGTCGCACGGAACGTCGGCTGCGCGTTCTCCCACACCGAGGCACCGGTGGTGGAGTAGCGGGCATGACCGACCGCGATATGGCCCTGGAGCGATCCCAGAGACGTTTCGTCGAAGACCTGCGAGACCAGTCCCATGTCCTTGAAGACCAGGATCTGCGACCCGTTGCTCACTGCGATGCCCGCGGACTCCTGTCCACGGTGCTGCAGGGCATACAGTCCGAAATAGGTGAGCTTGGCGACCTCTTCGCCCGGAGCCCAGACACCGAAGACGCCGCAAGCGTCCTGGGGGCCCTTCTCTCCGGGGAGCAGGTCGTGGTTGAGTCGTCCATCACCACGAGGCACGCCACCGAGTGTAGGCGAGATCGACCACTGGTCCGAATTGGGGACACCCCGCCGGAGCACGGGTGGAGCGCCCTGCGACCCCCCTTTCGGGCCACACCGCGCGATCACGTTCCGTGATCATTGGTCCGGTCCGGACCAGGGCCCGCAACGGACCCCGAGCCGCCGCCGCCCGGACCATCACCGGGTTACCGACAGGTTCCGGCCATCGATTCCCTCGCTTCCCGGCCGCGGCCGAACCCTCTTCGTGGCACTGCGTGAAGCCTCCGGGCACCCCGCCGCACACCCTGGCCGAACGCCCGTTTCGTGGCGAGCCTCACATCGCGGCAGGGGCGGGGGCGGGCGGTATGGGGCTTCTGGGACGGGTGGGGATTCCGGGGTGCTGCGGGGTGGGGGAGGGGTGCGGCGGGGTGGGGTGTGGGGCGGGGAGGTGCTGCGGGGTGCGGGGCGGGTCGGGGCGCTTGCGGGTCGGGGGCGCGTGTGGGTCGGGGGGCGCTTGCGGGTCGGGGACGGCCGACCGTGCGTCGGCGGGTGCACGCCCGTGCGTCAGGTCGGCGTCAGCGGATGCCCGAGGGGCGGACAGGGTGTCCGAAGTACGAGACCATCGTTGACACGCGCATGTCTCATTGGCAGGCTCCTCCCCCATGCAGCCCCTCGGTGACCGCACGGTCACGCTCGTGGAGCGCCGCCACGTCGATCTGGGACGTGTGTCGAGCGCCCTCTGTCGCCGCGCCTGACGCGACGGGTACGCCCGAGGGTTTGGCGCTGCTGACGCTGCCGCTGCTTCCGTGACGCCGCGGGGTTTTCCGGGTCCCGGACCCCTTCCGCCTGAACCGTACGCACTGCCCCTGCCCTGCCGGTGAGCTGCCGGACGGGTCCTGGGTGGGTGCTGGGTGGGTGCCGGCCGTGAGTCCTGCCGTCGGCCCTCGATGTCGTCCGTCGCGTCCCTCTGAGTCTTTCGCCCTCTGCCGTCCGGGTGCGCATCCCGGACCGGCCCCTCTCGCCTGCGCCGCGCTCGACGGCGGCGGGCCCCGCACTGCCTCGGAGCAGACATGCCTACGTCGGAACCGGACAACACCCCTTCCTCTTCCTCCCAGCCCCTGACGCGGCGCGCCTTCGGCGCGGCCGTCGGCGCGACGGCCGCCACGGCGGCGGTCGGACTCACCGCAGCCCCCGCGACCGCCGCACCGGCCGGGCAGCACGGGCCGAACGCCCACGAGAAGCCCTTCCGGGCCGCCCGGGGCAAGCACGCGCGGCGGCCCAACATCCTGTTCATCCTCGGCGACGACCTGGGCTGGGCCGACCTCTCCTCGTACGGTGCGCCGGACATCCGCACCCCGAACCTGGACCGGCTGGGCCGTCAGGGAGTGCGGTTCACGGACGCGTACGCCGGTTCCGCCACCTGCTCGCCGACCCGGTTCAGCCTCTACACCGGCCGCTACCCCGGGCGCACGAAGGGCGGCCTCGCCGAACCCATCGCGGACCGGTCCGTCGGTCTCGAACCCACCCACCCCACACTCGCCTCGCTGCTGCGCGGGGCCGGATACGCGACCGCGCTGATCGGCAAGTGGCACTGCGGCTACCTGCCGGACTACAGCCCCACCAAATCGGGCTGGGACGAGTTCTTCGGCAACTTCGGCGGGGCGCTGGAGTACTACTCGAAGCTCGGCCTGGGCGGGGAGTACGACCTCTACGAGGGCGATGCCGAGTACAAGGACCTGCGGTACTACACGCGCATCCTCACCGAGCGCGCGAGCGAGTACGTCCAGCGCGACCACGACAGGCCCTGGCTCCTCAACCTCAACTTCACCACCCCGCACTGGCCCTGGATAGCGGAGGGCGACACCGCCGAGAGCGCCGAGATCGTCCGCAAGATCAAGCAGGGAGGACTCGGCGGACTGTTCCACGCGGACGGAGGCTCACTGGCCAAGTACAAGCAGATGGTCGAGGACCTGGACCGGTCGGTCGGCGAGGTGCTCAAGGCACTGAAGCGGTCGGGCCAGGAGGAGGACACCCTCGTCTTCTTCGCCAGCGACAACGGCGGCGAACGCTTCTCGTACCAGTGGCCGCTCTCCGGAAACAAGAGCTCCCTCCAGGAGGGCGGTATCCGCGTCCCGGCCGTCCTGCGCTGGCCCGCCCGGATCGACCCGCACCAGGTGAGCGACCTGCCGCTGTTCTCGCCCGACTGGACGGCCACCCTGCTGGAACTCGGCGGCGCGCGCCCCGATCCCGCGTACCCCCTCGACGGCGTCAGCCTCGCCGGTTATCTGCTGCGCGGCGAGCGGCCCGCGGAACGGGACCTCTTCTGGCGCGTACGCGGGGAGCGGGCCCTGCGGCGCGGCGACTGGAAGTACTACCGGGGCAGGAGCGGAACCGACCAGCTCTTCAACCTCGCCCAGGACCAGCGCGAACAGGCCGACCGCGCCACCGCCGAACCGGAACTCCTCGCCTCCCTGCGCACCGCCTGGGAGACCACGAACGCGGAACTCCTCCCGTATCCGAAGACGACCTGACCGTCACGGGCCTCGGGGGTGTGGCGCCCCTGCCCCCCGAGGCCCCGGGTATCCCCGCGACTCACCCCATCAACGGCAGCAACGCGTCCAGGTCTGCCCGTTCCCCGCTCGCGCTGACCTTCGCGGCGTCCCGTTCCGTCGCCCATCGGGCCCGGCCGGTGGCGAGCCGGATCCAGGTGAGCGGATCGGTCTCGACCACGTTGGGCGGCGTCCCCCGGGTGTGCCTGGGCCCCTGGACGCACTGGACGACCGCGAAGGGCGGGACCCTCACCTCGACCGATCCGCCCGGGGCCTTCTCCGCGAGGGCGTCGGCGAGCAGCCGGGTGCACGCGGCGAGCGCCTGGCGGTCGTACGGGATGCCGAGCCCCACCGCCTCGTTGAGGTCGTAGCTGTGGACGACCAGTTCCACGGTGCGGGTGACCAGGAAGTCCCCGAACCGCATCGCGCCGACCCGGGTGGCCAGCAGCCGCTCCTCCGGCACTCCGGAGACCGCGGCCTCGAAGCGCTCCGCCACCTCCGCGTACAGCGCGTCCAGATCCGGACGGTCCGCCGCGATCGCCACGGTGTCGTCGGCGATCGCCCCGGCCCGCTCCGCCGTGGAGAACGGCCACTCCACCAGGGCCACGTCCGGCTTCCCCACCGCCGGCTCCGGCAGCTCCAGGGTCCGGCAGACGTGCGAGAGGGCCATGGTCAGATGGACGGCCAGCTCACGCACCGTCCAGTCACCGAGCCCGCTCGGCCCGTCCAGCTGCTGGGGCGTCAACACCCCGACAGCGGTCCGGACATGGGCGAACTGCGCCAGAACCGCCGTGCGGGTCCTGGCAAGGTCGTAGCGGCGGGCGCGCTTCTGGGACGGCGGCATGCCCCGGAGCCTACGGCCTCCCCGCCCGCCGGCTCCCGCCGGTGGGCCCCGCCGGTCGCTTCCGTCCTCACGCCCGCGCCCCGAAGTCGCCCAGGCCCTGCTCCAGCAGGTCGAACCCGCGCTCCGCGAGCGCCCTCGCGTCGTCGGCTATCGCGTCGGCCGGCTCCCCCGCCAGCAGCCGCCGGTGGTTCTCGGTGATCAACGCGTTCCGCGTACCGATCAACTGGGTGGCCACGATCCGGGCGACGGCGGGGTCTTCCCCCTCCTCGACCAGGGCGTCGGTGAGCAACTCGAAGGTCTGCACGAACACGGCGTGCCCCCTGGCCATCAGGGACGGCGTCTGCTGGATCAGCCGGACGAGCCCGAGCGCCACCGCCGAATCGCTCATCCCCACCGCCGGATCGCGCTCCTCGATGGAGGTCATGAACTGGCGCCGCACGGCCACCACCACCGACTCCCCGGGGGCCCGGTGGCGAACGACCTCGGCGACATCGCCGGTGTGCGTCTCGACCGGGGCGAAGACCAGGTCCTCCTTGCTGCCGAAGTAGTTGAAGACGGTCATCTTCGACACCTCGGCGGCCTCGGCGATCTCCGCGACCGAGACCTCGTCGAACCCGCGCTCACCGAACAGCCGCGTGGCCTCGGACAGCAGCCGCCGCCGCGTCTGGATCTTCTTGCGCTCACGCAGGCCCATCACCTCGGTCATGGCGTCACTGTACCAGGATGAATTTTTATCCCAGTTGAAACATTGACTCAGTACAGCTTCATCGGGAGAGTGGAACCCGACCACGGCGGCACATGCCGCCCCGAGGGGAGCCCCGCCATGCCCGCATCCACGTCCGGGACCGACGCCACCACTGCGGCATCCACCGCCACCGCCATCGGGACCGCCACCGGAACCCCGCCACCCCCCTCGCCCCACGGCCCCGGAAGCCCCGGTCCCCGGCCCGGCTCCGACATCCGCCGGACCGTCGCGCTGGTGCTCTGCATCGTCACGATCCTGCTGGCGCTGCTCGACTCGAACATCGTGTCCTCGGCAACCGTGCCGATCGTCCACGACCTCGACCCCGTCCACGGCGTCGACCGGATCCCGTGGCTCATCGCCGCCTACCAGCTCGCCGCGACCGCCGCGCTCCCCCTCTACGGAAAGCTCTGCGACACCCTCGGCTCGAAGCGCGTCCTCATCGGGGCGCTCGCCACCTTCCTGACCGGCTCCGCCCTCTGCGGGGCGGCCCGGTCCATGGGCGAACTGATCGCCGCCCGCGCCCTTCAGGGCATCGGCGGAGGCGGGCTGATGAGCATCACCATGGTGGTGCTGCACCAGCTCGGCACGGAGGACGAGGCGAGCGGCAAGGGGCCGGGGCGGGGCGGCAACCTCGGCGGGATCGTCGCCGGGGCGGGCATGGCGATCGGCCCCTGGCTCGGCGGTGTGCTGGCCGACCACGCCGGGTGGCGATGGATCTTCTTCGTCAATCTGCCCGTCGGCCTGGCGGTCCTGGCCACCGCCGTCGTGGTCCTGAAGCCCCCCACCGGCACCTCCCGCCACCGGATCGACTTCCTGGGCGCCGGTCTCGCCGCCGCCTTCTCCACCACGCTGCTCCTGGTCACCCAGTGGGGCGGTCAGGACTACGCCTGGTCCTCGCCGCAGATCATCGGGCTGCTGACCGCCGCTGTCGCCACCCTCGCCCTCTTCCTCCGCCGCCAGGCCACGGCCGCCGAGCCGATCCTGCCGCTCGGGCTGTTCTCCATCCGGCCGGTCCGCTACGGCTTCGCCATCCAGGGGCTGGCCGGCGTCGCGATGATGGGGTCCATCGTCTACGTCATGATCTACCTCCAGGTCGTGCGCGGTGTGCCCGCGACCTCGGCCGGGCTCTTCCTCGTCCCCATGGCGATCGGTATGACCGTCATCGGCCTCGCCTCGGGACGCCTCGTCGCCCTGGGCTGGTCGCAGAAGACCTTCGTCGTCAGCGGTGCCGCCTGCGCCTCGGCCGCCCTGGCCCTGCTGGCCACCCTCGGCACCGACACCGGCCTGTGGACGGTGCGCGCCACGATGCTGGTGCTCGGGCTCGGCTTCGGCCAACTCATCGGCCAGCTCATCCAGCTGGTCCAGAACAAGGTCCCCGCCGGTCGACTGGGCGTCGCCACCACGGGGCTCCGCTTCTTCCAGACCCTCGGCACCGCCCTCGGCGCCTCCGTCTTCGGCACCCTCCTCAGCAGGATGTACGCGTCCCGGGGTCCGGGGGGAACGACCAGCGACATCGCCGGGCTCACCGGCTCCTCCCGCCGGCAGGCCCTGGAGGCCTTCACCACCTCCACCCACCTGGTCTTCGGATGCGCGGCCGCCGTGATGGCCACGGCACTCGTCCTGGCCGTCCGGCTCCCCGGCGCCACCCGGGATCAGACCGGCTGAGCCGGGCCCGTCTCCCGCACCGGGTCCCCCTCGGAGTCCGGCACCGCACCGGATGCCGGGCCCGCTCCCCGGCCGGCATCCGGGCCCCGTCCTGCATCGGAGCCCCGGTCGGCATCAGCGCCCCGGCCGACGCGGGCCTCCCGGTCGGCGACCGATTCCCGGTCGGTGCCCGGGTCCCGGCCCCCGTCCTCGGTCACGGCCCTCCCGGCGGTGAACGTCCGGCCGTTGGCCGGCACGCCTATTCCGCGCCAGGTGAACGGAATTCCTATCGCCACATCGGGATCGGGGTGGTCCATCAGCTGGAAATGAACGTGCGGTTCGGTGGAATTCCCCGAGTTCCCGCACTCGGCCAGCTGCTGGCCCGCCCGGACGGTCTCGCCCACCCGGACTCGGAGCGAGCCGTGCCGCAGATGGGCGTAAAGCGCGTACGTACCGCCGCCCAGATCCAGCACCACATGGTTCCCCACCACGGCCCGGGGGCCGACCACGTCCCGTACCGATGCCTCGACCACCATCAGATAGACCAGCCCCGGCAGCGAATTCCGGCTGAGATGGTCGCGCCGGGCATCCGAGGCACGGACCACCGTGCCGTCCGCCACCGCGAGCAGCGGGGCACCGAAGGCCGGAAAGTCGCGGTTGCGCCGGGCGAGCGGCCACAGCACGCGGAACTTCGGCCGCGCCGAACCCGCTCCCCCGTCCGCGCTCCCCACCGGCCCGCCGTCCGCCGTGACCGGCTCCTCGCGCCGCTCCGCCACGATGTCGATCGCATAGGTCTGCCCGTAGGTGTGGATGCCATGGCTGGGCACCCGGTCCGCCGGACTGTTCAGCGCGGTCCACAGCCCGGACACCGGAGCCTCGACCTCGACCGCCGGCGGCGGGTCCGCCTTCGCCGCCCGCGCCCTGTGGCCCGCCGCCAGGACCAGCAGCAGCGAGACGGCCACCGGCACCCAGGTCACCCAGGCCGGATACGACGGCTCGGCGACGAGCCCGAAGACCACCATCGCCAAAAAGATCATCAAACAGATGCGGTAGAGCACCATGACGGTTTTGCGGACAGACATGACATCCCCCTGACAGTCGGTCTGGTCGTCGGTCTTGATCCCGGTCCCGATCCCGGTCCCGATCCCGATCCCGATCCCGGTTCAGCGTTCTCGCGCGCTCCTCAGGGCTTCGCCGCCGTGAGGACCACCAGCAGGGGCACCACACGGGCGCCCGGAACCTCGTACTTCCCCCGCCCCTTCGTCCGGAGCCAGCCCGCACCCGTCAGCTGACGCAGATGGTGGTAGATCTGGCCCGTCGTGCCCGTCTCGTCGAGCGCGGCCAGCTCCGCCGCCGTGCGCCGGCCGCCGAGGATCTCCCGGAGCAGCCGCAGCCGCACCGGATGCCCGAGCGCGGCGAAGGACTCGGCCGCCTCGGCCCAGTCCGTCCCGCCCTCCGCCGACTCCTCCTCGGGTCCCGCGTCCAGCAACTGCGCGGTCAGCGCGCCGTACTGCCACTCGTACCGCTCGCCCGTCGGCAGGCGCACCGCGCCCGTGTACAGCACCCCGCCGTCGGCCTCGCCGGCCTCCGACAGCTCCTCCTTCAGCCCCTCCAGCGCCCAGAAATCGGCTCCCGCGGGCTTCCGGGCCGCATCGGTCCGCTCTCCCACCAGCGCCTCTAGCCGCCGCTCCAGCTCCGAGACCCGTTCCTCCAACTCCATTCCACAAAGTTACGTAATTACGTAATCCCCGTCAAGGAGATCCGTAAACCGGCACGCCGAAGCCCCCGCCGGATCGGGCCCGGCGGGGGCTTCGGTGTGGGCGGACGGGCACGGCCCGTCCCGTGTTCTAGGCGAGCAGCGCGGGGATCGTCCCCTCGTGCGCCGTCCGCAGCTCGCTCAGCGGAATGCTGAACTCGCCCTGGATCTCGACCGCGTCACCGTCCACGACGCCGATCCGGGTCACGGGCAGACCCCGCGCCCCGCACATGTCGTTGAAGCGGAGCTCCTCGCTGCGCGGAACCGAGACGACCGCGCGCCCCGCCGACTCGGAGAAGAGGAAGGTGAACGCGTCCAGACCGTCCGGCACGACCAGCCGGGCGCCCTTCCCGCCGCGCAGGCAGGACTCGGTGACCGCCTGGACCAGACCGCCGTCGGACAGGTCGTGCGCCGCGTCGATCATGCCGTCGCGGGACGCCGAGATCAGGATCTCGCCGAGCAGCTTCTCGCGGCCCAGGTCGACCTTGGGCGGCAGCCCGCCGAGGTGGTTGTGGACGACCTCGGACCAGGCCGAACCGCCGAACTCCTCGTGCGTGTCGCCCAGCAGGTAGAGGAGCTGGCCCTCTTCCGCGAAGGCGACCGGCGTACGCCGGGTCACATCGTCGATCACACCGAGCACGGCCACGACCGGCGTCGGGTGGATCGCCGTCTCGCCGGTCTGGTTGTACAGCGACACATTGCCGCCGGTGACCGGGGTGCCCAGCTCCAGGCAGCCGTCCGCGAGACCACGGGTGGCCTCGGCGAACTGCCACATGACGTCCGGGTCCTCGGGCGAACCGAAGTTCAGGCAGTCCGAGATGGCGAGCGGCTTGGCACCGGAGGCCGCGACGTTGCGGTACGACTCGGCCAGCGCGAGCTGGGCGCCGG
Organism: Streptomyces sp. NPDC057682; assembly: GCF_042799575.1. NCBI lineage: Bacteria > Bacillati > Actinomycetota > Actinomycetes > Kitasatosporales > Streptomycetaceae > Streptomyces > Streptomyces sp. NPDC057682. The sequence continues at coordinate 603,004 of NZ_JBHVIN010000001.1, read as the reverse complement.
TGTACGGGTCGAGCTTCGCGTACCGGCCGTTGCCGTCGGTCGCCATGGCCACGCCGAGGTTGGACTCCTCGTCGATGCGGACCATGCCCGCGTCCTCGGGCATCGCCAGCACGGTGTTGCCCTGCACGAACCGGTCGTACTGGTCCGTGATCCAGGACTTCGACGCCTGGTTGGGCGAGGACACCAGCTGGAGGACCTGCGCGCGCAGCTCGTCGCCGTTCGCCGGGCGGGCCAGCCGGCCGGCGTCGTCGGCCTGGAGCGCGTCCTGCCAGGACGGCCGGGCGAACGGCCGGTGGTAGGTCGGGCCCTCGTGGGCGACGGACCGCGGCGGAACGTCCACGATCTGCTCGCCGTGCCAGAAGATCTCCAGCTGGGAACCCTCGGTCACCTCACCGATGACGGTGGCGATGACGTCCCACTTCTCGCAGATCTCCAGGAAGCGGTCCACGTGCTGCGGCTCGACGATCGCGCACATGCGCTCCTGCGACTCGCTCATGAGGATTTCCTCGGGCGAGAGGGAGGAGTCGCGCAGCGGCACGGTGTCCAGCTCGACGCGCATGCCGCCGGAGCCCGCGGAGGCCAGCTCGGACGTGGCGCAGGAGAGCCCGGCGCCGCCGAGGTCCTGGATGCCCGCGACGAGCTTCTCCTTGAAGATCTCCAGGGTGCACTCGATGAGGAGCTTCTCCTGGAACGGGTCGCCGACCTGGACGGCCGGGCGCTTGGCCGGACCGGTCGACTCGAAGGTCTCGGAGGCCAGTACGGAGACGCCGCCGATGCCGTCGCCGCCCGTGCGGGCGCCGTACAGGATGACCTTGTTGCCCGGCCCGGAGGCCTTCGCGAGGTGGATGTCCTCGTGCTTCATCACGCCGATGCAGCCGGCGTTGACCAGCGGGTTGCCCTGGTAGCAGGCGTCGAAGACGACCTCGCCGCCGATGTTCGGCAGACCCAGGCAGTTGCCGTAGCCGCCGATGCCCGCGACGACGCCCGGCAGGACGCGCTTGGTGTCGGGGTGGTCGGCCGCGCCGAAGCGCAGCGGGTCGACGACCGCGATCGGGCGGGCGCCCATGGCGAGGATGTCGCGGACGATGCCCCCGACGCCGGTGGCCGCGCCCTGGTAGGGCTCGATGTACGAGGGGTGGTTGTGCGACTCGACCTTGAAGGTGACCGCGTACCCCTGGCCGACGTCGACCACACCGGCGTTCTCACCGATGCCGACGAGCATGGCGTCGTTGGCGGGGGCCTTCTCGCCGAACTGCTTGAGGTGGACCTTGCTGCTCTTGTACGAGCAGTGCTCGGACCACATCACGGAGTACATGGCGAGCTCGGCGCCGGTGGGACGGCGGCCCAGGATCTCGCGGATCCGGGCGTACTCGTCCTCCTTGAGGCCGAGCTCCTTCCAGGGCTGCGCGGTGTCCGGGGTTTCGGCCGCGTGCTTGACCGTGTCCAGGCTCATGCGTTGACCAGCTTCTTGATGATCGAGGTGAAGAAACCGAGACCGTCGGTGCGACCGGTGCCGATCAGCGGCTCCACGGCGTGCTCCGGGTGCGGCATCAGGCCGACGACGTTGCCCGCCGCGTTGGTGATGCCGGCGATGTCGCGCAGCGAGCCGTTGGGGTTCACGTCCAGGTAGCGGAACGCGACGCGGCCCTCGGCCTCCAGCTCGTCGAGCGTGCGCTCGTCGGCGGTGTACCGGCCGTCCATGTTCTTGAGCGGTACGGAGATCTCCTGGCCCGCGGCGTAGTCCGAGGTCCAGGCGGTGTCCGCGTTCTCGACGCGCAGCTTCTGGTCGCGGCAGATGAAGTGCAGGTGGTTGTTGCGCAGCATCGCGCCGGGCAGCAGGTGCGCTTCGGTGAGGATCTGGAAGCCGTTGCAGATGCCGAGGACCGGCATGCCCGCCTTCGCCTGCTCGATCACGGTCTCCATGACCGGCGAGAAGCGGGAGATCGCTCCGGCCCGCAGATAGTCGCCGTAGGAGAATCCGCCCGCCAGGATGACCGCGTCGACCTGGTGCAGGTCCTTGTCGCGGTGCCACAGCGATACGGGCTCGGCGCCGGCGACCCGTACGGCCCGGAGGCTGTCCTGGTCGTCGAGCGTGCCCGGAAAGGTGACGACTCCGATACGAGCGGTCACTTCGACTCCTCGGCGCTCTCCACCTTCACGGTGAAGTCCTCGATCACGGTGTTGGCGAGGAACGTCTCGGCCATCTCGTGAATACGGGCGAGGGCGGCGTCATCGACGGGCCCCTCGACCTCCAGCTCGAAACGCTTTCCCTGACGTACGTCCGCGATTCCCTCGAAGCCGAGGCGCGGCAGTGCACGCTGCACAGCCTGCCCCTGCGGGTCGAGGATCTCGGGCTTGAGCATGACGTCGACTACGACGCGTGCCACTGGCACTCCCGGTGTGGTGGTGTGGTGCGGCTGTTTCTCCGGGGGGTTCCCCAGACCCCCGCGGGTCCACTCAGCGTACCTGGCCAGAAATTCTACGCGGGTAGATATCCACAGGCCAAGATCACGCGGAGATATCGGACACAACAACGGCCACGGAAAATCCTGCGAAGAAAATCCCCACCAGCACCACACAAAGCACCTTGACACGCGCATCGAATTGCGCGGGCTTCACAATGCGGCATCCATCGCTGTACAAATGATTACCAGGGAAAGCGGCATTGCCCCTAAACGGCCGGCACCGGTCGGCCGTATCCGCGCTCACAGCCGGAAGGCCGGTATCCGCGCATGTCAGGCACGGATACCGTAGGAAAGGACCGATATCCGTGGCTCAGCGCGTAGTGGTCACCCTCTCCGACGACATCGACGGGGGAGCAGCGGCGGAAACGGTCACCTTCGCCCTGGACGGGAAGTCGTACGAGATCGACCTCAATCCGTCCAATGCGAAGAAACTGCGCAAGGCGCTCGCGCCGTACGTGGCCGCCGGCCGCAAGCAGACGAACGCCGCCCGGCACGGCAAGGCCCCCGCCTCGTACCGGCACACCTCCCTCGCGCCCGACCCCGCGGCGGTCCGCGCCTGGGCCCGCTCGCACCGGATGGAGGTGCCGGCCCGCGGCCGGATCCCGAAGAAGGTCTACGAGGCGTTCCAGCAAGCCGGTTGAGCCGGCCGCGACCGGACGCGGCCCACCGGCGCGCACAGCGGACCCTCCGTCAGCGGCCCCCGGAGCGACACCCTCCGGGGGCCGACTTGCGCGACACCCCCGCAGGTCGGCTAGAGTCTGGAGCACGCCGAAGGGCAAGGCCGAAAAGCCGGGTCCGACGCAGCGTGCGGGTGTAGTTCAGTAGCAGAACATCCCCCTTCCAGGGGGAAGGCGCAGTGTGCAATTCCTGTCACCCGCTCTGCATCGCTCTTCACGACCACTCCGGTGGATCAGGTAGAGTAGTGCTCGCTCCACCGGTGAAAGCCGAGTGGTTGCAATGCGGACGTAGCTCAGTTGGTAGAGCGCAACCTTGCCAAGGTTGAGGTCGCCAGTTCGAACCTGGTCGTCCGCTCAGTTCAAAGGCCCCGGTCATTATCGACCGGGGCCTTTGTCGTGCCCGTATGCGTTTCCGTTGCGCGTCCGGCGTGTTGTGAGGGTGGCCACAGAGGGAGCCGTCCCGGGGCAGTGTGTTTCACGGGCCCGTGAGGATGGGTATAGTAGGCATCGCGCTTCGGCGCTTGCGGACGTAGCTCAGTTGGTAGAGCGCAACCTTGCCAAGGTTGAGGTCGCCAGTTCGAACCTGGTCGTCCGCTCGGTTCAGCAAGAAGCCCCCGGTCTTTCGGCCGGGGGCTTCTTCGTTGTGCGGGGCCCTACTTCCAGGGCGTACCGGTGAGGAGTTCGTAGGCCTCCAGGTACTTGGCGCGGGTCGCGTCCACGATCTCCTGGGGCAGCGCCGGCGGCGGCTGCTCGCTCCTGCGGTCCCAGCCGGAGGCCGGGGAGGTCAGCCAGTCGCGGACGAACTGCTTGTCGTAGGACGGCTGGGCGCGGCCCGGCTCCCAGGACGCGGCCGGCCAGAAGCGGGAGGAGTCCGGGGTCAGGACCTCGTCGGCGATGATCAGTTCCTCGCCGCCGTCGGCGGTCGGCGCGAAGCCGAACTCGAACTTGGTGTCCGCGAGGATGATCCCGCGCTCGCGCGCGATGTCACGGGCCCGGCCGTACACGTCGAGGGTGGTGGAGCGCAGCGCGGCGGCCGTCTCCTCGCCGACCTGGCGGGCCACCTCCTCGTAGCTGACGTTCTCGTCGTGGTCGCCGACGGCCGCCTTGGTGGCGGGGGTGAAGATCGGCTCCGGCAGTTCGGAGCCGTCGGCCAGGCCCTCGGGGAGTGCGAGACCGCAGACGGTGCGGGAGACCTTGTACTCGGCCAGTCCGGAGCCCGTCAGATAGCCGCGGGCCACGCACTCGACCGGGACCATCCGCAGCGAGCGGCAGACCGTGGTGCGGCCGGCCCAGTCCGCCGGGGCACCGGCGGGCAGCTCCGTCGACAGCACGTGGTTCGGCACGAGGTCGGCGAGCTGGTCGAACCACCACAGGGAGAGCTGGGTCAGGACCCGCCCCTTGTCGGGGATCTCGGTGGGCAGCACCCAGTCGTACGCGGAGATCCGGTCGCTGGCGACCATGACGAGGTCACCCGCCTCGTTCCGGTACAGGTCACGCACCTTGCCCGTGTGCAGGTGGGTGAGTCCCGGCACCTCCACGGGCTCGGGCTTTTCTACAAATCCGGACACGCTGCCTCCGCGTAGGTTGATCCAGGAGCTGCTCCGATTGTCCCGTATCCGGGCGGCAGCGGCTGCCGAGGGGGTGTGCGTCCGGGGGCCGGCCGTCCGCCTCCTCAGGCGCGCTTGCAGATGCGGTCGAGGAGGTTGGCCGTGGCGCGCTGGATGCGGGGGTCGACGTGGCCGGGCCGGTCGAGCGCCGGGGACCAGGCGAAGGTGCCGGAGGCGAAGACCAGCGCACCGGACGGGGCCCGGTACAGCGAGGTCTCCTGGTGGCGGGTGACTCCCTCGCCGTCCTGGTACGGGGAGTGCGCGAGCAGGATGCGGTTGTCGTGCTCGGGGAGCGAGGTGCGCGGGAAGTAGCGGTCGGCCTCGCCGGCGACCAGTCCCTCTATCGCGTCGCCCTCCACGGCTCCCGTGGCGTCCCAGAGCCAGTGGTCCGCGTTCCGCACGACGAGCGGATGGGGATCGGGAACCCGGCCCGCGTACTGGATGCCGAGCAGTTGCTGCTCCGGGCGGTCGATCTCCCGCCAGAGCGCGGGCTTTCCGGGCCCGCGGCGTTTGCGGCAGGTGAGCAGCCGGTCGGGAACCCCGGAGGCGGACGGCGCCAGACTGACCTGCCAGTACATGGTGTTGGCGGAGAGGAAGACCAGGGACGTGCCGTGGTCGCGGGCGCGTTCGGCGGTGCGGCGCATGGGCACCGACCAGTACTCGTCGTGGCCGGGGAAGACCAGCCCCCGGTAGCGGGTCGGGTCGACGCGGCCGGCGTGCAGATCGCGGGTGTCTGCGTAGGCGATGTCGTAGCCGTAGCGCTCGGCCCAGCGGATGAAGTCATAGGCGTGGCCGACGTGGAGCGGCAGACCGGCTCCCGCGTACGGGCGGTCGAAGGAGACGGTGACGGCCGCGTCCTCCTCGCCGAGCAGCAGGCCCTGTTCGTCCCAGGCGTGGTAGAGGCTGGCGCCGGTCCTGCCGTCCTCCGGGTAGAGGTTGTACGCCTGCCACGTGATGTCCGGGAGCACCAGCAGCAAATCGGCCGGGTGGTCGTCGCGGACCGTGAACGGGATGTGGGAGCGGTGCCCGTCGGCCGTGGTGAGGACCGCGACGTACGCGCCGATCGACCAGTACGAGGGGATCTGGAGGCGCCAGGACTGCCACCAGTGGTGGCAGGAGACGGTGCGGTCGGCCGTGAGCGGGGGCGGCTGGACGATGCCGGAGAGCCGCGGGCTCGTGGTGATCTTGGCGGCGCCGTCGCCGCCGTAGTGGCCGATCCGGTAGATGTCCACGGAGAACTGCTGGGGCGGGTCCACGGTGATGTGGAAGTCGATCGCCTCGCCGGGGGCCGCGGCGCCGGTCGAGATGAAGCCCTTGATCTGGCGCCGGACGTCGTCGGCGGTCCGTGTGCCGCCGCGAGGGAGCGTGGGGTCGGCGTACCAGGGGACGACGTGCCCGGTGTCGTCGAAGTAGTTCTCGCTGCCGCGCAGCCAGGGGAGCGGTCCTTGGCCGAAAGGATCGCTTACGGCGTGCGCGAGGGCGCCCGATTCCCACCGGCGAATGCTCTCCGCCCCCATGACGCATCCCTCCCTCTGACCCCCGGAACAACACTGGTGCGCCGACTGTCAGCGCCGGTCCCCAGCACATCACATAACGCACGCACTCCGTCACCGTTCGTCGCGAATTGACGTGAACGGAAGGCGCTATTCCGGATATTCGGGTCCATAGACGTCAACAACCGTCCATCCAGCGGTGTTTCAGACGAGACGCACGGGCTTGTCGGTCCGTACACCGACCGAAGTCAGCCAGGACCACAGCGGTCCCGCGTCGCCCTCCTCGACGAGACTGAGCACCGGGCTGCCGAGGTCCGACCGGCGCTCGCCGTCCACAAGGAGCGCGGGCCCGTCCAGCCAGTCCAGCCCCGGCCGCGCGCCCGCGGTGTCGACCGCCGCGCAGCAGACCATCGCGGCGACATGGTCGGCGAGCAGCTCCGTCCCCGTACGGGGCGGCTGGAGCGGGAGAAGCGGAAGCGGATCGGGACCCCAGGGATCCAGCGCCCCACCGGCTCCGCCCGGCCCCGCGCCGGCGGCGGGACGGGGCTCACGGGCCTCGTCCCGGGCGACGGCCGCGCTGATCCCGGCCGCAAGCTCCTCACCGCCGCCACCGCCGGACAGATACTCCACGACGCGCGCCAGCGTCGGCACACCCGTGCAGACCGGGTCGGAAGCGGAACCCGCCGCCGGGGGCACGCCCAGGGCGTCGAGGACCCGGTGCAGCCGGGCGGCCTCGCTGCGCCACTTCCGGTCGACGACCTCGTCGGGATACGCCTGCCAGTCCACCGGGGCCCAGTCGGGGCCGTTCTCCGCCGGGCCGCCGTGGAAGAGCCTGGCGGCCAGCAGGGAGGCCGCCTCGTCGGCCGCGCCCGGCTCCTCCAGGAGGTCGCAGGCGGGGCGCTCGCCGAGCCGGGAGGCGAACCCCTCGGCCAGCCGGTCGCGCCGGGACAGCTCCGTGAGCGCCGAGACCACGCCCACGTCCAGCCGCGAGGGCCAGCGCCCCATCCGCCAGGCGGGCAGGGCGACACGGGTGAGGAGCCGGTCCCAGCCCGCGTAGGCCAGACCGACCTGCTCCTGCGCGACGATCCGCAGCCCGTAGTCCACGGCCTGGGCGCGCGTCGACGCGGCGGCCGCGACCCCGCGCTCCATCTCCGCCGCGTGGCCCCGGCAGCTGCGCAGCAGCAGCCGGGCGATCCGGCCGGTCAGCAGGCGCGGAAGCCTCAGGAGGGCGCGCAGCGGCCCCGGGGCGGGTGCGGCGGCGTCCGCCACGGCACCGTCCAGACCGCGCACGAAACGGCGGGCCGCGGCTATGTCGGGGTGGGCGGAGGGGCCGGTGCCCGCGACGACCGGTGCGAGCACCGCCCGCAGCTCGGCGACGCGCATCCACCACAGGAACGGCGAGCCGATGACCAGCACGGGCGCGGCCTGGGTCCTGCGCCGCGGTCCCGTCCGCCGGCCCGCGCCGTCCGGGGAGCCGTCGGAGGAACCGCCCGAGGCCGCCCGGACGGCCTGCTCGGCCGCCGGATGCGTGCGGTCCTCCAGCCAGCTGTCGCAGTCGGGCGTCAGGGCTATCGCCGAGGGCGCGGGCACTCCCAGCCGCTCCGCCAGATCGCGGACCAGCCGGTAGAGATCGGGGGCGGCCGCCTCGCTGAGCGGGACGGTCGGGCTCACCGCGGGTTTCGCGCGGACGACCGCGAGCGCGACGGCCGCGGCGACCAGTAGGACGACCACGGCACAGGCCGTCACCGCCCATCGGGCAGCGTCCCAACCGCCGCCCTCCGCGAAGCCCTGCGCGCCGGCGGCGAACAGCACCACGGCGCACGCGGCCGGCAGCAGAGCCGCTGCCGTCGCCCTGCTGCGGATGCGCAGCAGGGCGAGCGCACGGGTGCGCGCCGCCTGCGCACCCAGCTCCTCACCTGTACCGGTAACGGACACGGCCGGACGTCACCCCCTCTGCCCCCACGGCGGTGTTGCTCACTCCCCCACTGTGGCACCCGTCACTGACATCGCAATGCCGGTGGGCCAAGTGCCGGAACGCTTGCGCCGCACCCTAGTTGGGGCTTCGACGAGCGTCATCCGGATGGCTCAGCCGTCACTCGATGGAATGGCTTTGGGCAAAGGTGCTGACGCGCCGCGGCCCATGGGGCAGCAGCGCGTCAGTGGTGGTCAGGAGGCCGGGGCAGGGCCGCGGCACGGGACCGGTCAGGCCTCCGCGGCCTTCTTCGCGATGTCGGTACGGAGCTGGGAACCGTCGAGCCGGATCCGGGCCGCGGCGGCGTACGCGCGCTCGCGGGCGCCCGCGAGGTCCTTGGCGGTCGCGGTCACGGAGAGCACCCGGCCACCCGCGCTGACGACCGTCCCGCCGTCGAGCCGCGTCCCGGCGTGCAGGACGTACGCGTGCGGGGCATCCTGCGCCGCGACCTCGTCGAGCCCCTCGATGGGATCACCCGTTCGCGGCGTACCCGGGTAGTTGTGGGAGGCGATGACCACGGTCACGGCGGCCTCGTCGCGCCACTTCAGCGCGGGGAGCTCGTCCAGGGTGCCGTTGGCGGACCCCAGCAGGACACCGGCCAGCGGGGTCTTCAGACGGGCCAGGACCACCTGGGTCTCCGGGTCGCCGAACCGGGCGTTGAACTCGATGACCCGCACCCCGCGCGAGGTGATCGCCAGGCCCGCGTACAGCAGACCCGAGAACGGCGTCCCGCGGCGGCGCAGCTCGTCGACCGTGGGCTGGAGCACCGTCTCCATGACCTCGTCGACCAGCTTCGGATCGGCCCACGGCAGCGGGGAGTAGGCACCCATGCCGCCGGTGTTCGGGCCCTGGTCGCCGTCGAGGGCGCGCTTGAAGTCCTGGGCGGGCTGGAGCGGCAGCACGGTGGTGCCGTCGGTGATCGCGAAGAGGCTCACCTCGGGGCCGTCGAGGTACTCCTCGATGACCACGCGGTCGCAGGCCAGCGCATGGGCGCGGGCGGCCTCGATGTCGTCCGTGACGACGACGCCCTTCCCGGCGGCGAGGCCGTCGTCCTTGACCACGTACGGGGCGCCGAAGGCGTCCAGCGCGGCGTCGATCTCCGCGGGCGTGGTGCAGACGTAGCTGCGGGCGGTCGGAACGCCCGCACCGGCCATGACGTCCTTGGCGAAGGCCTTGGACCCCTCCAGCTGGGCCGCCTTCCCGGACGGGCCGAAGCACGGGATACCGGCCGCGCGCACGGCGTCGGCGACCCCGGCGACGAGCGGCGCCTCCGGGCCGACGACCACCAGCCCGGCGCCCAGCTCGGTCGCGAGGCTCGCGACGGCGGCGCCGTCGAGGGCGTCGACCGGACGCAGTTCGGCCACCTCTGCGATGCCGGCGTTGCCGGGAGCGCAGTACAGAGCGGTGACGTCGGGGTCGAGGGACAGAGAGCGGCACAGGGCGTGTTCGCGGGCGCCGCCGCCGATGACGAGGACCTTCACGGGGTGCAGCCTAGCCGCCGAGGCGCGCCGCCCTTGACGCCAACCGGTCCGTGGACACGGGGCGGGCGGCCCACGCGGGTGGGCCGGGCGCCCTACTCGTTCGTGTACTCCTCGACGACCGTGGCGCCCAGCTCGCGGACGATCAGGTCGTGGCCGGAGAGGGCGGAGTCGACGAGGTCGGGGTCGTCGGCCTCGGGGGTGTCGTCCTCGGGGGCGACCGCGCGGGGCGGCTCGGGGGCGGTGTACGCCGGAGGGGCCGGTTCCGGAGCCGGTCCGCCGGAGGGGGGCTGCGGGCGCTCGGGCGCGGGCGGGCGGGGCTCGTAGGACTGCTGGGGCGGCGGGGGTGCCTGACGCTGGGGAGCGGCGGGCGGCGGAGGCGCGGAGGGCCGGCCGCCTCCGGTCTGCGGGGGCTGTCCGGCGCCGCCGGACGGGTCGACGATCGCCTCGATCTTCCACTGGGCGTTGAACCGCTCGGCGAGGGCCTGCTTCAGGACCTCCTCGCTGCCGCTGCTCGCGAAGTTGTCGCGGGCACCGGCGTTGAGGAAGCCGATCTGCAGGGTGGTGCCGTCGAAGCCGGTGACCTGGGCGTTCTGACTGAGGAGGATCCACGTGAAACGTCGGCGGCCCTTGACCGCCTCCAGGATGTCGGGCCACATGGCGCGCACCTGTCCGGCTCCCTGGGCCATGCCCGGTGCGGGGGCGGCGGGTGCCGGTGCGGACGCCGCGGGCACGGGAGCCGCCGGGGCGGGGGCGGCCTGGGGCACCGGGGCCTGGCCCGGGGCGGCGGCGGTCGGCCAGCCTCCGGGCCTGCGGCCCTGCTCGGGTGCGGCGGCAGCGGTGGGCCAGGCCCCGGGCCGCTGCGCGGCCGGCGCCTCGGCGGGCGGGGGCTGCACGGGGGCGGGTGCCGGGGCCGGGGCGGGGGCCGCCTGGGCCGGGGCGGGCGGGGGCGCGTCGCCGCGGACGGCGGCGCGCGCGGCGGCGGGGCCCGATCCGGGGTCCGGGTGGCCCATGGGGGCGGAAGCGGAGGCGGCGGCGGGAGCGTGGTGCTGCGGCGCGGCCGGAGCCGGTGCGTGGGCCAGCGCCTCGGGCCCGGGGACGTACCCCATCGCGGGCCCGGGGCCGGTGGTGGCGAAGGAGGCGCCCCGCTCCAGCCGGTCGAGCCTGGCCTGCAGGGAACGCTCGTCGTCGTAGGCGGCCGGGAGCAGCACCCGGGCGCAGATCAGCTCGACCTGGAGGCGCGGCGAGGTCGCGCCGCGCATCTCCGTCAGCCCCTCGTTGACCAGGTCGGCGGCGCGGCTCAGCTCGGCGGCGCCGAAGACGGAGGCCTGGGCCGTCATCCGCTCGACCACGTCGGCCGGTGCGTCGATGAGGCCCTTCTCCCCGGCGTCGGGCACGGCGGCGAGGATCACGAGGTCGCGCAGCCGCTCCAAAAGGTCGGCGACGAAGCGGCGCGGATCGTTGCCGCCCTCGATCACCCGGTCCACGACCTCGAAGGCCGCGGCCCCGTCGCCCGCCGCGAAGGCGTCCACGATCGAGTCGAGCAGGGAGCCGTCCGTATAACCGAGCAGCGACGTCGCCATGGCGTACGTCACACCCTCGTCGCCCGCGCCGGCCAGCAGCTGGTCCATGACCGACATCGAGTCACGTACGGAACCGGCGCCGGCCCGCACGACCAGCGGGAGGACCCCGTCCTCGACGGAGCTGTTCTCCCGCCCGCAGACGTCCGCGAGGTACTCGCGCAGCGTGCCGGGCGGGACGAGGCGGAACGGGTAGTGGTGGGTGCGCGAGCGGATCGTGCCGATGACCTTCTCGGGCTCGGTCGTGGCGAAGATGAACTTGAGATGCTCCGGCGGCTCCTCGACCACCTTCAGCAGGGCGTTGAACCCCGCCGAGGTGACCATGTGCGCCTCGTCGATGATGTAGATCTTGTAACGACTGGACGCGGGCCCGAAGAACGCCTTCTCCCGCAGGTCACGGGCATCGTCCACACCACCGTGCGACGCGGCGTCGATCTCGATCACATCGATCGACCCCGGCCCGTTGCGCGCGAGGTCCTGGCACGACTGGCACTCCCCGCACGGCGTCGGCGTCGGCCCCTGCTCGCAGTTCAGGCAGCGGGCGAGAATGCGCGCACTGGTCGTCTTGCCGCAGCCGCGCGGACCGCTGAACAGGTACGCGTGATTGACCCGGTTGTTCCGCAGGGCCTGCTGGAGCGGGTCAGTGACATGCTCCTGACCGATGACCTCGGCGAACGACTCGGGGCGGTAGCGGCGGTACAGCGCAAGGGACGACACACCTACGAGGTTATCGGGACCGACTGACAACCGGCCCCGGACCGGACACCCGGCCCCGGAGGCCGGCGCGGCACCGGGCCACGGACCCCGGGAAACACAAGGGCCCCCCACGCACCCGCCAGAGCCAACCTACCCTTGCTGCCTTCCGGCCCTGGGGGAGTTCAGTCAGATAGCGCCACGTGAGGGGCTGACGCCCACCTTAGCCGATCCCCACCCCCGCAAGTCCACCTCCCCGGCCCCCGCGCCCCCCTCCCGAGGCCCACGGACCCCTCCCCCGGGGAACGGGTTCGCGAGCACTCCTCAACGTCTTGTATTGTTTGCGGCGGAGGATTCGCCTAGTGGCCTAGGGCGCACGCTTGGAAAGCGTGTTGGGGGCAACCCCTCACGAGTTCGAATCTCGTATCCTCCGCCAGTGCCTCACCGGGCACGTTGTCGAAGGGCCTCATCGTTCGCGGTGGGGCCCTTCGACGTGCGTGGTCTCAGTTTTGGTCTCAGTTGCACATGGCAGGCAGCCGTGGACTTCTGTGGTCGGCCTCTAGCCGCCAATGATCATGGCTGCCGGGGCGAGGTCGTCGGCCACATCGAGTCCAAGATCCTCCTGGGTCACCCACATGCGGCCTCTCGGCACTCTGCGGGCCGCACCGGGGCAGAGAGACCGGCCACATCCTCACTGCCAGAGCGACGAAATAGGATGCCCAGCGGAAGCTTCGCGGCCCCTGAGATCGCTACCCAGACACGAGCAAGGACACCCCCAACTGATGGCAGTGAGTCTTTTCCAACCTGAGGATGCAGGTTACCGGGGGTGCTCGGGCTTGCCGGGTCCTTGATCGACAGCGTGTCACGGTCCGCCAGCGGGCGGATTGCGCCGACACCTGGATCGTGCTGCTCTTTCGCGTGTCCTACCAGTACGTGGCCGGTCCCGTGATGACCCAGCCAGTGTCGGTGGGCCTGACCCGAAAGCCCAATGCCACTTCGATGATCTGCGCGTGGTAGGTGATCTCAACGTAGACATGGCTGCCGGTGCGGTCCCAGTGGAAATCTGCGAGATTCAGTTCGCCAAGCCAGGACAGATCCTGCTCCCACCCGTCGACAGGAGGGCTTCCGGCCTCGTCCCCATCGGCGCTTGCTTCGACGGACCCGGTCCACAGCGACTTGAGCACATGATGGACCGGGTAGTGATCAATGAGCTGTTCGGCCTCAGGGATCCTTCCGGCTCGGAGCAGGCTGAAGTAGCGGCGAACGACAGCTTCGACGTCTGCCTTGGCAGGGTGCTCCGTCCAGATCCTCATCGCGAGATCATACGAGCTCGGCAACTGAGCCTTCTTCAACCTGCCCCGCGCGCTGTCCAGTTGGGCTGACAACAGGATGAAGCCCCTGGTAGATGGGTTTTCGACCAAGAGAACCTTCTCCACCAGAGGCTTCGCATGCTTGTCTACCCGTCCGGCGCCGACGTGTCCAGCTCTTCCCTGCGCTTCCTCGCACAGCATCTGCGCGGGCGTCGCCGGGCGATCGGGTCCCGGTGGCGACGGCTGAGCCCGGGCCGCCAAGCCCTGCTCGCACTCGCCCACCTGCGGGTGGGGCACACCTACGCCCAGCTCGCCGCAGGCTTCGGCATCGGCACGACCACCGCCCACCGCTACGTCACGGAGGCCGTCGACCTCCTGGCCTCCCTCGCTCCAACTCTTGCCGAGGCGGCTCGCGCCGCGTCGATGAAGGCGTTCGTACTGTTGGACGGCACGCTGCTACCGATCGACCGCATCGCTGCCGACCGCCCCTTCTGTTGAGTCGGCACGGAGCGCGGTGCCGGTGTTGCCATCGGTCCGTTTCTCCGTGCCGCTCGCCGAACCCGGCGTGCGGCTCTCACCGCACCGGGCTCTCCACGGTCTCTGCCGTTCAGGCGTGGTTGAGTGTCCAGGGGTTGGGGATCGTGTTGCCCCGGTATCGGTAGCGGGTGACCGCGGTCGAGACCATGGGGAACAGTTCGATCCCGTCCACCGAGAGCTTGTGCCACCGGCCGTTGCGGTCGGTGAAGCGTCGGCGGACGTCCTTCCACCTCCAGCGATGCAGCACTATCCACCAGCTGGTCACCCGTCGCCATACGAACTGGTCCAGGGCTTTCAGCGTGGTCTTGCATACCGCGTGCTTGAAGTAGTTGACCCAGCCGCGCAGAATCGAGTTGATCCTTTTCAGCACGGTCCCCGGGTCCTGCTGCGACGTTCTGTTCGTCAGGGCACGGATCTTTTCCTTCAGCTGCCGGATGGGCCTCTTGGCGATGAAGGTGTAGACGTACCACTTGTTCGAGCCCCGCTTGCGGCGCCACTGGATGTGGAACCCAAGGAAGTCGAACCCGTCCGACATGTGCACGATCTGAGTCTTGGCCGGTGACAGCCTCAGCCCGAGAGGGTGCAGTACGTCGGCGATGTCCTCGCGCAGGCGGGCGACGTCGTCACGGGCGCCGTCGACCAGGACGACGAAGTCGCACGCGTAGCGGACGATGCGCCAGTTCGGGCGGCTGTGGAGACGATGGTGTGCCCGCCTGCCTCTGGTGGACATCCTCCCGCCTGGCTCCCACAGCTCCATCACGTGCTCGTCGAGCGCGGACAGGGCGATGTTCGCCAGCAGCGGGGAGAGGATGCCTCCCTGCGGGGTGCCGGTCATGGTGTTCTCGCGGTCGCCGGCCTCGGTGAGGACGCCGGCCTTGAGGAACGCCTTGACCAGCCGCAGCACGCGCTTGTCCTTGACTCTCACGTGCACTCGGTCCATCAGGGCCGTGTGGTCGATGGAGTCGAAGCACGCCTCGATATCCGCATCCAGCACCCAGCGATAGCCGCTGGTGCCGTAGCGGTGGATCTCGGCGATCGCGTCGTGTGCGCGCCGCATGGGCCGGAAACCGTAGGAGACCGGCAGGAAGTCGGCCTCGAAGATCGGCTCCAGCACCAGCTTGAGCGCCGCCTGGACCACCCGGTCGGTCACGGTCGGGATGCCGAGCTTGCGCACCTTCCCGCTCCCGCCGGGCTTGGGGATCTTGCGCTCGCGCACCGGCAAGGGACGGAATTCACCCGTCTTCAGTACGCGTCGCAGGTCCTCCAGGTAGCCCGGGAGGCCGAGTTCCCGCTCGACGTTGACGACCGTGAGGCCGTCGACGCCCGGGGATCCGGCCCCCTTGTTGCCCGCGACCCGTTCGAACGCGACAAGCAGCGTCGCCGGATCGCACACGAGGTTGAACAGATCGTCGAACCTGCGGCCAGGGTCGGCCGCTGCCCAACGGTGAAGCTTGGTCTGCATCCCCGATACCCGCTGGCGAGGCCCCATCGGGGCCTCGGGAGCACCGCTGTTCAGCGGTGCGTCTTTCGGCATTGCAGCCTCCTTCCCTTCTCGAAACCGCTGCCGCCCTTCCCCATGTGCCGGGCTCTCCCCGGCTCGGAGTACTACGGCGGCTCCGCCCCGTCCCGGCCCGATCGGCCGACGGTGGACCCAGCCCTCCCACCGCACTGGACGCACGGTTTGAGGGCGATACCGGGACGGTTCCCGTGTTCACTCACTGTTCGATCGTCGGAGTAGGAGCCCGGCTATGCCCCCGCGGCCTCGCCACGGCTACCCCGCAGCACTTCACCGTGGCCTCCCCGCGCGACCGAAATAAACCGCGCGGAAAGTCCCCGCCAGCCGAATATCCAGCAGGGACGCACCGCATCCAGCCCACATCCACCAGGTTCGAGCTGGCGTGCCTTAAGGAGGCGTAGACGCCGGTTCCTCGCGTACTCCTCTCCGTCTCGCTCGCCGGACCCGCACCATCTGGCAGTACTGGCACGTCCCGGCTTTGTCGGGGCTGCTTCCCGCCCTCCCCGGCACTCCCGGATCAGGCTGCCCCCAGCTTCAACCGCCCTGCTGCGACAGGACGATGGTGGTGGCCTTTCACCTCCACTCGAACAGCAAGCGCCTCACGGCGCACACTCGGGCAAGCACAGGAAGCACGGCATGAACGTGCAAGTCCTCGCCGATCCCTTCGGCCGGCTGCTGTGGGCCTCCCCGGCCCTACCCGGCGCCGTCCACGACGTCCGCGCGGCCCGCGAGCACGGCGTCATAGACGCCCTGGCCGCGGTCGACGTCACGTGCTGGGCAGACAAGGGTTACCGCGGCGCCGGCGGAACCATCCGCATCCCGTACTGGGGACGCTGGCACACCCTCTCCACAGGTCAGCAGGCGGTGAACCGGTCCCACGCGAAGATCCGCGCCCTGGTCGAACAGGCCATGGCCACCCTCAAGTCCTGGCGCCTCCTGCGCAGGATCCGATGCTCCACGACCCGCATCACCGCACTCGTCCAAGCTGTCCTCACCCTGCATCTGGCCAGCTCAGAGTGAAGATGGAAAAGGCTCAGTGACGTTCCGCAGGAGCGACTCGACGCTCGAGCCCAGGAGATTCGTACCCTGCTTATCGCCGACAGCGACGTCCTGCTGCGCCCCGGAGGTCCGCTGGAACCCGTCGCCGAGTGGGTCGCCGCGTTTCACAGCGCCGGCCAAGCCCTCGCCGATGGCGTCCAAGACGGAACACTCCACCGCGGGCTACGACAGGTGCTCAGCTACCACGTGATCTTCCACTGGAACCGGCTCGGGCTCTCCATTCGCGGGCAGAGCATCCTGGCCTGGACAGCCAGAGCGGCCATCCTGCACAGCGACGAGCACCATGAAAGCTGAGACGCCTGACGTTACACGAGACCTGAAACCATGAGCGGCAATGCTCGTTGGCACCCGCCACAGTCGGACTCGCCACGCAAGTCTCAGGTATCCCGCGGTCGCCCTCGTCAGTCGTTGCCGTAGTCATGCGACATCGCGCCTTCTGCTCCAGGAAGAGCAACAGCATCGCCATTGGCGCGGATTCCCGCGATGAGCTTCCCGAGTTCGGCCAGGGTGTCCTTGCCCAGCAGCGAATGGTTCGCCTCGAGCATCAACGTGATTTGTTCCCCGATGCGCTGCGGCGTGAGATCACTCGTGGCCCCCATATCCACCGGACCGTGCTCTCCCTCCTCTACAACCCGGGCATCGCGTACCAACCGTAGCTGCCCATCGCTGTACAGCCTGGCTACCACAGCCGCCTCGATCCTCTTCCGCGCCTCCGCACTGCTCATGGTCGTCCGCTGATCGCCCGGGAGGATGACGGCTTCCTGTAGGTCCCCCTCGGCCCCAGACCGGCGGTCACTCGGGCGATGTCGTACCACGCTGCTCCATGTCGGCCGGACGGACAGGATTTTCTGGTCCTTCCACTTCGACTTCACTGCCGGAAACGCTTGTTCAGACCACCACTTCCTGACATGCGGAGCAGCCTTCTCCGCCAATCTGAGGCCGACCTGGACGAGCACGTCTGCGAGAAATTCCGCGTTCTCTCGACGCTCCTGCGCTCGCGCCTCCGACTCATAGAGGTCAGATTCGGGCCAACCCTGTAGGTACGTCGCCACCGGATCCGGCTCGTTCTTCTCCATCAGAAAGATCTCGGCTTGCCCCATCTGATCGGTGCCGGGGTCAGTGATGCCGCGGTAAGCGCCCTCGGTCTTCCTTGACCGCGCAAGACGGGCACCCTTCGGAACCCTGACCTTGGCCGTGAACTCGTCGTACTCGTTGCTGTCCATGCCTCACCTTCGATTTGCGGAATACGCTACGCCCGTCGCCCGACCCGGCAGCCACAACTACGACTCTGGACGTTCGGCATCCGGCCGTCCACCAAATCGCCAGATGTGACTCTGAAGCGGAACGGAGTGGGCTTCGCCGACGAGATCGCCGCCCCACTGGTGAATCAGCAGCCCGAGGTCGACCTCACCGGCTTACCACCGGAGAAACCCCCGAAGCTCCGCGAACTGGTCGCCACCTGGCGCAACCCGAACTCGTTCAGTGACACGACGTTTCAGGTCACCGACCCAGCCGAGATCAACTTCAATTCACCCAAGGTCCAGGCTGTGGAGCTCCCGACCTCTGACGGCATCGGCACCGTGCGCGGAACTCGCGCGCACGTACGCCCCCCCCTGATCGGCGAGGTGGACGGCGTTACGCCTGCTCGATCCGGGGGCCCTCACATCGGCGACCAAGGAGCAGGGCGGCGGTGTGGCCCAGGTGGTGGTGCCGAGTCGGCTCAGCTCCAGATACATGCTGCCTACTGAGGTAAACCCCCGTAGCCGGCCCTAACTCCTTCGGCCACACCGGCTGCGGAGGCTTCCTGCGGTTTGCCGACCCGAAGCACGGCATCGCCTTCGGCTACGCGATGAACCACATCATCGGCGGTCCCGACGATGTGCGTGCGACATCGCTAGTAGACGCAGTGCGAAGGTCGCTGGCCTGTTGACCGACACAATCGGCACCCACGAGTTTTTCAAGATCGCGAACTGACAGCTGAGGTGAGTCGGGGCGATGCGTTGCCCTGGCGATGAGGGCGACGCTCCAGTAGAACGAGGGGTCTCACGCCGCCCCATCAATGAGCTTCTTCGAGGTGGCCACCGATCGGGTGACGAGCGGTGAAGCGCAACGAGCGAGGCCCCCGGGCTGTTGATCGAGATGTCTGACGTCTCAATCACGTTGCTCGGGGGCCTCGTTGGTCATCCATCCTGCCGCACTCGACCTTCCGCATGCACTCGTGGAGTGGGTCACGATGCTGATCGTCACCCGTGAGGGCGACCGGCGCTGCAAGCTCGTCCGTCCCAGCGCGCGATGGTGGCACTGGTGTACCTACGCGAACACACCACCCTCGCGAAGATCGCCGCCGGGTTCGGGATCAGCGAGTCCACCGCCCACGCCTACACCAGCGCAGTCGTCGACCTGCTCGCCGAGCGTGCGCCGGGCCTGCTGAAGACGCTCCCCGAACACGAACCCGACTTCGTCCTCCTCGATGGCACCCTTGCCGAGTGCGACCGGGTCGGCGACGGTCGGGCCGACTACTCCCACAAGCACCGGCACCACGGAGTGAACGTGCAGGTCATCACCGACCCCGACGGCCGGCTGCTGCGGCTCTCGCCCGCCCTTCCCGGCCGCACCCATGACCTGACCGCCGCCCGCACTCACCGGATCATCCGGATCTGCGAGCGCCAGGGCGTCTCCATCCTGGCGGATCTTGCCTACCAGGGCGGCGGGCCCGGGCTGACCACGGGCATCCAGCGCAGGCCGTTGCGGGAGCTCACGCCGACCGAGAAGACCCTGAATCGTGCCCTGGCCGCGGCACGGTCGCCAGTCGAACGCGGCGTCGCCTGCCTGAAGTCCTGGCGAATCTTCCGCAAGGCCCGGTGCAGTCCGAACCGCATGACGTCAATCGCCAAGGCCATCCTCACTCTGGAGCGGCAACGCTGAAGAAGCTGAATGAGTGAGGCGCTACTGCTCCCCGAGCAGTCGCCTCACCGCAACGCCGAGCGTCTTGGCCATCCGCACAGGCACCGCGTTTCCGATTTGCCGCTCAATGGAGCCATAGTCTCCAACGAAATCGTAATTCGTCGAAAATGTCTGAATCGACGCCGCTTCCCTAAGAGTGATGCCGCGATTTTCAGTTGGGTGAATAAAAGATCCGCACGCCGGAGTTGTACAGCGAGTCGTCATTGTGGGCGCAGGCTCGGAAAGCTTGATGCGTCCGTAAGAGGCCGTAGCGCTACGGCGCGAAATCCTCTTATGACAGTCCAGCTGATGCTCCTCCGGCAGATCGAACCGATCCCCACCTATGGGAATCGCAGCCATTCTAGCGCGGACCTTCTCGCTGTGCGCCCGGTGCCTACGAAGTGGATCTTCCGCGCGCCGCGAAGCGGCAACCTCCTGAAAGGCAATGCTCGCAGGTGCAGCCGCAATAAATTCGGGGACAATGTCGCCAACATCAACCGGAATCTCCAAGCGACGCCCCCGGAGGGCAATCATGATGAGCCGCTTACGGCGCTGAGGCACACCAAATTGTGAGGCTTCGAATCGGAACGTTCTGCTCACATAACCCAACGAGGAAAGAGAATCGCGAATGGATTCCAATCGTGAATCGCGCTCGAGCCCAGGAACATTCTCAAGCAGCACGGCCCTCGGCATGAAGGCTCGGACAAATCGAACCGTGTGGTAGACGAGATCATTCCTGTCCTCATCCTCAAGCCCCTGACCCGACGCCAGGGTTGAGAACCCTTGGCATGGCGGGCAGGTCTTTAGAAGGTCAAGCTCCCGGAGCTGCATGCCCAAGACTCGACGCAGACTCACGGCACTCACCGTACGAATGTCCGCTTCCAACAGGTACGTTTGAGGGTGATTTATCCGGTATGTCTGAGCAGCATTGGCGTCCAACTCGATTGCTCCGCGCACATCGAACCCGGCGTCGCGGAGCCCTCTAGTAGCTCCACCAGCGCCGGCAAACAGGTCGATGGCTGTTGGCTTCACACGGGGATGCTAGCGCACCGCAGGCTTAGATGACCATGGTTTGAGTGGCTCGAACCCCTCTAGTTGAGTGGCTCGAACCCCTCTACGGGTAGCGAGCGTGATGGATCGTCATGCACAGTGTAAATCCGTACGCATCGATCTTAGGGGGGAGTCATGTCGGACTCAGCTCAGATGTTGCCCTTGGGTGATCGCGCTGGCGCGGGCAGCGAAGGCAGCGGTGGCGAAAAGCATCCCTACACGATGAAGATCAGTCGCTTGACGATCGACAAATTGGGAATCAAGCTGTACGACCGGGTTTCCGCCGTGTTGGCAGAGCTCATCTCTAACGCTTACGACGCCGATGCCGAGAAAGTTGACATCTCCTTGCCCTGGGGGGTCTTCCTCTACGATCCGAAACTTCCGACGGCATCGTCTCAACTTGAGATCGTCATCAAAGATGACGGGCACGGTATGACCCGCGCCGAAATGAACGCTCATTACCTGACCGTAGGGGCAGATCGACGGACCAGGCCAGGCGGGGGCGATGTATCCCGAGAAAGGAAGCGCCCCGTCATGGGGCGTAAGGGAATCGGCAAACTGGCACCATTCGGGATTTGCAAGACAGTAGAGATCATCTCGGCCGGTGGGCCCCAGACTGAGCACGGATATGCAATCTCCCATATCATTCTGCACCTCCCGGATATGCTGACTGATACCGATCGTGACTATAATCCGGCGCCTGGGCAGCTCGATGGGACCTGGTCGAGGGACCGCGGCACAACCGTGAAGCTCCGCGACTTCTCACGTAAGCGGGTTCCCGCGAAGGAAGACCTGGATCGCCAACTTTCTGCTCGCTTCGGCCTAGAACGGAAAGACTGGAAGGTTGAGGTTACAAATTCGGCCAACAGGCATGAATCGTTCGTTCTCGGCCACCTAAAAGTCGACCTGATGACGAATACTCGGATCGACTTGGAAAATAGGCCCGTCCCCTACAACGGAGGTTTTCTTGCCGTGAAAGGGTACGTGGCATACAGCGCAAAGCCGTACAAAGATGAGTACATGGCTGGCGTACGGATCTATTCACGCGGAAAGTTCGTTGCACAGACCCGAGAGTTCGGAATCGGGGCAGGATTTACAGGCGAGTTCAAGCTGCGCAGTTACATCGTCGGCGAATTGCACGCAGAGTGGCTAGACAAAGATGAAGATCTAATCAGGTCCGACCGCCAAGACATCATTTGGTCGTCAGATTTGGGCGAAGCCTTGTCCGCTTGGGGGAAGAAGCTTGTGAAGGAACTTGCCAAGCGGAGCGACGAGGTTGCACGGCAGGAGAAGACGAGAGTCTTCATGAAGAAGTCTGGCCTGCCTGAAAAGCTAATGAAGTCAGCACCGGGCGATCCCGTCTACCGCGAGGCCGTGACCGAGGCGGCCGAACTTCTTGTCAAGGATGTCGATCCGGACTCACTGGATAATCCAGAGCAAGTCGCGAGGATCGCCAATCTTGCGGAATCCCTCGCCCCTCACCGCAGCCTTCTTGAAGCCCTGCGGGAAGTGTCTAAGACCACTGAGACCACCGTCGACGCCGTCATGGACCTGTTTAAAAAGGCCCGCATTGCCGAGATGTACTCCCTTGGCCAAGTGGCCGCAGAACGGCTGGAGGTTGTCGCGAAGCTTGAGTCGTTGATTGACGACCGCCAAACTCTAGAGCGCCCACTCCAAGAGTTGATCGAGCAGGCCCCGTGGATTCTTGCACCCGAGTGGACTCCCCTCGGAATGAATGAGTCCCTAAAACGCGTGCGCGCAAGCTTCGAATCCTGGTACCACAAGAATACCGGAATTCGCCTGATCACTACGGCCATCGACACCAAGGCCAAGGAACCGGACTTCGTATTGCTACACGATTCAGGCATTCTCTGGATCGTAGAGATCAAGCGCATGGACCACCACCTGAAGGACGATGAGTACCTGAATGCCTTGGGTTATCTTGAGGCGCTGACCAAATTCCTAGATTCCAACCCAGAGTTGGGAAATCAGTTCCCGATCCGACGCCTCACCTTTGTGGTGGACCATGCCGATAAGTTGAACTTTGGAAATCAATCATCGCTGAACAGCGACCCTCGCATCAGCCGTCGCACATGGCATGAGTTGCTCGATGCCACGAAGCGGAGCCACAAGGACTTCTTGGCCCGTGTCGACAGCACGCGCTACGAGTGGGATGCAGCAGCCCTGGCTCCCGCGCCAGCCTCGCAGGTAGGCGCACAGCGCCGAAGCCCCGAGGAAGAGGGGCGCCTGATCTGACCCGTTCCCCACGACTCACGGGCGCCGATTAGGAGATTGACATCCGCTGACTGACCTGCTGGAGGGTTGCAGTTTGGGTTGCAGTCAGCTCCGTTCGTGAGGGTCCAAGCGCTCGGACATCGGCCACCACATCGCAGGTCAGGACGCAGGCGAACTCGTCCGGACATCCATACGAACAGTTGGAAAGCGTGTTGGGGGCAACCCCTCACGAGTTCGAATCTCGTATCCTCCGCCATTGCTCTCACCGGGCAATACGTCGAAGGGCCCCGCAGCTTGCTGCGGGGCCCTTCGACGTTGTTCGGACCGCTGTTCCTCGACGGGGCGTCGCTACGATCGCCGGTCATGGACTGGGTGGAGCGCGCGGCGAAGCTGAGGCAGTGGGCCGGGAACGGGGCACGGGCTCCGCACAAGCCTCTGTTGCTCCTGTACGCCCTCGGGCGGTTCAGGGAGGATGCCGACGGCGAGTTGCGGTACAGCGCGGTGGAGGAGGATCTGAAGCGGCTGCTCGTCGAGTACGGGCCGGCCAACAGGACGACGCCCGCCTACCCCTTCCACCATCTGGTCAGCGACGGGGTGTGGGAAGTGCGTACCGACCGAGGGCCGGGCAGCCCCGGCACCGGAGTACTGGAACTGCGGGCGACGGGCGCGGCGGGCCGGTTGGTGCCGGAGCTGCGGGAGGCTTTGCGCCGTGAGCCGTCACTGCTCGGCCGGATCGCCCGGGTGCTGCTCGATCAGCACTTCCCGCCGTCGCTCCACGGAGAGCTGCGCGAGGCGGTGGGCCTGGAGCTGGAGCCGGTGGAATCCGGACCGCTCCCGGCCGGGCGGCGGCAACGGGACCGGCGGATGCGGGAGATGGTGCTGACCGCCTACGAGTACCAGTGCGCGTTCTGCGGCTACGACGGCAGAATCGGCGCGATGCCGGTCGGGCTGGAGGCCGCGCACGTGCGCTGGTGGGCGTTCGACGGTCCGGACGCCGTCGACAACGGGCTGTGCCTGTGCGCACTGCATCACAAGCTGTTCGACAAGGGCGTCCTCGGCATCGGCGAAGGGCACCGCATCCTGGTGTCGCAAGGGTTCGTCGGGCGAAGCCCGGCGGCCCGGGAGCACGTGACGGCGCTGGCAGGCCGCCCCTTGATCGGCCCCCAGCCGGGCACGAGCCGGATCGCGGCGTGCCACCGGTCCTGGCACACCGAACAGGTCTTCCACGGCGTCCCACGCCCCACCTCCTAGACGCGATCGTCGGGGCATCGTCGGGCGCTGCGGGCACAACGGGCACTGCGGGCACGTCGGGCACTGCGGGCACGACGGACGTGATCGCGCTCGTCCCTGCACGTCCGTCGTGCCGGAGGCCGGGCGGATCCGCCGGTTCGTCGAACAGCGCGGGCCCGTCATGGACTTGATGCGCCAGGCCCTCTCCCGGACCGCCGCGCGGAGTCGGTGGGATCGTCGGCGTTTCCGCAGGTCAACGCGGCGTGCTGGTGGCCGGAAAGTACGGCGGGGGTAGCGAAGGGTGGCGAAGCGCACGCCTCGGGGGCAGGGCCCCGTGTGGAGCGGTTTTGCCTTACGGGCACCGGGCCGCCGTACCTGACCCCGAAGCAGCCGGAGTTCACGATTCCTTCACGTGGAGTTCACTCGGCCGCTACCGTGCTTCTCGTGTGCAGCGGGTGGCGCTGTGTCACGGAGCAGGATGCTGCCGCTGCCAGGGTGTGCCCCGACGCGGCCGTGCGTCCGGGGTGGGGGATCGCATGCGGGAGATGACCAAGGGTGCCAACGTCGGGCTGGCGGAGCTCAGTGACGAGGCCGGGGCAGTCGTCGCGAGTCTGAGCTGGAGCAGTTCGGCGGGGGACGGGGACGCCGATGTGTCGGTGCTGTTGCTCGACGCGAACGGGAAGGTCCGCTCGGACGCCGACTTCTTCTTCTACAACAACCCGGCCGCTGCCGACGGCAGTGTGCAGCTTCTGGGCAAGACGCCCACGGACAGTGGCAGCGAGGACCGGATCAGCCTCGATCTGACCGCCGTTCCGGACGACGTCGACCGTCTCGTCGTCGCCGCCAGCCGCTACGGCGGCGCGCGCTTCGGGGAGCTGGACGATCTCCGTATGACCGTCGCCGACCGCACCGGGGAGCTGCTGCTCGGGTTCTCCATTCCCGAGGCCGGGGAGGAGAGTGCGTTTCTGTTCGGTGAGCTGTACCGGCGGGGCTCCGAGTGGAAGTACCGGGCCATCGGGCAGGGGTACGCGACCGGGCTGGCCGGTCTCGCCACCGACTTCGGCATCGATGTGGACGACGAAGGGGAGGGAGAGGAGGGGGCAGGGGAAGGAGAGCGAGGAGAGGAAGGCGTTGTCGGTGGTGTGCCCTCGCCGCGGGTGGAGTTGTCGCCTTCCGAGCCCGAGCCCGAGCCCGTACCCGTACACGTACCCGAGCCCGTCGCCGTCGAGTCGTCCGCGCAGCCCGCTGCCCCCGCCCCCGCCGCCGCGTCCGGGTCGGCCGCACCGGCCAAGCGGGCGCGGGGGCCCCGTACGGCGAAGAAGAAGGTGACGCTTCCGGCCGTGGTCAGGAAGTCGCTGGCGGAGAACGACTCCTGGCACGATGCGCGGCTCTTCCCCGCGCCGTCGCTCAAGAGCGACAAGGAGCGGGAGGTGCGGGCCACTTCGGTGCTGTTGTCGGTCATGGCGCAGGTGCCGGAGTTCGGGCGGCGGCTGACGGCCGGGTTCGGGGCGCCGGCCGGGCGGATGCAGACGTTCACCGAGGTGTCGCTTCCGCACGGGGAGACGCCGAAGCGGCCCGACGGCATCATCCGGGTGGAGCGGGCGGGGAAGCTCTGGACCGCGCTCGTCGAGACGAAGACGAACGGGAACGCGCTCCGTTCCGAGCAGGTGCAGAACTACATGGACATCGCCGCGCGGCGCGGGTACGAGGCCGTGATCACGTTGTCCAACGACGTCGCGCTCGAAGGCAGCCCGCTCGTGGACGTCAAGATCGACGGGCGGCGCAAGCACAAGGTCGCGCTGCGGCATCTGTCGTGGGCGGAGGTGGCCCATCAGGCGCACATGCTGATCCGGCACGAGGGCGTGGGCAACGCCGCGCACGCGTGGCTGCTCCAGGAGTTGCTGCACTACCTCCAGCACGAGAACTCCGGCTGCCACGGCTTCCAGAACATGGGCCCCTCCTGGGTGCCCGTCCGCAACGGCATCGACGCCGAGACCCTCTGCCAGGGCGACGAGCGCGCGGTCGAGGTGGTCGAGAACTGGGAGCGGCTGATCCGCCAGGTCTGTCTGCGGCTCGGCGGCGAACTGGGCGAGAAGGCGCTCCCCGTCCAGCGGGCCCGGCGCGGCACCACAGCCCAGTCGCGGCGGGCCGCGCTCGCCGACCGGCTCTGCGAGGAGGGGCGGCTCACCGCCGAGCTGCGGGTCGACGGTTCGCCGGGCATCACCCATGTCGTCGCCGACCTGCGGACCGGGAAGCTGCGCACCTCCATGGAGATCCCCCCGCCAGAGGGGGCCTACCCCCTCGTCACGGCCAAGCGGCTGCTCCGCCAGCTGGCCGAGGCGCCCGCCGATCTGCACGTCGAGACCCTCCTCGAAGAGCACAGCGGTCCCCGGGGCACCCTGGAGAGGCTCCGGCCCGAACCGGGCGACCTGCTCCCCCGGGACGGCAGCCGCATCACCGGCTTCCGGCTCTCCCTCTTCAAGGGCATGGGCTCCTCGCGCGGCAACGCCGAATCGGGGTTCATCCGCAGCGTCGACGACGCCGTCGGGCGCTTCCACTCCCATGTCGTGGCCCATCTGCCGCAGAACGGGCGCTGACCGCCCGCCGTTCGCGGACCCCGCTCCCCCGTTCCGGGCGTTCTTCCGGGCTCTCGCCGGTTCCCCCGGCGCGGTGCCGGGCGCCGTCCCGCCGCTCCGGCGTCCCCTGTGGGAGCCGCCCGCACCGGGCGGCCGGAACGAGGGAGCGGCACGTGAAGTACCTGGTGATGGTGCAGGGCTCGCAGGCGGACTACGAGACGATGCGCGGGAATCCGCAGGCCGGCGCGGTGGCCTGGAGCGAGGAGGACGTACGGGCGATGTTCGCCTTCATGGGCGCGCTCAACGACGAACTCACGCGGAGCGGGGAGCTGGTGCCCGCGCGCGGGCCGTCGTCATCCGGCCCATCGGCGACGATGGGGGCGATGTGTGACGCGTACGGACGAGGCCGGGGTCCGCCGCGGCCGACCACCCATGACGGGCAAACGGCTGCAAACCACTGCATCAGCGGTGATTTCACTGGCCGCGGCACCCCTGGCTCGCAATCATCTGGTCCATGACCGACAGCAAGCAGGGCCGAGACATCACGCTCCGGATCGCCCAGGAGCCGGAGGCGGACGAACTCCTCGCGCGCAGTCCGCTGGCCGCCCTCGTGGGCATGCTGCTGGACCAGCAGGTGCCGATGGAATGGGCGTTCGCCGGACCGCACGCACTGGCGCAGCGGATGGGCGGGGACGATCTGGACGCGCACGAGATCGCGGCGTACGACCCCGAGGCGTTCATCGAGCTGTTCACCGCCAAACCCGCCCTGCACCGCTATCCCGGCTCGATGGCCAAGCGGGTGCAGCAGCTGTGCCAGTACCTCGTGGCGCAGTACGACGGTGTGGCCGAGGCGGTGTGGACGGGCGCCGGGAGTGGGGCCGACCTGCGCAAGCGGCTCAACGCCCTGCCCGGTTTCGGCACCCAGAAGGCGCAGATCTTCCTGGCGCTGCTGGGCAAGCAGTTCGGTGTACGGCCGCCGGGCTGGCGGGAGGCGGCCGGAGCGTACGGGGAGGAGGGTTCGCGCCGCTCCGTCGCCGACATCACCGGACCCGAGTCCCTGGCCGAGGTCCGGGCCTTCAAGCAGGAGGCCAAACAGGCCGCGAAGGCGGCCAAGGCCGCCGCGAAGACGCGATGAGCGTTCCTCCCGGGTCCGCCGCCGCCCTCGGGCTCCCCGGAGCCGGCGCGGCGGGCCGGGACGGGGTGGGACGGGGTGGGAGACGGGCGGAGAGATGCGGGGACGCGCGGGGGACACGGGAACCCGACGGGGCCCCTGGGTGCCAATTCCGGAATGAGGGCATATGAGACCTCTGTATGCCATCCCGGGCAGGCGCGCAGTCGCCCTCCATGGCTGCGCCCGGGGGCTCCCGGCCGGTAGGCTTTCCGTGTGATCTTCAAGCGCATCGGAAATGGGAAGCCTTATCCCGACCACGGCCGGGAAAGCACCCGGCAGTGGGCGGATGTCGCGCCGCGCCCGGTCCGCCTCGACCAGCTCGTGACCACCAAGGGCCAGCTGGACCTCGAAACGCTGCTCGCCGAGGACTCGACGTTCTACGGCGACCTCTTCGCGCACGTCGTGAAGTGGCGGGGCGATCTGTATCTGGAGGACGGGCTGCACCGGGCGGTCCGCGCCGCGCTCCAGCAGCGCCAGGTGCTCCACGCCCGCGTGCTCGAACTCGGCTGAGACCCCACGCCGGTGTGTTCGACCCGCACCGGGTTCGTTCGGGTGCATTCGCACTCGGACGGGTGCGAGCGGCCCATCATTAAATAGGCATCATCACCGGGTCGCACTACGCTGCGCCCATGAGCATGCTCACTCCCCCCGGCATGGGCGGAAAGTACCGCATCACGGGTGACAAGTACCCCCGCATGCGGCGCCCCCGCCGCCGCAGCAGGCTGATCGTCGCGGCCACCGCCTCCGTGCTCGCCCTCGGGCTGGTCGGCTGGGGCTCGCTGCAGCTCATCGACGTCTTCACGGGCGGCGACAAGCAGGCCAGCGCCGCCGACCGCACGACCGACTGCCCCTCGCCCAAGCCGTCCGCGCCCGCGAAGGTCCTCCCGAAGCCCGCGAAGATCACGGTCAACGTCTACAACGCGACGCCGCGCGGCGGGCTGGCCAAGTCGGCGGCAGACGAGCTGAAGAAACGCGGCTTCGTCATCGGCAAGGTCGGCAACGCCACCGCCGCCTACGACAAGAAGGTCCCCGGGCCCGGCATCCTGCTGGGTGCGCCGGCCGCCGCCAACGGCACGTTCCCGGTGCTCGGCACGCAGCTGCCGGGGGCGCAGACCAAGACCGACGCCCGGAAGACGGCGGACGTCGACCTGATCATCGGGACGACGTTCAAGGCGTTCAGCACGCCCCAGGCGGCGGCCTCCGCCCTGACCGCCCTGACGAAGCCCGCCCCGGCGCCGTCCGGCTGCTGACACAACGCACGGGCCCTGCGCTCACCCCGGCCGGGGTGAGCGCAGGGCCCGTGGCATGTCGGTGGAAGCGCCTAGTCGACCGTGCCGTACATCCGGTCGCCCGCGTCGCCGAGGCCGGGCACGATGTAGCCGTTCTCGTTCAGCCGCTCGTCGACCGAGGCCGTGACCACGGTGACCGGCGTCCCGGCCAGTTCCCGCTCCATCACCTCGACGCCCTCGGGCGCCGCGAGGAGCACGACCGCAGTGACGTCGTCCGCGCCGCGCCGGATCAGCTCCTGGATCGCCGCGACGAGCGTGCCGCCGGTCGCGAGCATCGGGTCCAGGACGTACACCTGCCGGCCCGAGAGGTCCTCGGGCATACGCGTCGCGTACGTGGACGCCTTGAGCGTCTCCTCGTCGCGGATCATGCCCAGGAAGCCCACCTCGGCGGTCGGCAGCAGCCGCACCATGCCGTCGAGCATGCCGAGGCCGGCCCGCAGGATCGGGACGACCAGCGGGCGGGGGTGCGACAGCTTCACTCCGGTGGTGGGTGTCACCGGGGTCTCGATGTCGACCTGCTCGGTGCGCACATCGCGGGTCGCCTCGTACGCGAGCAGGGTCACCAGCTCGTCGGCGAGGCGCCGGAAGGTCGGGGAATCGGTGCGCTTGTCGCGCAGGGTGGTGAGTTTGTGCGCGACCAGCGGGTGGTCGACGACGTGGATCCGCATGACACCAACAGTAACCGCGCCTCCCGTACCCGTGCGCTGGCATCAACCGCACGTTCGGGGGGAAGGTGGGGGCATACGGACCCAGCCTGGGGGTGATGTGCGGATGCCGGACGGGGCGAGGCGGAAGCGGGACGGGCGGACGAGGCCCGACGCGCCCGGTCCGCGCGAGGTCCGGGACGCGTCGGAGGCGGTGGACGAGCCGGGTCCGCAGGGCTCCGGGGACGCGCCCGAGAGCGACGCGCAGCGCCGGCGGCGGCGCGCCCAGTTCCTCCGCGAACTCCACGAGGCCAAGGCGCTCCGCGACCGGGTCCAGCCGCGCCGGGTCAAGGCCGCCAGGATGCGTCAGGCCATGCGGATGAGGACCTTTCGCTGGTAGCCGCGGTGATCGGCCGGAAAAGGCCTGGTGAGGGCCCCGGGGAGAACTGGTGGCCGACGCAACGGCGGAACTGCTCTCGCGAGGCCGAGGTTTCTGCCACGATTCCGATGGGCGGGACGCAGGGCAGCCGGACCACCGACTGCCCTCCCGTCGGACCGACACACCTAGGGCCCTTCGTCCGGAGCGGGCCGGATCACAGCTCCGGCGGACCCGGCGCGATCCGGACGAGCGACCCTGAGACCAGTGGGAGAGTCACGGTGTACTTCGCCGCACTGCTCGCGCGCACCGAAGACGGGTGGGAAGCGAGCGACACGGAGCTCGACGATGTGGAGACCCTGTCCGATCTGACGGATCTGGCCCGTGATGCCTCGGTGGACGAGGACACGGTGCTCGTCTTCATCGAGCAGGAGGACGCCTGGTTCGGCGTCGTCCGGGTGGACGGTGAGGAGGACCCCCGTATCTACATCTCGGACGCGTCCGCCGCCGCCCGCTCCTCGTACGGGGAGATCCTGCTCACCGATGAACTGCTCGGCCGCGAACCCGGGGCCGAGGACTCGATTGCCGCCCTCGAAGAGCTCGTCGGACTCGACGGCACGGAGGACGGCGAACCCGACACCCCCGACAACGACACCACCGACGACGGACCGGACGACGACGCCGTGCCGACGGGTCCGCTCGGCGACACCGGGATCCTGGCGGACCTCGGCCTCGCGGAGGCGGACCTGCTGACGCTGCGGACGGACGCGCTGGCGGAGATCGCGGAGGCACTGGGAGCCGCCGAGGTCCTGGAGACCGTCCGCTGACGCCGTGACGGGGGCCTGGCAGCCGGTCAGGCGTTAGGGTCCGCGGGTGACCGATGCTTCCCGCCCGCACCCGCCGGACCAAACCGTCCACGACCCCGTACGGGACCCGTGGCGGGCGGCCATGCGCCGCGCCCTGGACGAGGCCGACCGTGCGGCGGCGGCCGGCGACGTGCCGGTCGGCGCCCTCGTCCTGGGCCCGGACGGCGGCCTGCTCGCCACGGGCCACAACGAACGCGAGGCGACGGGCGACCCCACCGCCCACGCCGAGGTACTGGCGCTGCGCCGGGCAGCCGCCGCGCTCGGCGCGTGGCGGCTGTCCGGCTGCACCCTGGTCGTGACCCTGGAGCCCTGCACGATGTGCGCGGGCGCCCTGGTGCAGGCCCGGGTGGACCGCGTCGTCTACGGCGCCCGGGACGAGAAGGCCGGAGCGGCAGGATCGCTCTGGGACCTCGTACGCGACCGCCGGCTCAACCACCGCCCCGAGGTGATCCACGGCGTCCTGGAGCCCGACTGCGCGGCCCGGCTGACCTCCTTCTTCCGCCACCGCTGACCTGCGTTCCCCGGGCGCCGGGGGTGCTCCGGCGGCCGCACGGGGGCCGTGCGGGGAATCGGATTTCGGCGGACGGCCGAGATGGTCTAAGCTCTCTCTCGGTAGCGTGTCCGAGCGGCCGAAGGAGCTCGCCTCGAAAGCGAGTGTGGGGAAACTCACCGAGGGTTCAAATCCCTCCGCTACCGCCAGCAAGACGAAGGGCCCGGTCCATCAGGACCGGGCCCTTCGTGCTGTTCCGTACGGGACGCTTCCCACGGTGATCGGGCCCTGCGGTGATCAGGTCCCGCGGTGATCGGGTCGGGGGAAGCGGCATCGGGGGGACAAGCCGCTTCCCCCGATGAGAGCAGGTCCGCCGACGCCCGTCGCGATCGGGGGAAGGCCGCGACGTGCGCCCCACAGAGGGGCCTGCTCCTCGCCCTGCGGATTCCTGCCAGGTCCGCCGGGCTCGCTCTCCATCCTGGCGCGCGGAGGCGGGCGCGGGAGGCGGCGAAGGGCCCCGATCCGGGGGCCGATGGTCCCTAAAGACCGGGTGAGTGATCGAAACAACCCCGGTGGATCCGGTCAGGTGTACGGATAGACTCCGCCCGACTGCACAGGGGATCGAAGGGGAGTCAGGGGCTGATGGTGGAAGTCAAGAAGATAGCCCTCTACGCGATCGTCGTCTTCGTGCTCTACACGATCATCAACTCCCCCGAACGGGCCGCGGACCTGGTCCAGGTAGGGTTCGAAGGCGTTTCCAACGCCGCTCAGGGCGTCGGCGACTTCATGTCCGAGCTGGTGAAGTAGGAGAGTCCGCATGATCCGCCACCTGGTGCTGTTCAAGCTGAACGACGGTGTCGAGCGGGACGAACCGCGGGTCGTGGCGGCGGCGCGGGCCTTCGCGGAGCTGGGCGACCAGGTGCCGGGGCTGGAGTTCTGGGAGTGCGCCTGGAACATCACCGACCGGCCGATCGCGTACGACTTCGCCATCAACTCCGCCGTCGCGGACGAGGCCGCGCTCAAGAGCTACCTGGAGCACCCGGCCCACCAGGCCGCGGCCGGTCAGTGGCGCGAGTTCGCCACCTGGGTGATCGCCGACTACCCGTTCTGACGCCATCGGCCCTGCGAGCCCCCCACCACAGCGGTGAGGGGCTTTTCTTTGTGTTTAAACCGTTGTGCGGTCAACACGGCGCTATGGGGTGCTTGCACATAGTGGACCTGTCTTGTGATGCTATGACCGCTTTTGACGGATGAGTTGACCGATGTTGACCGCAGAGGGGTGGCGTCACCGTGCCGGCCAGTACAGCGCCTCAAGTGCCTCCCCAGAGCGCCCAGCCCGCCCCCGGGACCGAGGGCGGCACCACGCCCGCGCGCAGCCGGGGGGCCGACACCCGGGCCCTCACCCAGGTCCTGTTCGGCCGGCTCCAGGGGCTGGAGCCGGGAAGCGCGGAGCACGGGCGGGTGCGGGCGGCGCTGATCGAGGCGAACCTGCCGCTGGTGCGGTACGCGGCCGCGCGGTTCCGCAGCCGCAACGAGCCGATGGAGGACGTCGTCCAGGTCGGCACCATCGGCCTGATCAACGCCATCGACCGCTTCGACCCCGGACGCGGCGTCCAGTTCCCCACCTTCGCGATGCCCACCGTCGTCGGCGAGATCAAGCGCTACTTCCGCGACAACGTGCGCACCGTCCACGTACCGCGCCGGCTGCACGAGCTGTGGGTCCAGGTCACCGGCGCCACCGAGGACCTGACGACCGCTCACGGGCGCTCCCCCACCACGGCCGAGATCGCCGAGCGGCTGAAGATCTCCGAGGACGAGGTCCTCGCGTGCATCGAGGCCGGCCGCTCGTACCACGCGACCTCCCTCGAAGCCGCCCAGGAGGGCGACGGGCTGCCCGGACTCCTCGACCGGCTCGGCTACGAGGACCCCGCCCTCGCGGGCGTCGAGCACCGCGACCTGGTCCGCCATCTCCTCGTACAGCTGCCCGAACGCGAGCAGCGGATCCTGTTGCTGCGCTACTACAGCAATCTGACGCAGTCCCAGATCAGTGCCGAACTCGGAGTCTCCCAGATGCATGTGTCAAGACTTCTGGCCCGAAGTTTTGCCCGACTTCGATCCGCAAACAGGATCGAGGCATAACCAGAACGGGTAGACCGTTCCTGGAGCCGGAAGGCGGGCCCAAACGCCGCACACCCCTTGTCAACAGCGCAGACTCACCCTTGACTTGTCGACATGTCACTACAGCGTGTTGCCGACATGTGACATTCTGCGGGAACCGCGTTTGCCGCAGCCTCCCCTCCGGTATTCAGGTGGAGGCAGCGTTCCTCCGATGGTCGCGGCCACCGCGACCGTCCGCGACCTCAAGGGGGTGGCATGTCCGCAGAACAGGGCAGCTCGAAGGTGCTCACGCTCACCAAGAGCGCACCCGCACCCGTTGCGCTCACCAGCTCGTCGGAAGCCATCGACACCCGTACGCTGTCCCGCTCGCTGTTCCTGCGGCTGGCCGCGCTGGGGCCCGCCCCGGGGCCGGACGGCGTGGACAGCCCGGAGCGCGCCTATGTGCGGGACACGCTCATCGAGCTCAACCTGCCCCTGGTGCGCTACGCCGCCGCCCGGTTCCGCAGCCGCAACGAGCCGATGGAGGACATCGTCCAGGTCGGCACCATCGGCCTGATCAAGGCGATCGACCGGTTCGACTGCGAACGCGGCGTGGAGTTCCCGACGTTCGCGATGCCCACCGTCGTCGGCGAGATCAAGCGGTTCTTCCGCGACACCTCGTGGTCGGTGCGGGTGCCGCGCCGGCTCCAGGAGCTGCGGCTCGCCCTCACCAAGACCAGCGACGAGCTGTCCCAGAAGCTCGACCGCTCGCCGACCGTACCGGAGCTGGCCAAGGCGCTCGGCGTCTCCGAGGAGGACGTCGTCGACGGCCTCGCCGTCGGCAACGCCTACACCGCCTCCTCGCTCGACTCGCCCTCCCCCGAGGACGACGGCGGCGAGGGCTCGCTCGCGGACCGGCTGGGATACGAGGACACGGCGCTGGAGGGCGTCGAGTACCGCGAGTCCCTGAAGCCGCTGCTCGCCAAACTCCCGGCCCGGGAACGGCAGATCATCATGCTCCGCTTCTTCGCCAACATGACCCAGTCGCAGATCGGCGAGGAGGTCGGCATCTCCCAGATGCATGTCTCGCGCCTGCTCACCCGCACGCTCGCCCAGCTCAGGGAAGGGCTCATCGCCGACTGACCCCCGTCCGCACGTCCTCCCGTCCGCCCGCGAGGGGCGGCGGGGGGTTCCTCATTGACGGCCCGTCAGACAAACTGTTCTGATGCGACGTCAGATATTGGGTCCTTCCGGCCGCCGGGGCACCGCGCTCGTCGCCTCGGCGGCCGTGCTGTGCCTGGGCGGCGTCCTGGCGGGCTGCGGTGGCGGCACGGGCGGCGACGGCTACACGGCGGTCGGCGCGGCCGGAGCGAGCGGCGGAAAGCCGTCCCCGGGCGCGGGGGCGCCCTCGGGCGAGGTCACGCTGATCCCGCTGGACGGGAAGCGCGCGGACGGCGGGCGGCCGGGCGCCTCGCCGGACGGCGGAGGCCCGGGTCCCTCGGGAAGCGCCGACGGGTCGGGGCGTACGGACGGCGGTACGAGTGCTTCGGGGGGCGCGGACGGGCCCGGAGCGGGTTCCGCACGGTCCGGTGGGTCCGGAGGCGCCGCGTCCGGGTCCGGGGGCGGCACGGGGCCCGGTGCGGGCGCGGGTACGGGCGGCGGCGCGGGGGCCGGCGGTGGTGACGGGGCCGGAGGGTCCGCGAGTGGCGGCGGGGCCGGTGGTGGCGGTGATTCCGGCGGGTCCGGGTCCGCGAGTGGCGGTGATTCCGGTGGGGCCGGGGGTTCCTCGCCGTCCGTGCCGGGGCCTGCCGTGCTGGAGGTCGGGGAGCCGGTGCGGGCCGCCGGCGACGTGCGCTGGTGCGAGAAGGTCACCGTCGGGTTCCGCAACACCGGTGGTACGGAGGTCCGCTCGGGCACCGTCACCTTCGCCACGCACATCATCGGCGGGCTGGGCATCGACTGGGCGACCCGGGAATCGACAGCGCCGCTCCCCGCACCGATCGGCGCGGGGGCGGCACGGAAGGAGACGTACACCGTCTGCGTGGACGCCTGGCGGGTGCCCCTGGGTATGCGGATCGAGACCCGGGACGTGACCGCCGACTGGAAGTGACGGGGGAAGGGCGGCGACCGGACGGTCAGCCGAGCGCGAGCCAGGCGACGGCGCCGAGCACGACGATCACACCGATGACGGCGGCGATCAGCCCGGTCCGCGAACCGGACGCCGGGGCGGCGGCGGTCTGCTGCCGGCGCTGCGGCTCGCCCTCGTCGACGAAGGCGCGGAACATCTGGGTGCTGCCCGCCGGGTCGTAGTTGCCCTCGGGGCCCTGCGGGGCGTGGGGATTGTGTGCCATGGGCCAGGACACTAGCGAACTCGGCGGTACGACCCAACCCCCGGGGCCACGCGGGAGAGAGAAGGGGAGTACCTTCTTCCGGCTCTCGCCCCGGCCCCCGGACCGCCCCGATCGCCGTCACCCGAGTGGCGCACGCCACATCCGCCTCCCTCGTGCGGCACACGCTGGGCGTTTGACCGACGCCCTACGGAGCCTTTTGCGTTCCTTTACTTCTGCAAGCCCCTTTTCGTTTGCCTGCAGCAACCAACGGCTTCTATGGTTGCCCTAAGCAACAAGATGGTCGTGACGAGAAGCCGGAGGTCCCGTGGCCGCGCGAGGTGGGTACGAGGAACTGGCCCGGCAACTCAGCGCCATCGGGGCCGTGAAACGCGGGCTCGGACGCATCCTTCCCGCGGAGTGCCCCGGAGGGTCCGCGGCCGTCCTGGCGCTGCTGAACCAGCACGGTGAGATGCGGATCAGCAGGCTGGCCGAACTGCTCGACGTCGACATGTCGGTGACCAGCCGGCACGTCGCCCATGTCGCGGAACGCGGCTGGATCGAGCGGTCCCCGGACCCCGCGGACAAGCGCTCCCGGATACTGCGGCTGACCCCCGCGGGCCTGGGCGTGCTCGCCGACCTGAACGCGCGGACCACCGAGATGTTCGCCCACCACCTCCAGGACTGGTCCGACGAAGAGGTCGGACAGCTCAACACGCTGCTGGCCCGGCTGCGCGACAGCTTCTCCTGTCGCGGCTCCGGCGGGTGCGCCCCCGGACGGCACAGCGGCGACTGCCGCCACCGGCAGACGGACAGCGACGGCTCGTACACCCGTACACCCGTGTAACAGAAGCAAAGACAAGGAACTCAATGGCTACGACCACACCAAGCGGTGTGCGGGGCGGCCACGCCAAGCACGGAGGACACGCGTCCTCCGACGGCGCGCCGATGACACACCGGCAGATCATGGAAGCGCTCGCCGGGCTCATGCTCGGCATGTTCGTCGCGATCCTGTCGTCGACCGTCGTCTCCAACGCCCTTCCGGAGATCATCTCCGACCTGGGCGGCGGACAGAGCGCGTACACCTGGGTCGTCACGGCCTCGCTGCTGGCCATGACGGCGACCACCCCGCTGTGGGGCAAGCTCGCCGACCTGTTCAGCAAGAAGCTGCTGGTCCAGATATCCCTGGTCATCTACGTCGCCGGCTCGGTCGTCGCCGGTATGTCGACCAGCAGCGGCATGCTGATCACCTGCCGGGTGATCCAGGGCATCGGCGTCGGCGGTCTCTCCGCCCTCGCCCAGATCGTGATGGCCGCGATGATCGCCCCGCGCGAGCGCGGCCGCTACAGCGGCTACATCGGCGCGGTCTTCGCCGTCGCCACCGTCGGCGGCCCGCTGCTCGGCGGTGTCATCACCGACACCAGCTGGCTCGGCTGGCGCTGGTGCTTCTACGTCGGCGTGCCCTTCGCGGTCATCGCCCTGATCGTGCTGCAGAAGACCCTGAAGCTCCCCGTCGTCAAGCGGGACGTCAAGGTCGACTGGACCGGTGCCTTCTTCATCAGCGCCGCCGTCTCCCTGCTGCTCCTCTGGGTCACCTTCGCCGGTGACAAGTACGACTGGCTGTCCTGGCAGACCGGCGCGATGCTGGTCGGTTCGCTGGTCCTCGCGCTGCTGTTCGTCTTCACCGAGTCCCGCGCCAGCGAGCCGATCATCCCGCTGCGGCTCTTCCGCAACCGGACGATCACCCTCGCCTCGCTCGCCTCGCTGTTCGTCGGCATCGCGATGTTCGCCGGCACCGTCTTCTTCAGCCAGTACTTCCAGCTGGCGCGCGGCAAGTCGCCGACGATGTCCGGTGTGATGACGATCCCGATGATCGCCGGTCTGTTCCTCTCCTCGACCATCTCGGGCCAGATCATCACCAAGACCGGCCGCTGGAAGGCCTGGCTGGTCAGCGGCGGCTTCCTCGTCACGGCCGGACTCGGGCTGCTCGGCACGATCCGCTACGACACGACGTACTGGCACATCGCCGTCTTCATGTTCGTGATGGGTCTCGGCATCGGCATGATGATGCAGAACCTGGTGCTCGCCACGCAGAACCAGGTGGACCCCTCGGACCTCGGCTCCGCCAGCTCCGTCGTCACCTTCTTCCGTTCGCTCGGTGGTGCCATCGGGGTCTCGGCCCTGGGCGCCGTCATGGCGAACCGCGTCACCCACTACGTCAAGGAAGGGCTCGCCGACCTCGGCCCGCAGGGCGCGGCCCTCGGCCACGGCGGCACCGGCGGCGGGGGCATCCCCGACCTGGACAAGCTGCCCGCCCCCTTCCGTACGGTCATGGAGGCCGCGTACGGCCACGGCGTCGGCGACGTCTTCCTGTACGCCGCCCCGGCCGCCCTGGTCGCCTTCCTGATCACGCTCTTCATCAAGGAGGTCGCGCTCAAGACGAACGCGGTCAGCGAGGTCCCGGCCGAGACCAAGGCCGAGGTCACCGCCCCCGTCGAGGCCGCGGTCCTGGCCGAGGTCCCGTCCGGTGCGGCCGCCACGGTCGCCGAGGGCGCCGCGGGCGTCACCGCCGTCGACACCCTGGAGGAGACCGCCGCGGCGGCCACCACCACGGGCACCGCGGTCCGCGGTGTGGTGCGCGGAGCCGAGGGGGCGCCCGTCGCCCAGGCCGCCGTCACCCTGATCTCGCTGGGCGGCCGACAGCTGGGCATCTCGGTCGCGCAGGCCGACGGCTCGTACGCGGTCGACGCCCCCGGCGCCGGCAGCTACGTCCTGATCGCCTCCGCCGACGGCTTCCAGCCGCAGGCCTCCACCGTGGTCGTCGCGGACGAGCCGCTCGCGTTCGACATCCTGCTGGCCGGCACCAGTGGCCTGGCCGGGACCGTGCGGTCCGCCGACGGCGACACCCCGGTCGAGGACGCCATGGTCGTCGTGACCGATGTGCGCGGCGACGTCCTGGCCACCGGCAAGTCCGGCGAGAGCGGCGAGTTCGCCTTCGGCGAGCTGGTCCCGGGCACGGTGACCGTCGCGGTCAACGCGCCCGGATTCCGCCCGCTGGCCCTGCCGGTCGAGGTCGGCGGCCAGGGGATCACCCGGGTCGACGCCTCGCTCCAGGCCGGTGCGCTGGTCCAGGGCGTGGTGCGGGCCGGTACGGACCACCGCCCGCTCCCCGACGCCCGGGTCACGCTGGTCGACGCGGCCGGCAACGTGATCGCCACCTCGACGACCGGGGAGGACGGGGCATACGCCTTCACCGACCTGGACGCGGGCGAGTACTCGGTCGTCGCGACCGGCTACCCGCCGGTGGCCGGCTCCCTGACCGTGGCCGGCGAGGGAGTCGACGACCACGACATCGAGCTCGCCCACCCGGGCGAGTGACCCGTCCGGGCAGCGGCCCGGACACGCAGGACCTCTGGCGGGACGGCGCTTCGAGCGGAGAGGCCGTCCCGGCCGGCGGAGAAAAGGGCCCCGGCGGTGGGGACGGCAGGCAGGGGACGGCCTGCCGTCCCCGCCCCGGGGCCCGACTCATGGAGTGCCCCTGCGGTGAACCGGCGGGCGACTCATGGAGTGCTCCCTCCGGGGAACCGATGAGGGGGTGACTCGTGGAGTGCTCCTCCGGGGATCCGGTGGGGGCGACTCGTGGAGTGCTCCCTCTGGAGAACCGGTGGGCGACTCGTGGAGTGCTTCCCCCGGGATCCGGTGGGGCGTTACTCGTGGAGTGCTTCTTCCGGGGATCCGGTGGGGCGACTCGTGGAGTGCCTCCCCCGGTCGACGGGTGGGGCACGAGCAAGGAGAGAGAGAACGGCATGGGACTTCGCGCACAGGTACGCACCCGGGACGGCTGGGCGGTCCAGCACGCCGTCGTGACGGTCACCGACATGACCGGGACGCAGGTGCTGCGGGCCGCGGCGGACGAGGACGGGGCGGTGCGCGCCGACACCCCGCTGCCGGCCGGCGCGTACACGGTGATCGTCACCGCGGTCGGGTACGCGCCCGCCGCCTCCACGGCCCTCGTCACGGCGAGCGGCACCGTGGAGACCGGCACGGTCGTGCTGGCCCGGCAGGGCGGCGTGGAGCTGCCGCCGCCGGGCGCCTGGTCGCTGGATCCCGCGCACTGCACGGTGGGCGCGGTCGCGCAGCACCTGGGGATCTCCAGCGTGCGCGGCCGGTTCACCGACTTCGGCGGCCGGATCGAGATCACCGAGGACATCCAGCACTCCCGGGTGGAGGCCGTCATCGACGCGGCCAGCATCGACACCGGCAACGGCATGCGCG
This sequence comes from Streptomyces sp. NPDC057682, assembly GCF_042799575.1. Classification (NCBI taxonomy): domain Bacteria; kingdom Bacillati; phylum Actinomycetota; class Actinomycetes; order Kitasatosporales; family Streptomycetaceae; genus Streptomyces; species Streptomyces sp. NPDC057682. Next base: position 563,048 of record NZ_JBHVIN010000001.1, on the reverse strand, counting down.
ACAAGCACCTGCGCTCGCCGGACTTCCTCGACACCGAGCGGTTCCCGCAGATCACCTACCGTTCGTCCGGGCTCACCCCGGCGGGCCCGGACCGCTGGACCGTGCACGGAACGCTGTCGCTGCACGGCGTGGAGCGCCCCGTCGACCTGGACCTCAGCTACCTCGGCACCGGCCCCGACCCGTGGGGCGGGGTCCGCGCGGCGTTCGGCGCGACGGCGGAACTGCGCCGCGAGGACTTCGCGATGAACTACAACCAGGTGGTCCAGGCGGGCATTTCGGCGATCGGCACCACGCTGCGGGTCGAGCTGGACATCCAGGCCGTGCAGGGGGAGTCCCTGCCGGCCGCCTGAGCGGACGGCGCGGGGCCGGGTGCCGGGACCGGGTGCCGGAGGGCGCCGGGGCGGGTGCCGGAGGGCGCCGGGGCGGGTGCCGGGCGCCGGGGCGGGGTGGCACCGCTGCGCGGCCCGAGGGAGCGGTGCGGGGCCGGGCGCCGGGGGCGCGGGGCCGCCACCGCCGTTCCGGCCCGCCCCGGACGTAGGGTCGGTTCCATGGCATCCAACATCGCGACCAACACCGCCGTGGGACTCGACGAGTTGCTGGCCTTCGTACGGCCCCGGCACCGGGCGATCCTGCTGACCACCCGGTCCGACGGCCGCCCCCAGGGCTCCCCGCTCACCTGCGGCGTCGACGACTCCGGCCGCATCGTCGTCTCCACGTACCCGGAGCGGGCCAAGACCCGCAACGCCAAGCGGGACGAACGGGTCAGCGTGATCGTCCTGTCGGACGAGTGGAACGGGCCCTGGGTCCAGATCGACGGCACGGCCGAGGTGATCGACTCCCCCGATTCCGTCGAACCCCTCGTGGAGTACTTCCGGAACATCTCGGGCGAGCACCCGGACTGGGACGAGTACCGGGCGGCGATGCTCAAGCAGGGCAAGTCGATCATCCGGATCACCCCGGAGCGCTGGGGCCCCGTCGCCACCGGCGGCTTCCCCGCCCATCTGGCCCCGGGCAGCTGACGCCGTGCCCGACCCGCTCCCCCGGCCCGCCCTGTCCGTACCCCTCCCCGGCCCCGATGCGCTGGACCGCGCCCGGCTGCTGGCCGGTCCCGAGGTCGGCCCCGGGGCCGCCGCCGCCCTGGAGCACGCCGCCGGACGCCCGGTGGAACGCGGCGGCGCGCCGGACGGCGGTCCGTACGTGTACGTGGGGGCGACGCTCCCCGAGGCGCTGCGCGGGGACGGGCTGGTCTGGTTCCACAGCGTCAACGCCGGTACGGACGCGCTGCTGGGCGCCGGTCCGTGGCCGCCGGGCGCGCTGCTGACCCGGACGGTGGGGCTGATGGGCGAGCGGATCGCCCAGTACGTGCTGGCCTGGGTGCTGGCCGAGTGCCAGTCCGTCCCGGAGTTCGCCGCGCAGCACGCGCGGGCCGAATGGCGCCGCATCCCCTCCGAACTCGCCCTCGGGCGGACCGCCGTCGTCCACGGCACCGGCCGCATCGGCTCGGCCGTCGCCGCGCTGCTGCGCGCCTGCGGCATCCGCACGGTGGGCGTGGTCCGCACCCCCCGCCCGGTGCCGCCCGGCTTCGACGCCACCGCCGCACCGGACGAACCGGTCGACGCCCGCTGGGTGGTGGCCGCGCTGCCGCTGACGGCGGGGACTGACGGGTACTTCGGGGCGGACCGGTTCGCGGCGATGGGCGGGGCGACCTTCGTCAACGTGGGGCGCGGCGCCACCGTGGACCTGAAGGCGCTGGCGGCTGCGCTGGACGCGGGCACGGTGGGGCGCGCGGTGCTCGACGTCCTGCCGGACGAGCCCGCGCCGCCGGACCACCTCTGCTGGCGGCTGCCCCGTACGGTCGTCACCTCGCACTCGGCGGGCATCACGGCCGACGAGGACGTGATCACGGACTTCACGGCCTGCCTGCGGGAGCTGCGCGCGGGACGGGTCCCTGCACTGGCGGTGGAGCCGGGGCGGGGGTACTGACCCGGGCGGGGACGCCGATCTCGGGCAAGAGCGCCGATGCGGGACGAGTGCGCCGAACCGGTACGAGAGCCCTGATACTGAATGCGATCACCGATCTGAGATGAGAGCACTGATCTGTTTGGTGAGCGCTGGTCTACCCCGTGAGCACTGCCCCGGGACGTGAGCGTTCACCTGCGGCAAGGGCACTGATCCGGCGCCGTGCGGCGGCCGCTACGCGTACCGGGCGCGCATCGCGTCGATGCCGGCGATCAGCAGGTCGAGGGCGAAGGAGAAGTCGCGTTCGTACATCTCCTCCACGGTGTCGCCGCCGCGGGCGGCGATGAGGTCCCGGACGCCCTCGACGGCCGGGCCGAGCTGCGGCTGGTCCTGGACGGCGGCCATCGCCCGCCGGAACCAGGCGTCCTTGCTGAGTCCGGCCTCGGCGCTGCGCTGCCCGAACCGGCCCTCGACCGTGCCGAATCCGTACACGAACTGGAAGACGGCCGAGAGCGCCCCGGCCTGCCGCTCCCGGGGCAGGCCGGTGGCGCCGATGGCGTCCTGGACGGCGTGGGACATACGGGTGGCGTGCGGACCGCAGTTGAGGAAGGTGCCGGCCAGCGGGGAGACCCAGACGTGCCGGACGAGGAGCTCCCGGTAGGCCCGTGCCAGGGCGCGCAGCCGAGGCTCCCAGGGGGCGTCCGGGGGCGGGGCGGCGATCTCGCCGTAGACCCGGTCGAGGGCCAGTTCCAGCAGGTCGTCCTTGGTGTCCACGTACCAGTAGAGGGACATCGCCGTGACGTCCAGCCGGGCGGCGAGCCGGCGCATGGAGAGCTTCGCCAGGCCCTCGGCGTCCAGCAGCCGGACCGTGGCCTCGGTGATCCTTTCCCGGTCGAGCCCGGCGGGGCGGTCGGTCCTGCGGGTGCGCGGGGGCGGCCGGTGGGTCAGCCACACGCTGGTACGGGCGGGGTCCTTCGCGCGGTCGGCCGCGGACACCATGGCGCACTCCTCGTCTCACCGGCGGAACGCACCGGCGACACGCCTCCGCCACAACAAGCGGAGCAGTATGGTCCGGTACGTCCCCGATGCTATGCCGCTGCCGGTGCCGTGACCGGGCCTGTGCCGATTCTCCTGTACACCACACGGTCATGTCGCGGCGATGTCCGGCGCGGCCGTGCGCGGTACGGTGCGGCGATCGCTGTTCCGACAAGGACTGGAGTGGTATGTCACTGCGTCGTCGTACGGTGGAAGTCCTGGTGGCCGCAGGTCTGTTGGGGGCCGCGCTCGCACCGCCCGCGAGCGCCGCCGGGCACGGCCCGGGGCAGTCGGTGCCGCTGCGCGTGGCCACGTACAACATCCATGCCGGGGCCGGCATGGACAACGTCTTCGATCTGGACCGGCAGGTGGCCGCGCTCCGCGCGCTCGACGCGGATGTGATCGGGCTCCAGGAGGTCGACGTCCACTGGGGCGACCGCAGCCAGAACCGCGATCTGGCGGCGGAGCTGGCCGAACGGCTGGGCATGCACGTCTCGTTCGCCCCCATCTACAGCTTCGATCCGGTGGCGGAGGGCGGGCCGCGGCGCGAGTTCGGCGTCGCGGTGCTGTCCCGGTACCGGATCGTGAGCGCCGAGAACCACGATCTGACCCGGCTCTCCACGCAGGACCCGAACCCGGTCCCGGCGCCCGCGCCCGGCTTCGGCGAGGTCGTGCTCCGGGTGCGCGGGCTGCCCGTCCACGTCTACGCGACGCATCTCGACTACCGGGGCGACCCCTCGGTCCGCACCGCCCAGGTCGCCGACACCCGCCGGATCATGGCCGAGGACCGGGCGGGGGCTCGGGGGCCGGTGCGGCAGATCCTGCTCGGCGACTTCAACGCCGCGCCCGCCGCGCCGGAACTGGCCCCGCTCTGGCAGGAGCTGACCGACGTCGAGCCGGGCGCGCCCACGTTCCCGGCGCAGAACCCGGTGCAGCGCATCGACTACGTGGCGGTGTCCACGGACACGGTACGGGCGCGCGACGCGGCGGTGCCCGAGACACTCGCCTCGGACCACCGCCCCGTCGTCGCGGACCTGGAACTGCGGCGCTGAGCCCGGCCGGCTGACTCCTGTTCTCAGCCGCTCTCGGGCTGGGTCAGGTCGTAGAACGTGGCGCTGCCGACCGTCACCTCGGTGAAGTTCTCCTCGACCCAGGAGGAGATCTCCGAGGAGCTGCCACTGCCGCCCATGCCTCCGCCGCCGCCCATGCCGCCGGAGACGAAGTAGTGGATGCGGCCGTCCTCGACGTACTTCTTGAACTGGGAGAGCGTCGGGGACGGGTCGCTGCCGTTGAAGCCGCCGATCGCCATCACGGGGTCGCCGGTGGCGAGCTGGTAACTCGCCGCGTTCTGCGAGCCGATGGCGGCGGCGACCCAGGTGAAGTCGTCCGCGTTCTTCTCCAGCAGCTTCTTGGCCTCGGAGTCGACGGACGCGCCGTTGAGCAGGCCGCCCATGCCGCCTCCGCCACCCATGCCTCCGCCGCCGAACCCTTCGCCGCCGCCACCCGTGCCGGGCTGACGGCCGGTCTGGCCCTGGCCTTGGTTCTGGCCTTGGCCTTGGTTCTGGCCGGGCGGGGTGCCGGTCGGGGGCTGGGCCGTGCCGCCGCCCTGCTGGTTGTTGCCTTGCTGGTTGGAGCCGGGAGGCATGCCCATGCCTCCGCCCTGCTGGGTGCCCTGGCCGCCCGGGGGGCGCATGCCGCCCCGGCCACCGCCGCCGCCGGGCCCGCCCATGCCGCCACCGGAGGGGCCGGCGGTGACGATGGAGCCCTGGTGGCCCGTGTTCAGGGTGCTCAGGCTGTACGCCGTCGGGGCGGCGAGCGCGGCGGCGAGGCCGACGCCGACGGTGAGGAGCGCGAGCCGGCGCCCGAGGTGGGACACGAAGAGCAGGCCCAGCGCGGCGAGGAGTCCGGCCGCGAGGACGGTGGGCCGCAGCCAGGTCAGGTAGTCGGGGGTGCGGCCGAGGAGCACGTACGCCCAGCAGGCCGTGACGACCGAGGTCACGGCGAGGGTCGCCCCGGCCCACCAGCGGGCGCGTTCCTCCCAGAGGACGGTGGTGCCCATGCCGATGAGCGCGGCCAGGTACGGGGCCAGGGCAACCGTGTAGTACTGGTGGAAGATGCCCGCCATGAAGCTGAAGACGAGGGCCGTCATCAGCAGCGAGCCGCCCCAGGCGAGGAACGCCGCCCGCGCGGTGTCCGTCCGCCGGGCCCGCCAGGTCAGCCAGACGCCCACGACGAGCAGGATCAGCGCGGCGGGCAGCAGCCACGAGATCTGGCCGCCGATCTCGGAGTTGAACATCCGGGTGAGACCGGTCTCGCCCCACTGGCCGCCGGAGCCGCCGCCCGGACCGCCGCCGCCTCCGACGCTGCCGGTCTCGTCGCCGTTGATGCGGCCGAGCCCGTTGTAGCCGAAGGTCAGCTCCAGGAACGAGTTGTTCTGCGAACCGCCGATGTACGGGCGGGAGGAGGCGGGCCACAGTTCGACGATCGCCACCCACCAGCCGCCCGCGACGACCATGGCGAGCGCGTACAGCCCGAGCTGCCCGAACCTCTTGCGTACGGGAACCGGCGCGAACACCGCGTACAGCACGGCCAGCGGCGGCAGGATCAGGAACGCCTGGAGGGTCTTGGACAAGAAGGCCAGACCGACCGCGACGCCCGCCCAGACCAGCCACTTCGTGCGGCCGTGCTCCATCGCGCGCAGCACGCAGTAGACCGTGACGGTCATCAGCAGCGCGAGGAGCGCGTCGGGGTTGTTGAAGCGGAACATCAGCGCGGCGACGGGCGTCAGCGCGAAGACCACCATCGTGATCAGCCCGGCGGCGGCGCTGAACCGGCGGCGCACCGACGCGTACAGCACCCCGGCCGTGGCCGTGGCCATGAGCACCTGCGGGGCCAGGATCGCCCAGGAGCTGAGCCCGAACACCCGCACCGACAGGGCCATCGGCCAGAGCGTGGCCGGGGGCTTGTCGACGGTGATGGCGTTCGCCGCGTCCAGCGAGCCGAAGAAGAACGCCTTCCAACTGCGGCTGCCCGCCTGCACGGCGGCGGAGTAGAAGGAGTTCGCGTAGCCGGACGCGCTGAGGTTCCAGAAGTACGCCAGCGTGATGGCCAGCAGCAGGACGAGGAAGGCCGGGCGCACCCAGCGGGCATCCTCCTCCCTGCCGCGCCAAACGCGGCGGGGCAGGGGGCTTCCGGCCCGTGCGTGCCCCGGGGGCGTGTCCGGCCGGGCCGGCGCGTAGGCGGGGTCGAGCGTGGTCATCGGGCGTTCCTCGGGTCGGGTGCGGTTTCGGTGGCCGGGGGTGCGGGAAGGGCGGCCGGGGGCGTCGTGGGGTGCTCGGGGTTTCTTCGGCCGCGGTCCGGGAAGACCGTTGCGGGGCTTGTGGATTGCGGCGGGTTTACCCGGTCGCGGTCCGGGAAGACCCAGGCGCGGAAGAGCAGGAAGCGCAGGACCGTCGCGGCGAGGTTGGCCGCGATGAGCACGGCGAGCTCGGTGGAGTGCGACGGGGAGGCGGAGGCCGCCCCCAGGGCCGCCAGGGAACCGGCGGTGAGGGCCAGGCCGATGGCGAAGACCACGAGACCCTGCGCCTGGTGACGGACGGCGCCGCCCCGGCCGCGTACGCCGAAGGTGAGCCTCCGGTTGGCGGCGGTGTTGGCGACGGCGGAGACGAGGAGCGCGCCGCCGTTGGCGAGTTGGGGGCCGACGCCGAGCCGGAAGAGGGAGTACAGGGCGAGGTAGAACAGGGTCGACAGGGCGCCGACGACGCAGAAGCCGACCAGTTGCCGGGCCAGTCCGCCGGGGACGCCCCCGATCGCACGGTCGCGCGGATCGTCGCCGAAGGGCCGGGCGAGCCGGTCCAGCGGGAGCGCGCCGACGGCGAGCGCCCGCCCCACCCGCCACACGCCCTTCAGATCGTCGGTGGCGGTCCGCACGATGTGGACGGTGGATTCGGGGTCGTCGACCCAGTCGACGGGCACCTCGTGGATGCGCAGCCCGGCCCGTTCGGCCAGCACCAGCATCTCCGTGTCGAAGAACCACCCGGTGTCCTCGACCATCGGCAGCAGCCGCTGCGCGACGTCCCGCCGGATGGCCTTGAACCCGCACTGCGCGTCACTGAACCGGGCGGCCAGTGACGACCGCAGGATCATGTTGTACGCCCGCGAGATGAACTCCCGCTTCGGCCCGCGCACCACACGCGAACTGCGCGCCAGCCGGGAGCCGATCGCCAGGTCCGAGTGGCCGGAGATCAGCGGGGCGACGAGCGGGAGAAGGGCGTTGAGGTCGGTGGACAGATCCACGTCCATGTACGCGAGGACCGGGGCGTCCGACTGCGACCACACCGTGCGCAGCGCCCGGCCCCGCCCCTTCTCCTCCAGCCGCCACGACCGCACCCCGGGCAGCGACCGCGCCAGCCGCCGCGCCACCTCGGGCGTCCGGTCCGTACTGGCGTTGTCCGCGACCGTGATCCGGAAGGCGTACGGGAAGGTGCGCGCCAGATGGTCGTGGAGCCGCAGCACGCAGGGTTCGAGGTCCTTCTCCTCGTTGTAGACGGGTACCACCACATCGAGCACGGGTGCACCCGCGGCACCACCTGCCCCGGCCAGGAGGTGGTCCCGGGCCGGCAAGGTGCTCCAAGGACTTTCGGTTCGCATGCCATCGACCGTCGCCAACCGCGCTGTCACGGGTGTGTGGCGTGGCTGTGGTGCGGCTGTGAGTGGTCCCGCGCCCGCCGAAGCGTGTGTGACGAGCGCCACACGTACCGATGGCTCCCGGGGAGCAGCTTTCCGTGGCGCGGGGGCCGTCTGGGGGGTGGACAGGACGCAAGGGCCTGTCTGCTCCGGCCCCGAGGGGCCGGACGCCGGTGCTGTTCGACCCACAGGAGTTCATCGATGACATCCCTCGACTCGCGCCGCCGGAAGCGCGGTTGGCTGGCCGGTGCCGTGTGCGCGGCGGTCCTCGCGACGGGTGCGGGCGTGGCGGTCGCCTCGTCCGTGAGCGCGGCGCCGCTCGCGTCCACTCCCGCCGTCGTCTCCCACCCGGCCGCCGCCCCCACCGGTTCCGTGCGGGTGGTGACGCCGGGCGAGCGGATCTCCGTCGCCGACCGCACGCTGTGGCTCACGCCGAAGGGCCTGAACGTCGCCGCGCCGTCCTCGGCCACGCCGAGCGGCCTGAACGTCGCGGAGGTGCTGCCCGGGAAGGTGGCCACGCTGAGCGAGGGCGACGCCTCCGGTGCTCTCTGGGCCGGGATCTACCGGGGTCCGGTGACGTCGACGACCAAGGTCGCCCTCACGTTCGGGACCCGCACGCTCCAGGCCGAGGTGGTCACGCTTGCCGGAAAGCCCGGCTGGGGGGCGTACTACGTCTTCGACGCGAAGGGCGCGGCGGGCGCGAAGCCGTCGATCAGCGTCCGCAGCCGGTGAGCGTTGTCGCCGCCGCCCCGGGGGGAGCGGCGGCGTCAGCCACCGCTCCCCTTCCCGCCGTCCGACTTCTTCCCCGCCGAGGTTCACCGTGACAGACACCGAGGGCACACCGCAGGCCGCCCGGACGCCGGACCTCGGCGCGGCCGGATGAGCCGGAGCCGCGCCCAGGACGACGACTTCCAGCGCTTCATGACGGCCCGGTGGCCCAGTCTGCTGCGTACGGCGTATCTGCTGACGGGCAGCCACCACGATGCCGAGGACCTGGCGCAGAACGCGTTCGCGCGCGCGTACGTGAAGTGGGACCGCGTCCGGCACAGCGACGACATGGCCGCGTACGTTCGCCGGATCATGGTCCACGCCCATGCCGACCGGTTCCGCAGGCGGGCGGTGCGCGAGTGGTTCACCGCCCGCCTGCCGGAGACCCCGGTGGCCGACCAGACCGCCCGTGTCGACAGCCGCGACGCGATCGTCGACGCGCTGGGCCGGCTGCCGGTCCGGCAGCGGTCCGCGGTGGTGCTCTGCTACTTCGAGGACATGAGCCATGCCCAGGTCGCCGCGGCCCTGGGCGTCCGGACCAGCACCGTCCGCAGCCAGATCACCCGGGCCCTGGCCAGACTCCGGGAGGACGGCGTGCTGACCTCCCTGGCCCGGCACCCCGCGCCGCCCCCGCCCACGCTCCGCCGCCCCGTCCCGCAGAAGGGAGCCGTCCGATGACCCACGACGACGACCTCGCCACCGCGCTCAAGCGGGCGGCCGCCGGCCTCCCGGTGGGCCCCGCCCCCGTGGACACGGCCGTCCACCTGGGCCGGACCCTCCGCCGACGCCGCCGGGCCGCCCTCTCCACGGCCCTGGCCACCGCCGTACTCGTCCCCGCGACCGCCCTCGCCGCCCTGTCCCTCCACGCCTCCGGCACCGACGCCCCCGCGCCCCCCGCAACCTCCGCTCCGGTGTCCTCGCCCGTACGGGTGGTGGGTCCGGGCGAAACAATCGCAACGGGCCGGACCGGCACCCTGTGGCTGACGGACCGGGGCCTGTTCCTGAGGGCACCGAGGTCCCCGGCCTCCCCCGCGAAACCGACCCTGGCCGTCGCCGACGTCCCCGAGGGGGACATCAGCTGCGTCGCGCGCACGGACCCCACGGGCGCCCTCCACTCCTGCGTCTACCGGGGCTCCGCCGAAGGCGCCACATTCACCGTGACCGTCGCCGGCCGAACCCTGGACACCCGGACCGTCACGCTGGCCGGCCGGCCCGGCTGGGCCGCCTTCTACGCCGAGAGCCCCGGGCCCGAATCCCAGAGCCCGCCCGACCTCGTCATCACCGCCCGCGCCGCCGACGGCACGGTCCTGGCGTCGCTGACCAAGGCGGCGGAGAGCTGAACCGTACGCCGTCATCCGTACGCCGTCATCCGTACGCCGTCATCCGTCTGCCGGGCCCACGATCACCAGAGGGTGTTGGGCACTCAGTGCCCGCCACGCGGCTCGAAGCAGCCCGATTCGATGAATCGGCCGTTGACGCTGACCTGGTAGTTCGTCGACTGCACGAAGGCGGTCACACAGGCGTCACGACCGACGTAGAGGGCGACGCCGGCACCGGGGTTGCTGCTGGACCCGTTGGCCCGCACATCCAGCCTTCCAGGCCCCTCACCGCTGCCTGCCTCTCCGCTGCCTGCCTCTCCACCGTCCGATCTCCTCTCCCGGTATCCGAGCTTCAGGAGTTCCACGCGAACGCTCTCGGCATCCCACTTCCCGGCCTTCCAGAGCCGCTTGAGGACGGGCTCGATACGGGCGGCCTCCGCGCGGGCGGCCTTCTCGGAGGCGGGGGTCATCTCCTTGGGGATCTTGAAGCCGTTGTTCTCCCGGTAGTGCGGGGCCCCACCGTGTGCGTCGGGCTCCACGTTCCCCCGCGCGGGGCCGGAGGGTGCGGGAGACAGGCCGCCGCGGCTCGGACCGGCGTCGGACACCGGCGTGCCTGCGGCATGCTCCTGACCACATGCGGTCAGCAGCAGGGCGGCACCCAGGAAGAGGCCGGTGGCAACGCTGCGGAGTCTGGATATGCGCATGGAAGGAGCCTGCCCCAATGTCCGTGCGAACGGCACCCGCTCTACGCAACGCGGAGCGGAACAGAACCCCGTGGACAACGGACTGGAATCCCCCCGCGAGCGCCTACGCGGACGCCCACCCCGCCGTATTCGCGTGGGACTCGTAGCTGTAGCGGGTGTCCCGGTCCCATTCCTCGCCCGTGAGGGCCCGGTACGCCTCGTCCGGCACATAGAGCAGGGCCTCGGCCCAGACGAACTCCTCGGCATACGGACCGAACCGCTCCGGATCCCCGAGCACGCGCTCGAACTCCTCCTGGCCGGCCGCCACCACCGCCGCCCGGGTGTAGAGGAACTGGTCGTCCGACAGCCCCTCACCGAACTCCCTCCGGTCCAGCCTGTACAGGGCCCAGGAGAGCTGCTCGGCAAAGCCGACGACATCGGCCACCGGCCCCTTCCCCAGGCGAGCCGTCAGCACGGCCGCGAGCTCGTCGCCGTCGGGGTCGGGGGTGGCGGGACGGCATGCCTCGATGAGCTGCCAGAAGTCGCGTTCGTTCATACGGGAAGCATGGCGGACGGGTCTGACAAACCGGGGCCCCGAACTGTCAGAGATAGAGCTGCCGTCCGCAGTCCCCGCAGTACGTCATGCCGCCACGCGCCTCGGTCCGGCGGTGTTCGCACAACCCCGTCGCCACCATGCCGCTGTGGCCCTTGCTCGCCACCAGCCCCTCCGGGGGCCGCATCACCGCGTAGTCGCCGAAGTTCCTGCGGAACCGCCTGTGGCCCGTCTCCTGCGCGTGCCGGCGCTGCCACTCCTCCACAGGCTGGGGACAGTTGTACGTGGCCGAGTCCGCCCCGCACTCCGACTCGGCGCCGGACACGCACCGCGCCGCGTACTCCGGCTCGGCCAGCGGGTCCTGCTCGACCGTGAACGGCACGTACCGGAAGGTGCGGCTGCTCACCGTGGCGCCTCCTGCCCCGAACGCACGGCGGCGGCCAGCGCGCGGGCGGTCTCCACGTTGCAGCGGCCGAGGTCGACCAGTGGGACCGGAACGGGACCGGCGCAGGACGCGATGTCGAGCCCGAGGGAGGGAAGCTTCACGCCTGCGGCGGTGAGCGCGTCACGGAGTTCGTCGCGGACGCGCTCCGCGTTCCTGAGCGTGTTGTCTGCCGTCTGCGGTGTGCGTGCCGTATCCATGCCAGCTCCGAACCTTGATGTTCCACGAGTACGTGTGTCCCGGTGTCACCACCATGTCCAAATGAACGACTCAGGTACACGGAACGTGCGTAACCAAATACCCTTAGTGGACAGACTCGTGAGAGGCGGCCATGGCAATGGAGTTGGAGCCGGAAGGGGATGCCATGCCCGCTTCACCTGCGGGAATGCTGGCCGCGCGCGCACGGGCGCGACGGGGGCTCTCCCTGCGCGCACTCGCCGAGAAGCTGGGCTATCCGCACACCTACCTGAGCAGGGTTGAGCGCGGGGAGCAGCTCCCGTCCGAGGCGCTGGCAGAGGCCCTCGACGTCTTCTACGACGCCGAGGGGTTATTCACCGAACTACTCGTTGTCGCCGTCGCCGCCGAGGTCCCCGTCTATGGGCGGAAGGTACTTGAAGAGGAGAAGCGCGCCGCCCGCATCCAAACGTTCAACAGCAGTGTGGTACCAGGGCTGTTGCAGACGGAGAGTTATGCTTCCGCACTCTTCACTGAGTCCATGCCGGGCAAGGATGCCGAGCAGGTTGCGCTCCAGGTGGCCACCCGCTCCCATCGGCGCGCAGTACTCGACTCAGCTACGCCTCCGCTGTATTGGGCCATCATGGACGAAGCGGCACTGAGGCGGCCGGTGGGTGGTGCGGCCGTCATGGCTGAGCAGATCCGTCACATCCTCGGCGTAATCGAGGGGAACAGCGCGGTCCGAGTGCAGGTACTTCCCCTCTCCCGTGGAGTACATCCGCTGATGGGCGGTAGCTTGAGCCTGCTCACCCTTCGCGATGGCGTGACCTTCGCTTATGTCGAGTCGTTCGCGTCAGGAACATCAGTGGACACCCCCGCCCGGGTCCTTGAGCTGACCACACGCATGGACATTGCCCGGTCGAAGGCCCTCGACAGCGGGGACAGCGTGTCTCTGCTCCACAAGCGCCTGAAAGAGTATGAGGATGACATTGAATCCTGATGGGAACACGCAGTCCCTGGTCTGGGTGAAGAGCAGCTACAGCAACGGCGAGGGTGCCGAGTGCGTGGAATGGGCACCGGCACACGCAGCAGCCACCGGTGAGTTCCTGGTACGGGACAGCAAGACCCCCGATGCGCCGTTCCTACTCCTCTCCCGGCAGGGGTTCGCAGGGCTCGTGGAGTACGCCAAGTACCGCGGGTGACACACACCCCGATCAACCCGAGTGACCGGCCCCCGCCACACGGCGGGGGCCGTCCGTCTTCCTGTGGCGGCTAGCTGCTCCGCCGAAACCCACCAACAAGCAAGGAGAGCCGCCGAAATGATCGAACGAGTCCGTGCCGTCCTCGTCACCCCCGACCAGACGATGCTGGTCATCCGCCGTACCCGGCCGAGCATCCCCGTGTACTGGGTCCTGCCCGGCGGGGGCGTCGAACCCAGCGACGAGTCACGCGAGGCCGCCCTCCACCGGGAGATCCACGAGGAGATCGCGGGGAAGGCCGACATCATCCGGCTGCTGCACACGATGGAGTCCGACGACGAGCGTCAGCTCTTCTACCTCGCCCGCATTGCGACGTGGTCCTTCGATGACCGCACCGGTCCCGAGTTCAGCGCCGAAGGCCGTGGTGAGTACGCGCTGGAGGAGATTCCGCTGACCATGGACGGGCTGGACGGCATCGACCTCAAGCCCGAGGAGATCGCGCATGTCCTACGGGGAGCGGTCAGGGCCGGAAACCTGGGAGCCGCCGTATCACCCTGAGCCGCCGCCGCTCGGCCTGGTCCGGGGTGCGCCGGCCGGTCCGGTGCTCCCGTCATGCGGTGGTACGGGCGAGCACACCCGTATGACCGACCGCGCCCCTGTCTCCGCCCTCCGCAGGCAGATGCACCGAGAACACCGTCTCCCCCGGCACCGACCGCACCTCCGCCACACCGCCGTGGGCCGTGGTGACGGCCTGGACGATGGCGAGGCCGAGGCCGGTGGAGCCGGCGTGGCGGGAGCGGGAGGCGTCGCCCCGGGCGAAGCGCTCGAAGACGTGCGGGAGGAGGGCGGGCGGGATGCCGGGGCCGTCGTCCTGGATCTCCAGGGTGACCCAGGGGTGACCGGGTTCCGCGCGGACGCGGGCGGTGACGGTGGTGCCGGGCGGGGTGTGGGTGCGGGCGTTGGCCAGGAGGTTGACGAGGACCTGTTGGATGCGGGGCGGGTCGGCGAGGACGGTGGCGGGGGCCTCGGGGAGTTCGAGGCGCCAGTGGTGGCCGGGGTCCGGACCGTGGTCGAGGGCCGGAGCGGGGCCGGGGGCCTGGTCGGGGGCCGTGTCGTGGCCGTCCGGCGAGGTCGGGCCACCTGCCGTGCCCCGGTCCGGGGCCTGACCGTTCGCCGGAGCCCGACCGCCCACCGGAACCCCACCGCGTTCCGCCACGCGGGCGTCGCTCACCGCGTCGACGAGGAGCGGGGCGAGATCGGTGCTCTCGTAGGAGAGCGGGCGGCCCGCGTCCAGGCGGGCGAGGAGGAGGAGGTCTTCGACCATGCCGGACATGCGCTGGGCCTCGGACTCGATGCGGCCGAGGGCGTGGCGGGTGTCGGGGCCGGGCTTCTCGCGGCCGCGGCGGGTGAGTTCGGCGTAGCCGCGGATGGAGGCGAGGGGGGTGCGGAGTTCGTGGCTGGCGTCGGCGACGAACTGGCGGACGCGCATCTCGCTCTTCTGGCGGGCGTCGAGGGCCGAACCGACGTGGCCCAGCATCCGGTTGAGGGCGGCGCCGACCTGGCCGACCTCGGTGCGGGGGTCGGCCTCGGCCTCGGGGACGCGTTCGAGGGGGGCGACCTCGCCGCTGTGCAGGGGGAGTTCGGAGACGCGGGTCGCGGTGGCGGCGACCCGGCGCAGCGGGCGCAGGGCGACGCCGACGATGGCGGCGCCCGCGAGACCGGCGGCGATCAGACCGGCGGCGGTGACGCAGACCTCGACGAGGATGAGGGTGGTGATGGCGCCGTCCACCTCGGCGGTCGGGATGCCGACGAGGACGGTCGTGCCGTCGCTCCCGGGGGCTGCCGTCTGCACCCGGTAGCCGCCCAGACCGGGCAGGTCGACGTCGTGCGCCTTGCCGTCGGCGGGGACGTCCGCCGCCTCCAGCGCCTCCGCCTGGGCGGCCGTCAGCGGCTCGGTGTTCTCGGAGGCGTCGAAACCGCCGTCCTTGGCGACCTGCGAGGAGGTGACCCGGCCGTCCACCGTGAGCGCGCCGAAGGTCTTGAGGGGCTGGCCGCCCATCCCGATGAACCCCAGCGGATCCGGGTTCTTGTCCTTCGGCCCGCCGCCGGGGACGGGCCCGCCCGGCATCCGGTCGGCCCGTACGGCGATGTCCCGCAACTGGCCGTCCAGCTTCCCGTACATGTACGTGTGGAACGCGATCGCGGTGACCGTGCCGATCACCGCCGCGACGACCGCGATCAGCGACACGGCGGAGACGACCAGCCGGGTCCGCAGCGTCCACGGGCCCCTGCCCAGCCGTTTCACGCCGTTACTCCCCGGGTTTGATGAGGTAGCCGGCGCCCCGCCGAGTGTGGATCATCGGGGAGCGGCCGGCGTCGATCTTCTTGCGCAGGTACGAGATGTACAGCTCGACCACGTTGGCCTGGCCGCCGAAGTCGTAGTTCCACACCCGGTCCAGGATCTGCGCCTTGCTGAGCACCCGGCGCGGGTTGCGCATGAGGAAGCGCAGCAGCTCGAACTCGGTGGCCGTCAGATGGATGTTCACCCCGCCCCGGCTCACCTCGTGGCTGTCCTCGTCGAGCATCAGGTCCCCGACGACGAGGGTCGACTCGCTGCGTACGGCGGCCGTTCCCGAGCGCCGGATCAGGCCGCGCAGCCGTGCCACGACCTCCTCCAGGCTGAACGGCTTGGTGACGTAGTCGTCGCCCCCGGCGGTGAGCCCGGCGATGCGGTCCTCCACGGAGTCCCGTGCGGTCAGGAACAGCACCGGGACGTCGGCCAGCTCGCGGCGCAGCCGCCCCAGGACGGCCAGGCCGTCCATGTCGGGCAGCATGACGTCCAGGATCACCGCGTCCGGCCGGAACTCCCGGGCCGTCCGCACCGCCCCGGCGCCGTCCCCCGCGCTGCGCACCTCCCATCCCTCGTAACGCAGCGCCATCGACAGCAGCTCCGCCAGCGGGGCCTCGTCGTCCACGACCAGGACCCGGACGGGGGTCCGGTCCGGCCTGAGCAGTTCGGTACGCCCCTGGGGCGAGGTCGTCGTCGTCATGTCCGCAACCCTGTGAGACGCCCCTGAGAGAGTTCTTTTCCGTTTCTGTGAATTGCCTGAGAAAGCCGGAGCGACGCCGCAGGGCCGGGCCCCGTGCGGGAGCCCGGCCCGGCGGCCGCTGACGCCGGTCAGACGGCCGGGTGACCGCTGGCCGTGGTGGCGGGGATGTCCTGGTGGACGTCCCAGTGCTCCGCTATGAGCCCGTTCTCCATGCGGTAGATGTCGACGACGGCCTGACCGTCGGCGCCGGGGGCGGGGGTGAAGAGGCTGTGCACGAAGACGAGGTCGCCCTCGGCCGCGGTGCGCCTGATCTCGAAGCGCATCCCGGGCATCCGGCCGCGCAGCATGCCGATCAGGCCGGTCAGCGCGTCGAGTCCGTCGGGCAGGTCGGGGTTGTGCTGGATGAGGTCGGCGGCGACGTAGGCGGCGGCCTCGTCGGTGCGGCCCTCGTTCCAGACGGTCTCCATGAAGTCGCGGACGAGGGTGGTGTTCTTGCCGGTCATGGGCGTGGTCCTGTTCTTCGTCGCTGTGGCGTCGGTGGGTGGTGCGTGGGGGGTGGTGGTCCGTGAGTGGTGCGCGGGTGGTGCGCGGGTGGTGCGTGGGTGCCGTCAGGGGCGGGGGGCCGCTGCCGGTACCGATGGGGCGGTCGCGGTGGCGGGGGTACGGGGGCTGCGGTGGCCGGAGGCGCGGTGGGCGGCGGCGGCCGCGGCGAGCGGGAGGAGTCCCGCCGCGGGCAGCCAGAGGGCGCCGAGCGCGGGCAGCAGGGTGGAGCCGAGCAGGCTGCCCAGGCTCATGCCCAGATAGAGGGAGGAGGCGTTGAGGGCGAGGCCGAGGGCGCGCTGCTCGGGGACGAGGGCGACGAGGCGGGCCTGCTGGGGCGCCTGGAACAGCTGGCTGAACGCGGCCCAGACGGTGAAGGCGGCCACGGCGGCGGCGAATCGGCCCGGGACCAGCAGCAGCGCGGCGAAGGCGGCGCCGAACCCGGTCAGGGCGATCGTGATCGTCAGGGGTCCGCCGCACCGTTCGAAGACGCGCCCCGCGGCCGCGTTGCCCGCCACTCCGGCGACACCGAACACCAGCAGCAGCGCGGCGACCTGGCCCGTGGTGGCGTGGAAACGGTCGGAGAGGTAGGCGCCGGCCACCCCGTAGACGGTGAACTGGGCGGCCATGAACGCCAGCGTCGTCGCGATCGCCGGAAGCACTCCGGCGGTCCGCAGCACCGGGGAGAACGCGGAGACGGTGGCCGGGGTGCCGCGCTCCGTCCCCGGGACGAGGACGGCGACCAGCACGAGGGCGAGCAGGGAGAGGGCGGCGACGCCGACGGTGGTCCAGCGCCAGCCGGCGCTCTGGCCCAGGCCGGTGCTGAGCGGGACGCCGAGCACGGTCGCGGCGGTCATCCCGGCGAAGACCGTGGCCAGCGCGCGGGCCCGGCGCTCGGCGGGGACGAGCAGGGATCCGGCGACCGAGGCCGCGGGTCCGAAGGCGGCCCCGCCCAGGGCGGTGAGCACCCGCGCCGCGCACAGCACCCCGTAGCCGGGGGCGAGGGCGGCGGCGACGCCCCCGGCGGCCATGACCGCCAGACCGGACAGCAGCACGCTTCTGCGGCCCAGCCGCGACAGTAAGACCGGGGCGAGCGGTGCGGCGACGGCGAACGTGAGCGCGAACACCGTGACCAGGAGGCCCACTTGGGCCTGCGTGACCTGTAGGTCCCTGCTGATGGGGGCGCTGAGGCCGACCACCGCGAGCGAGGAGGTGCCGAAGGAGAAGTAACCCAGGGCCAGTGCCCACAGGGCCGGTCCGGAACGGTGCGGGGCCATCACGCCCTCACTTTCAATACGGTGCGGTGCGGTTCGTAATGGAATTACATTACGGTGCGGTCCGTATGTCAATCCCTTAAGGTGGCTTCATGAGCGGACGACCCAGAGACCCCGGCGTGGACGGCGCCATCCTGCGCGCGACCATGGACCTGGTGACCGAGAACGGCTACCGGGCCGTGAGCATCGAAGGCATCGCGTCCCGGGCGGGCGTCTCCAAGCAGACCGTGTACCGGCGCTACCGGAGCAAGGGGGAGGTGATCCTCGACGCCCTCGCCGCCTTCGCGGCCGGCAAGCTGCCCACCCCCGACACCGGCAGCCTGCACGGCGACCTCACCGAACTGCTGACCGCGACCTTCCACGCGCAGCAGGGCATCAGCGGCACCCTCAACCGCGCGCTGGCCGCCGAGGCCATCGGCGACGAGGAGTTCGCCGACACCGTGTGGAGGCGGCTCATCCTGCCCCGCCGGGACGCGGTCCGCGCCCTGCTCGAACGCGCGCGTGAGCGCGGCGAGTTCACCCGCCACGATGTCGATCTCGACTTCGTCGTCGACCTCGTCTACGGCCCCATGTGGTACCGGCTGCTCTTCGATCCCACCGCCCTGGACGCGGACTACGCCCGCCGCACGGCCGACGCGGTCGAGGCGCTGACCTGACCTCCGCCGGCTGAGGGCGGGCCTCTCCCCGGACCGCTCCTCAGGCCGCTCCCCGGACCGCCCCGCTCACACCCCGAACAGCGCCGCCGCGTTGTCGTGGCAGACCGCGCGCAGCCAGGCGTCGCCCAGGCCGAGGCGTTCCAGGGCGTGGAGCTGGTGGGCGTACGGATACGGGATGTTCGGGAAGTCCGTGCCGAGGAGGATGCGGTCGCCCAGATCCGCGAGGCGGCCGTGCTCGGCTCCGGGGAACGGGGTGAAGGCCTCCGTGAAGTCGGTGAAGGCCATGGTGGTGTCGAGGCGGACCTCGGGGTACGTCTCGGCGAGCGTCAGGAACTCCCCGTACTCCGGCATGCCCATGTGGGCCACGATCAGCGGCAGCCGGGGGTGACGGGCCAGGACGCGGGCGACGGGGTCCGGGCCGGTGTGCTTGCCGGGGGCGGGGCCCGAGCCGCAGTGCGTCACGACCGGGATGCCCGCCTCCGCGAGCAGCCCCCAGACCGGGTCGAGCAGCGGGTCGTTCGGGTCGTACGCGCCGACCTGGAAGTGCGCCTTGAAGACCCGGGCCCCGGCCTCCACGGCGTCCCGGACGTACCGCCCCGCCTCCGGTTCGGGGAAGAACGTCGCCGTGTGCAGGCAGTCCGGGGTGCGGGCGGCGAAGTCGGCCGCCCAGCCGTTCAGCCAGGCGGCCATGGACGGCTTGTGCGGGTAGAGCATCGAGGTGAAGCGGCGCACGCCGAACGAGCGGAGCAGGGCGAGGCGTTCGTCCTCCTCGTGCCGGTAGGTGATCGGCCACTCCATGCCGGTCAGCGGACCGGCCGCGTCGAAGTACGCCCAGACCTTGCGCAGCACCCGCTCCGGCATGAAGTGCGTGTGGACGTCGATGAGACCGGGCAGCCCGAGCTCCTGCCAGAACCGCACCACGTCGTCGTGCTCGTCACCCATGCCGCCCGCCCCTTCCTCGATCGTCCTCCGACGATCTCAGAACAGGCCGTCCTGCGCGGCGCCGCCCCCCACCGGGGCCGTCGGGACCGCCACCCCCGCGTCCGGGCCGGCCGCCGTCAGCGCCCAGCCGGTCATCAGCCGGGTGTCGACGACGAGGCCCCGCCCGCCCGTGTCCAGATGCAGGTCGGGACCGGCCGCCGCGACCAGCCGCCCCGCGACCGTGCCGCCGTCGGTGAGCCCGGTCACCGTGCGGACCGGCCCGGGTCCGGACACCGCCGCCAGCCGGAAGATCCCCGCGTGGTCCACCGCCGCGAACGGCAGCCGCTCCAGCCCCGCCGGCCCGCCGCCGTCCTCCAGGACCGCCGCCCTCCCGTACAGCTCCGCCAGCTCGGCGGCCCGCTCCGCCGGCTCCGGGAGATCCGCCCGCACCGCCCGCTTGCGCGCGTACGCGATGCGGTCCGGGACCCCGAGCGCCGCCCGCAGCACCTCCTCGGTCCGGCGGGCCGCCATCAGGGGGCCGCGCCCCAGCCAGCTGAAGACCACCGCCCCCTGCTCCCGCAGCCGCGCCGCGCCCCGCTCCTCCGCGGTGATCCCGACCTTCACCATGCCGGGCCCGAACCACGCCAGGTACACCCGGTACGTGCGCGGGTCGTCCGGGATGGTGTCGGCGGCCACCGAGTGCGCCCGGTCGAGCCGCCCGCACTCGGCGCAGCGTCCGCCCGTGCTCGACGCGGGGACCGCGGCCGCCACCGGGCAGGCGTGGCCCCGGGCCCCGGAACAGCGCCGCTCACCGGCCGCCCGGAAGCCGAACTCCGTCCCGTACGCCAGGGCGCTCACCCGGGTCCGCCGCCCCTTGCGCCAGCCGAGCGCGGGGCCGCCGGAGTCCTCGGGCCAGCGGAGGCCGGTGCACTGCCAGTCCATGCGGGCACCCTACGGGCGCGCACTGACACCGGGCCCGGGAGGCGGGGCACGGTCACGGGGACCGGGGCACGGACGCGGCGGTGCGGGGTGCGGACCCGTACGAAGCCACCGCGCGGTGGTTACGTGTCCGGGCAGCCGGGGGCGTACGGCAGATCGGGAAGGTACGTGCGCCAGTCCGCCTCGGAGAGGGCGCCGTGCGCCCGGCGGCAGACCGTGGCCGCCGCCGTCCCGGGGTCGAGCCGGTACGTCGCGAGGTCCACATGGCGTCCCGCGACGCGCAGCGTCGTCCCGTCCGCACCGAACGCGAGGGCCATGGCCGGCTCGCCCCCCGTGGCCAGGGGCGGCCCCACCGGCGTACGGGAGGCCACGTCCCACACCTCCACGGACACGTCACCCCCGACGGCCAGCAGCCGGGAGTCCGGGGAGAAGGCCAGCGAGAAGACCGTCCCGGGGGCTTCGGGGCTCATGTCCTTCAGCTCGCCCAGCCGGCGTCCCGCCCGCCCGTCCCACAGCACGACGCGGCCGGCTCCGTCCCCGGCGGCCAGCAGCTTCCCGTCGGGGCTGAAGGACACGGACTGCGCCCGGTCGACGCGCCGGACCGTCCGGCTCCCCGACAGCTCACCGACCTGCCCTTCGGAGGTGGCGAACCGGCTGCCGTCCGGGGCCACGGCCACCGTGCTGCCCTGGGCGCCCGGCCACGAGCCGACCGTCTCACGGCGGCGCGGATCCCAGAGGTACGTCGTGCCCAGGGTGGCGGGCTGGACCAGGAGCAGCGACCGGCCGTCGGGGGTGTAGGCGAGGGCGTTCAGTCCCAGCTCGCCCGCCTTCCCGGGCAGGGCGAGGTCCTGTCTCCCGGTGACACGGTGCCGGTCGATGTCCCAGAAGACCACGCGGGGCGGTGGTGAGGAGCGGCCGTCGGCCCCGAACGTTCCCATGCCGTACACCAGCGTGCGGCTGTCGGGGCCGAACGCCAGGAACGCCCGGCAGGCGGGATCCCGTTGCGTCGCCGCCGGGCACGGCAGCAGACCCGGCAGATCGCTCCAGCCGCCGCCCGGCCGCAGATCCCGTAACCGGAAGGCGACCCGGTCACCCTGCCAGTGCGCGACGGCCAGGAAATTGCCGGACGGACTGAACTCGGCGTTCATCGCCGGGTCACGCCGCCGACCGGGAGTCAGCACACGGCTCACGTCCAAGGTGCGCACGGTCCTCGGCCACCCGATGGTGCTCCGGGTCGCGGCCAGATAGCCGAGGCTGCCCGTCGCGAGGTCGAAGCGCAGGTCCGCCGCCTCCTCACCGCCGAGCCCGTAATGGAACACCGGATCACCGCCCGGATCGTCCACCCGCCAGACGAACAGCTCCTCGTGGTCCACGGCCGCCAGGAACCTCCCGTCGGGGCTGAGGCGGACCTCCACGAGCCCCGGATGCTCGACGAGGCGCCGCTCCCGTCCCGTGGCGACGTCCCACGTACGCACCCCGTCCTCGTCGGTCAGCACGAGAGTCCCGGAGTCGGGGGTGAAGCGCACCGCCTCGTTCGCACACCGGTCGAGCGGCAGGGTCGGCGCCCACGGTGTGACGAGCCTGCGCCGGTGCCGCACGTTCCACAGTTCCAGCGGCTCGCCCGGCAGGCACCGGGCGAGCAGGCCGCCGTCGGGGCTGAGGAACACCTCCTGGACGAGGGGCCGTCCGTGCGCCTCGGCGCTGCGCCGAGGGCGGAGCGCCACCGACTCGGGCTCGATGAAGCTCTCTCCGATTCGCGACGCGCGCCAGGGGCGCGGCGGAAGGGCCAGCCGTACCGCACCGGTCACCGCGTCACGGACCGTCGCGCGCTCCTTCCTCCCCCCGCCCGGGGAGGCGACCGGCTCGTACGTGAGGAGGAGGCGTCCGCCCTGCCCGGTCGCGGCCCCTCCGATGACATCCGTCGGCGGAGGGCCGACCGTGCGGCCGGTGACGAGGTCCCGCACGGTGACCCGCAGCGTGCGCGGCTTGCCCAGGGAGAACTCCAGGACGCGCGTCCCGTCGCCCCGCACCGGGGCGAGGCGGATCAGCGCCTCGCCCACGCCCGGCAGACGGCGCAGCCGCCGGCCCGTGCGGACGTCCCACTCGACGACGTCGCGCCGGCCGATGCTCAGCAACGTACGTCCGTCGTCGCTGAGTTGGCGGAGCGTGTCGCCGCCCGTGTCGGGGTCGGTGAACGTCCCCTGCTCCGGCTGCTCCGACGCCGCCAGGAGCGCGGCGCGCGTCTCGGGGAGGTCGGCCACCCGCCACGCCGCGAGGCCGAGGCGCATGGCGGTGACCGGGTCGGACAGCCGCAGGCTCTCGGCCACTCCCGCGATGCGCCGGGCCTCGTCCTCCACGCGCCGCCGCTCGCCCTGCCGGTTCTGCTCCCACGCCACCAGGCTCGCCAGCAGGGCGAGCACGAGCAGGGTCGACAGCGCGCCGCCGCGCAGCCGCCGGGTGCGCCGTTCACGCGTCGCGGCGCGGGTGCTCGCGGCCAGGAACCGGCGCTCCGGCGAGGAGAGTTCACCGGACTCGGCAGGCCCCGTGCCGAAGGCCTCCGTGGCGGCCGACAGCCGCGCGCCCCGGTAGAGCGCGCCGGGATCGCCGCCGAGCTCCTGCCAGCCGGTGGCGGCCTCGGTGAGCCGGCGGTGCAGGCGCAGCCGCTCCCGGTCCTCGTCGATCCACCCCCGCAGTCGCGGCCAGGCCGTCAGGAGCGCCTCGTGCGCGAGGTCCACGGTGTCGTGGCCGAGGGTGACGAGCCGGGCCCGGCCGAGGCGTTCGAGGACGACGGCCATATCGTCGGCCGTGGTTTCCCCGGTGTCCTCGTCGCCCACGGGCAGGCCGAGTTCGGCCCGGGTGACGGGGCGGCGGGTGTCCTGGGTGCCGAGGCCCGGGGCGACCAGGCGGAGCAGCACATGGCGGGCCGTCTCGCGCTGGGCGGGGGTGAGCCCTTCGTAGCAGTCATCGGCGGTACGCGCGATGGCCCCGGCGAGTCCGCCCGTCGCCAGGTACGCCGCTTCGGTGAGGGTACGGCCGTGGCGCCGGCGCCAGGTCTCCAGGAGGGCGTGCGACATCAGGGGCAGGCTGCCGGGCTGCTCCGCGAGCTCGTCGGTGATCCGGGCGGTCAGGGTCTTCTCCACGAGCAGCCCCCGGGCGGCCGCGGGCCCGGTGATCGCCTCGCGCAGCTCGTCCTGGTTCATCGGCCCCAGGAGCAGCGCGCCGTCACCGGCCGCGTCGGCGAGCCGGCGGTCCTGGGCGAGATGGCCGTAGAAATCGGCGCGGATCGCGAGGAGCACGCGGTCCCCGTGCCCGGACCCCGCCGCGTCCAGGAGCCCGTCGACGAACCGGGCCCGCTCGCCGAGGTCCGTGCACAGGGTGAACAGTTCCTCGAACTGGTCCACGACGATCAGGGCCGGGCCGCCCGCCGCCCCGGTGGACAGGGCCGCCGCGTGCGTGGTCGCCGGGCGCGGACCGGGGGTGAGCACCCGGATCACCGTGGGCCCGGCCCCGGCGCCCGCCGTCGGCCTGCGCAGCCGGGGGATCAGGCCGGCCCGCAGCAGCGACGACTTCCCGCTTCCGGAGGGGC
Organism: Streptomyces sp. NPDC057682; assembly: GCF_042799575.1. Classification (NCBI taxonomy): domain Bacteria; kingdom Bacillati; phylum Actinomycetota; class Actinomycetes; order Kitasatosporales; family Streptomycetaceae; genus Streptomyces; species Streptomyces sp. NPDC057682. Next base: position 539,264 of record NZ_JBHVIN010000001.1, on the reverse strand, counting down.
CGCACAGCACGGCGAACCGCTTCTCGGCCACGAGGGCGGCGAGTTGGGCGATCACACGGTCGCGGCCGAAGAACAGTCCGCTGTCGCCCGTCTCGAACCGGGCCAGCCCCCGGTACGGGGCGGAGGCGTCGTCCGCGTCGGTGGCGAGGCGTTCCGCCGTCACCTCTTCCTCCGCCTCGGCCCACCGGCGCTCCCAGTACTCCTCGTCGCCCCCGCAGGCCCGTACGTAGGCGAGGGTCACCGGCAGCGAGGGGAGCCGCTCCCCGGCGGCGGCCTGCGCGAGCGTGGTGGTCGAGTAGTGGGCGCGTAAGGCCATCTGCCGGTACGTCAACGGCCCGGCCTCCTCGCGCAGCTTGCGCAGTTCCAGACCGAACCGGGCCACCGGCCCGTCGGCCGGATCCAGCGCGCGTTCACGGCGTCCCACAGCGGCTCCCCCTTGACCGTCGTCGACCCGACCAGCATGCCGGGCTTTGTACGGAGTGATGAAAGGGGCTGGCCGGACAACTCCGTCGCGCCGAAGGATCGGAATCGGGACGAACGACACGAGTCCGTCCGTGACCAGCAGAGGAGAACCCGAACCCATGCGAATGAAGCGCGCCCTCGGCGCGGCGGCCGTGATGGCCTCGGCCGTCGCCGCCCTGGCCGTCACCCAGGCCGAGGCCCAGCAGCCGGCCCCGGCCCCGTCCTCCCTGCAGGCGACGTCACCGGGCGTCTCCCCGAGCACGGGATACGACCCCATCTACAACGACGAGGGCCTCATCTCGTGCCAGAAGGGCTCCCTGTGCACCTCCGTCTGGGATCCGGTCAGGAAGAAGTGGCGGATCGACCGCTTCGAGACGTGCGGCACCTACGACCTGAGCTTCTGGGCGGGTTGGGGGGCGTTCATCAACAACCAGACCGGCGGCGCCGAGGGGCGGTTCATCGAGGGGAACGGGTCGGCGCGCGTGGTGTCGGCCGACAACAAGTCGCACCCCATCAACTGGGACCCGTACTGGAAGATCAAGCCCTGCTGATCCCCGTCACAGCAGCCGCTCCGGCAGCGGTCCCGCGCTCGGTGTCCGGGTGCGGGCCCCGTCCGGGGTGACGTACTCGACGTCGCCCCGGCGGTCGGCCGTCACCTCGCCCACGACGGCGGCGTGGCGGCCCCGGGGGTGGGCGCGCAGCGCGGTGAGCACGGTGCCTGTGCGGTCCGGGGGGACGAACAGGCACAGGCTCCCCGCGCACGCGGCGTCCAGGGGGGCGAGGCCCCGGGTGGCGAGGGCCACCCGGGTGCCGGGGCGGACCGGGGGCGCCGACTCGTCGACGCGCAGGGTCAGGCCCCGGGCCGCGGCGGTCAGGCGCAGGGTCTCGGCGAGGCCGCCGCCGGCCGCGGGGAGGGCGTGGTGGAGGTCGGCGCGGACCTCGCGCAGGAGGTCGTTGAGGGGGGCGCAGTCGCTGGGCACGTGGTACTCGTAGCCCAGACCGTCGCGCAGGGAGACCAGATGGGCGGCGTGGTCGCCGAGGGGGCCCGTCACCAGGACCCGGTCGCCCGGCCGGACGCGGTCCGGGCCGAGCGCGGGCCCGGCGCGCTCACCGAAGGCGGTCGCGGTGACGTAGACCCGGTCCGCCTCCCCCGCCCGGACGACCTGGGTGTCGACGGCGGTCACCGCGACCCCGGCCTCGGCGGCGGCCTCCCGGACCGATGCGGTGAGCCGGTGGACCAGGTCGAGGGGGAGCCCGGCCTCCAGCACGATGCCGAGGGCCAGATGGCGGGGGTCGGCGCCGGTGGCGGCCAGGTCGTTGACGGCTCCGCACACCGCCAGGCGCCCGATGTCCCCGTTGCCGAAGAACGGCGGATCGACGACGTAGGTCCCGGCCCGGACGACTAAGGAGGGCTCCCGGGGCGTGAGGGCCGTAGCGATCAGTTCACGCACCTCGGGGCCGAACCCGACCTGGGCCGTGTCCCAGTCCCGCGTGTACGTCACTCCAGCCACCCCCCGATGCCCGCACGTCCGGATCGTGCTCATCATCCAGCGGGGTCGCGGCCCCGGATACCCGTGTCCGTGTCCGGGCCACCGATCAGGGGTCGGTAGGGGCGGTCGTACGCCCGGAGCAGCAGCGCGGCCCCGACGGCGGCCAGCGCGGGCAGCGCGCCGAAGCCCGCCAGGATGCCGGCGCGGGCGGTCGCCGACTGCGCGGCGGCGTCGCCGGTGCCGGAGGAGACATAGCCGGTGAGCTGGAGGACCAGTCCGTAGAGGAAGGGTCCGGCCGCCACTCCCAGGCCTTCGACGGTCGTGAACACCCCGGACAGCACGCCGCCTTCGCGGCGCCCGGTGCGGCCCGTCCCTCGGGCGATGCAGTCCGGCAGCATCGCGTACAGGAAGAGCAGCTGGCCCGCGTGGCCGGTGCCGGCCAGGGCCATCGTCACCAGGACCGCGCCCTCGGGCAGGACCGGCGAGGCCAGGAAGAGCAGGCAGCCGGTCGTGAACAGCGCGGTGGCCAGGGTGTATCCGCGCGGGCCGCGCAGCCGGGACCACAGCGGCACGGTCAGCAGGTTCGGTGCGACGAACGCCGCCACGAGCGCCCCGACCCCCGAGGAGTCGTGCAGCACGTGGTCGGCGAAGTAGGGGGCGCCCGCCAGCAGCACCCCGGTGGCGACCGACTGAAGCACCAGACAGCGCAGCAGTGCCATGAACGGCGGGTCGGCCCGCGCCGCCTCGAACTGCGCCCGCAGGGACGGCTGGGCCGCGACGGCCCTCGTCGTACGGGGCGTGCCGGACGCACCGGCCCCCGGCTTCCCCACTCCCGGAGTCCCGACCCCTGACGTCCCCGCTCCCGAAACCGCCGTCCCGGCGAACACCCACAGCGCGCCCAGCGCCACCACCGCCGCGCCGAACAGGCCCGCCCAGCGGTGGCCGGGCAGTCCGCCGCCGCCCGCGTCGACCAGTGCGGGGGCGACCGCCCCGGTGACCAGGGCGGCGATCCCGATGACGGCGACCCGGCCCGCCACCAGCCGCATCCGGTCCGCCTCGTCGTCGGCGAGTTCGGCGGGCATCGCCACGTACGGCACCTGGAAGAACGCGAACGCGGTCGCCGTCAGCAGATAGCCGGCGGCCGCGCACCAGGCACCGGCGGAGCCGGGCGCCGGGCCCGCGAAGGTCAGCGCGAAACCGAGCGCCGTGAGGAGCCCGCCCCACAGGACGTACGGGCGGCGCGCGCCCCAGCGGCTCCGGGTCCGGTCGCTGGCCCGGCCCACGAAGGGGTTGAGGACCGCGTCCCACGCCTTGGGCAGGAACGCGACCGTGCCCGCCAGCGCCGCGCCGACGCCGAGCGTGTCGGTGAGGTACGGGAGCAGCAGCAGACCCGGGAGCGTGGTGAACGTGCCGGAGACGAGCGAGCCGGACGCGTAGCCGAACCGGGTCCGGCGGGTCGGCGCGCCGGCGCGTGCGGGGGTCCCGGCGCGCGGCGGAAGGGGCGCGGCCGGCCGGCCGCCTGCGGTTCCGGTGACGGTCATCGGGTGCCTCCCTGCGGAAAGCCCCGCCGAGGACGCGGGGGATGTCCCTCGGCGGGGCTGTCGGGAACAGCTTCGGTGCCCCACCATGGACGCGGCTTAAGCCCGCCCGGCGCACCGGGCCCCGGTCGGAGCCCTCGTCGCGCCGGTCCCGGCCCGGGACGCTGCGGCCATGGTCCGTCAGGTCCGGAGCCCGGGGGGCCGCGCTGCGCCGACACCTTCCTGCCATGCACCTTGTGGCCAGCGGCGGCGGGTGGCTGGCGCTCCGGCGGGCGCCCCACCATGGGCCGGGAGAAGGGGAGGGACATGACCGTCGACAACCGTACGAGCTCGGCTCCCGCCATCCACGGACGCGCGACCGCGGCCCCGGGGCCCGGCAGCGGTGCCCAGCACCTGATCCACCGCCCGGCCGCGCGGTCGCACCACGGCCTGGACGCGCCGAGCCCCGGTCCCGAGCACTTCACGCTCGTCGGCGAGACGCCCGTCGCCCACCCGCTCCTCAACGACGGCCCCGGCCGGTTCCACGACCTCCAGATCGCCACCGGCAGCGTCCGGGAGGTCGGCGAACTCGTCGGCCACCGCTACTTCGGCGTGCCCGACGACCGCCCCGGCCTCTTCTACCGCTTCGACCTCGACCTCACCGACCTCTCCGCCTGGCGCACCCGCCCCGGCGCGGACCGGGGTGCCGTCATGGAGACGCAGATCAGGGCCCGGCCCGCCAATGTGGTCGCCGAGGTGCCGCGCGGGCTCGACTTCCATCTCGACGTGGCGATCGACGGGCGGCCGTGCGCCACCGGTTCGGCCGGCCTGGTCTTCCTGATGCCGAAGCTGTACCGCAAGCACGTGGCGCACGCCCGGCAGGCGATGCGCGCGGTGCCGGAGCTGGGCGACGCCCCGGACGCGCCGCCGCGCCCGGCCGGCCGGGCCGAGGTGGGCCGGACCCGCGAGGACAACGTGGTGATCAGCGAACCGGTCGACGCGGCCCGCGGCCGGATCAGCACCTGGGTGCTGTCCGAGCGGATCGGGCCCGTCTTCGACGACACCGACCCCCGGCAGGCCGGTCAGTTCTCCGGACTGCATCTGCTGGAGGCACTGCGCCAGAGCTCCCTGCTGACGGCGGGACGCGCCCACGGGCTGGAGGCGGAGCGCTCCGTGCTGGCCGCCTGCCAGGTGCACTTCCGGGGCCAGGCGGAACGCGAACTGCCGCTGCGCTGCGTGGCGGTGGCCGGCCCGCTCGGCCGGGACACCGAGGGCCGGCCCAGCGTGCCGGTCACCCTGACCCTGACCCAGCAGCGCTGGGCGGTCGCCGAGGCCCGCACCTGTGTCGTCCAGGACCTCTGAGGCGGTGGACACCATGCGCTTCGGCATCCTGGGCCCGCTGGAGGCCGGCCCGTGTGCTCCCCGCGCCGCCAAACTGCGGGTGGTCCTCGGCACGCTCCTGGTCCGCGCGAACGAGGTCGTGTCCGTGGACGGCCTCATCGACGAACTGTGGCCCGACGCCCCGCCGCGCACCGCCCCGACGACCCTCCAGGTGTACGTCTCCCATCTGCGCAAGGCGCTCGGTGCCGCCGACCCGGACCACGGCCGGGAGCTGCTGGTGACCCGCCGCCCCGGCTACCTGGTGCGGCTCGCCCCCGGCGAACTCGACAGCACCGCCTTCCTCGACCTGTCGCGGCGCGGCCGTCTCGCCCTGCACGAAGGGGACTTCGCCGCCGCGGCCGACCTCCAGCGGCGGGCCCTCGCCCTGTGGCGCGGCCCGGTGCTCTCGGACGTTCCGCACGGTCCGCTGCTGGACGCCGCCGCCGTCCGCCTCGACGAGGCGCGCACCACCGCGCTCGACGAGCGGGTGCGGGCCGAACTCCGTCTCGGCATGCACCGCGAACTCGTTCCGGAACTGCACGAACTGGCCGCCGCGTACCCGTTGCGCGAGGAGTTCCACGCCCATCTGATGGTGGCGCTGTACCGGTGCGGACGGCAGGCCGAGGCCCTCTACACCTTCACCCGGCTGCGGCGGACCCTCGTCGAGGAGCTGGGCATAGAGCCGGGTCCGCGCTCCCGCAGGCTGCAACAGCTCATCCTGGAGGGCGATCCGGACCTGGCCCGCCCCGAACCGGCGCCCGCCCGCGACCGCGCGCCGGACGGGGTCCGCGAGCTGCCCGCCGCCGATCCGGCGTTCCTCGGCCGCGCCGACGAACTCGTCGCCGTGGAACGCCTGCTGCGCGCCTCGGCCGGGGCGGGCGGCGGCGTGGTCGCGGTGACCGGGATGCCGGGCGCCGGGAAGACGGCCCTGGCGGTCGAGGCCGCGCACCGGGCCGCCGACGCCTTCCCCGGCGGGCTGCGCCTGTACGTCCCGGACGGCGGCGGACGCCCGCCGCGCCCCGCCCCGGCCGGGGGCGGCCGGGCGCTGCTGCTGGTGGACGGGGTGACCTCCCAGGCCCAGGTACGGCCCCTGCTGGAGCTCGGCCACACCCTGCTGCTCACCGCCCGCCGGGTCCCCGCCGGGCTGCCCGGACTGCGCACGGTGCTCCTCGGCCCGTGGCGCCCGGAGGAGGCCTGGCAGCTGGCCCGGCTGTTCGACGCGAACGGCGGCCGGGTGACCCCCGAGGACGCGCGGGACGTCGGCGTGCTCTGCGGACTGCTGCCGCACGCCGTACGGGCCGCCGCCGCCCAGCTCGCGGCCCGGCCGCACTGGACGTCCGCCACCCTGCTCTCCCGGCTGCGCGCCGAGGACGGCCGGCTCGACGCGCTGTGCACCGGTGACATCGACGTACGGGCCGGGCTCCTCGCCGCGTACGAGGGCTGCGCGGCCGAGCGGCGCCGGGAGTTCCGGCTGCTGTCGCTGCTGCCGCCCGGCCCCTTCGACTCCGTACGGGCCGCCGCCGCCCTCGGTCTCACCCCCCGGCGGGCGCTCGCCTCCCTCGAAGCACTGGCCGACGAACGGCTCGTCGCCGTCGACCGGGACGCCTGGCACCTCCCGGAGCTGCTGCGGCTGCTCGCCGCCGAACGGCTGGCAGAGGAGGAGGACCCGGACACGGTCGCCCAGGCCGTCCGGCGGGTCTGTCTGGCCTACGCGGACGGCGCGGCGGACCCCCGGCACGGCGGCACACCGGACGCGGCCGGGCTCGTCCGACTGGTCCGCACCGCCCACGCGGCCGGGCTCTGGGCCCCGGCGGTCCGGCTCACGGACCGGCTGGCCGAGGGCGTCCCGCCGGGCGCGGGGGACGAGGAGGACTGCTACGCCCTGGCCCTGGACGCGGCACGGCGCCACGCCGACCGGTCGGCCGAGGCCCGGATGCTGCGGCTCTCCGCCGAACTCGACGCCCGCTACCGGCGTTCGGACCGGGCCCGTGAACGGTTCGTCCGCGCCCTGGAGCGGGCCCGGTCCGTCGGCGACCGCGAGGAGACCGGGCGGGCCCTGACCGGTCTGGCCGAACTCCTGCTGGACGCCGGGGCGCCCGACGAGGCCGCCGCGCTGCTCGACTCCGCCCTCGCCGCACTCGGAACGACGCGTTCCGGCCCTCCGCGGGGCCGCTACGAGGCGTCCAGGGCACGCGCCCTGGTGGCCCTCGCCCAGCACGAACCGGCCACCGCCCGGCACTTCTTCGAGGAGTGCCTGGCCCTCGCGGACGCCCTCGACGACCCCCGGCTGCGGCTCTACGCACGACGCTCGCTGCGCACCCTCGACCACCCGGACCCGGCCACCGCGTCCGGCTCCGGCGCGGTCGAGATACGCCCCGGCCTCTGGCGCATCCCGCGCGGCGGCCCGGCACCCGTGCCGTCCCCGGTGTGAGGCGGGGCCGGTGCGACGGCGGACGCGAAGTCCGGCCCCGGGCCGGAGGCAAGGCCTCGTACGAGGCCGGACGTAAGGAGAACCATGTCGGTGGCGCTCGGTCCGCACACGGACCTGATCGGCAGGGAGCGGGAGGCCGCCGCGCTGCGCGAACGGCTGCTCACCCCCTCGGTGCGGCTGGTGACGCTCACCGGGCGGGCCGGGGTGGGCAAAACCCGGCTGGCCCGCGCGACGGTGGACGCCCTCGGCGGGGCGTTCGCGCGCGTGGTGACACTCGACGCGGCGGCCCCGGACGACGCCGGACCCGGCGGGCTGACCGCGCTGGTGCGCGCCCGGACGGAGGCCCGGGGCCCGGAGGCCCTGGGCCCGGAAGACCTGAGCGGGAAAGGCCGTGGGCCGCAGACCCCCGGCCCGGAGGGCCGGACCGTGGAAGACCGGGGCGCGGAAGGCCGTGGGCCGCAGCCCCCGGGCCCGGAGGCCCCCGAGGCCGGCGGTCGTGTCCTGCTGCTGCTCGACGGCTGCGACCACGAGGCCCGGGGGCCGGCCGCCGAGGCCGTCGTCGCGCTGGCCGGTGATCCGGGCGTGGTGGTGCTGGCCACGGCCGTCGAACCGCTCGGCGTCTACGGGGAGCAGCTGCTGCCCCTGGACGCGCTGGCCGTACCGTCCGACACCGACGCGGACGCGGAGGACCTGCACGAGGTGCCCGCCGTGGCGCTGTTCGTCCGCCGCGCCCGGGACGCCGACCCCTCGTTCGCGCTGACGCTGGAGAACGGCGCGGCCGTCGCGGAGATCTGCGTACTGCTCGGCGGGCTGCCGCTGGCCCTCGAACTCGCCGCGCTGCGGCTGCGGCTGCTGCCCGCGCATCTTCTTGCGGCCCGGCTGCGCGGCCGGACGACCGTGCTGTCCGGCGGACCGGTCAACGCCCCCGCCCGGCACCGCTCGCTGGCCGCGCTCGCCGAATGGAGCTGCCGGGGCCTGGACCCGGCCGCCGAGGCGCTGCTGGGGCGGCTCTCGGCGTACGAACCGGGCTTCGGGACGTCCGCCGCCGGGCTGGAGGACGACGAGGGGCTCGAAGTCCTGCTGGACCGGGGGCTGCTGGCGGTCGTCGGGGAGGAGGCGGGCGGACTGCGGCTCGCGGTCACCGAACCCGTGCGCTCGTACGCCCGCGCCCGCACCCCGGAGGCGGACGGCGCCGACGCCCACGCCGAGCGCTACCGCCTGCTGGTCGCCGCCGCCCTGCCGGGGCTCTCCGGCACCGGCCAGGACCGGCTGCTGCGGGAGGCCGCCGCCGAGAGCGCCAATGTGCGGGCGGCGCTGCGGCGGCTGCACGAGCGGGGCGACTGCGAGGCGGCCGCGGCGATGGTGCTCGGCTGCCGGCTGCCCTGGCTGGTGCAGGGGCGGCTGCGCGAGGGCCTGGAATGGTGCGACACCGTCGCCGAGGGGCGCGGACAGCAGCTCACCGAGGCGTTGCGGGCCCGGCTCGCCGATCTCTCCGGGGTCTTCGCGCTGGAGCTGGGCGACCCGCAGGAGGCCGTGGCCCGCCACCGGCGGGCGCTGGCGATCGGCAAGGGCGTGGGCGACCGCCGGCAGAACGCCCTCGCCTCGCTGCACCTGGGCACCGCCCTGCTGCGCTCCGGCGACCCCGCCGCCGCACGCGGCGTGCTGGTCACCGCGCACAGCGCCCTGTCCACGATGGGGGTCACCGGCCCCACCGCCGAGGCGTCCGTCGCCCTCGCCGCCGCCCTGCACGCCGAGGGCGACCGGCGCCGCGCCCAGGGCATGCTGGAGCGCGCCGAGGAGACCTTCCGGAGGATCCGCGACGGCCGGGGGCTCGCCGCCGCGCTGCGCGCCGCGGCCGCGCTGGCCCTGGAGGGCGACGAGCCGGAACCGGCCGAGGCCGCGCTGCGGGAAGCGCTGCACCTCTACGAGGCCATCGGGGAACGCACCGAACTCCCTGGCCTTCTGGAGGAGTTCGCTCTGCTGCTGCTCCGCACGCAGCCCGCGCAGCGGCCCCGTGCGGTGCGGCTGCTCGCGGCGGCGGACGCGCTGCGCCAGCGGACCGGCGCACAGGTCCCGCAGGAGTGGCGGAGCCGGGCGGAGCGGGCCCGTACGGATCTGGGCGCCCGGCTGGACTGGCCGGACTTCGCCACCGCGTGGGCGGAGGGCGTACGGATGCCCGCGCCGACGGCGGTGGCCGAGGCACTGTCCTCGCCCGCGCCGTCCCGGGCCCCGGTGGCCGGGGCCGCGGCCGAGGCGCAGTCGCTCACCCCGCGCCAGGCGCAGGTCGCCCTGCTGGTCGCCGAGGGGCTGACCAACCGGCACATCGCGGCCCGGCTGGACATCTCCGAATGGACCGTCGTCAACCATGTCCGCCAGGTGATGCGGCGGCTCGGCTGCACCTCACGGGTGCAGGTGGCCGGGGCGGTGGGACGATGGGCCTGACCCGGGGTACGGGGACGGCGGAGCGCCGTCTGAAGGAACTGGCCGCGCCCGAGGAGACCGTCCGGCGGTTCCGGGCGGCCGGCTGGTGGCGGGAAACCACCTTCCTCGACGATCTGCACCGTACGGCCGCCGCCGCCCCGCACCGGCCCGCGATCGTCGCCGAGCGGGTGCTGAGCCCGGCCGGACGGGGCCGGATCACCGTGACGTACGCCCAACTGGCGCTCCATGTGGAACGGTTCGCCGCCGCCCTGGCCTCGCTCGGGGTGGCGCCGGGCGATCCGGTCGCCTTCCAGCTGCCCGACCGCTGGGAGACGGCCGCGCTCACCCTGGCGTGCTGGCGGGCCGGGGCGGTCGCCGTGCCCGTCCTGCCGACGGTGCGTGCGCACGGACTGCGCAGGATCCTGGACGGCACCCGGGCCCGGGTCTGTGTGGTCCCGGACGTCTGGGAGGGCTTCCCGCACGCCGAGGCGCTGGCGGACCTCGCCCCGGGACTGCCGTGGCTGCGCCACCGGGTGGTGCTCGGGGACGCGGCGCCCACCGGGGCCGTGGACTTCGCGGCGTACTTCCTGCGCACCGCCCACGAGCGGTCGCCCGACTGGCGCGGCGGTCGCGTCCGCCCGGTCGGGGCGGACCGGCCCGCCCTGCTGATCAGCGTGATGGGGCTGCGCGACGCGTACACCTCGGTGCTGCACACCCCCGACACCCTCTACGCCAACGTCGCCGCCCAGAACCATCCGCGCGGCCCGGGACGGCGTCCCGGCGAGGTCTTCCTCAGCACCCTGCCGCTGACCTCGCTCGCCTCCCTGATCTACACCGTCTGCTGGCCGCTGGCCGTCGGCGGTACGGGGGTGTGGCAGGACGTCTGGGACCCCGCCCGCTGCCTCGGTCTGATGGCCGACGCCGGGGTCGCCCAGGTCTACGCCGAACCCGCCTACTTCGCCGAACTGCTCACCACCCGGCGCCGGCAGCCCCGGACGACGGACCGGCTGCGGCTGGTGCTCTCCGGCGGACGCACCAGCACCCCGCGCCCGCTCGCCGACGAACTGCGGGAGGCCTTCGGCGTCCCGGTGCTCTCCGCCTGGGGGGCTCCCGAACTGGGCATGGGCGCCCTGGCCGGGGCCGACGGGCCGGCCCGGCCGCTCAGCGGGCTGGAGATGGCGGCCGGACCGGGCACCGGGCCCGCGCCGCTGCGGGTGCGCGGCCCCTCCGTCGCCCTGGCCACCTGGCGGCACGGTGCCGCCGCCCCCGTATCGACCTGGGAGGACGGCGACGGCTGGCTGGACACCGGGGACCTCGCCACGACCGACCCGGGCGGCGGGGTCCGGGTCCTGGCGCGGGCCGGGACCCGGACCGGGGCGATCTTCATGGTGCCGGTCGCCGAGGTGGAGGAGGGGCTGCTGGCCCACCCCCGGGTCGGCGAGGCCGCGGTGGTCGCCTACACCGATCCGGAACACGGCGAACTGCCCTGCGCGGTGGTCGTCCCGACCGCCTGGGACCGGCCGCCCGGCCCCGCCGAACTGCGCGAGCACCTCACCGCGCGGGGGGTGGCCGAGGCGTTCCTGCCGACCCGGCTGGAGATCGTCGGCGCGCTCCCCCGCGACGAGGACGGCCGGCTCCGCCGGGACGCGCTGCGCACCTGGCTGCTCCGCTCCCGGCCGGGCAGCCCCCGCCGGTCCCCCGGCTGATCCGGCCGGGGCTCATTCGCAGCCGGCCACCCGGCGGGCGAAGGCCCGGAGTTCGTCGCGCCAGTGCGGGGCGACCGGGGCCCCGGCCACCGCCGCGTCGGCGCGCGCCAGCAGTTCCGCGACGGTGTCCTCGGCCCGCTCGCGGGCCGAGGCGTCGAAGAAGATGTCCCGGAGGAACTGGGCGTCCCCGTCGAAGCCCGGCCCGCCGCGCAGGAAACCCCGGATCCGCCAGGCCCCGTGCAGCGCGCGGGCGTACTCCTCGTACGGCTCGCGCAGATCGTCCCGGTCCGCGAGCGCCGCGCCGATCAGCAGCGCGTGGCGCAGCCCGTACCAGCCGGCGCCGCAGCCCGCCCCGCAGTCCTCCAGGCACTGGCCGGGCCAGGCGTCGTCCAGGTACTCGGTCGCCGCCGCCGCCTCGGCGTGCGCGCCCAGGGCCCGTTCGACGCGCAGGTTCTCCCACAGCTCCCGGGCCCGGGGCGGGAGTCCGGCGGCGAAGCGGTCCCCGTACGCCGCCGCGAGGTCCCCGGCGAGGACGGCGGTGCCCTCGCCGAACCGGCGGGACTCGCCCCGCCAGCCGTTGCGTTCGTGCTCGGCGGCGTGGCTGATGTGGAGGGTGGGGATGCCCCGGCGCAGGGTGGCGTTCTGCCGGACGTCCTCGCGGATCATCAGGCAGGTGTCGAGGAGTTCCAGCGCGGCGCAGGCGTCCACCACGTCCTCGCCGTCCGGGTCGCCGCCGGCCGCGAGATAGCCGGTGAGGCAGATGACCGGATGGGCGCGTTCGGCACCGGCCTGGACGAGTTCGGCGACGCCCGCCACCAGCACCACACTGCGCGGATCGGCCGTGCGGCGGATCCGGGACTCGTCGGCGAGGAGCCGGGCGAGCCGTTCCTCGACCCGGTCGAGCACGGTGTCGCGCAGCTGTCCGGTGCGCGCGGTGCGGCCCGGCCGGTCGTGCCTGGGTGCGGTGGTCATGGGTGCCCTCCCTGGTGGGCTGCGTCCTCATGACCGACCTTCCGGGGCACCCGGCCCGCCGGGCCACCCCGGACCGCCGCCGGGCGGAGGTCCGGCGGCGGACGGGGCGGTGGAGCACCAGGTGCCTGCCATACGGGGCGGGTGCCCGCGGGGGCTTGCCATCACCTTGCTACGGGGTGTCCCACGGTCAGATGAACTCCGCGACGCCGAGGTGGAAGTCGACGGGCAGCGCCTGCCGGCCCGGGATCTCCAGCTTGCGGTAGACGCGGGTGAGGTGCTGCTCCACCGTGCTCACCGTGATGTACAGCTTCTGCGCGATCTCCCGGTTGGTGTGGCCGTGCACGGCGAGCAGCGCGACCCGCTTCTCCGACTCGCTGAGGCTCGCCACCCGGTCGGCGTGCGGGGCGTCGTCGGCCGCCGCCGAGCGCTGCGCCTCGCCGGTGTGCCCGGGGAGGATCCGTACGCACAGGGCCTCGGCACCGCACTCCTTCGCCACGTGCCAGGCCCGGCGGTTGACCATGGCGGCGCGGGCCGGTTCGCCCAGCGTCTGGAGGACCTGGCCGAAGTCGCTCATGGCACGGGCCAGTTCGTACTGGTCGCCGGAGCGGTGCAGGTCGTCCACGGCCTTGGTGAGCATCGCCTGGCGTTCCTTCGGTTCGCGCAGCAGGGCGCGCAGCCGCAGGGAGATGCCGCGCACCCAGGGGTCGTTGGCGTCCCGGGTGGTGAGCTGGTCGGCGAGGAAGCGGTCGGCCTGGTGGGTCTCGCCGAGCCGGAGCAGCGCCTCCGCCGCGTCGGACCGCCAGGGCAGCACTCTCGGCCGGTCCAGGCCCCAGCGCTTCATGTGCCGGCCGATGTCCAGGAAGTCGCCGAGCGCCGCGTGGAAACGGCTGGTCGCCAGGGCGTAGTGGCCCCGGGCCCGCAGATAGGCGAGCCCCTGCACACTGCCCGTCAGCCGCTCGGGCACCGGCCGGCTGAGCACGGCGGCCGCCGCGTCCGGGCGCCCCATGGCCGTGCGGGCCCGGACCAGGGTGGCCGTGAGCGCGCACAGCTGCACCCCGCCGCCCCGGGCGGGCACCGCGCGCAGCCCGTCCTCGGCGGTCTCGGCCGCCCCGTTCAGATCGCCCAGCCGCAGCCGGGCCTCCGCGTGGAGTCCGGCGAAGACCGCCTGCCAGCCGGTGGCGCCACGGGCGGCGGCCTGCTCGGCGAAGGTCTCGCACCAGGGCAGGGCGCGCTCGGCGCCCTCCAGGTACAGCAGGGTGCGCAGGGCCTGCACGGCCGGTTCCACCATGCCCTCGGCGAGGCTCGCCCCGCGCAGGAAGAGTTCGGCGGCGTGGGTGGCGGCCCCCTCGTCGGCCTCGGCGGGCAGGGCCCACAGGGCGGCCGGGTGCACGGGGCCGCGCCCGGTGCGGACCGCCGGGTGCGCCCCGGGCCCGCCGGCGGCGCGGCGTCCGGCGGCGCCCCATTGGGGGAAGGCGGAGAGCCCGTCGAGCGGGTCCTCGCCCGGGATGTCCCCGGGCCGGCGTTCGGCGCCCGGGTGGCGGCCCTCCCGGGACGCGAGGCGCTCCAGCACCTCGGTCGACTCGTCGATCCGGCCCTGCGCGGCCAGGGTCCGGGCCAGCGGGCCGAGGGCCCGCGCGTCGAGCCGGCCCTCGGCGAGCGCGGTCAGCGGTTCGGCGAGATGGCGTTCGGCGGCGGCCGGGTCGGTGCGGGCGGTGACGACGCCGAGCCGGACGCTCAGCTCGGCGCGGCGGGCCTCGTCCGGGCACGCCTCGCGGGCCAGGCCCAGCAGCGCGGTCGCCTCGTCGAGCGCCCCGTCGGCCGCGTGCTGGTCGGCGGCGGCGCGCAGCACGGGCAGCGCCCAGTCCTCCCCGGTGTGGCGGGCGGCGAGGAGCTGTGCGGCGACGGCGGTGTCGGGGGCGCCCGCGCCCCGGGCCAGCAGGGCCGCCTCCCGGTGGAGCGCGCGCCGGGTGTCCGGGTCCGTGCCCTCCAGGACGGCGGCGCGCGCGGCCGGATGGCAGAGGCCTCGCCCACGGGTCAGCAGCCCGGCGTCCTCCAGGGCGGCGAGCGCGCGGGCGGCGGCGGGTTCGGTGGCCCCGGCCAGCCGGGCGACGTGCGCGGCGGTGGCCAGGGGGTCGAGTACGGCGACGGCCTCGGTGAGCGCGGGGGTGGCGGGCCCGCAGCGGTGCAGACAGGCGAGCACGGCCTGGGCGTAGGCCTCGCCGGGCCGGGTGCCGGGGTCCTGGAGCAGGGCGCGCAGCAGCAGCGGGTTCCCGCCGCTGGCGCGGTGGAGGCGGGCGGCCTCGGCCTCCGCGTGTCCGGGCAGCATCGCCCGGACGTCGTCCGGGGTGAAGCGTTCCAGGCGCAGCCGGGAGAAGTGCGGCAGCCGCAGCAGTTCGGTGCGCAGCAGCGGGTCGTCGCCGTGTTCGTGCACGGACTCGGTGAGCGCGAGGAGCACCTTGGCGCCCCGGGTGCCGCGCGCGAGGTGGAGGAGCTGGCGCCCGGAGACCTCGTCGACGTGGTGGAGGTCGTCCACGCAGACGACCACGGGCGCGGTGGTGCTCAGCTCGCACACGGCGGCGGCGAACCGGCGCATGGTGCCGACCCGGCCGGCCTCGTCGGGTGACGAGGGGGGCGGCAGTGCGCCGGGCGGGGCCTCGGCGGTGAGCTGGCGCAGCACACCGAGCGGATGGCGGCGTTCCTCCGCCGTCCCCATCGCCCGCAGCACTATTCCGCCGTGTTTCTCGGCGTGTACCGCGACGGTCTCCAGGAATTCACTTTTCCCGCAGCCGACGGCCCCCTCGATGAGAAGGAGTCCTGAATTTCCTTCCCCGCATCCTTCGATCAGTTTTTCCAGAAGAGAAAGTTCTTCGGCGCGACGGAACAACACCATGAGATCCCCCAGTGCCCACGTTCCGCGCGCTCGACGAAAAAGGAACGCGAACCGGATACAGGACCGATCGAGCAGTGCTTGAGAATCCATACTGCTCCGCTCGAACCGGGGGCGGGACGGATCCCCGGTGGCCGGAACCTGCCAGTCAGCAATCCCCCGGTACGGGGAAGAGCCGGCGAGGCGCGACCCGGGTCTGCCCCCGGTGGCGCCGCTCCCGGGGGTAGCCGACCGAGACCTCCTCGAAGCGCACGCCGTCGTACCAGGTGGTGCGCGGGATGTGGAGGTGCCCGTAGACGACCGCGGCGGCCCGGAAGCGGGTGTGCCAGTCGGCCGTCAGCTCGGTGCCGCACCACTGGGCGAACTCGGGGTGGCGCAGGATCCGGGTGGGCGTGCGGACCAGCGGGAAATGGTTGACCAGAACGGTGCGCAGCTCCGGATCGCAGGCGGCGAGCCGCTGTTCGGTGGCGGCGACCCGGGCCCGGCACCAGGCCTCGCGGGTCGGGTAGGGGTCGGGGTGCAGCATGAACTCGTCGCTGCACACCACCCCTGCCTCGTAGGCCTGTTCGAGCGCCTGCTCCCGGGTGGCGGCCCCGGGGGTCCGGAAGCTGTAGTCGTACAGCAGGAAGAGGGGGGCCACGAGCAGCGGTCCGCCCGGTCCGGACCAGACCGGATACGGATCCTCGGGGGTGTGCACTCCGTAGGAGCGGCAGATTTCGACCAATCTCCGATACCGAGCGTCTCCACGCAGCGACACAGGATCATCGCGAAGTGTCCACAGATCGTGGTTTCCGGGGGCCCATATCACGGTGGCATAGCGCCGGGTGAGCAAATCGAGGACCCATCCCAGATCGTCGGGGGACTCCCCCACGTCCCCCGCGATGACCAGCCAGTCGGCGGGAGAGTCGGGATACAGCTCCTCGACGATCCGGCGGTTCTCCGGGAATGCGACATGGAGGTCGCTGATGCCCATGAGGTATCCGTGCGCCATTCCCCCAGGCTGGACGGGCCGCCGTGCGGCTAACACCCCTCCCGGACCCCAGAGTTGACGGAGTGTGACCGGATCGGTCCGGACCATAGCAGGGGCATGGCAAGGGGGCCGGCGGGCACCGGCAGGCCGTACGCAGCCGGGGCTCGGCCGGGGGCGCCGATGGCAGTGCCCTGGCAGGAAGGGCCCCCGGGGCAGCCCGTTCCCCCGCGCCGGGGCCCTTCCCGCTGGCCGGGCGGGCGGCGCCGGCGGGAGCGTGGGAGACGTCCACCCGACGCTCCGACCTGAAGGATCTGCCGTGCTCACCAAGCTCCTGCCTTCGACCGTCGCCACCGCGGAGGCCACCGCCGATCCGGCGGAGGTCTTCCTCTTCCCCGAGGAGGAGCACCTGATCCGCAACGCCGTTCCCAAGCGGAGGCTGGAGTTCGGCACCGTGCGGTGGTGCGCCCGGCGGGCGATGGGGTCGCTCGGGGTGGCGCCGGCGGCGGTTCTTCCGGGCCGGCGCGGGGTCCCGCAGTGGGCGCCCTCGGTGGTGGGGTCGATGACCCACTGCGCGGGGTTCCGGGGCGCGGCGCTCGCCCGCGGCCGGGACTTTCTCTCGGTGGGCATCGACGCGGAGCCCAACGCCCCGCTGCGGGCGGGGGTGCTGGAGTCGATCGCGCTTCCGCAGGAGGTGCGCAGAATCCGTGAACTCGCGTGGGCGGTCCCGGACATCGCCTGGGACCGGCTGCTGTTCTCCATCAAGGAGGCGGTCTACAAGACCTGGTTCCCGCTGACCGGCCAGGAACTGGACTTCACCGACGCGCTGGTGAGCGTGGACGCGGTGCAGGAGACCTTCCACGCACGGCTGGTGGCGGATCCGGACACGCTCTCCCCCGCGGGTCCCACCTCGTTCAGCGGGCGGTGGGCGGCCCGGGACGGGGTGCTGGTCAGCGCCATCGCCGTACCGGCACGGGTGCCGGCCGGGGCCGCACATGACGATGCTCCCCGCGCCTGCGTGGCGGGGAGCATGGTCTGAGTCGTCGTCGCGGCCGTCCGGGAGGGTCAGCCCCAGCGGTCGTCACCCGGCAGCACTCCGTCGGTCGTCTGGGGTCCGCTCGATACCGCGGCCGTCGTGTGCGTCATCGCTCCGGCCGGAGTCCCCTGCGACACGCCCGACATCAACTGTCCCCCCAGAACGGCCAGAAGTGCACCCACAAGCAAAGTCAAGACCACCAAAGATTCTTTACCATAAGTTGCCATTGCGACTCCCCTCGGTCGACGAATGAGACTTACGTACGTCTGGTTCACCACCCGAAATCTCCGGCTTTGGAGGCCCGGGGCGACGAGAAAAGAGTCTCGGATACTGATCATTCACGCCAAGGGCTTCCCGTTGGCGTAAAGTTACGTGGCAGCAATTACACCGACCAGTGGGGGCTGGCGTGTTCCAAGGGGAGTACGCAGATTCGGGCTTCGCCGAACTGGATGACGTGAGCGCTGCGGCCTACGGGCTCGCCGTCGAGTGCGGTCGCTTCGATCGGGAACGGATTGCCAACGACCTGTCGCTGTCGCACGACGAGGTCGCCCGGGTCGAGAGCGTCCTGTCAGGGGTCCGGCTGCTCCAGTCGGTGCCCGGCCACTCCCATCAGCTGACGCCCGTCACCCCCGACGCCGCCGCCGCCTCCCTCGTCGGCCCCGCCGAACGGCAGATCCGCGACCTCCAGCAGGCCGTCACCGAGGTCCGGGCCAAACTGATGTCGCTGACCCCCCTGTATTTCGAGGGCCGCCGGGTGCGCAATCACCTGGAGGCGTTCGACGTCATCAGCGACCCCGCCCGCATCCAGGCCCTGCTGGACCATCTCGGGCAGACCTGCAAGAGCGAACTGATCACCGTGCAACCCGGCGGCGCGCGCCCGGCCGATCTGCTCGACGACGCCCGCGCCAGCGCCCTGTCGATCCTGTCGCGCGGGGTCTGCATCCGGACCATCTACCAGCACACCGCGCGCAACGACCTGCCCACGCGTTCCTACGTCCGCGACGTCACCGCGCACGGCGCCGAGGTCAGAACCGCCGACGAAGTGATCGACCGGCTGATCATCTACGACAGGGAAGTCGCCTTCCTGCCGGAACGTTCCATCGACGAGAGCAGACCCCCCGGCGCGGCCGTGGTCCGCGAACCCACCCTCGTCGCCTTCCTCTGCTCGGTCTTCGAATACCTCTGGGAGGGCTCCTCGCCCTACGTCGTGGAGAACCAGCGCTCGCCCGCCTCCACCGACGAGCTGAAGTGGTCGATCATCCGGCTGATGACCAAGGGCTACAAGGACGAAATGGTCGCCCGCCGGCTCGGCATGTCCGTCCGCACCTGCCGGCGCCACATCGCCGAGATCACCGAGCAATTGGAGGCCACCAGCCGCTTCCAGGCCGGCTACAACGCGGCCCGCCAGGAACTGCTCAGCGGCGACGCGCCCCCGCCGCCCTACTGACGAGGGCGCCGCCGCACCCCTCATGCGCCGGTGCCCGCCTCGTCGTCCAGCGCCTCCGTGATCGCGTCCACACAATCCTGGTCGAGCATCGTCGTCACCTGGGCGTCCTGGAGCTTGCCGAAGCCCGCGTCGTACACCGCCGCGCTCACCACGTACCCGTCCTCCAGCGGGAAGGTGCGGAAGGTCCACTCCTCACCGGTGCCCGCCGTGCCGTCGGGCCGCTGCACCCGCACCGGCCGCCCGTCCGGACCGAAGCCGAACTCGGTGAACCGGAACTGCATGCCCTGCCCGATCGCCTTGCTGTACGCCTCCTTCAGCGTCCACAGCCGCACCAGCGCCCCGTTGCGCTCCGCCTCCGGCATCCCGGACAGCAGGACCGCCTCGTACGGGGTGCAGATGTGCCGGGCCAGCCCCCCGCCGTACATGTCGCGGTCGGCCCGCTCCGCGTCCACCCCGATCAGCCCGCAGGTCGTCAGCCCCACCAGCAGCAGGTCCTCGGTGTGGCTGAGGCTGATGTCGATCTGGTCGCAGCCGCGCAGATACGGGCGGCCGGTCGGCCCGTACGCCAGCTCCAGACCGGCCGGCTCGCTCGCCAGGACGGCCCCCGCCGCGTGCTTGAGCAGCATCCGCGAGGCGACGTAGCGGTTGCGCACATCGGAGTGGGTGAGGTCGAGATAGCGCGTCCAGTCCCGCCCCAGCAGCTCGCGCAGTCCGTCGCCCTCGGGCACCGCGGGCTCCAGGTCCTTCAGCCACGCGTAGACCAGCGCGCTGCCGTGGGCGGCGAGGTCCTCTCTGGCTCTGTTCCACGAATCACCTCCGGGAACCACGGCGATGGGCTCACCGAGCGGTGAGCCGAGCGTGACGTCGCCCGGGGCGGTCATCCGTACTCCTTCACGAGGGTGTGAATGTCCCGGAGGCTCCGCGCCTCCAGCAGACGGTGCACCGGCACGGAATGGCCGGACTCCTCCAGGAGGGCCAGCAGCCGGAGCAGATTGAGCGAGTCCCAGCCGGGCACGTCGGTCAGCGCGACGTCGGCCCCGGCCGGGCCCTCGACGTCCAGCCCCAGGTCCTCGCCCACCATCAGCAGGAACGCGTCGAGGCCCACCGTTTCAGCGGCGCTCATCGGGGTGCCTTTCCGGACTCGGTGACACGGATGTGGCCGGGGACCTCCGGCAGCACCGTCAGGTCGTGGCGGTACTCCGAGGCCCCCTCCCCGCGCTCCCCCGACTCGGGAAGGCCGCGGGCGACGAACCCACAGGACGGATAGAAGTCCCGGGCCCGGTGATTGCGGACGGTGGGTACGTAGCGGGCGCCCACCGAGGTCAGTCCCAGGCGCCGGGCTCTCCCCAACACTACGGCGAGGAAGGCGTGCTCGACGCCACGCCCGAGCACCCGGCAGCTCAGCCACAGGTTGTCCACGAGCCACCGCCCGCCGGACTCCGTGATCAGTGCCGCGCCGACCAGCCCGTTGTCCCCGAACCGGTCCGCGCCGCGCACCACCAGCAGCAGCCGGCCGTCCGTCGCGGTGCCGTCCACCAGCCCGGCCAGCGCCGCCTCGGCGTGGCCGCCGCCGGTCAGATTGAACTGATTGGTCCGCAGGGTGAGCTGCGAGATCCGGGCCAGCTCGTGCGGGCGCGGCGGGCCCACCTCCAGCCGGACGCCCAGCGCCGCCAGGAACCCCTCGTGCGAGGCCGCGCCCTCGCGCAGCTCCTGCCGGCGGCGGCGTGCCCGGTACTCCCCGGTCCTCGCCCGGTCCTCCTCGGTCAGGCTCAGCGTGTCGAACCAGCCGTCCGCGAGCAGCCGCGCCACATGACCGGCGGGCTCCGCGCCGTCGAGCGGCACCACGGCGACCCCGGGCAGCCCGTGGCGGACCTGCGCCCGCTCGGCCGCCGAGTCGTCCGCGAACACCAGGGCGTCGGTGCCCAGGTCCAGCTGCCGGGCGATGCCGGCGAGGTTGCCGTCCTTGGGCCGCCAGTTCGCGTTCACCGCCACGAAGTCCTTCTCCCGCAGCACCAGATCGGGATGGTCCGCCAGCACCCGCGCCACCTCCGCCTCGTCGTTCTTGCTGCTCACGGCGAGCAGCACGCCCTGCGAGGCCAGCTGGGCGACGCAGGTCTGGAAGGCCCCGAACGCCTCGCCGCGCAGGGTGCCCGCGGCGGCGATGCCGTCGGGCCCCTCCTCGGCGAGGACCCCGTCCCACAGGGTCTGGTCGAGGTCCAGCACCAGGCATTTACGGGTCCGCCCGCGCAGCACACGGGCCAGATGCGCGACCTCCCGGGCATATCCGGCGAGCAGCTCGGCCCCCAGGTGCACCTTGGCGTAGCGGGCCAGAGCGGCACTTGTGACCGGCCCGCCCGCGACGATCAGCGGGTCGAGGTCGACGACCACGGTCGAGGGCGCGCTCTCGCCGATCCGCAGCAGCCGGGCGTTGAACTCCCGCCACAGCGCCCCGAGCCGGGCCCGGGAGCGGTGGTCGACGAGCTGCCTGCTGTACGTGAGGGGCAGCGGCAGCGTGTTGAGGACCAGGGTGCCGGGCGCGGCGGCGGCCAGGGCGGCGCACCGCTCCAGGACCTCCTCGGCGGCCCCGGCCACGTCCTCGGGGCGCCAGACCCCGGGCACCTGGGAGAACACCGTCTCGGCGTCCAGGAGGCACAGGGTCAGCTCGCATCCGGCCCGGTGCAGCTCGCTCTCCGGGTCGGTCAGATCGCGCAGATACGTGCCGTGCTCGCCGACGACCGCGCGCAGGAGCATGCCGTGGCGGGCCAGTTCGCCGCGGAGCGGGTCGAGCACCTGGCCGACGGTGGACTGGCCGGTGACGCCGACCGTGACGACCGGGGTCGCCGGGTGGTGGCGCAGCACGGCCTCCGGGTCGACGCCCCCGAGCAGCCGGCCGGCCGCGGCGGCGTCCGCCCGCGCCCCGTCCGGCCCCTCGTCGGCGAGCGCGGGTGCGACCAGGTCGTACGCCTCTTCCAGGAGGCCTTGCCCGCGGAGGTCCCGGAGGCCCTGGAGGCCCTGGAGGCCCCGAGGATCCCCGAGGTCCCCGAGGTCCCGGAGGTCCCGGGGGTCCCGCGGTCCGCTCAGCCGGTCCGGTCCCGTGGTCATCGCCACCTCACACCTTCTCCAGGGCGAAACCGGCCCGGATCCACCGGCTGGACTCCACGCAGAGGGCCACCGCCCGGTCGCCCTCCTTCAGTTCGGGCAGCAGCCGGTCGAGCTGGAGGAACGGCAGCGCGTTGCCCGTGTTGCCGGTGTCCGCGACACAGTGGATCTGCCGGGCGGTGGTCGTCGGCAGCCGGTCCACGATGCGCGCGGTCATCCGCTCGGAGAGCTGGGGCGGCAGCAGGAAGGCGAGGTCGTCCAGCTCCCAGCCGAGCCCGCTCAGCAGCTCCCAGAGGATCTCCGAGGCGATCGGCGGCACATGCTCCTCGATCGCCTTGTAGTCCTCGGCCAGCATCGGCCGGTCCGAGGTGCGGTCGGTGGTGCCGTACCAGTCGAGCAGCTGGCCGGGCTTTCGGCCGCGCCCGGTCCAGGAGTTGAGGACCGAACGGACGGCGATCCGCTCGCCCTCCGGTTCGCCGGTGAGGACGGCCGCCCCGGCCCCGTCGCCGAACAGGACGTAGTTGACGAGCTCCCCGGTGGGGATCTTCGCCGTGTCCCGGTGCGGTGACAGGAAGCGGTGGGTGACGTCTCCGCCGACGACGATGCCTGCGTGCCGCCCGCCCGCGATCAGGCTGCGGCCCAGATCGAGGGCCTGCACGGCTCCGGAGCAGCCGGCCTGGATCTGGTAGACGGGCAGATGGTCCAGGCCCAGCCGGTCGGCGACCTCGGTCGCGGTGGTCGGCAGCAGCGTGTCCGGCGTCGCGGTCGCGAGCACCAGGAACTCGATGTCGGCGAGGCCGAGTCCGGAGGCCTGCACGGCCTGGGCGGCGGCCTCCGCGCAGAGATCGGCGAGCGAGCCCCGCACCTCACCGGTGACCGGGTCCCAGCCGAAGTGGCGGGTGCGGGTGCCGACGAAGAGGTCGATCCACTCCCGGCTGACGCCCAGCATCGCGCCGAGCACGGTGTTGTCCACCGGCTCACCGGGCAGGGCCGTGCCGGTCGCGGCGACATGGACGGCCGTCATGCCGACCTCGCCATGATCACGCCGTCCAGGAACTCGGCGAGCGAGCCGACCGAGCGCAGTGCGGGCAGCAGTTGCTGGACGGAGACCTCCCCGACCCTCGGCAGCCGCGCCTCCACCCGGTTCTTCAACTGCATGATCATCACCGAGTCGAAGCCCAGGTCCTCGTGGAAGCGTGCCTCGCGCACCACCCGTTCCACCGGGTAGCCGCCGACCTCGGTCACCGCCTCGACCACGGCGTCCAGTACGGCATCGTCGCCCGTTTCACGTGAAACAACGGGGTGGGGTGCCGCCTCGGGAGCGCGGGGGGCCGGGGCGCTCCGCACCGGTTCGGGCGCGACCGCCGACGGAGGCCGGTCCCAGTAGCGGTGCGCGGAGGAGAACACATAGGGGGCCAGCGCTTCGTCGGTGCCGGTGCCGGGCGCGTACAGCTCCTCCCAGACCGGGTCGAGTCCGCAGCGGTACAAGGCGGCGACCGTCTCGGCCAGCTCCCGGCCGGTGGCCTCGGGGCCCGGGACCGGGTGCAGCAGCTCCGCGCCGCGCAGCCGGCCGGCGCGCGCGGCGATCCGGCTGAGCTGCGGCTGCGGGCCGATCTCGATCAGATGGGTCGGGGCGACCGCGTCCACCAGCGCGCCGAGCGCGGCGTCGAAGAGCACGGGCTCCTCGGTCTGCCCGGCCCAGTAGGCGGCGTCCATCGGCTCCTCGTGGAGCATCCGGCCGTAGCGGGTCGAGGCCACCGGCAGCGCGGCGGGCGCGCAGCGCACCGGTTCCTTCCGCAGCCCGGCGGCGACCGGTGCCATCCCCGGGGTGTGGAAGGCGTATGGGGCGGACAGCTCCTTCGTCCGGATGCCGAGCGAGGCCAGCTCCCCGGCGATCCTCGCCAGTGCCCCGCTCGGGCCCGAAAGGACCGTGTCGGCGGGCCCGTTGAGCGCGGCGGCCACCACGTCCGGTTCGGCGGCCAGGGCCGGGGCCAGCACCTCGGGCCCGGCGGTGGCGGAGATCATGGTGCCGCCCGGGGGCAGCGCGGCCGTCAGCCGGGCCCGCCGGACCACCAGCCGGGCCCCCTCGTCCAGGTCCAGCACCCCGGCCGTCACGGCGGCGGCGTACTCGCCCAGACTGTGCCCGAGCACGGCGGCCGGGACGACACCCAGCGCGGTCAGGGTGGCGGCGAGCGCGCACTCCACGGCGAACAGGGCGGGCTGCACCAGCTCCGGCCGGTCCGTCCACTCCCCCGCGTCCGCGTACTCCGCCTCGCCCAGCAGCGCGTCGCGCACCGAGGCACCCAGATGCGCGGCCACCGCCGCGTCGGCCTCGTCGAGCCGGCGGCGGAAGGCCGGCGACTCGCGGTACAGCGCCGCCGTCATCTCCGGGTACTCACTGCCCTGCCCGGTGAAGAGGAACGCCACCACGGGCCGGCCCCACGGACGGTCCCCGGCCGCGCCCGGCACGCCCGGCGCGGGGGTCCGCCGCTCCACGGCCCGGCGCAGCCCGGCCACGAGTTCGCCGGTGTCGCGCGCGGTGAGCGCGAAACGGTGCGGCAGCCCGGTCTTGACCCGGTTGCTGGTCCGGCACAGGGCCGCCGTCCCGCCCGGGGCACGGGCCGCCACGGCGTCGGCCTGGGCCGCGAGGTTGCGGCACAGCGCCTCGGCGGTGTCGGCGGTGACGGTGAACACCCCGGCGGCCCCGGCGTCCGCGCGGGACCGGGCCGGGACGGGACGCGGCGCGCGCGGGGCGGTGGCGAGCACGGCGTGGGCGTTCGTGCCGCCCATGCCGAAGCTGCTGACCCCGGCGATGTTCTCGCCGCGCGGCAGCCGCGAGGGCGACTTCAGCAGCCGCAGTCCGCGCTCGGCGAGCCGCAGCCGGGAGTTCTCCCGCTCCGCGAAGAGGCTGGCGGGGACGATCCGGTGGTGCAGGGCCAGCGCGGTCTTGATGAACCCCGCGATCCCGGCGGCGCCCTCGGTGTGGCCCAGGTTGCCCTTGACCGAGCCGAGCGCGCAGGGCCGCTCGCGCGGAACCCCGTGCACCGAGCCGAGGGCCGCGCACTCGATGGCGTCCCCGAGCACGGTCCCGGTCCCGTGCGCCTCCACGAAGGCGACCTCGGCCGGGTCGACGCCGGCCCGCCGGTAGGCGGCGTTCAGCACGCGCTCCTGGGACCAGCGGTTGGGGGCGATCATGCCGTTGCTGCGGCCGTCCTGGTTGACGGCGCTGCCGCGCAGCACCGCGTAGATCCGGTCGCCGTCGGCGAGCGCGTCGTCCAGCCGGCGCAGCACCACGAGGCCCACGCCGTCGCTGCGGCCGATCCCGTCCGCCTCCGCGCTGAACGGCTTGCACCGCCCGTCGGCCGCGGCCAGCCCCAGCTGCCCGTAGACCAGCCCGAGCGACGGCGACAGCACCACGTTCACGCCCCCGGCCAGCGCGGTGTCGCACTCCCCGGACAGCAGCGAGTTCGCGGCCAGGTGCACGGCCACCAGCGAGGACGAGCAGGCCGTGTCGACGGCGAGGCTCGGACCGGTGAAGTCGAAGTGGTACGAGATGCGGTTGGCGGCCATCCCGGCGCTGCTGCCCGAACCGAGCAGCGGGGTGACCTGCGCCAGATCGCTCATCGTCAGCCGGCCCCACTCACCGCCCATCACCCCGACGAAGACCCCGGTGCCGCTGCCCGCGAGCCCGCCCGGCGCCCGCCCGGAGTCCTCCAGCGCGCGCCAGGCGCACGGCAGCAGCAGCCGCTGGTGCGGGTCCATGGCGGCGGCCTCGCGCGGGGTGATGGAGAAGAAGTCGCTGTCGAAGACATCGGCGTCGTCCAGAAAGCCGCCACTGTCACCGACCGCGGGGAAGTCCCGCGCATCCCAGCGCTGTCCGGGCACCGGGCCGGTGCCGGCCCGGCCGCCCATCAGCAGATCCCAGTACGCCCGCACGCCCGCCGCCCCGGGGAACGCGCAGTCGATACCGACGACGGCGATGTCCCCCATCAGCGCGGGTCCCGCGCGCTCACCGTGTCCGCCGGGGCGTCCGGCAGCACGGCCGTCAGATGGCGCACCAGCGCCGAGACGGTCGGGAAGTCCCACAGCAGGGTCGGCTCCACCTCCAGGCCGAACTCCTCCTCCAGATCGCCGCAGAGGCTGAGCGCGGCCACCGAGTCCATGCCGTACTCGGCGAGCGGCACAACCGGGTCGATGGACTCGGCCGCGCGCCGCAGGTACAGCGAGAGGCGCGCCGACAGCCACTCGTACACGCCGTCGGCCTTCGCGGTGTCGGCAGGCGCGGTGGACCGGCCGGTGGGGATGGTCATGGCGGGACTCCTTCGGTCAGCCCGGGATCGGGGTCGAGTAGAGGTCGTAGCTGGTCCGGGTGGAGAAGCGGAGCTGGACCTCGTGCCGGATGCGCGTCTCGCACTCCGGGGGGAGATCGGGGACGCGGGTGCCGAGCCGCCCGCAGATGCGGTGCAGCGCGGCGGCCGCCCAGCACGGATCGGCCAGGAACGGATCGCTGCCGTAGCGCGCCTGGTCCCAGACGCCGAGCACGGCGGCGGCGGCCAGCAGCAGCGTGTACCGGTCCATCAGGGCGAACCGGGCCGGCTGCGCGCTGCTCCCGCTCGCCGCCTCAAGACCGAGCACCCGGCCCCGTACGTCCCGGAACTCCTCGACGAGCAGCCCCGCCAGGGTGCGCAGGGCGCGCTCCACCGGGCCGTGCCCCTCGATGCGCGCGGCGACGGCGAGCAGCGAGGCGCTCAGCGAGTCACGGCCGCAGGCCAGGGCGAGCCGGTCGCTGCGCAGCGGCGGCAGGTCCCCGTCCAGCCGGAAGAGCCCGGCCGGCGCCTCCTCCTCGACGAACCAGGAGCGGCGGGCGAGCCGGGGCATCTGCGGGATGACGGTGGCCTGGCAGGCAACGGTGCCGGCATGGCCCAGGGTGAGCAGCGGCAGGTCCCTCACGTGCTTCTGGAAGATGCCGAGGGTGCCTTCGCGGGTGTAGAAGTCCGAACCCAGCACGATCGACAGGTCGTACATGGACTCGGTGAGGATGCGGGGCATCAGGTACTTGAGCGCCGCCGAGCTGACGCTGGTCTCGGCGGGCAGCAGATGCAGGGCGCGCGAGGCGACCACGGCGAGGGCGTCGTACAGCAGCAGGCTGACGAAGGCGTTGGTGACGGCCGCGCCGGTCCGGCTGCCGTCGGTGGCCCGGCCGTGCCAGCCGCCGGTCTGCTCCCGGCCGATGCGCACGGCGGTGCGCAGACTGGTGTCCAGGGCGGCCACGGCGGTCGCGGCGAACACGGTGCGGCTGATCTGGAAGGAGCGCAGCGCCGTCTCGATGCCGCTGCCCTCGGGGCCCAGCAGCGCGGACTCGGGCACGGCGCAGTCGTCGAACTCCACGGCGCCGAACCGGCAGCCGCGCAGCCCGACGGGCATCCGGCGGCCGGTGACGACCGCACGGGCGTCGGACAGCTCGTCGGGGCCCAGGAGCAGCACGGAGTGGCTGCGGCTGCCGGGCGCGGGGTCGGTCCGGCAGAACAGCACGAGCGCCCCGGCCCGCTCCAGGTTGTTGATCATCGGCTTGCCGCCGCTGATGACATAGCCGCCGGGCCCCCGGCGCGCGGTCACCTGGCTGCGGACGAAGTCGTTGCTGTGCGCGGTCTCGTGCTGGGCGATCGCCGCCCGGCCGCCGGCGCGCAGCAGCCCGGCCAGCCACTCCCGCTGCCGGTCGCTGCCCACCGTCCAGACGTCGGACGCGGCCATGAACGTCGTCATGCCGTGCCCGATGGCCAGGCCCACGTCACGGCGCATCACCGGACGCAGCACCCGGACCAGGGTGTCCATCGCGTCGAGCCGGCCGCCCAGCGACCGCGGCACGTACTCGTCGACGATCCCGAACGCGTCGAGCAGCGCCTCCCCCTGGGCGAAGGGCACCTCGGCCCGGTCCGCCTCCAGAAGCGCGCCGTAGCCGGCCGGGTTGGCCGGGTCCGACGGGTCCCCGAGCAGATCCTCCAGCGCGGCGACCCGGGCCCGTACGGCGCTCTCGCGCCAGGGCGCGGCACCGCCGGACGCCGTCGGCACGCCGGTGGCGCGCGGGGGCCCGGTGGTCGGGGACGTCACCACCGCCGTCCTCCGTCGGCTCCCTCCGGCCGCAGCAGGTCCCCTCCGAACAGCACGTCCTCGGCCCGCGCCAGCGCCCATACGTCCGGGCTCAGCACCTCGTACTCGCCGCGGATCACCCCGTCGAGGAAGAGCGTCCGCATCAGGGTGCGCTGGACCTTGCCGCTGCTGGTGCGGCGGACCGTGCCGGGGCGGACCAGCAGCACGTTCCCGGCCGGGATCTCGAATTCCCGGCCGATCAGGGCCTGGATCTTCTGCGCCACGGCCCGCAGTTCGGTCGCGCCGACCCCGCGCACCTCCTGGACCAGGACCAGGTGCTCACGGCCCGCGTCCACGGAGAACGCGGCCCCGGCGCCGAAGGTCAGGGCGGGGCTCACGGTCCGCGCCGCCCACTCCACGTCCTGCGGGTAGACGTTGCGGCCGTTGATGATGATGACTTCCTTGAGCCGCCCGGTGACGAACAGTTCGCCGTCCTCCAGGACGCCGAGGTCGCCGGTGCGCAGGAAGTTGCTCTCCTCGTCGTTGAGGCTGGCCCGGAAGGTCCGCACGGTCTCGGTGGGCCGCCGCCAGTAGCCGCGCGCCACGCTGTAGCCGCGGATCCAGATCTCGCCGACGGCACCCGGCGGCAGCTCGTGGTGGGTCAGCGGGTCGACGATGCGCACCTCCATGTCCACCGGGGCGCCGCTGCCGACGAGCGTCTGCCGGCGCGCCTCGGGCGCCTGCGTGGAGACGGCCTGGTCGCGCTCCAGCGCGGTGCGGTCGAACTCCATGCGCGTGTACGGGGTGCCGGGCACGCCGCCGGAGACGACGAGGGTGGCCTCGGCCAGTCCGTAGCAGGGGCGCAGCGCCTCGCGGCGGAAGCCGGCGGGCGCGAAGCGCTCGGCGAAGGCGTCCAGGCTCTCGGCGCGGACCGGTTCGGCACCGTTGAGGGCGAGGCGCCAGCGGGACAGGTCGAGCGCGGCGATCTGCTCGTCCTTGATCCGCTGGACGCACAGGTCGTAGCAGAAGTTGGGGCCGCCGCCGACGGTGACGCCGTACTGGTCGATGGCCTGGAGCCAGCGCAGCGGGCGCCGCACGAAGGAGAGCGGGGTGACCTGCACGCTGTGGCTGCCGAGGTAGACCGGGTGCAGCAGATGCGCGACCAGGCCCATGTCGTGGAAGTAGGGCAGCCAGCTGCCGAAGACGTCCTCGCGGGTGGTGCGCAGCAGGGTGCGCAGGCTCGCCTGGTTGGCCAGCAGATTGCGGTGCGAGACGGTGACGCCGCGCGGCTCGGAGACCGAGCCGGAGGTGTACTGGAGGAAGACCAGGTCGTCCGCGCGGGCGGCGACGGGCCGCCAGGCCTCCGGGTCGCCGATCTCGGGCACGTCGGTGACCAGGCACTCCGCGGTCGAGCGGGTGTTGCGGGCCAGCCAGAGCGCCACCTCGGGGGCGGCGGAGGTCTCGGTGAGGACGACCGCGGCACCGGTGTCCTTGAGGACGGCGGTGGTCCGGTTGAGCCGCTTGTCGCGGCCGGCCTCGCCCGGCAGCGGGACGGGCACCGCGACGGCGCCCGCGTACAGGCAGCCGGCGAAGGCCTTCAGGAACTCCACGGTCGAGGAGTAGGCGAGCAGCACCGGCTGCTCGGCCACGCCGTAGTCCTGGAGGCTGGCGGCTATCCGTCTCGCCTCGCGGTCGAGCTCTCCGTACGTGAGGTGCTCGGCCACCGGCCCGGCTGCCGTGTCCCGGAGGAAGACGTGCACGTCCTCGTCGGCGAGTTCGGCCGTGCGGTCGCGGAGCAGTTCGGTGAAGGTGGCGAAGCGTGACTCTGACATCCGCGGCATCCCCTCGCGTCTGCGGGCCCGTGGATGGTGCGGCCCTCGTTCCCGCCGATCCTCCGCAACCGCGCTTAAGGTTCGCTTGCGCCGCCGTGCGCGCTCCCCGACTCAGGGGGCGGCAGGGGTGCTCCCGGCGCCGGGCGCGGGCCACGCTCGGCGCATGGACACTCACACCCACGGCGCCGGAGCGCCGAAGACGGCGATCGTCTTCCCCGGCATGCAGCCGACGGCCTTCTCCGAGGTCGGCCGGTTCATGCTGGTCAACCCGTACGCGCGCGAGCTGTTCGCGCGGGCCGACGACACCCTCGGCTACCGGCTGGCCGACCGCTACCAGCGGGCGGAGGGCGACTACTCCCTCTACGGGCAGATCTCGTTCGTGGTCAACTGCCTGGCGCTCGGCCGCTGGGCGACCGAGCGGATGGGGATCGACCCGGTCTGTGTGACGGGGCCGAGCTTCGGCGCCCGCGCCGCCGCCGTCCACTCCGGGGTCCTCGGCTTCGAGGACGCGGTGACGATGACCGCCCGGCTCGCGGACACCATGGAGGACTACTTCACCCGGGAGCACCCCGCCCTGGTCACCCAGTCGATCGCCCGGGTCGGCCGGGAGGGCGTGGAGCTGCTGCGCGGGGAGCTGGAGGAGCGCGGCGAGTGGAGCGACGTCTCCTGCGTCGTGGACGAGGACTTCACCATGCTCACCGTCCACGAATCGGTTCTGGAGTGGCTCCAGCGCCGGATCCGGGCGCTCGGCGGGATGGCGATGTACACGATGAAGCCGCCGATGCACTCGTACCTCTTCGACGGGCTGCGCGACCGGGTCGCCGAGGAGATCTTCGCCCCGCTGACCTGGTCGGATCCCCGGCTGCCGGTGATCGCGGACCAGGACGGCCGGACGGTCACCACCGGTGAGGGCGTCCGGGACATGCTGCTCGACGGTTTCGTGCGCACGGTGCGCTGGCCGTCGGTGGTGGACGCGCTGAAGGAGGCCGGGGTGGAGCGGCTGTGCGTCTCGGGCGCGGACGGGCTGTTCACCCGGGTCGGCTGCACCACGCGGAACTTCCGCGTGCTCCCGGTGACGCCCCGGTCGGCGATGCGGCCGGAGCGGCGCCGGATGCCGGTGGCCGCCTGATCGGCACCGCCCCGCACACGACGGGAGGGGCCGGCGCCCGAAGGCGCCGGCCCCTCCCGTGCGTCGGTTACTTGCCGTCCACGGTGAAGGCGTAGAACGTGCCCTCGGTGCTGCTGCCCGTGGTGCCTGCGCCGTCCGCGAACCGGGCGTAGCCGTTGCCCCAGTAGACGGTGCCGTCGACGACGGCCGGGCCCGCGTTGGAGGAGTACGGTGCGGTGAACTCCCACAGGTACTGCCCGGTGGCGCCGTCGAACGCGTACATGTGACCGCTGGTGGAGCCGCCGAAGACGACGCCGTTCGCGGCGGTCAGGGCGCCCCAGGCGAAGCCGTCGGTGCGGTCCTCGACCTGCCAGAGGATCTTGCCGGTCTGCGGGTCGAGCGCGGCGAAGGAGCTGCGGTTCGTCGTCGAACCGTCGGCCATCTGGTAGTCGAGCCGGTTGAAGTTGGCCTCGGCGAGGTAGATCCGCTTGTCGTCGTTGGCGGTGCCCCACTCGATGCCGCCGATGTGTCCGCCGGGACCGGCCGCCGCGCTCCAGACGACCTCACCGGTGGTGGCGTCCATCAGCCAGTACTCGCCGCTCTTCTCGCCCGCGCCGATGACCTTGCGGGGGCGGCCGTCCGCGCCCTTGATCGTGAACAGGTGCGCGCCGTCACCGAAGTCGTAGTCGTAGCCCGGGTTCGGCGGGCAGTTGTTCGGCGGCAGGCCCGGCAGGCAGCCGGTGTTCCAGGCGTCGAACCGCTTGGCGCCGGTGTGCCACTTGATCCTGCCCGTGGTCATGTCCAGGGCCAGCACGGTGTCGACGTAGTTGTCCTCCGCGTAGCAGGTCGGCGGGGTGCCGCCGGCCGTCTGGCAGTCGGAGACGGACTGCGGGACGGTGTAGTTGTTGCCGGTGGTGAAGTACACCGTGTTCGTCGACGGGTCCAGGGCCGGGGTGCCCCAGACGGCGACGCCGCTGTAGCCGCCCGGCTTGCCGCCGTTGTCCGGGGTGGTGAACTGGCGCCACAGCACCTTGCCGGTGGCGGCCGAGATGGCGTTCACACTGCCGCGGAAGGTGCAGCAGGGGTACGACGGGTCGTAGGCGCCCTCGGACTCGCGCGAGGAGACGCCCTGGTAGACGACCCCGTTGTGCACGACCGGCGACTGGGTCAGCACGGCCTTGTACTGCGTGTCGATCTCGTTCTTCCAG
The DNA here is from genome assembly GCF_042799575.1 of Streptomyces sp. NPDC057682. Lineage (NCBI taxonomy): Bacteria > Bacillati > Actinomycetota > Actinomycetes > Kitasatosporales > Streptomycetaceae > Streptomyces > Streptomyces sp. NPDC057682. The sequence continues at coordinate 507,214 of NZ_JBHVIN010000001.1, read as the reverse complement.
ACCAGCTTCCCGGTCCGGGCGTCCACCGACATCAGCAGCGCCTTGGTCCAGTCGGCGATGTAGACCTTGCCGTTGACGACCGTCGGGCTGGACCGGGAGACGGAGGCCGGGTCACCGGTGTACTCGGAGACCTTGTGCGACCAGATCTCCTGGCCCGTCTTCGCGTTGATCTTGTGCAGATAGCCGCCCCAGTCGGGGAAGTACACCGCGCCGTCCACGACCGCCGGCGTCGCCGACACGTCGCCGTGCGTGGCGTACGTCCACTTGGCCTTGAGCCGGCTCGCGTTGGCCGTGGTGATCGTGTGCTCGGCCGAGGCGGAACGGCTGTTGGCCAGGTCGTGGCCGCCGGTCGACCACTCGGCCTGCGGCACGCACGCCTGGGACGGGGCGGCGCCGAGGGTGGTCGCCATCGCCACGGCGGCGAACAGGGTGAACCTGCGGGCCGTTCGGTGCGACGACCGGAGTCTTGTGAACATGACTGACTGTCCTCCTGAGGACGGTGGTGACGGTGGTTCCGGAGATACGTGCGAAGGCTCCGAGGGGCGGCGGCCCACCGGGGCGGGTCTCGAACGGCGCGGGCCTCTTGAGCGGCCCGCGCCGGACTCAGGCGGCGTGCGCCGGTACGGGGGCCGGCGCCGGGGCGCCGTGCCGTTCGGCGGCCAGCGCGGTGAGCGCCAGCCGGTCGGTCTTCTTGTTGGTGTTGAGGGGGAACTCGTCCAGCCGGTGGTAGTGGCGCGGGATGAGCTGCGGCGGCAGGACGGCGGCCAGCTCCCGGTGGAACTCCCGCGGCGGATGCTCCTCGCCGAGGTAGAACGCCACCAGCTCGGTGCTGTTGGCCACCGGTACGCCGACCACGACCGCCCCGGACACCGGGCAGGCCCCGCGCATCGCGTGCTCGACCTCGGCCAGCTCGACGCGGTAGCCCTGCACCTGCACCTGCGAGTCCATCCGGCCGAGGTAGACCAGCTCGCCCCCGGCCAGCCGGCGCACCCGGTCCCCGGTGCGGTACCACCGTGCCCCGTCCCGCTCCAGGTACTTGCCGCGCCCGTCCTCCGGGTCGAGGTACCCGGCGGACAGCTGCGGGCCGGAGAGCCACAGCTCGCCCTCGGACTCCGCCTCCGCGCCCCGCTCGTCCAGGAGCAGTTCGCCGTGGCCGTCGTGGAGCAGGCCGAGCGGCACGACCCCGTTGACGCCGAGCCGCGTCGACTCCTCGGGCGACCAGCGGTGGCGGTGGGTGGTGATCGTCATCTCGGTCGGCCCGTAGACGTTGATCACCGCCGAGCCCGGGGCGGCCCGCTGCCAGGCGTCGGTGTCGTCGAACTGGAGGGCCTCGCCGCCGAAGTACGTCCAGCGCAGCGACGGCATCGAACCGGGCACCAGCCGGCCGGTGCGCCGGGACAGCGAGATCACGCTCGGCGCCGAGAACCACACCGTGATGCCGTGGGCCTCCACGAAACCGGGCAGGTCCCGGTAGGCGTGCGGCGGCACCGACACCAGCGGGGCACCCGCCGCCCAGGCGCACCACAGGTCCGAGACGGCCGAGTCCCAGTTGAGCCCGGCGGCCTGCGAGAAGACGTCGTCGGCGGTGAAGTCGTACCAGGCGTCCATCAGCGCGAAGTAGTGCGCCGTGTTGCCGTGGGTGAGCCGCACCCCCTTGGGACGGCCGGTGGACCCCGAGGTGAACAGGATGTACGCCACGTCCTCGGGCGTCACGGACCGCGGCTCCGCCAGGGCGGTCCCCGCACCGGCGACCAGCACCGGCAGTCCCGAGGCACCGGCGAGCTCCCGCGCCCCCGCCGCGTCCAGATGGGGTGCCAGCACCGGCAGTTCGCCCAGCTCCGCGCCGAGACCGCCGGCCAGCAGCGCCGCACCCTCCTCGTCCACGACCAGGGCGGAGACCCGGGCCGCGTCCAGCATCGAGACGATCTTCCCGGGCGGGAAGTCGGCCGGCATCGGCACGGCCGGCAGGCCCGCGTACAGGCTCGCCAGGATCGCCAGGTACGCCGTGGTGCCGCGCCCGGTCAGGATGCCGATCGCGCCGGGCGGACCGCCGGGCGCGGCCAGGAGCGCCCCCGCCCAGGCCAGTGCCGTCTCATGGGCCGTGGTGTAGTCGACGGTGTCCTCGCCCACCCGGACCGCCACACCGTCCGGGGACTTCTCCAGCCCCCGCAGGAAGCGCGCGTGCAGCGCCCCCGACGCCATTGAATTCATTCCGCTCCTCATTCCCCGGCACTTGATCGGGACATTCAAGCGACCTTCCCGGACATTCCCGGGACCTTTCCGTGACACATTGACAGCCGTCGACGGGCGCCTTCATCATTCCCTTATGCCAGAACTCGCGAATCACACCTGGGACGAAGCCTTCGAGGCCGTCATCCGTCCGTTCCTGCCCTATCTCTCGCCGGGCGAGAAACTGTCCGACGACTCCCAGCTCAAGGAACTCGGGCTGGACTCGATGGGCACGATCGAGCTGCTCGCGGCGCTGGAGAGCGCCTATTCCGTGCGCTTCCTGGACGACGCCCTGAAGCTGGAGAATTTCGCCAGCCCGGATATCCTCTGGAATACCCTGATCACCAAGACAGAAGCCGCCGCCTGAGAAAGTGCGACCCCGCCCGGCCCGACAGGGAATTCATTTCCCGGTCGGGCCGGTCTCATTTACACGCCCCACGGGACGGCCGTCATAAAAGCCGCCCGAAGCCCGCCTCCACCCGGTCGAGCACCGCGCGCACATGAGGCAGGGCGACCGGGTCCGGAGCGGCCAGCGCCTGCTCCTGCTGGGCGGCCGTCTCGCCGTAGAGCATGCTCGTGGCGCACTTGAAGCGCAGCGCGCCGGGCTCGTCGCCGAGGAGGTGCCCGGCCAGGACCACGATCCCGTGGTCGAGCATCCGCCGGGCCAGCGAGGCGGAGTCGGTCACCCCGTGCTTGCCCAGCTCCTCGCGGACCGGCTCGAAGTCGGGGTAGACGTAGAACGCGCCGGTGGGCGGCCGGCAGCGGGCCCCGGCCCCGACGGCGATCCGGTGGACCTCGCGGGCGACGGCGCCGTGCAGCCGGGCGCTGCGGCGCAGCCGTTCGCGGATCTCCTCGGGCTCGCCGAAGGCGTACGCGGCGACCTCCTGCATCGGCCCGGCGAGCGTCGACCAGACCTCGCTGGCCACCGAGACCACCCCGTCGCGCACCGAGGCGCCCCACGGGCCGTCCGGGAAGCGGGCCGCGCCGATGCGCCAGCCGCCGAGCGCCAGGCTCTTGCTGAGCCCGGTGCAGACGACGGTGCGCTCGGGCGCCACCTCGGCGGGGCTGAGGTAGTCGGCGTCCGGGTCGTGCACGACGTCCCGGTAGATCTCGTCCGAGACGATGACGAGGTCCTCCTCCTCGGCGATCGCGCACAGGGCGCGGATCACCGAGGGCGGGGCGAGCGTGCCGGTCGGGTTGTCGGGCAGGGTCAGGATCATGACGCGCGGGTCGTGGCCGAGCCGGCGGGCGGCCCGGATGTGCTCGCGCAGCACGGCCGGGTCCGGGACCCCTCCGCACTCCTCGGGGATCGGCACCGCGATCGGCCGTTTGCCGGCCAGCCGGGCCTGCGGGGCGTAGGTGTTCCAGGCCGGGCGGGGCAGCAGCACATCGCCGGGGACGGTGAGCCCGATCGCCATCAGCAGCGGCTTGCTGCCCGGGGCGACGACGATCCGGTCCGGGTCGGTGGGCAGCCGGCGGCGGTCGAAGTACCCGGCGACGGCGGCCCGTACCGCGGGCGAACCGGCCACCGGGCCGTAGGCGTTGCGCCGCGCCCCGGCCGCCAGCCGCTCCACCAGCGGGGCGAAGGCGGGCAGCCGCGATTCGCCGAAGCCGAGGTGGACCAGGGGCTCACCGGCGGCCTGCCGTTCGGCGACCAGCTGGTTGAGCGCCAGGTTCGGGGACATGCCGTTGCCGCTCATGACCGCCTCCCCGCCGGGGCGACGGCCCGGCTGCCGAAGAGTTCGGGTTCGCCGGACCGGACCGGGCCGACGACCGCGCGGGCGATGTCCTCGGGCACCGAGTGGTCGTAGCGCAGTTCGTCGAGCCAGGCGGCGTCGGCGTCGTAGTGCGCGAGGAACGGGCGGCCGACCAGCGAGGGGTCGCGGGCCTGCAGCATCCGCAGCTGGAGGAACAGCCCCTCGGCCCGCTCCACGACCCCGTCGACGGCGACCTTGCCCGGCGTCGCGGACATGACCGGCCCGCGCACCGTACGGGCGAGGCCCGGCAGGGTCGCGTAGGCGTCGCGGAAGATCTCCGCGGCACGGGCGAGCGGCACCCGGAAGTAGTCGTGCGGGCCGGTGTCGCGCTCCACGAACATGTAGTACGGCACGGCCCCGGCGGCGAGTTCGGCCCGCCACATCCGGGCCCACACCCGGGCGTCGTCGTTGACCTTGGCGATCAGCGGCGCCTGGCAGTAGACGAGCGCTCCGGTGGACCGGATGCGGGCGATCGCGCGGCGCGCGAGGTCGGTCTCCAGTTCGCGGGGGTGGCTGAAGTGGGCCATGACGGCGAGGTTGCGCCCGGAGGCGACGACCTTCTCGAAGAGCCGCAGGGCGTCGTCCGCGTCGGGGTCGGTGACGTAGCGCTGCGGCCAGTACGCCACGGACTTCGTCCCGATCCTGATGGTCCGCACGCTCTCCAGCGACAGCAGCGGCTCCAGATGGCCGCGCAGCCGTTCGGTGGTCATCACCATCGGGTCGCCACCGGTGACGAGCACGTCGCCGGCGTCCGGGTGGGCCTCCAGATAGGAGATCAGCCCGCGCGGGTCCGGGGCGGCGAACCGCAGCTCGCTGTCGCCGACGAACTGGGCCCAGCGGAAGCAGTAGGTGCAGTACGCGTGGCAGGTCTGGCCCTGGCTCGGGAAGTAGAGCACCGTCTCGCGGTACTTGTGCTGGAGTCCGGGGATCTCGACGCCGTCGCGGCTGGGGACGTTGAGCGCCTTCTGCCCGGAGGGGTGCGGGTTGAGCCGGCCGCGGATCTGCTGGACGAGGGCGCGCAGGGCGACCTTGGAGGACGGGTCGGCGGAGAGCCGGGCGAGATCGCGCTCGTTCTGTTCGGTCAGCATCCCCTTCTGCGGGAACACCAGCTGGAACATCGGGTCGTCGGGTATCCGGTCCCAGTCGATCAGCTCCGACAGCACATAGGCGTTGACGCGGAACGGCAGCACCATCGACACCAGTCGGACGGTCTCGCGGAGGTCGGCGGGCAGGCCGTGGCGGTCGGCGATCTCGTCGAGCTGCCGTGGTCCGTAGGCGCGGAACCGTGCCGCCTCGGCAGAATCGGTTGCCAGCAGGGACATGCGGATATTCCTCCAGCCTGGTGCCCGGCCGTTCGAGCGAGTGCTCGAACACGAAGCGATGCTATGGACGCGAATCGGCCACCGGACCCCAGAACCGACCCCAGCCGGACCCTTAGGTCGCACCCGTCAACTCCTGTTCCTCCTGGCCGAGTCCGGGCATGGGGAAGCCGCCCGGGGACGACGGGGGATGCGTCCCTGGACGGCTGGTCCCGGCCCCGTGAGGGGTGGGGGTGCCGGGCGGGCCCGAGCCGGCCCGGAGGGCGTTACGCCAGTCCGGCGCCGGGCTCCTGGGCTCCGGAGGAGGCGGACGCCCGTACCGCCCGTTCGGCCACCGGCTCCCCGGCGCCGGAACCGGCGTCCGGATCGACGGCGTCGGCTCCGGCCGTGGCGGTGGCGTTGTCGTGCTGGACGGAGCGCAGCCCGACGACGGCCACCACGGCCGCCCCGGCCATCACGACGGCTCCGGCCAGCGACGCGGCGTGCACCTCGGTGGTGAACGCCGCCCGCGCCGCGTCGACGAGGTTCCCGCCCGCCTCGCCGGGCAGCCGGGCCGCCGCGGCCAGCGCACCGCCGATGGTCTCGCGGGCCTGGTCCAGCGCGGAGGCCGGCACCCCGGCCGGGCCGTCGAGCGCGGAGCTGTTGCGGTAGGCGGAGGCGCCGATGCTGCCGAGGACGGCGACCCCGAGGGCGCCGCCCAGCTCCTGGCAGGTCTGGAGCAGCGCGGAGGCGGTCCCGGCGCGCTCCGGCGGCACCTGTCCGACGACGAGTTCGGTGACGAGCGTGAGGACGGGGGTGAGCCCGACGGCGAGCGCGATGATGCCGATGAGGATGAGAACGAGGCCGTCCTCGTCGGGGACCTGGGTGAGCATCAGCAGGGCGACGGTGGCGAGCCCGAAACCGCTCGCGATGATGACGGCGGGTTTCACGGTCCGTACGAGCACGGTGGCGACGGGCACGACCGCGCCGACGGCGATGGTGCCGGGGATCGTCCACAGCGCCGACTTCAGCGCGCTCATGCCGAGGACGGACTGCATGTACTGGGTGGAGAACAGCGAGTACCCGACCAGGGTGAAGCACGCCAGCATGTTGACGGTGACCGAGGCGCCGAACGCCCGGTTGCGGAACAGCGAGACGTCGACCATCGGGTCGCTGCTGGTGCGCTGACGCCGCAGGAACACCGGGACGATCGCCAGCCCGACCACGATCGCGACGACGTACGTCACCGAGAACCCGTCCACCGCGATCTTCTTGAACCCGTAGATCACCGGCAGCACCACGGCCAGCGACAGCACCGCGCTGATCAGGTCGAACCTTCCGGCCGCCCGGTCCTTGAACTCCGGCAGCAGGAACGGCCCCGCCACCAGCAGGAGCACCATCACGGGCACGTTGATGATGAACACCGAGCCCCACCAGAACCCGGCCAGCAGCGCACCGCTGACCACCGGCCCGAGCGCCGCGCCCGCCGCCATCCCGGTCGACCAGACGGCCAGCGCGGTGCGCCGCTGCGTCTGGTCCGGGAACAGGTTCCGGATCAGCGCCAGCGTGGACGGCATCAGCGTCGCCCCGCCGATGCCCTGGAACGCCCGTGCGCTGATCACCATCTCCGGGCTGTTCGCGTACGCCGCGAGCAGCGAGCCCGCGCCGAACACCACGGCCCCGATCAGCAGCAGCAGCCGGCGCCCGATGCGGTCGCCGAGCGCGCCCATCGTGAGCAGGACCCCCGCCAGGACGAACCCGTAGATGTCGATCATCCACAGCTGCTGGCCGCTGCTCGGCCGCAGGTCCTCGCTGATCGAGGGGATCGCGAAGTACAGGACGGTCAGGTCCATGGAGACGAGCAGCACGGGCAGCAGCAGAACGCCGAGGGCGATCCACTCCTTGCGGCCCGCTCTGGTCTCCGGTCCGTTCGTGTTGTTCTCGCTCGGGGAGCTGGTCATGAGGACGGTCCAATGCTGGGGGGAGGGAACGTACTCACCAGTGAACGGACGTACCCGCGCGTAGGGGCCCTCCGTTCCCGGAATCAGGGGTGCCGATGCGACCGGGAGTAGGGGTGGGGTGGGGGTGGGGCGGGGTTGCGGCGGGCCCGGGACGCACTCGGGGCCACCGCACGTCGCCCCGGACAGGGCGGAGGCACCCTTCCGGGGTTGCCCGCACCGGACCCCCTGGTTACAGTTATTTCAGATGTAGCCGCGCAGAAGCCAGTGACCGGAGGCGACCATGGCTCGCTCCAGCGTTCTCGCCCACGCCGAGAGGGTCGAACCGGACCCCTCCCACCAGCAGGCCCTCGCCGCGACCGCCCGGATGGCACCGGACTCCGTCGAACTGCTGATGCGGACTCCGGACGGTGCCGAACTGTTCCTGCCGAAGGAATTGATCCATCTCCTTCTGACCTCGGCCGGCGAGCTGGCCCGTGGGCACGCGGTGACGGTCCTGGCGTCCGAGGTGCAGCTGTCCCCCGCCGAGGCGGCCGAGCTCCTGGGGCTGTCCCGCCCCTTCGTCGCCCGCCTGCTCGACGCCGGCGACATCCCCTCGACCAACCTCCCCGGCAGCAGCCACCGCGTGGTTCGCCTCGCCGACATACTCGCGTTCCAGCAGCGCCGCGAGCGCCGCAGGGAGGGACGGCGCCAGATCGCCGAAGCTCTGGCGGACACCGGCCCGTCCGATTGATGCGCGTGCCATCGGCAGCGCAACGGAAGGAAGAGGGGGAGCGTGGCAACGCGGGTCTTCGCGGATACGAACGTCCTGTTTCCGTTCTCGGTGATGGACCTGGTGCTGGCCCTCACCGAGGACTCCGTCCATGACATCGTGTGGTCCGAGAGACTGCTCGCCGAATGGGAGCGGGTGATCGTTCGGGAGGGTGGACGTTCCCCGGAGTCTGCCGCCGCGGTCGCCCGGACCGTTCGGCGCTTCTTCGCCGACTGCGAGATCCCGGCGGCGCTCTATGAACACCTCGTCGACGAGATGCCGGGCGACGACCCCGACGATCGGCACCATGCGGCAGCGGCGGTGGCTGCGGGCGCGCACGCGCTGATCACCTGGAATCTCTCCGACTTCCCTGCCGATAGCCTGGCCGAGCACGGATTGCGGGTGATCGACCCGGATTCCTATCTGTGCGAGTTGTACGACGAGTTACCCCATGAAGTGGCCGACACCGTGTTCAGGCTCGCCCGGGAGAAACGCAACCCGCCGGTGACACGCGCCGAAGCCGTCGCCCGCCTCGCGAAGGCCGGCCTGCCCCGCTTCGCCGATCTGCTGACGCGCGACCCGGGGCGCCGCACGACGTCATGAAGCACGCCCGGTCCGGGCAGACCTCGGCGGCCGGCCGGTGGCATGCATGCGCGGTTCCCGGCAGCAGTGTCCTGGGCCCAACCGCGCCAGATCCCCTTCCGGACGCGCCCTGCCCCATCACCCGCGGGACGGCCGCCCCACCCCCGCCGCTCGTAGTTCCCGTACGAGCGCGCGGACCCCTGCCGTGCGGGCCAGTTCGGGTGTCGCGGCGTAGCCGATGCGGCGGGTGGGGCGGTCGGGGCCGAGGTCGACAGTTTCGACGGAGGGGGGTGCGTCGCGCAGGGAGAGTTCGGGCATGACGGCCATGCCCCGGCCCTGGGCGACCAGGGCGAGGACGGTTCCGTCGTCCTCGGCGGTGACGGTGGCCGGGGGCAGCCAGCCCTGGGCGGACCACCAGGCGGCGGTGTAGGAGGAGCAGTTCTCCTGCCAGTCGACGAGCGGCAGGGTGCGGGGAGCCGGATGGCCGCGGGGGTGGACCAGGGCGTACGGCTCCTCCAGCAGATCGCCGGTGATCAGTCCCGCCGGCAGGGGCGTGGAGCCGCCGAGCGTCGCGATCGCCAGATCGGCGCGCCCGTCGGCCGCTTCACCGGCCGGGCCGGGCCCGATGTCCCGGACCACCCGGACCTCCGGGACGAGGCCGGGGTGACGCCGGGTCAACCGCTCCAGGGCGTCCGGGAGCAGGTGGAGGGCCGCGCTGCGGAAGGCGGCCACACGCAGCGGACCGGACAGCGCGGCGCCGGTGGCGCCGTCGGCGCGGACCTCGGCGGCCATCACCTCGTACAGCCGCAGGATCCGGCGGGCGTGCCCGGCGGCGCGCTCACCGGCCGGGGTGGGCACGGCCCCGGTGCGGGCGCGGTCGAAGAGGACCGCGCCGAGCTTGCGCTCCATGCCGCGAACGGCGTGGGAGACGGCGGACTGGGTCAGGCCCAGGGCGGTCCCGGCGGCGGTGAAGCCGCCCTCGTCCCGCACGGACAGCAGAATGCGCAGCTCGGCGGGGGTGAGTTCGGCCATGAGCGCCTTTCATGTCCAGCGGTGGAGCCATGAGCGTTACGGTCTGCCCGAGCCCGGACGTCCTCCGTAGCGTCGTGGCCATGACGATCACAGCACAGGCCGTGCACCAGGTTGCACGCCCCTCCGGTTTCCCGTCCCTGTCGGACTTCGCCCTCACCGAGCACGTACTCGACGCCCCGTCGCCCGGCACGGCCCTCGTCGAGAACGTCCTGTTGTCCGTCGACCCCTACATGCGCGAACTGATGGACCAGGCCGGCCTTCCCGGCGGCGAGAGCTGGTGGGGCCTGAACGCACCACTCGAAGGCCGCACCATCGGCCGCGTCCTGACCTCCGCCGACCCGTCCCTCGCCCCCGGCGACCTCGTCCTGCACCGCAAGGGCTGGCGCACCCACGCCCTGGTGGAGGCCTCGTCCGTACGGGTGCTGCCGCGCTACGCCGGTGTCCCCCTCACCGCCCACCTCTCCGTCCTGGGCGGCACCGGCCTCACCGCGTACGTGGCCCTCACCCGCACGCTGCGCCTCCAGCCGGGAGAGGACCTCTTCGTGTCCGCCGCGGCGGGCGGCGTCGGCACGGCCGTGGGCCAGTTCGCCCGGCTGATGGGCGCGGGCCGCCTCGTCGGCAGCGCGGGATCACCGCTGAAGGTCGACCGCCTGGTGAAGGAGCTGGGCTTCGACGCCGCCTTCGACTACCACGACGGCCCGGTCCCCACCCTGCTCGCCGAGGCGGCCCCGGACGGTCTCGACGCGGCCGTCGAGAACGTCGGCGGCGACCACCTGGAGGCCGCCATCGGCTCCCTGCGCGACTTCGGCCGCATCGCCTGGGTGGGCGCGATCGCCCAGTACCACTCCCTCGGCACACCCCCGCCCGCCCCCCGCAACCTCTTCGACGTGGTCGGAAAGTCCCTCCGCCTCGAAGGCGTCCTGGTCCGCGACCACACGGACGCCCAGCCCCTCCTGGAGGACTTCGCGGTCCCCCACATCCGCTCCGGCGCCCTCGTCCCGCAGGAAACGGTGGTCGACGGCTTCGAGAACATGCCCGCCGCCTTCCTGGGGGCGCTGCGGGGCGACAACGTGGGGAAGATGATCGTCCGCGCGGGGGCGTGACGGCCGCACCGCCTCCGCGCGCCCACCGGGGGTCCCGGGACAGGCGGGGATCAGCCGACGAAGTCGTCTCTCTTCACAGCTTCGACGAAGGGCCTCCAACTCACCGTGGAGAAGGCCAGTACGGGACCGTGGACAGCCTTGCTGTCCCGCACCGGCACCAGGCCGGCGACCCCATCGGCGACCTCGACGCAGTCGCCGCCCTGGCCGCTGTAACTACTCGTGCGCCACGCGGCGCGTTCAAATCTACGAGTGCTCATGCCTCTTCGGCCCTTCCTGAAGTCCCGCCCGTCACAGCTCGCGATGCGCCCTGGCGATCGCATCCGGGCCGTCACCAGGGCGTCCTCCTCGTCCTGCCCCAGCGTGCAAGGCGGCACCGACAGCACGGCTCTCGCATAGTCCGGGGTCTGCAGCAGTCCGGCGACCACGCTGTTCTGGAAGGAGCGCACGTAGTCGGCCGTGCGCTCGTAGTCGATGAAGTCCGTGTACGAAGGAGGCGCGAGCCCCGCACGCTGGACCCATCCGGGTTCCCGGCTCCGCCGCGCGAGGGCGACGGCTTCATCCACCTGCGCCGAGCCTCGACCCCGTAGAACCGCAGCAAGTCACGCAGTTCACCGAGCGAGATGCCCAGACGCGCGTTCTCGAGCCGGTTGGTTGGGGCCGACTCCCTTGGCCGACTCCGCGATGCTGGTGCTGTCGGAGCTGCTGACGAACGCCGGTCGGCATGCGCGGGTCTCGCCCGGCCGGGAGATCGAGACCCGCTTCGTCCCGGTGCAGGACGGTCCCCGCATCGAGGTCCACGACGCCTCGGAGATGCCACCGGAGGAACAGGATCCGGACGTGGACGCGTGTGAGGGCAGGGGCCTCCTGCTCGTGCGTGCGCCCTCGGACGCCTGGGGGTTTCGGCGAACGCAACGGCCCCGGCAAGGTCGTCCGGGCGGAACTGCGGCTCGGCCCGTCGCCCGGGAGCGGTGATGACGACGACGGCGTGCCGTAGATCCCGGATCCAGGCCGCCGTAACGCGACGAGCCAGGTGATCACCGCACCGGTCGGGCAGACCGAAGCCCCATTGACGCGCCTCGCGGCTTCGGGGGCTGCCCGATCGGTGTGCGTACGGTCGGCCGAGGCACAGAACGCCCAGGGCGACCCACTCCTTGGGGTGGGCCGCTGCCCTCGCCTGGCCGGAAGCCGTTACCCGGCGTTGCGGCACATGTGATCCTGGTTACCTTCGACACGACTGAATGGAGATCGGTCATGACGCGGCCCTGGGAACCCGATCCCTCCTCACCACCGGTCCGCCGTCTGGGCAGATCTCCCGCCGAGCTCGGAACCACGGGCGGCGAGCAGGGATGCCCGGACATCTGGGAACTGGAGAACGGTGACATCGCCGTCGTCGGCCGCGACCTCACCGACTCCTACCTGCCCGGCCTCCCCCCGGGCCTCACCGTCGGCCCCAGCGAGCGGATCGTCGTCGTCCCCCGCCGGACAGCGGCCGCCGCGAAGACGGACCTTCCCGATGCTTAGTCCACGGCCCGAGGGGCCGGGCCTTCGCCTCGGACTCGACGACTACACGGAGGACTTCGGGCGCCACTTCTGGCACTCCGGCTCCGAGGGGTTCTGGAAGCTCGAACGCCAGCAGACCTTCCGGGAACCCGGGGTGGAGAGCTGGGAAGCCTTCCACGCCGGGCACTGGGACGAGTCCCTGGCGCTGCTCGAAGGGCAGCGGGGGCACTACGAGGAGTACTTCCGGCGCATCGCCGCCAGTGGATTCGCCCTCCACCGTGTCCGCTGCGTGGAAGATCCCATCTCGCCGTACCTCCAGTGGGAACTCCATCTGCTGCACCTGAAGGCCCAGTACGGAGAGGACACGAGAGTTCTCGGCGACAACGGAATCCTCCCGTACGAAACGCCGCGCCCGCTTCCGGAGATCGTCGTCCTCGGATCCTCGGTGATGTACGAGGTGCTCTACGACGGGGACGGGAAACTCGCCGGCGGTGTCCGCTTCGACGACCCGGACGACATCCTCCGGTGCCGGCAGGCGATCCAGGAAATGCACCAGGCCGGTGAGCCGTTGGGGGACTTCTTCAGCCGCCGGGTCGCCGGAATGCCTCCACCGGCCGTTCCCTGACCCGAACCCCGAACGGTCGCCCCGGAACACCGGTGGAGCGTCGGTCACCGGGGCGTGAGACATCCCGGCTCATGCCGGTCACACACAAGGGCTGCGTATGCGCGTCATCCCCATCTCGTACTCCGCACAAGGATTCGCCCTCCTCCACCGCGTGTGCGAGCGGGCTGGACACACGCCCGTCGCCTACCTGCACGCACGGTCGCTGCGGCCGGGCGGGCCGACACGTCAAGGTGCGGGTGATGTCGTCGGCGAGATCGTCGATGCACTGCCGGACGGCGTGGACCTGCTGATTCCGGGGCGGAAGGGCATGCTGCCGCACATCGTCGCGGGGTATCGGGCCGATCTCGTCGTCTGCTACGGATTCCCTTGGAGGCTGCCGTCGACGGTGCTCCGGGCCACGGCTCTGGGTGCCATCAATGTGCACACGTCGATGCTGCCGAAGTACCGTGGCCCCCTCCCGGTGAACTGGGCGATCAGGAACGGCGACAAGGAAATCGGCGTCAGCATCCACTGGATGGACAGCGCCTTCGACTCCGGCGGGATCCTGGCTCAGGAGGCAGGGATCGTGTTGGGCGACGATGTCGTCCCCCGATTGCTGTGGGAAGAGGTCGACCGATCCATCGAGCGCCTTCTGCCCGTCGCGCTCTCACAGGCCGTGACCGGATTCCCCGGTACGCCCCAGGAGGAGGGTGCGGCCACCTACGCGGGGTGGATGGAGCCTGAGTTCTCAGAGATCGACTGGAGCGCCCCGAGGATTGACGTCCACAACCAGGTGCGCGCCATCAGGTTCGGCAGTTCGGGGCGATCCGGACCGGTGGCCGGGGTCGCCGGCCACCGGTTGCGGGTTCTGCGCACATCGTTGCGGCCGGCGGAGGGGGTAGAGGTGATGTGCGCAGACGGTCCCTTGTGGATCACGGAGTCCGCACCGGTGGCGGACTCGGACTCCTGAACGGCGCCGGACCACCGGGGGTCAGGTCGCGCCGTCCTGCGTGGTCTCCGCCAGGGAGCGCCGGTACCGCCCGAGCTTGTCCCGGATCGCCCTCGTCCACGGATGATCCGGGCCCAGTACCTGCTCGCGCCACTCCCTGACGACCTCCGCCTCTTCGATGGCTTCCCGGTTCTCGCCGACCGCGTGCAGAGCGCTGCTGAGCAGGCTTCGTGCCGCCATCGTAATGGGGTAGCCGGCTCCGAACCGGTGCTCGTGCGCCGCCAGCGCACGGCGGGCCGACCGCAGTGCCTCGGCATGCCTTCCGGTGTTGAGCAGCGCTCCCGCGCAGTTGAGGTCGGCCGACAGGGTGATCGGGTGGTCGGGGCCCAGCTCGCGGCGGCAGTCCGCGACCAAGTCCGGTCCGGTGAGCGCCTCCCGGTCCAGATCCGGTCCTGGGGGAAGTTCGAGCAGACACGTTCTCGCCTCCAGCGTCAGCGGGTGCCATGGCCCCAGCAGCGCGGTTCGCCCGTCCACCGTACGGTGCATCAGCTGCAGGGCCTCCGTCAGGTGGCCGAGCCAGACCAGGGGACGGGACAGGTGGAGGCAGGTGGTCAGGGTGTCGGGTGCTTCGGGGCCCGACACCCGTTCGAAGTCTCCGAGCAGCGCTCGGTGGAGATTCGCAGCCTCCTCAAGGCGCCCGAGACGATCGGTCGCCTTCCCGATCCGCTGACGCAGGCGCAGCACCAGCAGGTGATCGTCTACCAGCCGTCGTCGTGCGAGAGCCGTCGCCTGCAGGGCCGCGTCCAGCGCGGAGGCGTAATCGCCGGATCGGTGCTGGGCCGTCACCAGGCGCAGTGCACAGCTCACCGCGGACTCGACGGTGCTCTGGGTCGTCTCGGGCCAGTTGGTGACGCGGCGGAGCTGCGCCAGGACGTGTGGGGCAAGGGGGATGAGCAGACTGTCGCGCAGGCCGCGTTCCGGTGCTGCGGGCAGGGAGTGCAGCAGAAGTCCGGCCGCCGCGGCAGTGAGTCGGTCGCGTTCGTCAGCCGGAGTGGCGCGTGCCACGCTGTCGAGCAGTACTCCGTGTGTGCGCAGGCAGCGGATGTCGCCGGGGACGAGTTCGGTGAGCGAGTGATCGAGCAGCCCTCGGAGCGCCGGCTCCACCCGGCCGGCGGGCAGTGGCAGGTCGCCCCCGTCGTGGGCCAGCAGTGACAGGGGCAGCGGGTCATGAGACCAGCAGGCCAGCAGGCGCATCAGGGTGACGGCCTCGGGCAGGTTCTGCCCGGCCAGGGAGTTCAGCGAAAGCTGCCATGTTCCGCTGACCAGATGACGTGAGTCGTCGCCTGTGCCAGCGGCTCCCTGGTCGATCAACTCGATGGGGTCCGGACGTTCCCGCAAGTGGCGCCCGTACTCCTCCATCGTCCAGGGGACGATCACCTGATGCGCCAGGAACCCACCGGCCAGGGTCAGGGCGAGCGGCAGGCGGCCGAGGCTGTCGGCGATGGCGGCCGCGTCCTCGGACGAGCCCGTTCCCGGGGCGAGGTCGCGCAGGACCTGCGCCGCCTCCTCGCGGGGCAGCACATCCACGTACAGAAGCTCGGCGGCGGGCCACCAGTGGCCGGCGGCCTGCCGTGTGGTCACGAGAACGGTTCCGCGCGGGCTGGTGCGCAGCCACCCGCCGTCCCGCAGCACCGCCGGGTCATCGGCGTTGTCCAGCACCAGCAGCCACGGCACGTCGGACCGGTCGAGACGGTCCCAGACCAGATCCGCGGCCGCGCGCAAACCGTTGCGCGCGGCCATCAGCTCGCCGTCCCCGGCGCCTCGGTCGGCGGCCACAGCGAGCATCCCGGCCCGCAGGGATGCCTGGTCGGAGGCGTTGACCCACAGGCCCAGACGTCCGCGTTCACGGGTGGCGTAAGCAAAGAGTGCGCAGGCCACGGCCGTCTTTCCGCACCCGCCCAGTCCGTGCAGGACGAACACGGTGCCTCCGGCGTCGTCGGCCACCGCCTCCCTGAGGCGCCCGACGAGTTCGGAGCGATCCCTGAGGATCGCGGGGGCCCGGCCGATGGGCGGGTGCCTCACCGAGTCCGGGCCGGTCCAGGCGACGCTGTGGTGGTGGTGCTCGGTGATGTGCTGGTCTCCGGAAGCCTGGTAGACCCGCGCCTGATCAGCGGCCCGACCGTCGTTGCGCCCGGTCACCGCTGGTCGATGTTCAGGTCGCGGCCGGCCTGGTACACGCGGGAGCTGCCGGAGGCGGTCGCACGTTGGGTAACGGCCGGGGGGACGGATGTGCCGGGATCCAGCTCGGTCAGCAGGGAGCGCAGTTCCGCCACCAGTTCGGGATGGGCGACGAGCAGGCGGCGCATGCGGCCCTGCCACTCCGCCGCGACCTCCCGCCCGGTCTCCTCGTCCCCGTCGTGCTGCGCGCCCAACAGGTCCCGCCGCGACGCGTCGAGTTGGGCGGCGACCTGCTCCTCATGGTCCGGCCGGACACGTCGCCACAGCGTGATCACGCCGTTCCGCACGCCGTTCCAGGTGTCGGTCGCCAGCAGCGCCGCAATCGTCGTCCCGGCGGTGCCTGCTAAAAGGGTGATCTCCGCGTCCATCCTTCGTCCTCCCTCGCTCCGGCCCGGAATCCCACTCTAGGGAGCCGTGACGGTGGCGGTACACCGGGCGGGAGAGTGAACACCGCACGGGTCGGACAGGCCTCCGAGACCGGGCAGAAGCGCCCCAGGGCCTCGGAGTCCGCCCCGTCGGTGCGGGCGCCACGGCGTCCCGCAAGGGTCGGTTGTCACACCCCTCTGGGACGCTGCACGGATGGAGATGACCGTGCAGCTGACCATCGATTGTGCCGATCCGCAGCGAATGGTGGCCTTCTGGGCCGAGGCCCTGAACTACGTCCCCGAGCCCCCGCCCGCCGGCCACGCCACCTGGCGCGCGTACTGGCAGGACATGGGTGTCCCCGCGGAGGAGCTGCCGCCCGGTGCCGGCGACCTCCCGGAGTCGATCGTCGATCCGGCCGGCCACGGGCCCCGCATCTGGTTCCAGCATGTCCCCGAGGCCAAGACCGTCAAGAACCGCTCGCACCTGGACCTCAAGGTCGGCGGCGGCCGCGACGTCCCCCTCGATGTCCGCACCGAGCGTGTCAGGGCCATGGCCGCCCGGCTCGTCGAGGCCGGTGCGACCGTCGTCGAGTTTCGGGAGGAGCCGGAGATGGGCTTCTTCGCGGCGGCGATGCGGGATCCGGAGGGGAACGAGTTCGACGTGGTGTAAGGGAAGCGGAACCGGCCGGACTGTGCCCGCCGGTGCGCTCCGCACGCCCTGGACAGGTTCCCCGGCCCGGGGCCACCATCGCGACGTGCTTCCCCACGTCCACCGAATCACCCAGTACGACCCCGCCGACCGAGACACGACCGGCGCGTACACCGGCAGCGTCGAGGCGGTGAGCGATCACGGGCCCGTCGAGGCGGCCTATCTGCGCGCGGTGGCCGCGTTCGCGGAGGAGTGCGGTGTCGACCGGCTGGAGATCCGGGAGCCGCAGATCGGCTCGGGGGTGGCCGAGTTCGGGGCGGAGCCCGCCGTCGAGGGGCACGGACTGGAGGGGCTCCTCCCCGCCGGTCTCGCGGGCTTTCACGACGGGGCGGTCGTCCCGCTCGGCGTCGGTCTGGAGCTGGTCCGGGCGATGCTGCGGGAGAACGGGGCCTGGTGCCGGCTCGAAGTGGAGGGGCGGTTCGCGATTCACGTGGGGTGGGACCAGTACGTGTACGTCGGGAGCAGCGAGCCCTGTGAGGAGGCGGTGGCCCGCACCCGCTCCCTCGGCCTGTTCCCGGAACGGATGGACTCCTCCCCGTACGACGCCGCCCACGACGCGGAGCCGGGGGAACAGCGGCCCGCCGACGACGACTTCTGGGCGCGGGTGGGCTGGTGCGTGACGACCGGACAGGCCGGGATGCTGGAGGAGGCGTACGTCGGCAATGCCACGCGCTGGCACCGGCTCCGCGCGGACGGGCTCGACGAAATCCGGGCCGGGCTTACTCCCCGCGCGCGGCTGGCTGTCTGGCCGAGGCTGTCGGAAGATGTCGCCGGTGTGCTCGCGGGCCTTCCCGAGGAGGGGCTGATCGAGCTCGTCTCCGAGGACGCGGAGGGGCGGATCACGAACACCGTGGCCGATGAGACCCGGTTCGCGGAGCTCAGGGCGCAGATCGCAGGGGCCCGTGCGGCGGCGGTACTGTCCATGGACGCGGACGAACGCCGGCCCCTCCTCACCGCCGTCCTGCCCGACAGCGACGGCGTCCTGCGGGCCCGCTGGCGTACCGAGCCGACCCTGAGCGATCGCCACTGGGCCCTGCTCAAGACCCTGCGCCCGGGGCAGATCGTCACCGGGACGGTGGCCGAGATACCCCCGTTCGGTGTCACGTTCGTGGATATCGGCGGCTTCTGCGCGATGATCAACGTCCCCGAACTCTCCTGGCGCCACATCTCCGCCGTCACCGACGTCGTCACCGTCGGCCAGACCGTCACGGCGGAGATCCTCGGCGTCGACATGATCGACGAGCGCGTGCACCTGTCCCTCAAGGCCCTCCAGCCGGATCCGATGCAGAACCTCGTGCACCAGGTCGGCCGCGTCGTCACCGGCCTCGTCACCAAACTCGTCCCGTTCGGTGCGTTCGTCCGCGTCGAGGACCGCGAGGACGGCTTCGAAGGGCTCGTCCACCTCAGCGAACTGGCCGACACACCGGTGGAGAAGCCCGAGGACGTCGTCCGGGTCGGCCAGTGGCTCACCGTCGTCATCCTTCTCGTGGACCCCGAACGGCGCCGGATCGCGCTGTCGCACAAGCAGGCGGTGTAGGCACTCGCCCACGGGAAGGGGGCTGGGCCCACGGCCCCCCGCTCACCCCTCCTCCGCCGCCCGTGCCGCCAGGGCGCGGCGGTCCGTCTTGCCGTTGGGGGTGAGGGGGAGGGAGGGGACGAGGGCGACCTTGCGGGGGATCATGTAGTCGGGGAGCGTCTGCCGGCAGAAGGCGCTGAGGGCCACGGGTTCGGCGGTGAAGGCGCGGCCGGGGACGACGTAGGCGTAGAGCTCGGGGTCCTGGCCGGGGCGGGGGCGGACGACGACGGCGGCGGCCTCGGTGTCGGGGAATTCGAGGAGGCGGCGTTCGATCTCGCCGAGTTCGACGCGGTTGCCGCGCATCTTGACCTGGAGGTCGGAGCGGCCGACGAAGTACAGCTCGCCGCTCTCGCCCCGGTAGGCCAGGTCGCTGGACTTGTAGACGAGCTGGCCGGTGCGGGGGTCGAGGGGGTCGGGGACGAGGACGGCGCGGGTGGCTTCGGGGTCGTCCCAGTAGCCGGTGAAGAGGGAGGGGCCGCGGAGGTGGATCTCGCCGATCTCGCCCGGCTCGTCGACCGGGTGGCCCTCCTCGTCGAGCAGCAGCATCTCCGCGCCCGGGTAGGCGAAGCCGATGGACAGCTTGTCGATGGTGTCGGGGAGCGGGTTGGGGACGTCGGTGAGGGAGAAGGCCATCGCCTCGGTCGGGCCGAAGCAGTTCACGACCCGGACCCGCTCCAGCAGCGTTTGCAGTTGACGCAGCTCGGGAAGCGGGAACGCCTCACCGGAGAACAGCACCCCGCGGATCTGCCCGGACAGGGCGGCCAGTCCCGCCGCCTCGTGGCGCAGGACGGGGCGCCAGATGGACGGGACGCCGTCGACCTGGGTGGCGCCCGTGTCCGCGAGGAAGCGGAGGAACCGGCGCGGCCAGTGCATGAGTTCGCGCGGTACGGGGATGAGCTGGGCGCCCGAGCCCAGGGCGAGGCCGATGTCGAGCAGGGCGAAGTCGAACTGGAGGGGCGAGGTCGTCGCCAGGCGGTCCTGCGGGCCGACGATGCCGTGCCGGAGCATGCCCCGGTAGAAGGACAGGACGCCCCGGTGGCTCATCACGACGCCCTTGGGGCGGCCCGTGGTCCCCGAGGTGAAGATCATGTACGCGGCGTCGGTGGTGACCGGCTCGCGGCGGTGCCGGGTCCGGGGCGCGGGTGCCCGTTCCACGGTCACGCCGTCCGGGCCGAAGCGGGCCGTGCCGACGGTGTCCGGGACGCCCGTACGGGTGCCCTTCACCGTCTGGAGGTGCAGGGCCGGTTCCGCCGTGTCGACGATGGTCCGCAGCCGGGCGTCGGGGACGTCCGGGCTCACCGGGACGAAAGTGAGCCCGAGCATCGAGCAGGCCAGCAGCGCGGCCACCGCGGCGGCCGAGTTGTCGGACTCCAGGACGACGCGGTCGCCGATGTCCAGGCCGAGCGCGTCCAGCGTCACCGCGTAGTCGTGCGCCCTGCGCTCCAGCTCGCGGTAGCTGAGCACCCGGTGCGTGCCGTCCTCGGCGGCCTCCCAGGCGGCCGGGGATTCGGGTGCGGTGCGGGCTGCGGCCAGCATGAACTCATGGATCCGCTCGGCCGGGGCGCCCACCGCCGCCGGGTGCTGCGTACTCAGGCTCATCGGTCTTCCTCCTGCGCTCGTCCAAGTGCGTTGCTCCGCGTGGTCACGAGGAGATCCGCTCCTTCAGGTCCTTCAGCCAGCCGTCGACGACGGGGGCCGTCGTGTCGACGTGCTGTTCGACGATGGTGAAATGCGTGCCGGGGACGGTCGCGACGGTGTCCGCGCCCTTCCAGTCGGCCTGCCACGCCCCCTGGCCGACGCCGGCCTGTTCGCCGGCCTCGAAGAGGTCCCCGGCCCGGACGAAGAGGACGGGCGCCTCGATGTCGGCCTGGGTGAACTGCGGGAGCAGTTCGACGTACCGGCCCATCGCGGAGAGTTCGGCACTGCTGAACGCGCCGAGGGTGGACCCCTTGTCCTCGACGGCGGAGGCCATCTGGTCGAAGATCGCGTCGTTGGCCGCGCCCATGTAGTACGTGTCCAGGAGGACGAGCCCGGCGGGGCGCACCCCGTGGACCCGCTCCAGCCGGGACACGGTGGCGTGGGCGAGGAGCCCGCCGGAGGAGAAGCCGAGCAGGACGAACGGTTCGCCGTCCGCCGTCCGCAGCACGGCCTCGGCGAGGACGTCGACGGCCGCGTCGAACGACTCGGGCAGGGCCTCGCCCCGGGCGAATCCGGGGGTCGGGAGACCGGAGACCGGGACGGACAGCCGGGCCGCGAGGCGGGCGTGCTGGTGGACGCCGCCGGCGACGGTCGGGGTGCTGAGGCAGATCAACCGGGGCCCGGAACCCTCCGCGTCCGGCTTGGTGCGCGCCCCGTAGGACACCGGCTCGGGCAGGGTTTCGAGGTCGGCCGCCGTGGCGAAGGAGGGCCGCAGCGCCGCTACCGAGCGGAGCATCGCCAGTCCGGGCTGGATGTCGCCCGCGGTGATCGCGGACAGGAACAGCCCGTAGAGGGTGTCGTCCAGCGGGGTCGCCGCCGCCGGTTCCTGGGTGGTGACCGTCTCGGCCGGGGAGGACGCCGAGGCGAGGCGGGCCGAGACCAGCCGGGCCAGGTCGAGCGGGTTGCGGCTGTCGAAGACGACCATGGCGGGCAGGGAGAGACCGGAGGCCGCGCCCAGCCGGTTGCGGAGTTCGACGGCGGTCAGCGAGTCGAACCCGGCTTCCAGGAAGCCCGCTTCGGCGTCGACCGCCGTGGCGTCCGCGTGGCCGAGGACCTCGGCGGCGTGGTGCAGGACCGCGTCGAGGACCGCCCGGTCACGGGCCGCGTCGTCGAGTCCGCGCACGGTCCGGGCAAGCCCCCCGGCCTCCCGGGGCGCGGCCGCCGCACCGGCCCGGCGGCGTCCGGCGGGTGCCAGGCCCCGCAGCAGCGCGGGCACCTCGTCGGTGCGGGCGCGCAGCGCGGCCAGGTCGACGCGGAGCGGGACGAGCGCGGCGGTGTCGGCGGCGACCGAGGCGTCGAAGAGCCACAGGCCCTCCTCCTCGGTCAGCGCGGGCGTTCCGGTGCGCCGCATCCGCTGGAGGTCGGCCTCGCCGAGCCACTGGCTGAGCCCGGTCTCGGTGGCCCAGAGGCCGAAGGCCATCGCGGTGGCGGGGAGGCCCCGGGAGCGGCGGTGGGCGGCGAGCGCGTCGAGGAAGACGTTGGCCGCCGCGTAGTTGCCCTGGCCGGCCGCCATGACCTGGCCGCCCGCCGAGGAGAACAGCGCGAAGACGGTCAGGTCGAGGTCGGCGGTCAGCTGGTGCAGATGCCAGGCCGCGTCCGCCTTGGCCTTCAGCACGTGGTCCATCTGCTCGGGGGTGAGCGCCCCGACGAGTCCGTTGTGGGCGACGCCCGCCGCGTGGACGACGCCGCGCAGCGGGTGCGCGGGGTCGACGGCGGCGATGAGCGCGGCCAGGGCGGCCCGGTCGGAGACGTCGCAGGCGGCGATCTCCACCCGGGCGCCGAGCGCGGTCAGTTCGTCGCGGAGCCCGGAGGCGCCGGGGGCGGCCGGTCCGCGCCGCCCGGCGAGCAGCAGATGCCGTACGCCGTGCCCGGTCACCAGGTGCCGGGCGACGATCGCCCCGAGCCCTCCGGTGCCGCCGGTGATCAGGACGGTCCCCTCGGGGTCCCACGGGGTGTCGCCGCCGGCCGCCGAGGACCGGGCGAGCCGGGGGGCGAGGACCTTCCCGCCGCGCACGGCCAGTTCGGGTTCGCCGGAGGCCAGCGCCGCGGCGAGCGTACGGGGCGACGGGGCGTCGTCCTCCAGGTCGAGCAGGACGAACCGGCCCGGGTTCTCCGCCTGCGCGGCCCGCAGCAGACCCCAGACCGGGGCCTGGCGCACGTCGACCGGGTCGCCGTCCCCGACGGCGACGGCGGACCGGGTCACCAGCACCAGCCGGGACGGCGCGTGCTCCGGTGCGGCCAGCCACCGCTGGACGGCGGCTAGGGCCGTGTCCACGGCGGTCCGGGTCCCGGCCGGCACCTCGTCCTCCGTACCGGCACCGGCCCCGTCCGCGAGGACGGGCAGCAGCACCGCTTCGGGCACCTCGGCCCCGAGGGCGTCGAGCCCGGTGACGGCCGGCACCCCGGCCACGACCAGGCCGGGCCCGGCGACCGCCCAGTCGCCGCGCGGCCCGCTGCCGCCGCCGACGGGCTGCCATTCGACGGCGAGCAGCGCGTCGCGGAACCCGCCGCCGCCGAACTGTTCGGCGGCGACCGGCCGCAGCTGGAGCGCCGCGACCGTGGCGACGGGTGCTCCCGCCGGGTCGGCGAGGTCGAGCCGGACGGCGTTGCGCTGCCCCTCGACGGGGGCGAGCCGGACCCGTACGGAGGTCGCGGACGTGGCGTGCAGGGTGACGCCGGTCCAGGAGAAGGGGAGCAGCGCCCGCCCTTCGTCCTCGTCCGCGCCGAGCCCGCCGAATCCCAGCGCGTGCATGGAGGCGTCGAGCAGCGCGGGGTGGAGGCCGAAGCGGGCCGCGTCCTCGTGGGCCTGCTCGGGCAGGGCGATCTCGGCGTACAGCGTGTCGCCGTGCCGCCAGGCCGCGGTGAGGCCCTGGAAGACGGGGCCGTAGCCGAAGCCGCGTTCCTGGAGGCCGTCGTAGAGCCCGTCGGCGTCCAGTTCCTCCGCCCCGGCGGGCGGCCAGTCGGCGAGCCCGTCGCCGGTCTCCTCCGCGGCGGGCGCGAGGAGCCCGTCGGCGTGCCGGGTCCACGGCTCGTCGGGGTGGCTCTCGGGCCGGGAGTACACCCGGACCGTGCGCCGGGCCTCGGCGTCGGGCTCCGAGACGACGACCTGGAGCAGCACACCGCCGCGCTCGGGCAGCACCAGCGGCGCGTACAGCGTCAGTTCCTCCACGAGGGCGCAGCCGACGTGGTCGGCGGCCCGCAGGGCGAGTTCGACGAAGCCCGTGCCGGGCAGCAGCACGCTGCCGTGCACGGCGTGGTCGGCCACCCAGGGCTGGGTGTCCAGGGAGACCCGGGCGGTGAAGGTCACGGACTCCGAGTCGGGCGAGGCGACGACGGCCGCGAGCAGGGGGTGGTCGAGGGCGTCCTGCCCGACGGCGAAGGCGTCGGTGGCGGGCTTCGCCGCGTCGACCCAGTACCGGGTCCGCTGGAACGGGTACGTGGGCAGGTCGACCGTGCGGGCGCCCGTACCGGCGTAGAAGGCCGCCCAGTCGACCCGGGCCCCGTCCGCGTACAGCCGTCCCAGCGCCGTGACCAGCGCCTCGGCCTCCGGCCGGTTCCGGCGCACCGACGGCACGACGACCGTCTCGCCGTCCGTGCCGTCGCGGTCCAGGATCTGCTGGGCGAGGCCGGTCAGGATGCCGTCCGGGCCGATCTCCAGGAAGCGGGTCGCCCCCTGTTCCGCCAGCGCGGCGACGGCGTCGGTGAAGCGGACGGCCTCGCGGACCTGGCCGGTCCAGTACTCCGGGGACCGCCAGTCGGTGGCCGGTTCGCCCGTCACGGTCGAGACGGCGGGGATGCGCGGTTCGGCGTACGTCAGCGACGCGGCCACCGCGCGGAACTCGTCGAGCATCGGCTCCATCAGCGAGGAGTGGAAGGCGTGCGAGACGGAGAGGCGGTTCGTCTTGCGGCCGGCGGCGGCGAAGTGCTCGCCCACCGCCACGGCCTCGGACTCCACACCGGAAACCACCACGGACTGCGGCCCGTTGACCGCCGCGATGGAGACACCGCCGGTGAGGAGCGGAAGGACTTCGTCCTCGGTGGCCTGGACGGCGACCATCGCGCCTCCGGCGGGCAGCGCCTGCATCAGACGCCCGCGCGCGACCACGAGCCGCGCCGCGTCGGCCAGGGACAGCACCCCCGAGACATGGGCGGCGGCCAGTTCGCCGATGGAGTGTCCGGCGACCACGTCCGGGGTGACGCCCCAGGCCTCCACCAGCCGGTACAACGCCACTTCGAAGGCGAAGAGGGCGGGCTGGGTGAGCGCGGTCGCGTTCAACGCGTCCGCGTCCTCGCCCCAGACCACGTCCCGGAGCGAAGACCCGAGATGGACATCGACCTCCGCGCAGACCTGGTCGAAGGCCTCCGCGAACACCGGGAAGGCGTCATACAGTTCGCGGCCCATGCCGAGCCGCTGCGCACCCTGCCCCGTGAACAGGAATGCCGACTTCCCGCTGCGGCGGGCCTGGCCGGCGGCCACGGCGGGGGCGTTGCGGCCCTGGGCCAGGGCGGTGAGGCCGCGCAGCAGTTCCTCGGTGCCGGAGCCGACGACGACGGCGCGGTGCGGGAACGCGGTGCGGGTGGAGACGAGGGAGAGCCCCAGGTCGGCGGCGTCGGGCGCGGGGCCGTCGGCGAGCCGGTCGATCAGCTGCCCGGCCCGGTCGGCGAGGGCCTGCGGGCTCTTGCCGGAGAGCACCCACGGCACGACGGGGAGCGCGGTGCCCTCGCCCCGTGCGGTGTCGGTCGCGGGGGCCTCCTCGACGATCACATGGGCGTTCGTCCCGCTGATCCCGAAGGAGGACACGCCCGCGCGGCGCGGGCGGTCGGCCCGCTCCCATTCCCGGGCCTCGGTGAGCAGGGCGACGTGTCCGGCCTCCCAGTCCACCTGGTCGGAGGGGGCGTCCACGTGCAGGGTCCCGGGCAGGACGCCGTGGCGCATCGCCATGACCATCTTGATGACCCCGGCGACGCCCGAAGAGGCCTGGGTGTGGCCCATGTTGGACTTGATGGAGCCCAGCCACAGCGGCCGGTCCTCCTCGCGTCCCTGGCCGTAGGTGGCGAGCAGCGCCTGGGCCTCGATGGGGTCGCCGAGGGTGGTGCCGGTGCCGTGGGCCTCGACGGCGTCGACCTCGGTGGCGGAGAGGCCCGCGTTGGCGAGGGCCTGGCGGATGACGCGCTGCTGGGACGGGCCGTTGGGGGCGGTCATCCCGTTGCTGGCACCGTCCTGGTTGAGGGCCGAGCCGCGCAGGACGCCGACCACCGGGTGGCCGTTGCGGCGGGCGTCGGAGAGCCGTTCCAGGAGCAGCACACCGGCGCCCTCGCCCCAGGCGACCCCGTCGGCGGAGGCGGCGAAGGACTTGGACCGGCCGTCGGGGGCGAGCCCGCGCTGCCGGCTGAACTCGATGAACATGCCCGGGGTGCCCATGACGGCGACGCCCCCGGCCAGGGCCAGCGCGCACTCACCGGAGCGCAGGGCCTGGGCCGCCATGTGCAGGGCGACGAGCGAGGACGAGCACGCGGTGTCGACGGTGACGGCCGGGCCCTCCAGGCCCAGGGTGTAGGCGGTGCGGCCGGAGACGAGGCTGCCGCCGCTGCTGGCCGCGGCCTCCACGCCGAGCGCGTAGTCGTGGTACATCACCCCGGCGAACACCCCGGTCGACGAGCCCTTGAGGGTCGTCGGGTCGATTCCGGCGCGCTCGATGGCCTCCCAGGACACTTCGAGGAGGAGCCGCTGCTGCGGGTCCATCATCAGCGCCTCGTTGGGGCTGATCCCGAAGAAGACCGGGTCGAACTCGGCCGCGTCGTAGAGGAATCCGCCCTCGCGGGCGTAGGTGCGGCCGGGGGTGCCGGGCTCGGGGTCGTACACCTCGGCGTCCCAGCCCCGGTCGTCGGGGAAGTCGCCGATGGCGTCGGTGCCCTCGGCGACGAGCGTCCACAGCTCCTCGGGGGTGGTGACGCCTCCCGGGTAGCGGCAGCCCATGCCGACGATGACCACCGGGTCGTCGTCGGTGTCCGCGCCGCCGCCCGTGGGCAGGGCGCGGGCGGGTGCGGGCAGCGCGTGGTCCGGGCCGGTCACCTCGGTGCCGATGTACGCGGCGACGGCGTCGGCCGTCGGATAGTCGAAGATCAGCGTGGCGGGCAGCCGGAGGCCGGTCGCCGAGCCGAGCCGGTTGCGCAGTTCGACGGCGGCGAGCGAGTCGAAGCCCAGCTCGCTGAAGGCCCGTTCCGGTTCGATCGCGTCGGCGGAGGCGTGGCCGAGGACCCCTGCGACGTGCGTCCGGACGAGGTCGAGGAGCGCGTCGGCACGGGCAGGCGCGTCGAGCCCCGCCAGCCGGGCCAGCAGCCCGTCGCCGCCGTCCGTGGACCGCGCGGTCCTGCGTACGGGGACGCGGACCAGGCCCCGGAGGAGGGCGGGGAGTTCGGCGGCGCGGTTGCGCAGGACGCCGGTGTCGACACGCAGCGGCACGGTGGCCGGGAGGCCGGAGGCGAGCGCCGCGTCGAAGAGGGCCAGGCCCTCCGCCTCGGAGAGCGCGGGCAGCCCCTGGGCCGCCATCCGCTCCTCGGCCAGGCCGAGCATGTCGACGCTGGTCATGCCGGTGTCGACGCCCCAGAGCCCGAAGGCCATCGCCGTGGCCGGGCGGCCTTCGGCCCGGCGCTGGGCGGCCAGGGCGTCCAGGAAGACGTTGGCGGCGGCGTAGTTGCCCTGCCCGGCGGCCAGGACGAGCCCGCCGGCCGAGGAGAACATCACGAACGCCGACAGGTCCAGGTCCCGGGTCAGCTCATGGAGGTACCAGGCCGCGTCCACCTTCGGACGCAGCACCGCGTCGACCCGCTCGGGCGTCAGCGCGCCGACGACCCCGTTGTCCACGACCCCGGCGACGTGCACGACCCCGGTCAGCGGGCGGTCCGGGCCGACCGAGGCGAGGAGCGCGGCGAGGGCGTCCCGGTCGGCGGCGTCGCAGGCGGCGACCTCGACCGTGGCTCCGAGCGCGGTGAGTTCCGTGACGAGTTCGGTGACCCCGGGGGTGTCGGCACCCCGGCGGCCGGCCAGCAGCAGTCCGCGTACGCCGTGCTCGGTGACCAGGTGCCGGGCGACGCGCCCGCCGAGACCGCTGGTGCCGCCGGTGATGAGGACGGTCCCTTCGGCGTCCCACACCGGTGCGGGGTCCTCGTCGGGCGCCGCCGCCAGGGCGAGCCTCGGGACGCGGACCTCGCCGTCGCGCACGGCCAGCTCCGGTTCGCCCAGGGCCACCAGCCGCTCCCAGGGCACGGAACCGTCGGTGTCGATCAGGACGAACCTGCCCGGGTTCTCGGCCTGCGCGGCGCGCACCAGGCCCCAGACCGGGGCGTGGCGCACATCGACGGGGTCGCCGTCGGCGACGGCCACGGCGTCCCGGGTGACGACGGCCAGGACCGCGCCCTCGGGACGGTCCTCGGACAGCCACTCCTGTACGGCGCCGAGGACCTGGCCCACCAGGTCGTGGACGGCGCCCGGGACGTCCTCGACGTCCAGGGCACAGGCCCCGCAGTCGAAGACGTCGGAGAGGGCCGCCTCGGACGGGGTCTGGTCGAGGGCCGCCGGCAGCGGGTTCCACCCGATGCGGAACAGGGAGTCGCTGCCGTGCGTGGCCAGCTGTTCGCCGGACACGGGCCGGCCGACGACCGCGCCGACCGTGGCCACGGGGGCCCCGGTGACGTCCGCGACCTGGAGGGAGAGGCTTTCCGGGGTGGGCTGGGTGATGCGGACGCGGACGGCGGAGGCACCCGTGGCGTGCAGGGTCACGTCCCGCCAGACGAACGGGAGGACGGTCTCGTCGCCGCCCGTCCCGTTGACGAGCGCCGCGTGCATCGCCGCGTCCAGCAGTGCCGGGTGCAGCCCGAACGCCTCGGCCTCGGCGTGCGCCTGCTCGGGCAGCGCGACCTCCGCGTACAGCACGTCGTCCGCGCGCCAGGCCGCCTTCAGGCCCCGGAACACCGGCCCGTAGCCGAAACCGCGCTCGCGCAGCCCCGCGTAGGCCCCGTCCAGGGGAAGTTCCTCGGCCCCGGCGGGCGGCCAGGCCGAGAGGTCGAACGCGGCGGGGGCGGCTCCCGGGGCGAGCACCCCGTCGGCGTGCAGGGTCCACGCCAGGTCCGGCCGGTCCTCGGCGCGCGAGTACACGCTCACCGAACGGCGGGCGCTCGCGTCGGCCGCGCCCACGACCATCTGCACGATCACGGCCCCGCGCCCGGGAAGGATCAGCGGCGCCTGGAGGGCCAGTTCCTCCAGCACCCCGCAGCCGACCTGGTCCCCGGCCCGTACGGCCAGCTCCACGAAGCCGGTGCCCGGAAGCAGCACGCTGCCGAGGACGTCGTGGTCGGCGATCCAGCCGTGCGTCGCGGCCGACAGCCGGCCGGTGAACGTCACCATGTCCGTGTCCGGCGACGGCACGACCGCACCGAGCAGCGGGTGCCCGGCATCGGTCAGTCCGGCCGTCGCCATGCTGCTTCCGCCGCCCCCGATCCAGGAGTTGGCGAGGTACTCGTCCATGCCGATCCAGTACCGCGTGCACTGGAACGCGTACGTCGGCAGCTCCACGCGCCGCGCCCCCGCCCCGTCCCAGAACGCCTCCCAGCCGACCCGCACCCCGTCCGCGTACAACCGGCCCAGCGCCGCCACCAGCGACTCCGGCTCCTCACGGTTCCGCCGCACCAGCGGCACGAAGGCACTGTTCGCGTCCTCGGCCGAGCCGGCCCCGAGGGCGGTGAGGACGGCGTCCGGGCCGATCTCGACGAACGTACGGGCCCCGAAGCGCTCGGCAGCACGTACGGCGTCCGCGAAACGGACGGCTTCCCGCACCTGACCGACCCAGTACTCCGCCGACTGCCAGTCGGACGTCAGCTCACCCGTCACGGTCGAGACCGCCGGAATACGCGGCTCGGCATACGTCAACGAGGCGGCCACGGACCGGAACTCATCCAGCATCGGCTCCATCAGCGAGGAGTGGAAGGCGTGCGAGACGGAGAGGCGGTTCGTCTTGCGGCCTGCGGCAGCGAAGTGTTCGCCCACCGCCAGGGCCTCCGCCTCCGCACCCGAGACGACCACCGACTGCGGCCCGTTGACCGCCGCGATCGAGACACCTTCGGTCAGGACGGGCAGCACCTCGTCCTCGGTGGCCTGTACGGCGACCATCGCACCGCCAGCAGGGAGGGCCTGCATCAGCCGACCGCGCGCGACCACGAGCCGGGCCGCGTCGCCCAGCGACAGCACCCCCGACACATGCGCGGCGGCCAGCTCACCGATCGAGTGCCCCACCACGACGTCCGGGGTGATCCCCCATGACTCCACCAGCCGGTACAACGCCACTTCAAAGGCGAACAGCGCGGGCTGAGTGACCCCGGTCGCGTTCAGCGCGTCCGTGTCCTCACCCCACACCACATCACGGAGCGACGACCCGAGATGCGTGTCGATCTCCGCACAGACCAGATCGAAGGCACTCGCGAACACCGGGAAGGACGCGTGCAGTTCGCGGCCCATGCCCAGCCGCTGCGCACCCTGCCCCGTGAACAGGAACGCCGACTTCCCGGCCGGTCGGGCGGTGCCGCGCACCAGGCCCGGGTGGTCCTCGCCCGCCGCGAGGGCGGTGAGGGCTGCGGTGCGGTCGGGGCCGAGCACCACCGCGCGGTGCTCGAAGGAGGGCCTGGCCGTGGCGAGGGAGTGGCCGATGTCCTCGGGGCGCGCGTCGGCGGCACCGGCCAGGGGGAGGAGGGCTTCGGCCTGGCCCGCCAGGGCCTGGGGGCTCTTGGCGGAGAGGATCCAGGGGGCGGCGGGGAGTTCCGTACGGCTCTCCGGGTCGGGCGCGGGAAGCGGCGGGGGCTCCTCGACGATCACATGGGCGTTGGTGCCGCTGATCCCGAAGGAGGAGATGCCGGCGCGGCGCGGGCGGTCCGTGGGCGCCCATTCCCGGGCCTCGGTGAGCAGGGAGACGTCACCGGCCGACCAGTCGATCTGGTCCGAACGCTCCTCCGCGTGCAGGGTCGGGGGCAGGATGCCGTGGCGCATGGCCATGACCATCTTGATGATGCCCGCGACACCGGCCGCCGCCTGGGTGTGGCCCATGTTGGACTTGATGGAGCCCAGCCACAGCGGCCGGTCCTCCTCGCGCCCCTGACCGTACGTGGCCAGCAGCGCCTGCGCCTCGATCGGGTCGCCCAGGACCGTGCCCGTGCCATGGGCCTCGACGGCGTCGACCTCGGCGGCGGTGAGGCCCGCGTTGGCGAGGGCCTGGCGGATGACGCGCTGCTGGGACGGGCCGTTGGGGGCGGTGAGGCCGTTACTGGCACCGTCCTGGTTGAGGGCCGAGCCCTTGACGACGGCGAGGACGGGATGGCCGTTGCGGCGGGCGTCGGACAGCCGCTCCAGGAGGAGCATGCCCGCGCCCTCGCCCCAGCCGGTGCCGTTGGCCCCGGAGCCGAAGGACTTGCAGCGGCCGTCGGGGGCGAGGCCCCGCTGACGGCTGAACTCCACGAACACCTCGGGGGTCGCCATGACGGCGACGCCGCCCGCCAGGGCCAGCGAGCATTCGCCGGACCGCAGGGCCTGGGCGGCCAGGTGCAGGGAGACCAGCGAGGACGAGCACGCGGTGTCGACGGTGACCGCCGGGCCCTCCAGGCCGAACACGTACGAGACGCGGCCGGAGGCGATGGCGCCCGTGCTGTTGTTGGCCGCGTAGTCGTGGTACATCATCCCGGCCCAGCAGCCGGTCATGCTGCCGCGCAGCGTCTCCGGGTCGATCCCGGCCCGCTCGAACGCCTCCCACGCCGTCTCCAGCAGCAGGAACTGCTGCGGGTCCATGACGGCGGCCTCGTTGGGGCTGATCCCGAAGAACGCCGGGTCGAACTCGCCCGCCTCGTGCAGGAATCCGCCCTGGTTGGCGTAGGTGGTGTGCGGGCGCTCCGCGCTCGGGTCGTACACCCGGTCCAGGTCCCAGCCACGGTTGCCGGGGAAGTCCGAGACCGCGTCGACGCCGTCCGCGACGAGCCGCCACAGCTGCTCGGGGCTGCGGACGCCGCCGGGGTAGCGGCAGGCCATGGAGACGATCACGATCGGGTCGTCGTCGGCGCCGGGGGCCGCGACGGCGCGGCCGGTGGGGGCCGACCGGACGAGGGAGCCGTCGAGTTCGGCGAGCAGGTGCCGGGCCAGGGCGCGCGGGCTCGGGTAGTCGAACGCCAGGGTCGCGGGCAGCCGGACCTCGGCGGCGGCGCTGACGGCGTTGCGGAACTCGACGGCCGTCAGCGAGTCGAAGCCCAGTTCGCTGAAGGCGCGCGTCTCGTCGACGGCCTCCGGGCCCGGGTAGCCGAGCGCCGCCGCGACCTGGGTGCGTACCAGGTCGAGCAGGGCGCCCTCGCGGTCCTCGGGGGCGAGGGCGGCCAGCCGGCCGCGCAGCGCGCCCGCCGCCTCGGGCGCGGTGGCGGTGGCCCGCCGGGGCCGTATCCGCACCAGCTTCCGGAAGAGCGGCGGCAGCGCCTCGCCCGCCTCGGCGAGGGTGCGCACGTCGAGCCGGATCGGCAGGACGACGGGGGTGTCCACGGTCAGCGCCCGGTCGAGCAGCTCCACACCGTACGCGGAGGTCAGGGCGCCGATGCCGGTACGGCTCATGCGCTGGAGGTCGGCGTCGGTGAGGGTGCCGGACATGCCGCTCGCCCACAGGCCCCAGGCCAGGGAGCGGGCGGGCAGGCCGTGGGCGGTGCGGTGGGTGGCGAGGGCGTCCAGGACGGCGTTCGCCGCCCCGTAGTTGGCCTGGCCGGGGACGCCGAGGACCCCGGTGGCGGAGGAGAACAGGACGAACGACGACAGCGCCCGGTCCCGGGTCAGGTCGTGGAGGTGGAGCGCGGCGTCGGCCTTGGCCCGCAGGACCGTGTCCAGGCTCTCCGGGGTGAGCGAGGCGATCAGGGTGTCGTCGAGGACCCCCGCGAGGTGGACGACACCGGTGAGGGGCACGCCGTCGAGGACGGCGGCGAGCGCGTCGCGGTCCGCGGCGTCGCAGGCGGCGAAGGTCACCTCGGCGCCGAGCGCCCGCAGTTCGTCGCCCAGCTCGGCGGCGCCGGGGGCGGCCTCGCCGCGCCGGGAGAGCAGCAGCAGCGCGCGTACGCCGTGGGCGCCCACGAGCTGTCGGGCGACCAGCGTGCCGAGCGCGCCGGTCGCCCCGGTCACCAGGACCGTTCCGTCGCCGAAGTCGGGCGCGGTCCGGGTCTCCGGGTCGTCGGTGAGCCGGACGAGGCGGGCGCCGTACACGGCCGTGCCCCGGACCAGGGTCTGGGACTCCCCGGTGGCGAGGGCGGCGGCGGCCCGCGCGTCGTCGGCCGGGTCGTCCAGGTCCGCGAGGAGGAACCGTCCGGGATGCTCGGCCTGCGCGGAGCGCACCAGGCCCCAGACGGCGGCACCGGCCAGGTCGGTGACGTCCTCGCGGGGTGCGCCGGTCCGGGCGACCGCGCCGCTCGTCGCGACGAGCAGCCGGGAGCCCGCGTACCGCTCGTCCGCCAGCCAGTGCTGGAGCGCGGCCAGCACCTCGGTGGTGGCCGCGCGCACGGCGTCCGGGCCGGTGCCGGTGGTGGCGGGGCGCAGGACGACGTCCCCGGGCACGGGCCCGTCGGTGCTCAGCGCGGACCAGTCGACGGGCGCTGACTGCGGGGCGGCGGCGGGGAGTTCGGTCCATTCCAGGCCGAACAGTGACTCATGGGCGACGGTGCGGGCGGCGGCCAGCTGCTCGGCGGAGACCTCGCGCAGGACGAGCGCGTCGACGGAGAGGACGGGCCGGCCCGTCTCGTCGGCGACGGACAGGGCGACGGCCCCGGCCCCGTCGGGGACGATCCGGACCCGCAGCCGGGCGGCCCCGGAGGCGTGCAGCCGGACGCCCGTCCAGACGAACGGCAGCACCGGCCCGGTGGCCTCCGCGAACAGGTCCGTGAAGACGGAGCCGTGCAGGGAGGCGTCCAGCAGCGCCGGGTGCAGCCCGAACGCGGCGGCCTGGGCGCGGGCCCGCTCGGGCAGCGCGACCTCGGCGCAGATCGCCGTCCCGGACCGCCAGGCGGCCGTCAGTCCCCGGAAGGCGGGCCCGTAGGCGAGACCGGCCTCGGCCAGGCCCGCGTACACCCCGTCCGTGTCCAGCGGCGTCGCCCCGGCGGGCGGCCAGGCGGCCAGGTCGAAGGCGGCGGCGTCCGCCGTGGTGGCGGCGAGGACACCGGCCGCGTGGAGCGTCCACGGCTGGTCGGGCTGGTCGTCGCGGCGGGAGTGGACGCTGACCGGGCGCCGCCCGGAGGCGTCCGCCGCGCCGACCTCGACCTGGAGCGCGACCGCGCCCCGGGCGGGCAGCACCAGCGGGGCCTGGAGCATCAGTTCGTCGAGCGTCTCGCAGCCGACCTGGTCCCCGGCCCGTACGGCCAGTTCCACGAAGCCGGTGCCGGGGAAGACGACGGAGTCCCCGACGACATGGTCCGCAAGCCAGGGCTGCGCCGAGAGGGAGACCCTGCCGGTGAGCACGACACCGCCGGAGTCCGCGAGGGAGACGACGGCGCCGAGCAGCGGATGCCCGGCGGCGGCGAGACCGGCGGCGGTGACGTCCCCGGGGGCGCCGGTGCCCTCGACCCAGTAGCGGCCGCGCTGGAAGGCGTACGTGGGCAGCGCGACGCGGCGGACGCCCGTACCGGCGTAGAACGCCTCCCAGTCCACGGAGGTGCCGGTGGTGTACAGCCGG
This sequence comes from Streptomyces sp. NPDC057682, assembly GCF_042799575.1. NCBI lineage: Bacteria > Bacillati > Actinomycetota > Actinomycetes > Kitasatosporales > Streptomycetaceae > Streptomyces > Streptomyces sp. NPDC057682. The sequence continues at coordinate 473,138 of NZ_JBHVIN010000001.1, read as the reverse complement.
CCGAGCCCGGTGACCAGGGCCGCCGGTTCGGGCAGGTCCTTGCGGAGCAGCGGGACCAGTCCGGTGGCCTCGTCGGTGACGGAGGCCGCGCCGAGGGCGGTGAGGACGGCGTCGGGGCCGATCTCCACGAAGGTGCGGACCCCGCTCGCCTCGGCGGCCCGGACGGCGTCGGCGAACCGCACGGCTTCGCGGACCTGGCCCACCCAGTACTCCGGCGAGCGCCAGTCCGGCCCCGGCCCGCCGGTCACGGTCGAGACCGCCGGGATGCCCGGCTCGGCGTACGTCAACTCCTGTGCGACGGCCCGGAACGCGTCGAGCATCGGCTCCATCAGCGAGGAGTGGAACGCGTGCGACACCGCCAGCCGGGTCGTCTTGCGGCCCAGCGCGGCGAAGTGCTCGCCGATGACGAGGGCCTCGATCTCGACGCCGGAGACGACGACCGCACGCGGGCCGTTGACGGCGGCGATCGACACCCCGTCGGTCAGCAGCGGCCAGACCTCGTCCTCGCCCGCCTGCACGGCGACCATCGCGCCCCCGGCGGGCAACGCCTGCATCAACCGGCCCCGGGCAACCACGAGCCGGGCCGCATCGCCCAGGGACAGCACCCCGGAGACATGCGCGGCGGCCAGCTCACCGATCGAGTGACCCACCACCACGTCCGGGGTGATCCCCCACGACTCCACGAGCCGGTACAACGCGACCTCGAAGGCGAACAGCGCGGGCTGGGCGATCCCGGTCGCGTTCAGCGCGTCCGCGTCGTCCCCCCACATCACGTCCCGGAGCGACGAACCGAGGTGGACGTCGATCTCCGCGCAGACCTGGTCGAACGATTCCGCGAACACCGGGAAGGAGGCGTGGAGTTCACGGCCCATGCCGAGCCGCTGCGCGCCCTGTCCGGTGAACAGGAACGCGGTCGTGCCCTTCGTGGCGGTGCCCCGGAAGAGCGCCGGGTGGGTCTCGCCCTCGGCCAGGGCGGCGAGGCCCTCCCGGGCCGTGTCACGGCTGCCGGCCAGGACGACCGCCCGGTGGTCGAGGGCGGCGCGGGTGGTGGCCAGGGAGTACGTGAGGTCGCCGGGGGTCTGCCCGGCCGCGTCCCCGGCGAGGTGGGCGTGGAGGCGGCCGGCCTGGGCGGCCAGGGCCTGCGCGTCGCGGGCGGAGACCGGCCAGGGCAGCACGGCGGGAAGGGCGGCCGGGGCGGCCGCGGGGGCCTCCGAGGGCTCTGCGGTGTCCGAGCCCTCCGGGGACTCGGGGGTCTCGTCCGTTCCGGCGGCCGGGTCCGGGGCCTCCTCCAGGATGATGTGGGCGTTCGTCCCGCTCACCCCGAACGCGGAGACACCGGCCCGCCTCGGCCGGTCCTCGGCGCGCTCCCACTCCCGGGTCTCGGTCAGCAGCCGGACCCGGCCCGCCGACCAGTCGACATGGCTCGACGGCTCGTCCACGTGCAGGGTCCTGGGCAGCACGCCGTGGCGCAGCGCCTCGACCATCTTGATGACGGAACCGACACCGGCGGCGGCCTGGGCGTGCCCCATGTTGGACTTGATGGAGCCCAGCCACAGCGGCCGGTCCTCCTCGCGCCCCTGGCCGTAGGTGGCCAGCAGGGCCTGGGCCTCGATGGGGTCGCCGAGCGTGGTGCCGGTGCCGTGGCCCTCGACGACGTCGACATGGGTGGCGGAGAGCCCGGCGTTGGCGAGGGCCTGGCGGATGACGCGCTGCTGGGCGCGGCCGTTGGGGGCGGTCAGTCCGTTGCTGGCCCCGTCCTGGTTGACGGCGGAGCCCTTGACGACGGCGAGGACGGGGTGGCCGTTGCGGCGGGCGTCGGAGAGCCGTTCGAGGACGAGCATGCCGGCGCCCTCGGACCAGCCGGTGCCGTCGGCGGCCTCCGCGAAGGCCTTGCAGCGGCCGTCGGGGGCCAGTCCGCGCTGGCGGCTGAAGGCGATGAACGGGGACGGGGTCGACATCACCATGACGCCGCCGGCCAGGGCCAGCGAGCATTCGCGCTGCCGCAGCGCCTGGGCGGCGAGGTGCAGCGAGACGAGCGAGGACGAGCAGGCGGTGTCGACGGTGACGGCGGGGCCCTCCAGGCCCAGGGTGTAGGAGATCCGGCCGGAGATGACGGCGGCGGCGTTGCCCGTCGTCATATAGGCCTCGGCGACCTCGCCCGCCGCGCCGACGATGTACTCGTAGTCCTGGATGCCGGAGCCCGCGAACACGCCGACGGGCTTGCCGCGCAGCGACGCCGGGTCGATCCCGGCCCGCTCGATGGCCTCCCAGGACACTTCGAGCAGCAGCCGCTGCTGCGGGTCCATCGTCAGGGCCTCGTTGGGGCTGATCCCGAAGAAGCCGGCGTCGAAGTCCGCGACGTCCCGGACGAAGCCGCCCTCGTTGACGTAGCTGCCGCCCGAGGCTGTGCCGTCGTCCTCGCCGCGCAGCGCGTCCAGGTCCCAGCCCCGGTCGGTGGGGAAGGTGGAGACGGCGTCCCGGCCCTCGGCGACGAGCTCCCACAGTTCCTCGGGGGTGGTGACGCCCCCGGGGTAGCGGCAGCTCATCGCCACGACGGCGATGGGCTCGTGGTTCTGGCCCTCGGCTTCCTGGAGCCTGCGCCGCGTCTGGTGCAGATCCGCCGTGACCCGCTTGAGGTAGTCGAGAAGCCGTGCGTCGTCATTGGACATGTTGGGTCCCACCGAGTCCTTGTTCATGCCGGTTCATGCCGTGAGGTCGAGTCGGGTGCGGATGCGGGCGGAGGCCGGTGCCGGGTCCGGCACCGGCCGCCCGCGGTCGGGTCAGGTGAGGCCGAGTTCGTTGTCGATGAAGGCGAAGATGTCGTCGGCCGACGCGGATTCGAGCTGGTCGCCGACGTTCGGGCCGGTGTCGCCGGACCGGGCGTCGAGCGTGCCGGTCAGCGTGGCCAGCAGGGCCTGGAGCCGGGCCGTGATCCTGGTCGCCTCGATGTCCTCGGCGGCGAGCCCGGACGCCGCCTCCTCCAGGCGGTCGAGCTGGGCCAGCACCGGGAACTCGCCGTCGCCGTCGTCCTCGCACAGCTCGGACCGGAGATGGGCGGCGAGCGCGCCGGGGCTGGGGTGGTCGTAGATCATGCTGGTGGGCAGCGGGCGCCCGGTCGCCGCGACGAGCTTGGTGCGCAGGTCGACGGCGGCCACGGAGTCGAAGCCGAGGTCGGTGAAGCCGCGTTCGGGCGCGACCTCGGACGGTCCCTCGTAGCCGAGCAGGGCGGCCACATGGGTGCGGACCAGGTCGAGCAGGACGGCCCCCTGCTCGGACGGGGACAGCGTGGCCAGCCGGTCCGCGAGCGCCGAGTCGCCACCGGCGGACTCCGGGGTGCCGTCGGCGCCGAGTGCGGCCCGTACCTCGGGCAGCGCGTCCAGGAGCGGGCGCGGCCGGGCCAGGACGTACGTGGGGGCGAACCGCTCCCAGTCGAAGTCGGCGACGACCGCGTGCGATCCGCGCCCGGCGAGGATCCGGCGCAGTGCGCCGACGGCGAGGGCCGGGTCCATCGCGGGGGCGCCCATCCGGCGCATGACGGCGGCGAGTTCGGCGTCCACCATGCCGCCGTCCCAGGAGCCCCAGGCCACCGACGTGGCGGCGAGGCCCCGGGCGCGCCGGCGGTGGGCGAGTCCGTCGAGGTAGGCGTTGGCGCTGCCGTACGCGGCCTGCCCGGCGCTGCCCCAGACGGCTGCGCCGGAGGAGAACAGGACGAACGCGTCGAGCGGGGTGTCGCCGAGGAGGGCGTCGAGGTGGCGGGCGCCGAGCACCTTGGCGGCGGCGACCTCCGCCAGATCGTCGGCGGTCAGTTCGGTGAGCGGGGCGATGCGCTGCGGGAGCCCGGCGGCGTGGAAGACGGCGGTGAGCCCGGTCAGCCCGTCGAGCAGGGTGCGCACGGCGTCCCGGTCCGCCATGTCGCAGGCGGCGACGGAGACCCGGGCGCCGCTCGTGCCCAGCTCCTCGACGAGTCCGGCGACCCCGGGGGCGTCGGCGCCGCGGCGGCCGGCCAGGACGATGTGCTCGGCCCCGTCGGCGGCGAGCATCCGCGCCACATGGGCGCCGATCCCGCCGGTGCCGCCGGTGACCAGGACGGTGCCCCGGGCCTGCCAGGGGCCGGCCGGGTCGGGCCGGTCCGGGCGGACCAGGCGACGGGCGAAGACCCCTTGGCGGCGGACCGCGATCTGGTCCTCGCCGGTGGCCCCGGCGAGGGTGTCGCAGAGCCGGAGCAGGGCCGCCGGGTCCGGGGCCGCATCCCCGGCCGGGAGGTCGGCGAGGCCGCCCCAGGTGTCGGGGGCCTCCAGGGCGAGGGCCGCGCCGAGCCCCCAGACGGCGGTCTGCGCGGGGTCCACGGGATGGGCCGCCGCGTCGCCGTCGTCGGTGGCGACGGCGCCCCGGGTCAGGCACCACACGGGCGCCGCCCACCCCCGTGCGGCGGTCTGCCGCAGCAGCTCCGCGGTGTCCGCGAGCCCCTGGGACAGGGCGGGGCGGCCGGGGTGGTCGGCGGTGTCGAGCGCGAGCAGGCTGACGATCCCGGACGGGTCGGCCGCCGCCTCGGGGAGTGTGCCGCCGGTGATCAGGACCGGGGTGGCGCCCCGGGCGGTCAGGGCCTCGGCGAGGGCGTCCGCGAGGGGGCGCTCCGCCTCGGGGTGGACGACCAGCCAGTCCCCGGTGAGCGGGGCGGCCGGGACGGGTTCGGCGACCGGGGCCCAGGAGACCCGGTAGCGCAGCGCGTCCACGGCCGCGGCCTCGCGCCGGCCCGCCCGCCAGGTGGTGAGCGCGGGCAGCACGGGGGCGAGATCGGCCGGGTCGATGCCGAGCCGTTCGGCCAGTCCGTTCGCGTCCTCGCGCTCCACGGCCTCCCAGAACCGGGCCTCGCCCGGGTCCGCCGCCGGGTCCGTCCCCGGGGTGCCGGTGTCCGCCGGGGCGGCCCAGTAGGTGCGGTGCCGGAAGGCGTAGGTGGGCAGGTCCACCCGGTGCGGGCGGTGTCCGGCCGCGGTGAAGCAGGCGCTCCAGTCGACGGGGACGCCGCGGGTGTGGGCGAGCGCGACGGCCTCGGCCAGGGACCGGACCTCGTCGCGGCCCCGCCGCAGCGCGGCCGTGAACACCGGCTGCTCGGCGCCCTCCACCACCTCGTCCGCACCGGCCAGGCAGTCCGGGCCGAGCGGGGTGAGCGCGGCGTCCGGGCCCAGCTCCAGGAAGGTGTGGACGCCCTTGGCCGCGAGCGTGCGGACCGCGTCGCCGAAGCGGACGCTCGCCCGGACGTGGCGGACCCAGTAGTCGGCGCAGCCCAGTTCGTCGTCCCCGGCCGGTTCGCCGGTGACGGTGGAAACGACCGGGATGCGGGCGGTGCCGTAGACGACGGACTCGGCCTCGGCGCGGAACGCGTCGAGCATCGGCTCCATCAGCGGCGAGTGGAAGGCGTGCGACACGGCGAGCCGCTTGGTGCGCCGGCCCAGGGCGCTGAAGTGCGCGGCGACGGCCAGCGCGTCGCTCTCCTCCCCGGACACGATCACCGCGCGCGACCCGTTGAGCGCGGCGATCCCGGTGTCCTGGGTGAGCAGCGGCGTCACCTCGTCCTCGGACGCCTCGACGGCGATCATCGCGCCGCCCGCCGGCAGGGCCCCCATCAGCCGGCCGCGCGCGGCGACCAGCCGGGCCGCGTCCGCCAGGGTCAGCACCCCGGCGACATGGGCGACGGCGAACTCGCCGACGGAGTGCCCGGCCAGGAAGTCCGGGCGCATCCCCCACGACTCGACGAGCCGGTACAGCGCCACCTCGCAGGCGAACAGCGCGGGCTGCGCCAGCCCCGTACCGTCGAGCAGGTCCCGGTCCTCGCCCCACATCGCGGCGCGCAGCGAGGTGTCCAGATGGGCGTCCAGCGCGTCGACCGCCTCGTCGAAGGCGCGTGCGAACACCGGGTACGCGGCGTGCAGTTCGCGGCCCATGCCCAGGCGCTGCGCGCCCTGCCCGGTGAACAGGACCGCGCTCAGGGCGTCGGGCCGGGCGTCCCCGACGACCGCGCCCGCGGCCTCGGGGGAACCGTCCGCGAGGGCCCGCAGCGCGCGGACCAGCTCACCGGTCCCGGCCTCCGTGTCCGCGACGAGCACGGCACGGTGTTCCAGGGCGGCACGGGTGGTGGCCAGCGACCAGGCGGTGTCGGTGACCGCGCGGTCCGGATGGGCCTCCAGGTGGTCCGCGAGCCGGGCGGCCTGCGCGGCCAGCGCCTCGGGGCGCCGGGCGGACAGCGGCACGGGCACGAACCGGGGGGCCCCGGCGACGGCCCCGCCGGGCTCCGGGGTCTCCTCCGGGGCGGCGGGGGGCTCCTCCACGATGACGTGGACGTTGGTGCCGCTGAGCCCGAAGGACGACACCCCGGCGCGCTTGGCGCGGCCGAGGTCCGGCCAGGCGACCGGTTCGGTGAGCAGCCGTACGCTGCCGGCGCTCCAGTCGACGTTGTGGCTGGGCTCGTCCACGTGCAGGGTGCGGGGCAGCACCCCGGCCTTCATCGCCTGCACCATCTTGATGATGCCGCCGACCCCGGCGGCGGCCTGGGAGTGCCCGATGTTCGACTTGAACGACCCGAGCCACAGCGGCTGTTCGGGCGAGCGCTCGCGCCCGTAGGCGGCGATGAGGGCCTGGGCCTCGATGGGGTCGCCGAGGGTGGTGCCGGTGCCGTGCGCCTCGACGGCGTCGACATCGGCGGGGGCGAGCCCGCCGGATGCCAGGGCCTGCTGGATGACCCGCTGCTGGGAGGGGCCGTTGGGCGCGGTGAGTCCGTTGGACGCGCCGTCGGAGTTCATGGCGGAGCCGCGGATGACGGCGAGGACGGGGTGGCCGTTGCGGCGGGCGTCGGAGAGCCGTTCGACGAGGAGCATGCCCGCGCCCTCGGACCAGGTCGTGCCGTCGGCGGCGTTCGCGAAGGACTTGCACCGGCCGTCGGGGGCGAGGCCCCGGTCCTGGCTGAAGCCCACGAAGGAGTCCGGGCTCGCCATGACGGTGACCCCGCCCGCGAGCGCGAGACCGCACTCACCGCTGCGCACGGACTGGACGGCGAGGTGGAGGGCGACGAGCGAGGAGGAGCAGGCGGTGTCGACGGTGACGGCGGGGCCCTCCAGGCCCAGGGTGTACGCCACCCGCCCGGAGGCGACGCTCGCCAGGCCGCCGGTGCCGCCGCCGCCCGGGTAGTCGTGGTAGACGACCCCGGCGAACACCCCGGTCCTGCTGCCCTTCAGCGAGGTCGGGTCGATCCCGGCCCGCTCGACGGTCTCCCAGGACACCTCCAGGAGCAGCCGCTGCTGCGGGTCGGTGTCCCGGGCCTCGCGCGGGCTGATCCGGAAGAAGTCCGCGTCGAACTCCCCCGCGTCGTGGAGGAATCCGCCCTCCCGGCAGTACGTCTTGCCGGGCGTGGACGGCTCGGGGTCGTACAGGGCGTCCATGTCCCAGCCGCGGCCGTCCGGGAAGAGCGAGACGGCGTCCCGGCCGGAGTCCACCAGCTGCCACAGCTCCTCGGGCGAGGTGATGCCGCCGGGGAACCGGCAGCCCATCGCCACGATCGCGACCGGCTCGTTGCTCCGCGCCTCGGCCTCGGACAACTGACGGCGGGTGCGCTGGAGTTCGGCGGTGGCACGCTTCAGATAGTCCCGGAGCTTGTCGTCGTTGCTCATCGAACCTCAACCAATCTGCAGCTGATCGCTGGCTAGGAGATGCCGAATTCGCTGTCGAGCACGTCGAACAGCTCCTCGTCGGTGACCGTTTCGAAGTCGGGTCCGTCCCCGGCCGCGGCCGGGTCGCCCTGGGCGTCGCGCCAGCGCCGCACGATGCCCTCCAGCCGGGCGGTGATCGCGTCCGCGCGGGCGCTGACCGTCTCGGCGTCGCCGCCTGCGGCGGGGAACCCGCCGAGCACGTCCTCGATCCGGTCCAGTTCGGCCAGCAGCTCGGCGGCCCGGTCGCCGCCTCCGGCCTCGGACTCCAGCCGCTCCGCGAGGAACACGGCGACGGCGCGCGGGGTCGGGTAGTCGAAGATCAGCGTGGCGGGCAGATCGCAGCCGGCGGCCGCGGTGAGCCGCTTGCGCAGTTCCACGGCGGCCAGCGAGTCGAAGCCCATGTCCCGGAACGCCAGGTCGGTCTCCACGACCGCGACGGAGTCATGGCCGAGGACGGCCGCCACATGCGTCCGCACCAGCCCCAGCAGCACCCGGCCCCGCTCGGCCGCCCCGAGCCCGTCGAGCCGGGCCCGCAGCCCGGCCGCGGCCCGCTGCGCCTCCTCGGCGGTCGGCTCGTCGTGGACGGGTACGGGGGCGGGGGCGGCGGCCCCGCCGGCTCCGCCGCCCGCCACCCAGAAGCGGCTGCGCCGGAAGGCGTACGTGGGCAGCTCGACCCGGCGCGCGCCCGAACCGGCGAAGTACGCCGCCCAGTCGACGCGGACCCCGTGCGCGTACAGCCGGCCGGCTCCGCCGACCAGGGACTCCGCCTCGTTCCGGTTCCTGCGCTGGAGGGGCACGAGGGCGGTGTCCTCGTCGGTGACGGAAGCGGCGGCGAGGGCGGCGAGGACGGCGTCGGGGCCGATCTCCACGAAGGTGCGGGCGCCCAGCTCCTCGGCGGCCCGTACGGCGTCGGCGAACCGGACGGCTTCGCGGACCTGGCCCACCCAGTACTCCGGCGAGCGCCAGTCCGGCCCCGGCCCGCCGGTCACGGTCGAGACCGCCGGGACGCGCGGTTCGGCGTACGTCAACTCCTGTGCGACGGCCCGGAACGCGTCGAGCATCGGCTCCATCAGCGAGGAGTGGAACGCGTGCGACACGGACAGCCTGCTCGTCTTGCGGCCCAGCGCGGCGAAGTGCTCGCCCACGGCCAGGGCCTCCGTCTCCCCTCCGGAGACGACGACGGCCTCGGGTCCGTTGACGGCGGCGATCGACACCCCGTCGGTCAGCAGCGGCCGGACCTCGTCCTCGGCGGCCTGGACGGCGACCATGGCACCGCCCGGGGGCAGGGCCTGCATCAGCCGGCCCCGGGCCACCACCAGCCGGGCCGCGTCGGCCGGCGACAGCACCCCCGAGACGTGCGCGGCGGCCAGCTCACCGATCGAGTGACCCACCACGACGTCCGGGGTCACGCCCCAGGCCTCCATGAGCCGGTACAGCGCGACCTCGAAGGCGAACAGCGCGGGCTGGGCGATCCCGGTCGCGTTCAGCGCGTCCGCGTCCTCCCCCCACACCACGTCCGCGAGCGACGACCCGAGATGCGCGTCGATCTCCGCGCACACCGCGTCCCACGCCTCCGCGAACACCGGGAAGCCGTCGTACAGTTCACGGCCCATGCCGAGCCGCTGCGCGCCCTGTCCGGTGAAGAGGAAGGCGGTGCGGCCGACGCGTCCCGTGCGGCCGGTGACGACGGCCGGGTGCTCCTCGCCCGCCGCGAGCGCGGCGAGGGCGTCCGCGTGGTGGCCGAGGACGACCGCGCGATGGGTGAAGGCGGTGCGTGTGGTGGCCAGGGAGAGCCCGATGTCCGCCGCATCGGCACCGGACTCCCCCAGGGCCTGTTCCCGCAGGCGGGCGGCCTGGGCACTGAGGGAATGCCCCGACTTCGCCGACACCACCCAAGGAACCACGGGGAGCGCGGCCCGCACGGCCGTCTCCCCCGTCTCTTCCGGCGCCTCCTCGACGATCACGTGCGCGTTCGTCCCGCTGATCCCGAAGGAGGACACCCCGGCCCGCCGCACGGCGCCGCCCGGCGTCCAGGGCCGGGATTCGGCCAGCAGCTCGACCGCGCCGTCCGCCCAGTCGACCTTGTCCGACGGCAGGTCCGCGTACAGCGACTTCGGCAGGGTGCCGTGGCGCAGCGCCATGACCATCTTGATGATCCCGGCGACACCGGCGGCGGCCTGGCTGTGCCCCATGTTGGACTTGATGGAGCCCAGCCACAGCGGCCGGTCGGCGGAGCGCTCCCTGCCGTACGTCTCCAGGAGCGCCTGGGCCTCGATCGGGTCGCCGAGGGTCGTGCCGGTGCCGTGGGCCTCGACGGCGTCGACCTCGGCCGCCGTGAGGCCCGCGTCCTCCAGGGCGCGGCGGATGACGCGCTGCTGGGCGGGGCCGTTGGGGGCGGTCAGTCCGTTGCTGGCGCCGTCCTGGTTGAGGGCGGAGCCGCGGAGGACGGCGAGGACGGGGTGGCCGTTGCGGCGGGCGTCGGAGAGCCGCTCCAGGAGCAGCACCCCCGCCCCTTCGGAGAGGGCGACCCCGTCGGCGGAGGCGGAGAAGGACTTGGAGCGCCCGTCGGAGGCCAGCCCCTGCTGGGTGCTGAAGTAGACGAACATGTCGGGGGTCGACATGACCGTCACCCCGCCCGCCAGGGCCAGGGAGCACTCGCCGTCGCGCAGGGCCCGGACCGCCAGGTGCAGGGCCACCAGGGAGGACGAGCACGCGGTGTCGACGCTGACCGCCGGACCCTCCAGGCCCAGGGTGTACGCGACGCGGCCGGAGACCACGCTGCCGGCGGTGGTGCTGCCGGGCTCCGCGCCGAGCGCGTAGTCGTGGTACATCACCCCGGCGAACACCCCGGTGTCGGAGCCCTTGAGCGTCGTCGGGTCGATTCCGGCGCGCTCGATCGCCTCCCAGGAGACTTCGAGGAGGAGCCGCTGCTGCGGGTCGGTGACCAGGGCCTCGTTGGGGCTGATCCCGAAGAGGACCGGTTCGAAGTCGGGGGCGTCGTAGAGGAATCCGCCCTCGCGGGCGTAGGTGCGTCCGGGGGTGCCGGGCTCGGGGTCGTACACCTCGGGGTCCCAGCCCCGGTCGTCCGGGAACGCTCCGATGGCGTCGGTGCCGTCCGCGACGAGCGTCCACAGCTCCTCGGGGGTGGTGACTCCGCCGGGGTAGCGGCAGCCCATGCCGACGACGACCACCGGATCGTCGTGGTGCGCGGCGCGGCCGGACGGGCCGGCCGCCTCCAGGCGGCGCTCGGCGTCCGCCAGTTGGCGGCGCACCTCCCGCAGGTCGGTCGTGGCCCGCTTCAGGTAATCGAGAAGTCGCTCCTCGTTGCTCACCGAGACCTACTCCCTCTGGTCGACGATCCGTGGCGACTCACTCACGCGGCGTCCAACGCTGATCGGATGTGAACGCTACTGAGCGCTCCGAGGGGCGGCCTACCCTTAGCCCACCCCTGCCGCGGGCCCCGGTCGGGCAGGGGAAAAGCAGGGGAAAGGCGGGGGAGAACGCGGGCGCGCAGAGGCTTTTGCGCACGCGTCCGAGCACGTCTCCGGGTACGCGGAAGGCCGGGGTGCGCGGCGGCTGTGGTCCAGCTACCGCGCGCCCCGGCCGGAGGCCGTGGATACGGGGGCCTGTCAGGGGGTGGCGGAGGTGCCGAGCTCGTTGTCGAGGATGTCGAACAGCTCGTCCGCGGTGACCTCGCCGAGGTCCTGGCCGGGCTCCGGGATCTCCGGACCGGCATACCCCTCTTCCGCGCCGAAGAGTGGTGCGTCGAGCCGGCCGGCCAGCTCCCGGAGGCGCTGGACGAACCGGACACGTTCGGGCCCCTGCGGCGGGGCGTCGGTCGTCAGCAGGGCCTCCAGCCGTTCGAGGTCCGCCTCCGCCCGGGACACGGTCACGGCGGGCGCCAGCCGCGCCACGATGTAGGTGGCGACCTCCGCCGCGCTCGGGTAGTCGAAGATCAGCGTGGCCGGGAGCCGCACCCCGCTGACCGCCGTGAGCTGGTTGCGCAGCTCCACCGAGCCCAGCGAGTCGAAGCCCAGCTCGCCGAAGGCCCGGTCGGGTTCGATCGCCTCGCCCGAGGCGTGGCCGAGGACGGCCGCCGCCTGGTTCCGTACGGCCTCCAGGACGAGCGCGGTCCGCTCCTCCTCGTCGCACCCGGCGATCCGGGCGGCCAGCCAGGCCCCCTTCGAACCTCCGGCCGCACCGCGCTTACGGGCGGGCGGGGCGAAGGCCCGCAGCAGGGCGGGGAGTTCGTCGGTCCGGGCGCGCAGGGCGTTCGCGTCCACGCGCAGCGGCACGGTGGCCGCCAGGCCGGAGGCGAGCGCCGCGTCGAAGAGCGCCAGCCCTTCCGCCTCGGAGAGCGCGGGCATGCCGGACCTGCGCATCCGGTCCAGGTCGGCCTCGCCGAGGTGGGAGGCCATGCCGGTGTCGACGTTCCAGAGCCCGAAGGCCATCGCGGAGGCCACCAGCCCCTCGGACCGTCGGTGAGCGGCGAGGGCGTCCAGGAAGACGTTCGCGGCGGCGTAGTTGCCCTGCCCGGCGGCCAGGACGAGCCCGCCGGCCGAGGAGAACATCACGAACGCCGACAGGTCCAGGTCCCGGGTCAGCTCATGGAGGTACCAGGCCGCGTCCGCCTTGGGACGCAGCACCGCGTCGACCCGCTCGGGCGTCAGCGCCCCGGCCATGCCGTTGTCGGCGACCCCGGCGACATGGACGACACCGGTCAGCGGGTGCGCCGGAGCGACACCGCCGATCACGGCGGCCAGGGCCTCCCGGTCGCCGGCGTCGCAGGCGGCCACCTCGACGGCCGCGCCGAGCCCGGTCAGCTCCGCGACCAGCTCGGCCACGCCCGGGGCGGAGGCGCCCCGCCGCCCGAGGAGCAGCAGATTCCGCACACCGCGCTCGACGACGAGATGCCGGGCGACCCGGGCGCCGAGACCCCCGGTGCCCCCGGTGACCAGCACGGTTCCGTCGGCGTCCCACACCGGTTCGGCCTCCGCGTCGGGGGCCCCCGCCGGAACGAGCCGGGGGACGCGCACCTCTCCGTCCCGGACCAGCACCTCCGGCTCGCCCAGGGCGGCCAGCCGCTCCCAGGGCACCGACCCGTCGGAGTCGATCAGGACGAACCTGCCCGGGTTCTCGGCCTGCGCGGCGCGCACCAGACCCCAGACGGGGGCCTGCCGCACCTCCACCGGCCCCCCGTCCGCCACGGCGACGGCGTCGCGGGTGACGACGGCCAGCACCGCGCCCTCGGGACGCTCCTCGGACAGCCAGTCCTGTACGGCGGCCAGGGCGTCCCCGACCGTGCCGCGCACCGCGTCCGGCACGTCCCGGCCCGGGTCACGGACCTCGCTGACGAACACGGCGGACCCCGTGTCACCGACCACCGCCTCACCCAGCGGAACGGGCTGCCACTCCACCCGGAACAGCGCGTCCGACGCGGACGGCTGGTCCCACACGGGCCGGGAGAGCAGCGATTCGACCGACAGCACGGAACGCCCGTACTCGTCGGCGACGGTCAGCGAGAGACCGTCCTGCTGGGCGACCGGCGTGATCCGCACCCGGAGCGCGGAGGCACCGGCGGAGTGCAGGGCGACCCCGTTCCACGCGAAGGGGAGCAGCGTCTGCCCGCCGTCCTCGCGGTCGGGTATCGCGAGCAGCCCGACGTGCATGGCCGCGTCCAGCAGCGCCGGGTGCAGCCCGAACCGGGCCGCGTCCTCGTGCGCCGACTCCGGAAGCCGGACCTCCGCGTACAGTTCCTCGCCGCGCTTCCAGGCCGCCGTCAGCCCCTGGAACACCGGCCCGTAGTGATAGCCGGCAGCGGCCAGACCCTCGTAGGCCCCGTCGACCGTCAGCTCCTCGGCCCCGGCCGGCGGCCACTCCATGAGCCCGTCGTCCGGCTCCCGGTCCGCCACCGGCGCCAGCACGCCTTCCGCGTGCCGGGTCCACGGCAGGCCCGGGTGGTCGTCGGCCCGCGAGTGGACGGAGACCGTACGCCGCCCGGTCTCGTCCGCCGCTCCTACGGCCACCTGGACGGCGATGCCGCCGAGGGGCTGGAGAAGCAGGGGGGCCTGGAGGGTCAGTTCCTCCAGCAGCCCGCAGTCGAGCAGTTCGCCCGCGCGGACCGCCAGTTCGACGAAGCCGGTCCCCGGGAGCAGCACGCTGCCGAGCACGTTGTGGTCGGTGATCCAGCCGTGCGTCCCGGCGGACAGCCGCCCGGTCAGCACCGCCCCGCCGTCGTCCGGCAGCACGACCGCCGCCCGCAGCACCGGATGGTCGAGCGCGACCTGCCCGGACGCGGCGACCCCGCCACCGCCGGACACGGGCGCCTCCATCCAGTACCGCGACCGCTGGAACGCGTACGTCGGCAGCTCCACCCGCCGCGCCCCCGCGCGGGCGTAGAACGCCTCCCAGTCCATCCGGCCACCGCCCACGAACACCCGCCCCACGCCCCCGACAAGGGAGGACGCCTCGGGACGGTTCCGCCGCACCAGCGGCACGAAGGCACTGTTCTCGTCCTCGGCCGAACCGGCTCCGAGGGCGGTGAGGACGGCGTCCGGGCCGATCTCGACGAACGTACGGGCACCGAAGCGCTCGGCGGCGCGTACGGCGTCCGCGAAGCGCACGGCTTCCCGCACCTGACCGACCCAGTACTCCGGGGACTGCCAGTCGGTGGTCAGTTCCCCGGTGACGGTCGAGACGGCCGGGATACGCGGCTCGGCGTACGTCAACGAGGCGGCCATGGAACGGAACTCGTCGAGCATCGGCTCCATCAGAGACGAGTGGAACGCGTGCGAGACCGACAGCCGGCTCGTCTTGCGGCCCAGCGCGGCGAAATGCTCGCCCACCGCCACAGCCTCGGACTCCGCACCGGAGACGACGACGGACTGCGGCCCGTTGACCGCCGCGATCGAGACACCTTCGGTCAGGACGGGCAGAACCTCGTCCTCGGTGGCCTGTACGGCGACCATCGCTCCACCGGCCGGCAGGGACTGCATCAGACGCCCACGGGCCACGACCAGCCGGGCCGCGTCGCCCAGCGACAGCACCCCCGAGACATGCGCGGCGGCCAGCTCACCGATCGAGTGCCCCACCACGACATCAGGGATCACACCCCACGACTCCACGAGCCGGTACAACGCCACCTCGAAGGCGAACAGCGCGGGCTGAGTGACCCCGGTCGCGTTCAGCGCGTCCGCGTCGTCCCCCCACACCACGTCCCGGAGGGACGACCCGAGATGCGCATCGACCTCCGCACAGACCGAGTCGAAGGCCTCCGCGAACACCGGGAAGGAAGCATGCAGTTCACGCCCCACCCCCAGCCGCTGCGCACCCTGCCCCGTGAACAGGAACGCCGACTTGCCCTTGGTCACGGCACCGCGTACCAGTTCCGGGTGGTCCTCGCCGGAGGCCAGGGCGGCCAGGGCCTCGGCGGGATCGGCGAGGACGACGGCACGGTGCTCAAAGAGGGAGCGGGTCGTGGCGAGGGAGTGGCCGATGTCGGTGGGGTGGTGGCCGTCGGGAAGGGCGAGGAGGCGCCGGGCCTGCTCGGCCAGGGCGTCGGGGCTCTTCGCGGTCAGCACCCAGGGGGTGACCGGGAGTTCGGCGGCGCGCTCCGGTGACTCGGCGGGGGCGGCGGGGGCCTCCTCCACGATCACGTGGGCGTTGGTGCCGCTCAGACCGAAGGAGGAGATGCCGGCGCGGCGCGGGCGGCCGGACTGCTGCCATTCCCGGGCCTCGGTGAGCAGGGAGACGTCACCGGCCGACCAGTCGATCTGGTCCGAGCGCTCCTCCGCGTGCAGGGTCGGAGGCAGAACGCCGTGACGCATGGCCATGACCATCTTGATGATGCCCGCGACACCTGCCGCCGCCTGGGTGTGACCCATGTTCGACTTGATGGAGCCCAGCCACAGCGGCCGGTCCTCCTCGCGACCCTGACCGTACGTCGCCAGCAGCGCCTGCGCCTCGATCGGGTCACCGAGACGCGTCCCAGTGCCGTGCGCCTCCACGGCGTCGACCTCGGCGGCCGACAGGCCCGCGTCGGACAGGGCCTGGCGGATGACGCGCTGCTGAGCGGGGCCGTTCGGGGCGGTGAGGCCGTTGCTCGCGCCGTCCTGGTTGAGGGCCGAACCCTTGACCACGGCCAGGACGGGGTGGCCGTTGCGGCGGGCGTCGGACAGCCGCTCCAGGAGCAGGACGCCCGCGCCCTCGCCCCAGCCCGTGCCGTCCGCACCCGCGCCGAAGGACTTGCAGCGGCCGTCCGGCGAGAGGCCGCGCTGCTCGCTGAAGTAGACGAGCATGTCGGGGGTCGCCATGACCGTGACACCGGCCGCGAGGGCCAGGGAGCATTCCCCGGAGCGCAGGGCCTGGGCGGCCGAGTGCAGGGCGACGAGCGAGGACGAGCAGGCGGTGTCGACGGTGACCGCCGGGCCTTCGAGGCCCAGGGTGTACGCGACGCGGCCGGAGACGAGGCTGCCCGCCGTGCCGCCCGCGTAGTCGTGGTACATCACCCCGGCGTAGACCCCGGTCCGGCTGCCCTTCAGCGTCACCGGGTCGACGCCGGCCCGCTCGATCGCCTCCCAGGACACCTCCAGGAGCAGCCGCTGCTGCGGGTCCATCGTCAGGGCCTCGCGCGGGCTGATCCCGAAGAACGCGGGGTCGAACTCGGCGGCGTCGTACAGGAATCCGCCGTCCCGGGCGTACGACTTCCCCGGCGTGCCCGGCTCGGGGTCGTACACGTCCGGGTCCCAGCCCCGGTCGTCGGGGAGCGGGGCGATGGCGTCCACCCCGTCCGCGACGAGCGTCCACAGCTCCTCGGGCGTGGTCACCCCGCCCGGGTAGCGGCAGGCCATGCCCACGATGACGACCGGGTCGTCGTCGGCCCGGACGGCGGCGGCCGGCTGCTCCCGGTCCGCGTCCGGCACCCCGTCGAGCAGGGTCAGGACGAACGCGGCGACGGCCTCGGCCGTCGGGTGGTCGAAGATCAGCGTGGCCGGGAGCCGGAGCCCGGTCTCCGCGTCGAGCCGGTTGCGGAGTTCGACGGCGGTCAGCGAGTCGAAGCCCAGCTCGTCGAAGGCGCGGCCCGGTTCGATGGCGTCGCCGGAGGCGTGGCCGAGGACGGCGGCGATCTTCGTCCGGACCAGGTCCAGGACGGCGGCCGCCCGCTCGTCGCCGGTCAGCCCCGCGAGGCGGGTGCGCAGCACCGGGGAGCCGCCGCGTGCGGTCCGGCGGCCGGGGCCGCGTACGAGACCGCGCAGCAGCGCCGGGACCTCGTCGGCGTGGGCGCGGAGCACCCCGAGGTCGAGGCGGACGGGGACGGAGGCGGGGACGCCGGAGCACAGCGCCGCGTCGAAGAGGGCGAGTCCCCGGTCGGCGGTGATCGCCGGGGTTCCGGCCTCGCGCATGCGGTCCAGCTCGGCGGAGCCGAGCTGCGTGCCCATGCCGCCGGGGGTGTCCCAGAGCCCGAAGGCGAGGGACGAGGCGGTGAGGCCGTCGGCGCGGCGGTGGGCGGCGAGCGCGTCCAGGAAGGCGTTCGCGGCGGCGTAGTTGGCCTGGCCCGTGGAGCCGAGGGTGCCGGCGACGGAGGAGAACAGGACGAACGCGGTGAGGTCCAGGCCCCGGCTCAGCTCGTGCAGATGCCAGGCGGCGTCCGCCTTCGGGGCGAGGACACCGTGGAGGCGTTCGGGGGTGAGCGCGGTGACCATGGCGTCGTCGAGGACACCGGCCGCGTGGACCACGGCGCGCAGCGGGTGGGCCGGGTCCACTCCGGCGAGCAGCGCGGCCACGGCGTCCCGGTCGGCGACGTCGCAGGCGGCGAACGCGACCCGGGCCCCCGACTCCGCCAGCTCCGCGCCGAGTCCGGCGGCTCCGGGGGCGTCGGCCCCCCGCCGCCCGACGAGCAGCAGATGCCGTACGCCGTGCTCGGCGACGAGGTGGCGGGCCACGAGCGCGCCGAGACCGCCGGTCCCGCCGGTGACGAGGACGGTCCCGTCGGTGTCCCACACCGGCGCGGGTCCGGCGGGCACGGTGACCCGGGCGAGCCGGGAGGTCAGCACCCGCCCGTCGCGGACCGCCGACTCCGGTTCGCCGCCGGGGGCGACGGCCCCCGGAGCATCCGTGTCGAGCAGGGCGAACCGGCCAGGGTTCTCCGCCTGCGCGGCCCGCACCAGCCCCCACACCGGGGCCTGCCGTACGTCGAGGGGGTCGCCGTCGGCCACGGCCACCGCGCCGCGTGTGACGACGAGGAGGGTGGCGTCGGCGAACCGCCGGTCGGCCAGCCATCGCTGGACCACGTCCAGGGCGTGCGCGGTCACCGCGTGGGCGGCGGCCGTCACGTCGTCGGACGCCTCCGCGAGGGCGGCGCAGTCCAGCACGACGGTGCCGGTCACCGCACCCTCGGCCGGGATGTCCTCCCACCGCGTGACCTCGCCCGGAGCGGGCGGGCGCGCGGAACCGGCCGGCTGCCACACGACCCGGTACAGCGGGTCGGTGGCCGTGCCGCTCCCGGCGGGTGCCGCGTCCATGGCCCGGCCGACGACCCCGCCGACCGACGCGACCGGCGCACCGGAGGCATCCGCGATCTCCAGGGCCAGGCTCTCCGGGGTGGGCCGGGTGATCCGTACCCTGGCCGCGCCCGTGCCGTCCGCGAACAGCCGGACGTCCTTCCACACGAACGGCAGCACCGTGCCGCCGTCACCGCCTCCGGCGGCGTCCACCAGCGCGGCGTGCATCGCCGCGTCCAGCAGGGCCGGGTGCAGCCCGTACTCCTCGGCGGAGACGTCCTCGCCGAGGACGACTTCGGCGTAGAGGGCGCCGTCGTGCCGCCAGGCGGCCGTCAGCCCCTGGAACGCCGGCCCGTAGGCCAGACCCTGATCGCGCAGCGTCTCGTACGCCCCGTCCAGGGCGAGAGGTTCGGCCCCCGCCGGCGGCCAGGCCGCCAGGTCGAAACCGGGTGCCTCCGCGTCCTCGGCCAGGACGCCATCGGCGTGCAGCACCCAGTCGGCGTCCGGCAGGCTCTCGTCCCGCGCGTACACCCCGAGCGAACGCCGGGCCGTCTCGTCGGCGGCACCGACCACGACCTGCACGGCGACGGCACCGTCGGCGGGCAGCACGAGGGGCGCGTGCAGGGCCAGTTCCTCCAGCGCCGGGCAGCCCACGTGGTCGCCCGCGCGCACGGCCAGCTCGACGAAGCCCGCACCCGGGAACAGCACGGTGTCCCGCACCACATGGTCACCGAGCCACGGCTGCGCGCCCACCGCCAGCCGCCCCGTCAGCACCGCGCCACCGGAGTCGGCCAGCGTCACCACCGATCCGAGCAGCGGATGGACGGGCCCCGCGCCGCCCGGCCGCACCGCGTCCAGCCAGAAGCGGCTGCGCTGGAACGGGTACGTCGGCAGCTCCACCCGCCGCGCCCCCGCCCCGTCCCAGAACGCCTCCCAGCCGACCCGCACCCCGTCCGCGTACAACCGGCCCAGCGCCGCCACCAGCGACTCCGGCTCCTCACGGCTCCGCCGCACCAGCGGCACGAACGCACTGCCCGCGTCCTCGGCCGAGCCCGCACCCAGGGCGGTCAGCACCGCGTCCGGCCCGATCTCCACGAACGTACGAGCACCGAAGCGCTCGGCAGCACGTACGGCATCGGCGAACCGCACGGCTTGCCGGACCTGACCGGTCCAGTACTCCGGAGACTGCCAGTCGGTCGCCAGCTCGCCGGTGACCGTCGAGACCGCCGGAATACGCGGCTCGCTGTACGTCAACGAGGCGGCCACGGAACGGAACTCGGCGAGCATCGGCTCCATCAGCGACGAGTGGAACGCGTGCGACACCGACAGCCGGTTCGTCTTACGGCCCAGCGCGGCGAAGTGCTCGCCCACCGCCAGGGCCTCGGACTCGACGCCCGACACGACCACGGACTGCGGCCCGTTGACGGCCGCGAGCGAAACGCCGCCCGTGAGAACGGACAGGACTTCTTCTTCGGTGGCCTGCACGGCGACCATCGCGCCCCCGGCGGGCAGCGCCTGCATCAACCGGCCCCGGGCGACCACCAGCCGGGCCGCGTCACTCAAGGACAGGACCCCCGACACATGCGCGGCCGCCAGCTCACCGATCGAGTGACCCACCACGACGTCCGGAGTGATCCCCCACGACTCCACCAGCCGGAACAACGCCACCTCGAACGCGAACAACGCGGGCTGGGCGAGCGCGGTCGCGTTCAACGCCTCCGCGTCCTCACCCCACACCACATCCCGTAGCGACGACCCGAGATGCGCGTCGACCTCCGCGCACACCGCGTCCCAGGCCTCCGCGAACACCGGGAAGAACGCGTTCAGTTCACGGCCCATGCCGCGCCGCTGCGCACCCTGCCCCGTGAACAGGAACGCCGACTTGCCGAGGGTGCGCGTGGTGCCCCGGATCAGGCCCGGGTGGTCCTCGCCCGTCGCGAGGGCGGTGAGGGCGGCGGTGCGGTCGGGGCCGAGGACCACCGCGCGGTGGGGGAAGGCGGTGCGGGCGGTGGCGAGGGTGTGGGCCAGGTCCTCGGGGCGGTGGTCGCCGGCGACGGCCAGCAGGCGTTCCGCCTGGGCGGCCAGGGCGTCGGGGGTCTTGGCGGAGACCGGCCAGGGGGCGGCCGGGAACGCGGCGGCCGGGGCCTCCTCGGTCACCGGGGTCTCGGGGGCCTCCTCGACGATGACATGGGCGTTCGTCCCGCTCAGCCCGAAGGAGGAGATGCCCGCGCGCCTCGGACGGCCCGTGGACTGCCAGGGGCGGGCCTCGGTGAGGAGTTCCACGCGGCCGGCCGACCAGTCGACCTGGTCCGACGGGGCGTCCACATGGAGGGACTTGGGGAGGATGCCGTGGCGCAGGGCCATGACCATCTTGATGATGCCCGCGACACCGGCCGCCGCCTGCGTGTGGCCGAAGTTGGACTTCACCGAGCCGAGCCAGAGGGGCCGGTCCTCGGGGCGTCCCCGGCCGTAGGTGGCGAGGAGGGCCTGCGCTTCGATGGGGTCGCCGAGACGGGTGCCGGTGCCGTGGGCCTCGACGGCGTCGACCTCGGCGGCGGTGAGGCCCGCGTCCGCGAGGGCGTGCCGGATGACGCGCTGCTGGGCCGGGCCGTTGGGGACGGTCATGGCGCTGGATGCGCCGTCCTGGTTGATGGCCGAACCACTGACGAGGGCGAGGACGGGGTGGCCGTTGCGGCGGGCGTCGGACAGCCGCTCCAGGAGCAGCACGCCCGCGCCCTCGCCCCAGCCCGTGCCGTCCGCCCCGGCCGCGAAGGGCTTGCAGCGGCCGTCGGGGGCGAGGCCCCGCTGCCCGCTGAAGTACACCAGCATGTCCGGCGTCGACATGACGGTCACCCCGCCCGCGAGGGCGAGCGAGCACTCGCCGGAGCGCA
This sequence comes from Streptomyces sp. NPDC057682, assembly GCF_042799575.1. NCBI lineage: Bacteria > Bacillati > Actinomycetota > Actinomycetes > Kitasatosporales > Streptomycetaceae > Streptomyces > Streptomyces sp. NPDC057682. The sequence continues at coordinate 452,048 of NZ_JBHVIN010000001.1, read as the reverse complement.
GGGCCTGGGCCGCCGTGTGCAGGGCGACCAGGGACGAGGAGCAGGCGGTGTCGATGGTGACCGCCGGGCCCTCCAGGCCCAGGGTGTAGGCGACCCGGCCGGAGACGAAGCTGCCCGCGGCCCCGTCCGCGTAGTCGTGGTACATCACCCCGGCGTAGACCCCGGTCCGGCTGCCCTTGAGCGTCGTCGGGTCGACGCCGGCCCGCTCGATCGCCTCCCAGGACACCTCCAGGAGCAGCCGCTGCTGCGGGTCCATGGCCAGGGCCTCGCGCGGGCTGATCCCGAAGAAGTCCGGGTCGAACGCGGCGGCGTCGTACAGGAACGCACCGTCCCGGGCGTACGACTTGCCCGGGACGCCCGGCTCGGGGTCGTAGACGTCCGGGTCCCAGCCCCGGTCGGCCGGGAAGCCGGACACCGTGTCGACGCCCCCGGCGACCAGCCGCCACAGGTCCTCCGGTGTGGTGGCGCCGCCGGGGTAGCGGCAGGCCATGGCCACGATCGCGATCGGGTCGTTCCGCTCGGAGGTGAGCCGGGCGTTCTCCTCGCGCAGCCGCTCGTTGTCCGTGAGCGACTTACGGAGCGCCGCCACGACCTGTTCCATCGATGTGCTGGTCACGTCATCCTCATCATCCGGCGTCGGGGTCAGCTGAGTTCGCCGCCGGCCAGGGCGGCCCGTACGAGGTCGTCGACGGCCATCTCCTCGATGGCGGGACCCGACGCGTCCGCGGCGGCGGGACCGGGGTCCCCGGCCGGTTCGGTGCGGGCGAGTCCGAGGAGCGTGTCGAGCAGTCCGGATTCGCGCAGCCGCGCGGCCGGGATCGACAGCAGGGCCCGGCGCACGGCCTCGTCGTCCAGGGCGTCCCCGGCCGCGGACTCGGCCGCCGGTTCGGGACGCAGTTCCTCGCCCAGGAACCCGGCGAGGGAGGCGGAGTTGGGGTAGTCGAACATCAGGGTGGCGGGCAGGCGGAGGCCGGTGGCCTTCTGGAGCCGGTTGCGGAGTTCGATCGCGCCGAGCGAGTCCAGGCCCAGTTCGGTGAAGCCCCGGTCGGCGGGGACCCCGGACGGGTCGCCGTGGCCGAGGACGGCGGCGGCGTGGCCCCGGACCAGCTCCTCCAGATAGCGGGTCTGCTCGGGGCCGGTGCGCAGTCCGGCCAGCTTGGCGCGGACCAGGGAGCCGTCCGTGTCTCCCGCGCCCGCGGCCGGCACGGCGGCGGGCCTGGGGGCCGTGCGGACCCGTGGTCCGGCCAGGTCGCGCAGCAGGGCCGGGATCTCGTCGGCGCGTTCGCGCAGCGCCGCCCGGTCGAGCCGGACCGGGGCGAGCAGGGCGGCGTCCTGGGCCATGGCCCGGTCGAACAGCGCGGTCCCGTCCGCGAAGGACAGCTCCAGCACCCCCGAGCGGCCCATGCGGCGCAGGTCCGCGTCGGTCAGCTCCGGGCCCTCCCCGACCGTGCCCTCCCACAGGCCCCAGGCCAGCGAGGTGGCCGCGAGCCCGGCGGCCCGGCGTTCGGCGGCCAGGGCGTCGAGGAAGACGTTGGCCGCCGCGTACGTGGCCTGGCCCGCCGGGAGGATCTGCCCGCCGGCCGAGGAGTAGAGGACGAACGCGGCCAGACCCAGGTTCCGGGTCAGTTCGTGCAGGTGCCAGGCGGCGTCGACCTTGGGCCGCAGTACCGCGCCGACCTGCTCCGGGGTGACCGCGCCGACGAGCGCGTTGTCCATGACACCGGCCGCGTGCACGACACCGGTCAGCGGGTGCGCGTCCGGGATCTCGTCGAGCAGCGCGGCGAGCGCGTACCGGTCGGCCGCGTCCACGGCGACGATCCGGACCGACTCGGCCCCCGCCCCGGTGAGTTCGGCGCGCAGGTCGGCCGCGCCCGGGGCGTCCTCGCCCCGGCGGCTGGTGAGCACCAGATGGCGGACGCCCCGTTCGGCGACGAGATGCCGGGCGAGCACCGCGCCCAGCAGTCCGGTGCCTCCGGTGATCAGGACGGTGCCGTCCGCCGCCCACTCCAGGGGGGTTCCGGGGGCGTCGGCGGGTGCGTAGCGGGGCACCAGGACGCGTCCCTCCCGTACGGCGATCTCGGTCTCGCCCGAGGCCAGGGCGGCGGGCAGGGCCGTGGCCGAGGCGGCGGCGGTGTCGAGGTCGACGACGGTGAACCGGCCCGGGTTCTCGGCCTGGGCCGCCCGCACCACACCCCACAACGGGGCCTGGACGCAGTCGACTCGGTCCGTGTCGTCGGCGACGACGGCGTTCCGGGTGACGAGCACCAGCCGGGATTCCGCGAAGGCGGGCTCGGCCAGCCACTGGCCGAGGGTGTCGAGGAGCCGGCCCACACAGGTGCGGACCCGCTCGGGGACCCCGCCGGTGGCTCCGAAGACATCGGAGACGTCCGGCGCGGTCAGCAGCACCGTGTCCGGCACCCGGTCCTGGGCGGCTGCCTCGGCGAGGGTGGTCACCGCGCGGAAGCCCGGCAGCGGCGACCCGACGACGAGCACGTCACCGGCGGCCTGCGGTGCGCCCGTCCGGGGCTCCGACCAGTCGATGCGGAAGAGGCCGGCTCCGCCGCCCGTGCCGTCGGCGGCGAGCTGAGCAGGCGAGACCTCGCGCACCACCAGCGACTCGACCGTGGCGACGGGCTCACCGGTCGGCGCGGTGATCCGCAGCGCCACGGCGTCCGGGCCCGGCTTCGTCAGCCGTACCCGCAGGGCGGTGGCACCGGTCGCGTGCAGGGTGACCCCGTTCCAGGCGAACGGCAGTGCGGCCCGCACGGGCCCCTCGTGGTCCGCGTCGAAGATCCGCTCCGCGTGCAGGGCGGCATCGAGCAGGGCCGGGTGCAGGGCGAACGCGGCGGCCTCGGTCCGGGCGTGCTCCGGAAGCCCGATCTCGGCGAACAGCTCGTCTCCGCGCCGCCAGGCCGCCGTCAGCCCCTGGAAGACCGGCCCGTACCCGTACCCGAGTCCGGCCAGGTCCTCGTACATCCCGCTCACGTCCACCGCCCGCGCACCGGCCGGCGGCCAGGACTCCAGGTCCTGCACCACGGGCGCCGGCTCGGGGGCCAGCACACCGCGCGCGTTACGGGTCCACGGAGCGCCCTCGGGCAGGTCCTCGGCCCGCGAGTACACGACGACGTCCCGCCGCCCCGACGCGTCCGCCTCGCCCACCGTGACCTGCACGGCCACCCCGGCCTTCGCCGGCAGCAGCAGCGGCGCCTCCTGCGTCAGCTCCTCCAGCCGCGCACAGCCCGCCTCGTGCCCGGCGCGCAGTGCCATCTCGATGTAGGCGGTGCCCGGCAGCAGCACGCTCCCGTGCACGGCGTGGTCCGCGAGCCACGGGTGCGTGGCCACGGAGAGCCGACCGGTCAGGACCGGTGCCCCGCTCTCCGGCGACACGACCACGGCACTGAGCAGCGGATGCCCGGCGGGCACCTGCCCCAGCCCGGCCGCGTCCCCGACGGCGGCGGGGGCGTCCAGCCAGTACCGGGTGCGCTGGAAGGCGTACGTCGGCAGCGCGACCCGACGCGCACCGCTCCCCTCCAGGAACGCGCCCCAGCCGACCTCGGCCCCACGCGTCCACACCGCCCCGGCCCCGGCCATCGCCACCCGGACCTCGTCCCGGTCGCGCCGCACCAGCGGCACGAAGGCACTGCTCTCCTCCTGGGCCGAACCGGCCCCGAGGGCGGTGAGAACGGCGTCCGGCCCGATCTCCACGAAGGTACGGGCACCGAAGCGCTCGGCAGCACGTACGGCATCGGCGAAACGCACCGCTTCCCGCACCTGACCGACCCAGTACTCCGCCGACTGCCAGTCGGACGTCAGCTCACCCGTCACGGTCGAGACCGCCGGAATACGCGGCTCGGCATACGACAGCGACGCGGCCACCGCGCGGAACTCGTCCAGCATCGGCTCCATCAGCGAGGAATGGAACGCGTGCGAGACGGAGAGGCGGCTCGTCTTACGGCCTGCGGCAGCGAAGTACTCGCCCACCGCCACGGCCTCCGCCTCCCCACCGGAAACCACCACGGACCGGGGCCCGTTGACCGCCGCGATCGAGACACCCTCCGTGAGGATCGGAAGGACTTCCTCCTCGGTCGCCTGCACGGCGACCATCGCGCCCCCGGCGGGCAACGCCTGCATCAGACGCCCACGAGCCACGACCAACCGCGCGGCGTCCGGAAGCGACAGCACCCCGGAGACATGCGCGGCAGCCAGCTCACCGATGGAGTGACCCACCACCACGTCCGGAGTGATCCCCCACGACTCGACGAGCCGGTACAACGCGACCTCGAAGGCGAACAGCGCGGGCTGAGTGACCCCGGTCGCGTTCAGCGCATCCGCGTCCTCACCCCACACCACATCCCGCAGCGACGACCCGAGATGCACGTCGACCTCCGCACAGACCGAGTCGAAGGCCTCCGCGAACACCGGGAAGGAGTCGTACAGTTCGCGGCCCATCCCCAGCCGCTGCGCACCCTGCCCCGTGAACAGGAACGCGGTCTTCCCGCTGGTGACGCTTCCGCGCGTGCCCTCGCCCTTGGCGAGGGCCGCGAGTTCGCGCAGGGCACCGTCGGTGTCCGTGGCGAGGACGAGGCCCCGGTGCTCCAGGGCGGCCCGGCCGGTGGCCAGGGTGTGGGCGATGTCGCGGAGGTCCGTGCCGGGTGCGGTGAGCAGGCGGTCGCGGAGGGCGGCGGCCTGGCGGGCGGGGGCCTCGGGGTCCGCGCCCGAAAGGAGCAGGGGCACCGGGCGGACGAGGTCCGGACGGTCCTGCCGTTCGCCGGCCGGGTGCGCCGGCTGCGGGGCCTCCTCGACGATCAGGTGGGCGTTCGTGCCGCTGAGGCCGAAGGAGGAGACGGTCGCGCGGCGCGGCCGGTCCTCGCGGCGCGGCCAGGGGCGCGCCTCGGTGAGCAGGCGGACGTGTCCGGCCTCCCAGTCGACCTCGGGAGAGGGCTCGTCCACGTGCAGGGTCTTGGGCATCAGACCGTTGCGCAGGGCCATGACGGACTTGATGACACCGCTGACACCGGCCGCCGCCTGGGCATGGCCGATGTTGGACTTGATGGAGCCGAGCCAGACCGGATCGTCGGCGGTGCGGCCCTGTCCGTAGGTGGCGAGGAGGGCCTGGGCCTCGATGGGGTCGCCGAGGCGGGTGCCGGTGCCGTGGCCCTCGACGAGGTCCACGTCGGAGGTGGTCAGACCGCTCGCGGCCAGGGCGCGCTGGATGACGCGCTGCTGGGAGGGGCCGTTGGGGGCGGTGAGCCCGTTGGAGGCGCCGTCCTGGTTGATGGCGGTGCCCCGGATGACGGCGAGGACGTTGTGGCCGAGGCGTTCGGCGTCGGAGAGCCGCTCGACGAGGAGCAGGCCGACGCCCTCCGCCCAGCCGGTGCCGTCGGCGCCGGCCGCGAAGGCCTTGCAGCGGCCGTCGGCGGAGAGTCCGCGCTGCTGGGCGAACTCCACGTAGATCTCGGGCGTCGACATGACCGTGACGCCACCGGCCAGCGCCATGCCGACCTCGCCGCGCCGCAGGGCCTGGCAGGCCATGTGGAGCGCGACCAGGGAGGAGGAGCAGGCGGTGTCGACGCTGACCGCCGGACCCTCCAGGCCCAGGGTGTAGGCGACGCGTCCGGTCAGGATGGAGGCGGCGGTGCCGTTGCCGAGGTAGCCGGCGACGTCGTCGGGGATGTGCTGGAGGCGCGAGGCGTAGTCGTGGTACATCACGCCCGCGTACACACCGGTCTGGCTGCCGCGCATGGCCGTCGGGTCGATGCCCGCGTCCTCGAAGGCCTCCCAGGCCGACTGGAGGAGCAGCCGCTGCTGCGGGTCCATGGCCACGGCCTCGCGCGGGCTGATTCCGAAGAACGCGGGGTCGAACTCGGCGGCGTCGTAGAGGAATCCGCCGTCCCGGGCGTACGTCTTGCCGTGCAGTCCCGGCTCCGGGTCGTAGATGCCCTCGGTGTCCCAGCCCCGGTCCTCGGGGAATCCGGCGACGGCGTCGCGGCCCTCGGCGACCAGGTCCCACAGGTCGTCGGCGGAGCGCACCCCGCCCGGGAAGCGGCAGCTGATGCCGACGATCGCGATGGGCTCGTCGTCCGAGACGCCCGTCGCGGGTGCGGCGGCCTCGACGGGCGCCTCGTCCCGCGCACCGCCGAACTCGCCGTCCAGGTAGTCCGCGACGGCCCGGGTGTTCGGGTAGTCGAAGACGAGAGTGACGGGGAGCCGCAGCCCGGTCGCGGCGTTGAGCGCGTTGCGCAGCTCCACGGCGGCCAGGGAGTCGAAGCCCAGCTCCTTGAAGGCCCGGTCCACACCGATGGTGTCGGCCGATTCGTGGCCGAGGACGGCGGCGACCTGTCCGGCGACCAGCTCGCGCAGGGTCCGGGTCCGGTCGGCCTCGGTGAGGGAGGCCAGCCGGCGGGCCAGGGTGTCGCCGCCCGGTGCGGCCGCCGCGGTCCGGCGCTGCGCCGGGCGGGCGGCTGCGGCGGTGGCGCGCAGCAGCGGCGGTACGTCGGCGCCACGGGCGTGCAGGGCGGCCGGGTCGACGAGGAGCGGGGCGACCAGGGCGTGCCGGGTGCGCAGCGCCTCGTCGAAGAGGGCGATGCCGCGTTCGGCGGGCAGGGCGGGCAGGCCGAGCCGGTTCATCTTCTCGACGTCGGCGTCGGTGAGTTCGCCGCCGAGCCCCGTGTTGACGGCCCACAGCCCGTACGCGAGTGCGGTGGCCGGCAGGCCGAGGGTGCGGCGGTGGGCGGCGAGGGCGTCCAGGAAGACGTTGGCGGCGGCGTAGTTGCCCTGCCCGGCGGGCAGCACGAGCCCGCCGGCCGAGGAGAACATCACGAACGCCGACAGGTCCAGGTCCCGGGTCAGCTCGTGCAGGTGCCAGGCGGCGTCCGCCTTGGGCCGCAGCACGGTGTCGAGCCGTTCGGCGGTCAGCGCGCCGATCAGACCGGGGTCGACGACTCCGGCCGCGTGCACGACACCGCCCAGCGGATGCTCACGGGGTACGGCGTCGAGGACGGCGGCCAGGGCGTCCCGGTCTGCGGCGTCGCAGGCCGCGATCCGCACCCCTTGGGCACCGGCCGCGAGGAGCCGGTCGCGCAGTCCGGCCGCGCCCGGGGCGTCGGGGCCCCGGCGGCTGGTGAGCACCAGGTGGCGCACTCCGTGCCGCTCGACGAGGTGGTGGGCGACCCGGGCGCCGAGACCGCCGGTACCTCCGGTGACCAGGACGGTCCGCTCGCCGTCCCAGGGCGCGTCGGCCTCGGGCACGGCGGTCCGCACGAGCCGGGGGATCAGGAACCGGCCGTCGCGCAGCGCCAGTTCGGGTTCGCCCTGGGCCAGCGCGGCACCGACGGCGTCCGGGAGCCCGGCGGTGTCGATCCCGGTGGCGGGATCGGCGTCCAGCAGGACGATCCGGCCCGGGTTCTCGGCCTGCGCCGCCCGGACGACGCCCCAGACGGGCGCCTGGGTCAGATCGGGGGCCGAGGCGTCGTCGGTGGTGACGGCGCCCCGGGTGACGACGACGAGCGTGGTGGCGTCGAAGCGTTCGTCGGTCAGCCAGGTCTGTATCTGGTCGAGGACGTACGCGGTGGTCGTACGGACCGCCTCGGGCACCGGCCAGCCGCCCGGCACCGGGCAGCAGGCCAGGACGACGGCCGACGGGTCGGAGAGGATCGCCAGACCGTACTCGTCCAGCACCGCCGGGGAGGACGGCAGCGGCGCGGCCGGCTGCCGCAGCGGCGTCCACTCGATGTGGTGCAGGGCGTCGGAAACGGGCCCCTCGGCCACCGCGAGCTGGTCGGGCGAGACCGGGCGGCAGATCAGCGAGGACACCGTCATCACCGGGCTGCCGGTCTCGTCGGCGACGACCATCGCCGACTCCTCCGCGCCCCGGATACGCCGGACGTACACGCGCAGCGCGGACGCGCCCGCGGCGTGCAGCGCGACCCCGCTCCAGGCGAACGGCAGCAGCGCCTCGGTGCCGCCCTCGCCCTGGTCGACCACCACGTCCACGTGCATGGCGATGTCCAGCAGCGCCGGGTGCAGCCCGTAGTCGGCGGCCTCCCCGCGCACCGTCTCCGGCAGGGCGACCTCGGCGAACAGTTCGTCGCCGCGCCGCCAGGCCGCCGTCAGGCCCTGGAACGCCGGGCCGTAGCCGTAACCGCGTTCCCGCAGCCGCTCGTACGCCCCCTCGACCACCACCGGGGCGGCGCCGCGCGGCGGCCATGTGGTCAGGTCCGCCCCGGGTACCTCCGGCGGGGCGCCGGTGGCGAGGAAGCCGGTGGCGTGCCGGGTCCAGTTGTCCTCGGGCGCCCCGTCCAGCCGGGAGTGGATGTGCAGCGGCCGGCGGCCGGAGGCGTCCGGGGCCCCGGCGGCGACGCGCAGGGACGCGCCGCCGTGCTCGGGCAGGACGAGGGGCGCCTCCAGGGTCAGTTCCTCCAGGAGGTCGCAGCCGACCTGGTCCCCGAGGCGCACGGCCAGTTCGACGAACCCGGTGCCGGGCAGCAGGACCGCCCCGTGCACCCCGTGGTCCGCGACCCAGGGCTGCCCGGCGGCCGACAGCCGACCGGTGAGCACCACCGACCCGGACTCCGGCGCCACGACGGCCGCGCTGAGCACCGGGTGCTCGACCGCGTCCAGCCCCGCCGAGCCCACATCGCCCGTCTTCGCGGTGACGTCGAGCCAGTAGCGCTTGCGCTGGAAGGCGTACGTCGGCAGGTCCACCAGCGGCCCGCCGGTCCCGAGCACGGCGGCCCAGTCCACGTCCGCCCCGCGCGCCCAGGCCGCCCCGGCCCCGGCCACGACCTCACGGACCTCGTCCCGGTCACGCCGCACCAGCGGCACGAAGGCACTGCTCTCGTCCTCGGCCGAACCGGCCCCGAGGGCGGTGAGGACGGCGTCCGGCCCGATCTCCACGAAGGTACGAGCACCGAAGCGCTCGGCAGCACGTACGGCATCAGCGAAACGGACGGCTTCGCGGACCTGACCGACCCAGTACTCCGGGGACTGCCAGTCGGACGTCAGCTCACCCGTCACGGTCGAGACCGCCGGAATACGCGGCTCGGCGTACGACAGCAACGCGGCCACCGCGCGGAACTCGTCGAGCATCGGCTCCATCAGCGAGGAATGGAACGCGTGCGAGACGGACAACCGACTCGTCTTACGGCCTGCGGCAGCGAAGTGCTCGCCCACCGCCACAGCCTCGGACTCCACACCGGAAACCACCACGGACCGGGGCCCGTTGACCGCCGCGATCGAGACACCGTCCGTCAGAACCGGCAACATCTCCGCTTCCGTCGCCTGCACCGCGACCATCGCACCCCCGGCAGGAAGTGCCTGCATCAGCCGACCGCGCGCGACCACGAGCCGGGCCGCGTCTGCGAGCGACAGCACCCCGGAGACGTGCGCGGCGGCCAGCTCGCCGATCGAGTGGCCGACCACCACGTCCGGAGTGATTCCCCACGACTCCACGAGCCGGTACAACGCCACTTCAAAGGCGAACAGCGCGGGCTGAGTGACCCCGGTCGCGTTCAGCGCGTCCGTGTCCTCACCCCACACCACATCACGGAGCGACGACCCGAGATGCGTGTCGATCTCCGCACAGACCAGATCGAAGGCACTCGCGAACACCGGGAAGGACGCGTGCAGTTCGCGGCCCATGCCGAGCTGCTGCGCACCCTGCCCCGTGAACAGGAACGCCGACTTGCCTTCCTGGACCGCGTCGGCGCCGGTGAGCAGGGAGAGGGCGGTGGTGAGGTCGTCGCGGTCGGTGCCGAGGGCGAGGGCGCGGTGTTCGAGGGCGGCGCGGCCGGTGGCGAGGGTGCGGGCGGCGGCGGCGAGTTCGGTGTCGGTGAGGTGGGGGAGCCGGTCGCGGAGGCGGCCGGCCTGGGCGTGCAGGGCCTCGGCGGTGGCACCGGAGACGGGCCAGGCGAGGAGGGCGGGGAGCGCGGGGGCCGGGGCGGTCGCCGTCGGGGCCGGCTCCTCGGCCTGCTCGATGATCACGTGGGCGTTGGTGCCGCTGATGCCGAAGGAGGAGACGGCCGCGCGGCGCGGGTGGCCCGCCTGCTCCCATTCCCGGGCCTCGGTGAGGAGGGAGACATCCCCGGCCGACCAGTCGACCTGGTCCGACGGGGTCTCCGCGTACAGGGACTTGGGCAGGACGCCGTGGCGCATGGCCATGACCATCTTGATGATGCCCGCGACACCGGCGGCGGCCTGCGTGTGGCCCATGTTCGACTTGATGGAGCCCAGCCACAGGGGCCGGCCCTCGGGCCGCTCCTGGCCGTAGGTCTCCAGGAGGGCCTGCGCCTCGATCGGGTCGCCGAGGCGGGTTCCGGTGCCGTGCGCCTCGACGACGTCGACCTCGGCGGCCGACAGGCCCGCGTTGGCGAGGGCGCCCCGGATGACGCGCTGCTGGGCGGGGCCGTTGGGGGCGGTGAGGCCGTTGCTGGCACCGTCCTGGTTGAGGGCGGAGCCCTTGACCACGGCCAGGACGCGGTGGCCGTTGCGGCGGGCGTCGGACAGCCGTTCCAGGAGCAGGACACCGGCGCCCTCGCCCCAGCCCGTGCCGTCCGCACCCGCCCCGAAGGACTTGCAGCGGCCGTCGGAGGACAGACCGCGCTGGCGGGCCATGTCGAGGAAGGTGTCCGGGGTGGACATGATCGTGACACCGCCGGCCAGGGCGAGCGAGCACTCACCCGCCCGTAGCGCGCGGGCCGCCATGTGCAGCGCCACCAGCGACGAGGAGCACGCCGTGTCGACGCTGACCGCCGGGCCCTCCAGGCCCAGGGTGTAGGCGACGCGGCCCGAGACGACGCTCGCGAGGCTGCCGTTGCCGTGGTAGCCCGCCACGTCGTCGGGGAGGGGGCCCAGGCGCAGCCCCCAGTCGTGGTACATCACCCCGGCGAAGACCCCGGTGTCCGTGCCCTTGACCGAGCGGGGGTCGATGCCCGCGCGCTCGAAGGTCTCCCAGGCGACCTCCAGGAGGAGCCGCTGCTGCGGGTCCATGGCCTGGGCCTCGCGCGGGCTGATCCCGAAGAACGCCGGGTCGAAGTGGGCGGCGTCGTACAGGAAGGCGCCCTCGGTGGAGTAGGTGCGGCCGGGCTTGCCGATCTCCGGGTCGTACAGGCCGGTGTCCCAGCCCCGGTCCGTGGGGAACGGGCCGATGGCGTCGGAGCCGTCGGCGACGAGCTGCCACAGCTCCTCGGGCGAGGTCACCCCGCCCGGGTAGCGGCAGGCCATGGAGACGATGACGACCGGATCGTCGTCGGTGGCCCCGGCACGGGCGGCGGGGGTCTGCGGACCGGCCGCCGTGGCCTCGCCGACGAGCTTGGTCACCAGGTACTCGGCGAGGACCGTGGCCGTGGGGTAGTCGAAGGTCAGGGTGGCGCTGAGCCGGAGCCCGGTCGCGGTGGCGAGGCGGTTGCGCAGCTCCACGGCGGCCAGCGAGTCGAAGCCCGTCTCCATGAAGGCGCGGGTGGCGCTGACCTCGTCGGCGCTGTGGTGGCCGAGGACGGCGGCGGTCTCGGTGCGGACCAGGCGCAGGACGTGCGCGAGCCGGTCGGCGGCGTTCATCTCCGCGAGGAGCGCGGCGAGCGGGGCGGTGCCGGTCGCGGCGGCCGGGCCGTTTGCCGCGCGGGCGGCGGGGGCGGTGCGGGGCCGGACGAGGGCGCGCAGCAGGGTGGGCGTGCCGTCCGTACGGGCGCGTACGGCGCGGGGGTTGACACGTACGGGGACGACGGCCGGTTCGTCCGTGCGCAGCGCCTTGTCGAGCTGGGCGAGGTTCTCGGCGAAGGACAGCGAGTCGAGGCCGAGGCGTTCGATCCGGGTCAGGGCGGCGGCGTCCAGCGAGGCGCCCATGCCTCCTCCGCCGGCCCACAGGCCCCAGGCGAGCGAGGTGACGACCTGGCCGGCCGCGGCCCGGCGGGCGGCCAGGGCGTCCAGGAACAGGTTGGCGGCGGCGTAGTTGCCCTGGCCCGCGCCGTCGAGGACGGTGGAGGCGGAGGAGAACAGGACGAACGCGGCGAGCCCGAGGTCCGCCGTCAGCTCGTGGAGGTGCCAGGAGGCGTCCACCTTGGGGCGCAGCACGGTGTCGAGCCGGGCCGGGGTGAGGTGGCCGGTCAGTCCGTCGTCGATGACGCCCGCCGCGTGCACCACGGCGCGCAGCGGGTGCGCGTCCGGGACGGCGGCGAGCAGGGCGGCCAGGGCGTCCCGGTCCGCGACGTCGGTCGCGGACACGGTGACGTCGGCGCCGTGCTCCGCGAGTTCCGCGACGAGTTCGCGGGCCCCGGGCGCGTCGGTGCCGCGCCGGCTGGTGAGGACCAGATGGCGGACGCCGTGCTCGCGGACCAGGTGGCGGGCGAGTTCGGCGCCGACGCCGCCGGTGCCGCCGGTGAGCAGGACGGTGCCGGTCGCGTCCCAGGGCGCCGGGCGCTCCTCCTCGGGGGCGGGCACGGCGGTGAGCCGGGGGACGTACATGCGGGCGCCGCGCAGGGCGAGTTCGGGTTCGGCCGTGGCGGCCAGCGCCCGGCCGAGACGGGCGGCACCGGCCTCGTCGGTGTCGACCAGGACGAACCGGCCGGGGTTCTCCGCCTCGGCGGAGCGCACCAGACCCCAGACGGGTGCCTGGCCGAGGTCGACATCGGTGCCGGGGACGGCGGCGCCGCCCCGGGTGACGACGGCGAGCCGCGACCCCGCGTTGCGGTCGTCGGCCAGCCAGGCCTGGACGGCGGCCAGCGCGTCGGCGGCGACGGCGCGGACGGCGGCGGGCACGTCGCCCTCCGGAGTGGCCGGAACGCGGTAGACGACGAGGTCCGGGACCACGTCCCCCGACAGGTCGCCGGACTCAGCGAACTCCGCTGCTTCTGCCGGGAGTTCCGCGTCGTGCCAGCGGACGGCGAGCAGCGGGTCGGAGCGGTCGGCGGCGAGCTGGGCGGCGGTGACGGCGCGCAGCAGCAGCGATTCGACGCGGGCGACGGGGGCGCCGGTGGCGTCCGCGACGGTCACGTCCAGTTCGTCGGAGCCGCTGGCGGTGATGCGGACGCGGACGGCGGGCGCGCCCGCCGCGTACAGGGTGGCCCGGTTCCAGGAGAACGGGACCCAGGTGCCCTCCGGCCGCTCGCCGACGGACGCGAGGGCGTGGTCGGCGGGGTGCAGGGCGGCGTCCAGGAGCGCCGGGTGGAGTCCGTAGCCGGCCGCGTCGGCGCGTATGTGCTCCGGGAGTTCGACGTCGGCGTAGACGGCGCCGTCCAGGAGCCAGGCGGCCCGCACCCCGTGGAAGGCGGGGCCGTAGCCGTAGCCCTCGCCGGCCATGTCGGTGTACAGGGTGCTGACGTCGAGGGGGACGGCTCCGGCCGGGGGCCAGGCCCCGGCCAGGGCGGCGGTGTCCGGCTCCGGGGCCGCGGGGGCGAGGACGCCCGTGGCGTGGCGGGTCCAGGGGTCCTCGGCGTCCTCGGCGCCGTCCGGGCGGGAGAAGCACTCGACGGTGCGGCGGCCGGAGGCGTCGGCGGGGGCCACGACGACCTGGAGGTCGACGCCGCCGGACGCGGGCAGCACCAGCGGGGCCTGGAGCGTCAGCTCCTCGACCGTGCCGCAGCCGGTCTCCGTCGCGGCCCGCAGGGCCAGTTCGACGAAGGCCGTGCCGGGCAGCAGGGTGACGCCCGCGATGGTGTGGTCGGCGGTCCAGCGGTGGGTGCGCGGCGCGACCCGCCCGGTGAGGACGGTGGTGCCGGTGCCCGCGAGGTCGCCCGCCGAGCCGAGAACGGGGTGCTGGGAGGCGAGCCGGCCGAGGCCGGTGGGGGCGGACGGTTCGGGGGCCAGCCAGTAGCGGCGGGTACGGAAGGCGTACGTGGGCAGCTCGACGGGCCGGGTGCGGTGCCCGGCGTACAGAGCGTCCCAGTCGATCAGCGCCCCGCGCACCTGGGCGAGGGCCACGGCCCCCAGCACCTCGCGGACCTCGTCCTTGCCGGCGCGCAGCAGCGGGGCGAAGACGGTGTCGGCCTCGCGCTCCTCGGGCAGGCAGTTCTGGCCCAGGGCGCTGAGGACGCCGTCCGGGCCGAGTTCCAGGAAGGTGCGGGCGCCGCCGTCGGTGAGGAGCCAGTCCATGGCGTCGGAGAAGCGCACGGCGTTGCGGACGTGGTCGGTCCAGTAGTCCGGGGAGCACAGTTCGGCGGCGGTCGCGAGCCGCCCGGTGACCGTGGAGACGACCGGAATCGCGGGCGCGGCATAGCTGAGGACCCCGGCGACGCGGCGGAACTCCTCCAGCATCGGTTCCATCAGCGGCGAGTGGAAGGCGTGGCTGACCTGGAGCCGCTTGTTCTTGCGCCCCTGCTCCGCGAAACGGGCGGCGAGCGCGACGGTGGCGTCCTCCTCGCCGGAGAGCACCACGGAGTCCGGTCCGTTGAGCGCGGCCACGGCGACCCGCTCGCTGAGCAGCGGGAGGACTTCCTCCTCGGTGGCCTGTACGGCGATCATGGCGCCGCCGGCGGGGAGTTCCTGCATCAGCCGGCCGCGCGCGGCGACGAGGATCGCCGCGTCCTCCAGGGTGAGGACCCCGGCGACGTGGGCGGCCGCGATCTCACCGATGGAGTGCCCGGCCAGGAAGTCGGGCCGCACCCCCCACGACTCGACCAGGCGGAACAGCGCCACCTCGACGGCGAACAGCGCGGTCTGCGCGTACCGCGTCTCATCGAGCAGCGCCGCCTCCGGCGTCCCCTCCTCGGCGAACAGCACGTCCCACAGCGACAGGTCGAGCTGGAGGTCGAGCCAGCCGATCGCGTCCGCGAGGGCGTCCGCGAAGACCGGGTGGGCGTCGTAGAGGCGGCGGCCCATGGCGAGGCGCTGGCTGCCCTGGCCGGTGAAGAGGAACGCGAGGCGCCCGGCGGGCAGGGTGCCCGTCCGGGTGTCCGCGGTGTCCGTCCCCTCCGCCAGGGCGCGCAGCCCGGCGAGGAGTCCGTCGCGGTCGGCGGCGACGACCGCGCCCCGGTGCTCCAGCGCGGCCCGGCCGGTGCCCAGCGCGTGCCCGAGGTCGGCCGGGGTGAGGTCGGGGCGCTCGGCCAGGAAGCCGGCGAGGCGGGCGGCCTGGGCGCGCAGCCCGTCGTCGGAGCGGGCCCCGACGGGGACGAGCACGGGAGCGGAACCGGCGCCGGAGCCGGCATCGGAGGCAGAACCGGCCTCGGAATCCGCGTCGGAGCCGGCGTGGGCACCGGGGATGCCGGCGTCGCCCTCGACGGGCTCGCCCGCGTCCTCGGCGGGCGGTTCCTCCACGATCACATGGGCGTTGGTGCCGCTGATGCCGAATCCGGAGACACCGGCCCGGCGCGGCCGGTCCTCGGTCACGGGCCACGGAACGGGCTCGGTGAGCAGCCGTACGGTCCCGGCTGACCAGTCGACGTTGCCGGTGGGGGCGTCCACGTTCAGGGTGCGGGGCAGCACCCCGTTCCGCATCGCCATGATCATCTTCATGAGTCCGGCGACCCCGGCGGCGGCCTGGGTGTGCCCGAGGTTGGACTTCACCGAGCCGAGCCACAGCGGCCGGTCCGCGGGCCGGTCCTTGCCGTAGGTGGCGATGAGCGCGCGGGCCTCGATCGGGTCGCCGAGGGTGGTGCCGGTGCCGTGCGCCTCGACCGCGTCGACGTCGCCGCCGGTGAGCCCGGCGTCGGCGAGGGCCTGGGTGATGACGCGCTGCTGGGCGGTGCCGCTGGGGGCGGTGAGGCCGTTGCTGGCCCCGTCCTGGTTGACGGCCGAACCGCGGATGACGGCGAGGACCCGGTGGCCGTTGCGGCGGGCGTCGGAGAGCCGTTCCACGACGAGCAGACCGACGCCCTCGGCGAAGGAGGTGCCGTCGGCGCCCGCCGCGAACGCCTTGATACGGCCGTCCGGGGCGAGCCCGCGCTGCCGGCTGAACTCCGTGAACAGCCCCGGGGTGCTCAGCACGGTCACCCCGCCGGCCAGTGCCATCGCGCACTCGCCCCGGCGCAGCGACTGGACGGCCAGGTGCAGGGAGACCAGCGAACCGGAGCAGGCCGTGTCGACGGTCAGCGCGGGCCCCTCCAGGCCGAGCGCGTACGCGACCCGCCCCGAGGTGACGCTGAGCGCGCCCCCGGTGACGAGGTACCCGGTCAGGTTCTCCGGGGCGTCCTGGACGCGCGGCCCGTACTCGGAGGGGCCGGCGCCGATGAACACGCCCGTACGGCTGCCGCGCAGCGAGGTCGGGTCGATGCCCGTCCGCTCCAGCGCCTCCCAGGCGGTCTCCAGGAGGAGCCGCTGCTGCGGGTCCATCGCCAGCGCCTCGCGCGGCCCGATCCCGAAGAACTCGGCGTCGAACTCCGGGGCGTCGTGCAGGAATCCGCCGGTACGGGTGGAGCAGGTGCCGGGCACGGACGGGTCGTCGCCGAACAGCGCGTCGAGGTCCCAGCCGCGGTTGTCGGGGAACGGCCCCACCGCGCTCGCCCCGCCGTCGACCAGGTCCCACAGCTCCTCCGCCGAGCGGATGCCGCCGGGGAACCGGCCGCTGATGCCGACGACCGCGATGGGCTCGCCGTCGAAGGCCGGAGCCTGCTCGGCGGCCGGCTCCACCCGGGCGGCGGGGGCACCGAGCAGTTCTGTACGGACGCAGTCGGCGAGCAGTTCGGGGCTCGGGTGGTCGAAGGCGGCGGTCACCGGCAGGGCCAGCCCGGTCTCCGCGTTCAGGCGCGCGTGCAGGTCGACCAGGGCGATGGAGTCCAGCCCCAGCTCCCGGAACGAGGTGCGGGCGACGACCACCGGCTCGGTGTCGGGGCGGACCTTGCGCAGGCACGCCGCGGTCTGCTCGCAGACCAGATCGGTGAGGAGCCTGGTCTGCTCGCTCAACGGCAGCCCGGCCAGCCGGCCGGCCAGCGCGGCGGCGCCGGAGACCTGTTCCGGGCCGGGAGTCGCCTCCGTACCCGCCGGAGCGGCGGCCCCGGAAGTCTCCTCCGCACCACCCGGAGCGACCGCCCCGGCGGCCTGTTCCGGGCCGGGAGCCCCCTCCGTGCCCCCCGGACCCGACGGCCGGCCGGCCTCCGAGCGTCCCCCCGGGCGGACCTCCGCGCCGGACATGTCATCAGCGACAGGATCGAAGCCCGCGGACATCTGCACGCTCCCAGCTCGTATCGAATGCCCCGCGTCATTCCAGCCACGGGGTGTCCGCACGCTAGGTCGGCCCCGAAGGGCGGCGACACCCCTATCCCCCCAGGTGTTGACCCTGCTCGCGGCCGGTCCGCACAGACCGGAACCGGCCGGTCACGGCCGCTTCGTACGGCGAGATGCCTGCTGGGCCCGGGTGGCGGGGGATCCGGGTGCGGTCAGGGGGGTGGTCGGTGTTCTCCGCGCGCGCCCCCGGCCCCTTCAATGGCACGCACTGCCCAGGGCGCCGCCAACGGCGGGCCCGATGGCCGAGAGACGGGTGGAGCATGACCGTTGCCGATGTCAGTGTCCGAGTGGCCGAACGAGGAGCGATCAAGGAGGCCGTGGAGCTGGGCCCTTCGCCGAGCGCCACCGAGGCGCAGCGCGCGCGGGGCAAGCTGACCGTACGCGAGCGGCTGGAGCTGCTGTTCGACCCCGGGACCTTCCGGGAGATCGAACAACTGCGCCGCCACCGCGCCTCCGGGTTCGGCCTGGAGGACCGCCGACCGCACACCGACGGCGTCGTGACCGGCTGGGGCCAGGTCGAGGGCCGGAAGGTGTTCGTGTACGCGCACGACTTCCGGATCTTCGGCGGCTCGCTGGGCGAGGCCCACGCGCAGAAGATCCACAAGGTGATGGACCTCGCCCTGGCGGCGGGCGCCCCCCTGGTGTCGCTCAGCGACGGCGCGGGCGCCCGCATCCAGGAGGGCGTCACCGCGCTCGCCGGCTACGGCGGCATCTTCCGCCGCAACGTGGCGGCCTCCGGAGTGATCCCGCAGATCAGCGTGATGCTCGGCCCGTGCGCGGGCGGCGCCACGTACTCGCCCGCGCTCACCGACTACGTCTTCATGGTCCGCGACATCGCGCAGATGTACATCACCGGACCGGACGTCGTACAGGCCGTCACCGGCGAGAAGATCAGCCACAACGACCTGGGCGGGGCCCAGGTGCACTCGACGGTCTCGGGTGCGAGCGCCTTCCTCTACGACACCGAGGAGGAGTGCCTGGAGGAAGTGCGCCACCTCCTCACGCTGCTCCCCTCCAACAACCGCGAACTGCCCCCGGTCCAGCCGTGCGACGACCCGGTCGACCGCCCCGGCGACGCCCTGTGCCGACTGGTCCCGGCCGATCCGAACCTCGCGTACGACATGCGGGCGGTCATCGAGGAGATCGTCGACGACGGCGACCTCTTCGAGGTCCACGCCCACTGGGCGACCAACATCATCTGCGGTCTGGCCCGCCTGGACGGCCATGTCGTCGGCATCGTCGCCAACCAGCCGGCCTCCCTCGCCGGCGTCCTCGACATCCACGCCTCCGAGAAGGCCGCCCGCTTCGTCCAGACCTGCGACGCGTTCAGCATCCCCCTGGTCACGCTGGTCGACGTCCCCGGTTTCCTCCCCGGCAGCGACCAGGAGCACAACGGCGTCATCCGCCACGGCGCGAAACTCCTGTACGCGTACTGCAACGCCACCGTCCCCCGCGTCCAGGTCATCCTCCGCAAGGCCTACGGCGGCGCCTACATCGTCATGGACTCCCGCTCCATCGGCGCCGACCTCTCCTTCGCCTGGCCCACCAACGAGATCGCCGTCATGGGCGCGGAGGGCGCCGCCAACGTCGTCTTCCGCCGCGAGATCGCCGCCGCCGACGACCCGGAGGCGGCCCGCGCCCAGCGCGTGAAGCAGTACCGCCAGGAGCTGATGCACCCCTACTACGCCGCCGAACGCGGCCTGGTGGACGACGTCATCGACCCGGCGGCCACCCGACAGGTCCTGGCCGACGCCCTCGACGTCCTGCGCGCCAAACACGTCCCCCTGCCCGAACGCAAGCACGGCAACCCGCCGTTCTGACATGACCACCGACCCGTACGTGCGCGCGGAGACCGGCTCCGCCCCCCACCTCCGCATCGAGCGCGGCACCCCGGACGCCGACGAACTGGCCGCCGTCCTCCTCGTCCTCCTGACCGCGACCCGCACCCGGGAGCCCACCGGAGGAACACCCACCCCCCACCCCCGCTCCCCCTGGGGCCCACCCCGCGGCTGGCGCCCCCCGGGCGCCTGGGCCACCACACCGTGAACGCCGCACACCCGACGCACACCGCGAGCGCCCGGGCCACCGTGAACGCCGCACACCCAACCCACACCGCGAGCACCCGGACCGCACCATGACCCGGCCCGGTACCCGGTACCCGGCACTCCGCACCCCGTACCCCGCACCCCGGACTCCGTGAGGACACACCCCGCCCATGACCACGACCACAACACCCACCACCACCCCCTGGCTGCGCCGCTTCCACCCCACCGACCGGGCCCCGGTACGCCTGTTCTGCCTCCCGCACGCGGGCGGCGCCGCCAGCTACTACTTCCCCGTCTCACGCGCCCTGTCGCCCGCCGCCGACGTGGTGGCCGTCCAGTACCCCGGCCGCCAGGACCGCCGCCACGAGACCTGCGTGGACGACGTACGCCAACTCGCCGACCTCGTCACGGCCGAGATGCTTCCCTGGTGCGACCGCCCGGTGGCCCTCTTCGGCCACAGCCTCGGCGCCACCCTCGGCTTCGAGGTGGCGTCGCGACTGGAGGCCGCCGGCACGGTCCCCGTCACCCTCTTCGCCTCCGGCCGCCGCGCACCGTCCCGCCCGCGCGAGAACGAACGCGTCCACCAGGCCCCCGACGCCCAGCTCCTCCAGACCATCCGCCGCATGAGCGGCACCGACCCGGCGGTCCTGGCCGACGAGGAACTCCTGCGCTCCATCCTCCCGGCGATCCGCGCCGACTACCGCGCCGCCGAAACGTACCGCTACCGCCCCGGCCCGCCCCTGACCTGCCCGATCGACGTACTGAACGGCACCGAGGACCCCGAGGTCACCCAGGCCGAGGCGGCGGCCTGGACGACCCACACCACGGCCGCCACGACCTTCCACTCCTACGAGGGCGGCCACTTCTACCTGAACGACCACGCCCCGGCGGTCATCGCCCACATCCGCGCGCGCCTGACACAGTAGGCCGCGAAGGGCGAGGACCCGTCCGGTCCTCGCCCTTCCCCACGGACACCGGGCCTACTCCTCGTCCGCCGCCCCACCCGCGATTTCAAGATCGGATTCGGAGTTCACACTCACCCGCAACCACCCGTCTGCACCAAACATGTCGATCAACTGGGAGAGATGGGCACGGGCCACGCTACGACCAGGACTCTCTTCAGTGCTCACGCGCGCCCGTCCAGGACGGCCCACACGACTTTGCCCCAACGGAACGTATCCGTGCCCCAGTCGGACGCCACGGCTGCGACGAGTAAGAGGCCCCGCCCGCCCTCGTCGCCGTCCCCCGCCCGACATTCCACGGGAAGTTCCCGGGAGAAGTCGGTGACGGCAACACGCACCGTCCGCTCGCCGATGCGCTCCACCACAACCCGGATGGACTCCCGTCGGGCGTGCAGCACAGCGTTGGCGACCAGTTCGCCAACGATCAGGGCACAGTCGTCGGCCAGCTCACCCTGACCCCAGCAGCACAGGGCGGTATCGGTGAGACGTCTGGCGGCCTCAGCGCTCTCCGGCCGGCGCGGCAGTGTCTGGCTGTACCCCGGCGGTCCGGTCGGACGGGCGCGCGTCGCAGCTTGCGGCATGTCGGTCTGCTCTCTCGGATCGGCCGAGCCCCGGGGCGGTCGCACGGCCGCCGGGGCACTGTCCGCTCATGAAAGCGACATGTCGGAAGCGGCGACAGGGACGCCACGTCCCACTTTGACCACGCTATGCGTCCACTCCCAGAAACTCCGCCAACGGCCGCAGTCCGGGCGGGTGGTTGGGCAGCGTCCAGAGGTCCCGGACAATGGCCACGGCCAACGTATGGTGTCGCATCCACGCAGGAGCCACCCGTCGCAGGGACTCCAGGGTCTTCACGGCACCGACCGCGTCCCCGGTGTCCGTATGCGCACGCGCCACATCCAGAAGCAGCCACGTACGCCAGGACGGCGGAGTGTCCTTGCTCAACCGCATTCCCTTGGCCAGTACCAAGGCATCCTGCGGGTGCCCGTACTGGACAGCCAGCCGGACCCGCTCAATCCGGACGGAGGACGGGCTGAAGACACTGACCATCCGGGTGTCACCGCCGTCGGGCAGACCGGCGACGCGCGCGGCCTCCTTCTCCGCAGTCTCCATCATCGCCGCCGCACGCTCGTAGTCGCCACTGCGTGCGGCGGAGGTGGCGGCGCTCATGGTCAGCGCCCCCCACACCTTCAACCCGTCGGCGGTGTCGAGCCGGCCCGCGCTCATCAGGCCATCCGCGTGGCGAAGCGCGATGTCCAACGCATCCTCCAGTCGGCCCTGCCGTTGATACGTCCAGGCCGTCGAGTTGACGATCATCGGCACGAGCAGGGGATCGCCGGACTGTCCCGCGGCATCCATCGCCCTCTCCAGGCTGATCAGCGCCAGGTCGGTCTTCCCCATCCGCACGGCAACGTGCCCTGCGAGCTGAAGCGCCTTGCCCAAGGCACCGAACCCGGCCCGCCGCACCTCCCCGTCAGAGGAAGCACTGGCCGCACGCGCATCCACGATGAGATCCGGCAGCGCCTTCATCACCGTGTCGAAATCAGCGGAGTGGTACCGCGTCCATCCCTCCGCGATCTGCTCACGCAGTTGATCCAACGAGAAGTCGGCTCCGGCCGGCTCCGGTCCGGGCCCCCGGAGCGCCGGCATGATGGCGCGCCGCACAGCCACAAAGCGCGGCCCGTCGTTCTCCCCCGAAGACGCGACGGCGGGCGGATCCCCCAACAACGTCGTGAGCTCAACGCCCAGCCCGTTTGCCAGCGCATGCAGCGTAGGAAGCCGCGCCGACTGTTTCCGCCCCTGCTCAAGCTGCCGGACCACATCAACCGACACACCGGCTCGCTCGGCCAGTTCCTCCTGCGTCAAAGAGGCCAGCCGCCGCAACCGCCGCAGAGTCCGCCCCAGCTCATCACTCGCCACACACCCAAGGTACGCGCGCGGCCCCGCGCCGACGGGAATCCGAGCACGGTCCCCCGAACGCCCCATCGACAAGTCCCCTCCCCCGACTGTCAACTGAGCCCTGTCGGACGGGTTCTCACTCATGGAGGAACAGTGTTGCAAGGGATGACTGCCGTCGTCACCGGAGGATCGCGCGGCATCGGCCGGGCCATCGTCGAACGCCTCTGCCGCGACGGCGTCAACGTCGTCTTCAACTACGCAACGAACGAGGAGGCGGCGGCCGACGTCGTCCGTACGGTCCGGGAGAACGGCGGAACGGCCCGGGCCCTCCGCCTGGACCTGTCCGAACCGGACGGCGCGGAAGAGCTGATGCGGACCGCCGACGAGCACCTGGGCGGCCTGGACATCCTCGTCAACAACGCGGCGATGCCGTTCACCCCGACCCCTCTCGCGGAGACCGACGTGGAGGTCTTCGACCGCGTCATGGCGGGCAACACCAGAGCGGCCTTCCTCACCCTGCGCCACGCGGCCCGCCACATGCGCGACGGCGGCCGGATCGTGAACATCTCCACGCTGAACACCGTCCGCGCCGCCCCCGGCATCACCCCCTACGCCGCGAGCAAGGGCGCCCTCGAACAGCTCACCGCCGTCGCCGCCCGCGAGCTGGGCCCCCGCGGCATCACCGTCAACACGGTCTCCCCCGGCGCCACGGACACCGACCTCCTGCGCGGCACCAACCCCCCGGAAGCCCTCCAGGCCGTGGTCGGCATGACCCCCCTGGGCCGACTCGGAGAGCCCTCGGACGTGGCCGCCGCCGTCGCGTTCCTCGTCGGCCCGGACGGCCGCTGGATCACCGGCCAGAACCTGCGGGCGACGGGCGGACTGACCTGAGCACGCCCGTCCTCACCGGGCGATCTCCCACACATGGCCCGACGGATCCACGAAGCTCGCCGTCCGTATCCCCCAGGGCCGGTCCATCGGACCGTTCAACAACGTCACCCCCCGCGCGGCCAGCACCTCGCACATCGCGTCCACATCCTCCACGGGCAACGTCAACTGCAACCGCGACCCGGCCTCCGGCCCGGCCACCCGCGCCGGCCCGATCAGGTCGTGTGCCGCGTCGGACCGCAGCAGGTTGATGATCGTGTTCCCGAAGTCGAACACGGCCGAATTCTCGTTCTCGTAGGTCACCGGCATGCCGAACACCTCGCGGTAGAACCGCTTCGTCGCGTCCAGATCCTCCGCGAACAGGGTGATGGCACTGATCTTCCCGGGCCACGCGTTCTCGCTCGTCGTCTCAGTCACGCCCATGAACGATCTACGAGCGAACGCGCCCTGTACAGAGGCAGCACGGCCTCATGTGCCAGGAACACCCCTCAGGAAGGTCAGCGCCCACCCCGCCGCCCCAGCAGGCGGGACTGCTCGGCCTTCAGGTGGGTGAACCCCTGACGCGCATACCCGGCGATCTCCTCACTGGGAAAGGGAACCACCGATAGGTGCTGACCGAAGTCGCCCCGTTCCCAGCGAGCAACCGTGATCTCGTACCCCGACACATGAGCACACAGGTCCAGCAGAAGGGGCGGCATCACCGTCTCCCGCAACAGGTCCGCATGCCCGATGACGAGATCACGCATGGCACGAATATTGGGCAGAAAGACCGCGGTCACCCACAGCCGCCACTCGGCCAACTCCTCCTCGGTGGGCGGTATCTCATGATCGAACGGCGATCTGCCGCCAGGACGGGCATGGCGCTCCTTGAACGCCCGGAAGCTGCGGCTGTTCACCTCGGTGAGCGCGAACAGCGGGCCGTAGAAGTCGCTGAGCTGACGATTCACCCGCGCAAGCCGCTCCTGCCGCTGCGACAGGCGAAGACTGTTCAGGTAGGTGGCGATGTAGCCCGCCAGGGCAAGCCCGATGGTGGCAACCAGAGCGATCATGCAGCGCGATGCTAACCAGGAGGCGGCGCCGTGTCAGCGAGACAACTGATCACTCGGGCTGCTCCGATCTTGTGTGCATCTCACCGTCCCGATACAACCGTGCGGAGGGGGCGATTTCTGATGCTGGGCTTGCTGGGGGATCTGTTGGGCGGGCTGATCGGCGGGCTGCTGGGAAGACGGGGAGCGGATCGCATCGTCAAGAGACGGGCCGAGCTGCTGGCCCAGGACGGGCAGGTCGACTGTGGCCTCCGCGTCCTCCAAGGCCGTCATCCACGGGTGTCCGGGATGTGGATGCACAGCACCGCCCGGCTGTCACCGGGACTCATCACCATGGGGCGAATCGTCGTCCGCATCACGGAGCTCGACCCAACGGCGCCAAGGCGGCCCAAGGGCAGGGAAATCTGGTCGGTGAGTCCTCAGACAGCAATCGTGCGCGTAGTCGCTTCTACCGGAGCGGTACTTGAATGGGCCGTGCCGGCCGACCAGTTGCCGTGGGCCCTGGACCAGGTGCACGCGGCGACCTGAGCGCAGACGAGGCGGCACCGTCGCTCCGAGCCGGCCAATGCGGCCCGGTCCTCGCCGCCGCCGTCAAGGACCGCATCGTGGGCGCGATCGGCCCGATGGAAGTACGCGCCGACGCGTTCGGCTGCCCCCAGCTCATGCCCCAGTACTTCGCCGTCCTGCCCGAAGCCCGAGGCCGGGGCCTTGGACGTGTCCTGTGGCAAGCCGCAATGCACTGGGGCCAGTCCCACGGCGCCGCCCACCAACTCCTCCAGACCGAGTTCGGTGGCCCCTCCGACCGTCTGTGCCAGGCCGAAGGTCTGACCACTCTCGGCTTCACCCACACCACGTCGGTGTAGCCGCCGCACACGGAACCAACCCCTACAACGCAAGAGGCCCGGACTCTCGTCCGGGCCTCTCATCTATGTGCACTCGGCAGGATTCGAACCTGCAACCTTCTGATCCGTAGTCAGATGCTCTATCCGTTAAGCTACGAGTGCTTGTGCTTCTTGGGCTTTTCTGCCCCGTCGGCGTTGCGAGAACAACATTACATGACCTGCGCCGGGACGCGAAATCCATTACCCACACCCTGCCTGAGCTGGGCAAACACACGGGCACACCCACCCGGGCGCACCCACCCGGCGCACCGGGGCGGCCAGGGAATGACCGAAGCCCCGGCCGGGCGGGCTCGGGGCTTCGGTGGTGGGGCGGAGGCGGAGGGATTTGAACCCTCGATGGGCTTTAAGACCCAAACCGCATTAGCAGTGCGGCGCCATAGACCGGACTAGGCGACGCCTCCAGCACACCCACGCGAGCGCGGGTGGTGCGTGCAGATGATGACACAGCTGAGTGTTGCGTCACCAATCGACGCCTACGGTACTAGGCAGTCGGCCGCGAGGGCAAAGCGCCCGGGGTGCGCAACGCCGGGGCGGGCGGAGCGTTAGGAGGAGGGGGCGTCCGCCCTCGCTGTTCCGTGCCGCCGGGGAGCCGGTGGCACGCCCGATCACAGGAGCCCGCAATGATGCGTCGTCTCGCTCTCACCGCCGTCGTGTCGCTGGCCGCGCTGTCGGCCGCCGCGCCCGGGGCGGTGGCGGTGGCAGGGCCACTGCCGCTGCCACTGGGGCTGCCCGTTCTGCAGGGGGACGACGGGGGCACGCGGTTGACGGTCGTCGTGTCGGGGTCGGGGGACCCGGCGGCCGACGGCAGGTACGAGCTGGAGTGCGAGCCGGCCGGGGGCAGCCATCCGGCGGCGCGGCAGGCGTGCGAGCGGCTGGGGCAGCTGGCGGAGGAGGGCGGGGACCCGTTCGCGCCGGTGCCGAGGGGGGCGATGTGCACCCAGCAGTACGGCGGATCCGCCACCGCGCGGGTCACCGGTACGTGGCAGGGGCGAAGCGTCGACTCCGCGTTCGACCGGACGAACGGGTGCGAGATGGGGCGCTGGAACAACCTGCGGCCCCTGCTGCCGAACGTGCGCTGACCTGCGGCGGAGCCCGTTCCGGGGCAGCCGGTAGGGGACGGCGGGGGCCGCGCCGTACACCGTGCGCACAGAACCTTGGTGAGAGCTCCCCCTCATCCGCCGCCTCTTGCGCCTCCCCTGCCTTTAGACTCCTCCAGTGACAGTGTGCGGCCCGAGGGGCAAGATGGGGCCCGCTGTCCGCAAGGTGCAGTAATCAGGGAGGAAGCGTCGTCGTGAGCAGCAGGCCATCCCGAGGCGCTGCTCGCCTCGCAGCCATACTCGATGCTCTTCCGGACGGGCTCCTGCTCGTCAACTGCAACGGAACGGTCGTCAACGCCAACACCATCGCCCTGGAGATGTTCGAGACTCCGGGCACCGCCCTCGTCGGGCGCGGCCTGCTCGATCTGCTGCCGGAGTTCGACTCCAAGCTGATCCCCGGCTCGATGCGGCGGCCCGACGCGGCGGACGAGCGGGGGCGCACGAAGCCCACGCGGATGACGGCGCGGCGGACCGACGGCAACGAGTACCCGGTCGAGGTGACGAGCGCCAGCCTGGAGGACGGGCAGGCGGCGTACAACGACGTCCAGGGCGCCCAGGGCCCGTACGGGGGCGGTGGCAGCTACACCGGCGACGAGCTGCTGATGCTCGTCGTACGCGACCTCTCCGGCACCGTCGACACCGAGGCCGAGCTGGCCCGCTCGCAGCGGCAGACCGAAATGATCCTGCGGGCCGCGGCCGAGGGCGTCGTCGGTACGGACACGGACGGCCGGGTCGTCCTGGTCAACCCGGCCGCCGCGCAGATCCTCGGCTTCCGCGCCAGCGACCTCGGCGGCCAGGAGCTGCACCCGCTGATCCTGCACTCGCGGGCGGAGGGCGAGCCGTTCCCGTACGAGGAGTCGCCGCTCGCCGACACGCTCCGGTCCGGGCGCAAGCACCGGGTGCGCGGGCAGGTCCTGTGGTCCAAGAGCGGCACGCAGGTGCCCGTCGACCTCACCACCGCGCCGGTGCGCGACGGCGACCAGCTCGTCGGCGCCGTCATGACGTTCACCGACCGGCGGCCCTACGAAGAACTTGACGCGCGTCACACGGCCGAGGTCGCCGAGCTGACCGCCGGCCACACCGCGGAGATCGCCGAGCTCACGGAGGCGCACACCGCCGAGGTGGCCGCCCTGACCGAGGCGCACACCACCGAACTCGCCGACCGCACCGAACGCCACTCCGCCGAGCGCGAGGAGCTGACCAAGCGGCTGACGGAGCTGTCCGCCCGCCACACCCAGCTCACCGCCGTGCTCGGCGAATCGCTGCGCGGCCCGCTGGAGGAGCTGCGCGGCGAGCTGTCCACGCTCGCCGCCGACCCGGCCGGCCAGCTGTGGCCCGAGGCCAACCAGATCCTGCACCACCTCGCCGCCGGCTACGCCCGGATGACGACCCTCATCGACAACGTCCTCGGCTACCAGCGGCTGGACAGCGGCGCCGAGACCCTCGTCAAGACGAACGTGCTGCTCGACGGCATCGTGACCGCCGGTATCGACGCCGCCGTCGAGCTGATCGGGCCCGGCCGGGCCCAGTTCGCCGTGCACGCGCCGCCGATCGAGGCCGAGGTCGACCCGGCCCGGCTGGTGACCGCGCTCGCGCACCTGGTCGCGGATGTCGCCGGCGTCGACTCGACCGGCAAGACCCGGCTCGTCCCGGGCGGCGGATACGTGGACATGACCGTCGTCGTCGCTGCCGCGCAGCGCGGTGACGTCGTCCGCATCGAGGTGCGCGGCCCGTTCCCGGGCGGCGACCCCGTGCACGTCCCGATCGTGAGCGGGATCGTGCGGGCGCACGGCGGTGTGCTCCAGACGCACGAGATGCCGGGGATGAGCGGCAGCGCGTACGTCCTCGAAGTGCCGCTCGGCGCGGGTACGGGCGCCGTCCCGCCGCCCGCTCCCGCCGATCAGCCCGTGGTTCCGCAGGCTCCCGAGTCCGAGGCGCACTCCGGCGTGCCCGGGGACGCCCCGGCGCCCGAGCCGGGGCGGGGGCGCCGCCGCGCGCGCCGGTCCTCGACGGACGCCTTCCTGGAGAGCCCGCTGGGCGGTTCCGACGGTACGGGCGAGCCGGGGGCGGCCGAACCCACCGGGCGCCGGCGCGCGCGCCGTGCGGCAGCCGCCGGGGACGAGAACGGGGGCGTACCGGCGACCGACACCGGTGCGGCGGCCACCGTCGGTCCCGAGGGCGGTGTTCCCTCCGACACGGGACCGCAGAACCTTCCGGCGCCGCACGGGCTCGTTCCGGCCCAGCAGGGCCAGGGCTCCGGGCGCCGACGCGGCCGGCCCAGCCCGGCGGAGACCGGTGAACAGAACGTGGACGGGGACCGGGGCCAGGCCCTCGCCCTGCCCGCCGCCCTGCCCTCGTCGGCCCCCTCCGCCGCCCCCGCCTCCTCGTCCGAGGACACCGGGGCCGGACCGGTCCCCCAGGCCGCCGGCACCGGACGCCCGCAGCTCGGCCCCGCGGCCCCGCCGCACGGCGTGCCGGCGCAGAACGTGCCTCCGCAGGGACTGCCCGGCCAGAACGTGCCTCCGCAGGGGCTGCCCGGTGACCACATGCCCGCGCACGGCGTCCCCGGCCGGCCCACGCCCCCGCAGCCCATGCCGGGCCGGAACACCCCGGCCCAGCACGCTCCCGCCCAGCTCTCCCCGTCCCAGAGCGGCGCCTCCCAGAGCGCCCCCTCCCAGGACTCCTCCGACCACGGCGTGCCCGACCTCGGTCAGGGCGTCCCGGCCCACGCGGTGCCCGAGCTGGGGCCGGTGGTGCCTCAGCAGGGCGCACCCGCCGAGGCTCCGGTTCCGGTGTCCGCCGGCATGCACCGAAACGCCGAGAGCCGGCTCGCGCTGCCCGCCGCCTCGCACACGTCCGCAGGACCGCAGGCCACGGGACCTCAGCCCGTCGGGCCGCAGGCCACGGGACCACAGCTCGTGGGACCGCAGGGCCTTGCCGGCCCCCAGGGGCCCACCGGAGCGCCCGGCCGGCCGCCGCACGCGCCGGCGCCCTCCCAGGCGCCCCGGCAGGACGGGGCCGCCCCGGCTCACGCCCCGGCGCCCATGGACGCCGCCGCTCAGGGGAACGCGGCGCACGCGCCCCACACACCGGCGTCCCCGTCCGGCTCCGCCCCGCAGCCGACCGGCCGGCGTGCCCGGCGGGCGCTCGCGGCGGCCCAGGACAGGGCCGCGCAGGCGGAGGCGGGGCCCCGGGTTCCGTTCGCGCTGCCGCCGGCCGACGCGGACCGGACGCCGGACGCCCCCGAGGCGGCCGACTCGCCGCCCGGCCGCCACGACGCGGTGACCGGTGCGCCGGACCTGGACCACACCCCGCCGCAGGCCCATCCGCTCCCGACCGGGCGCCGCCGTGCGCGGCCGGCCGCCGCGCCCCACCAGGACGCCCCGTTCGCGCTGCCCGTGCCGGGCCGGCCGGACGGCTCCTTCGACGCGTCCTCCGACGATGCGTTCGACGAGGCCGCGCAGCCGCTCCCGGCCACCGGGTCCGGCGGCTGGGACACGGACGAGCCCGGGGACGGGCCGGTTCCGCCCGTGGCCGGACCGACCACGCACACCACCGGCACGACGCCCACGGGCATCCCCGCCGAGACCGCGGAAACCACGGAGACCGCCGGAACGGCCGGGACCGCCGGGACCACCGGTCCCGACGCCCCCCGGGTCCGTCGGCTCGCCCCCGGGCCGGACGCGCGGCGGCAGCCGCTGCCCGCCGAGGCCCCGATGCCCGGGTCGGACTCGACGCAGGGACGGGCGTTCAGCGTGCGCACCCTGGGCCAGGGCGTCCCGTTCGCCCAGCACCTCGCGCACCAGCAGAACCAGACGCTCGGCGGCGGCAGCGCCGGGGGCGCCGGCCGACGCCGCAAGCTCGCCGCGCCGCCCGAGGACGACCGGGTCGCGCTGCCCCCGGCAGCCGCTCCCGCCCCGCCGTCCCCGCCTGCACCGTCCGCCCCGCAGCCGGCCGGCCCCACCGCCGGTGGCACGGTCCACGGGCCCGGTTCGGGCCAGCTGCTCGCCGCGTCCTCGCCCGAGGGGCGCGCGTACGCGATCGGCGCGCCCGACGAGGACGCCGCCGAGGGCCCCGAGCCGCTGGACGGTCCCGGTGGCGCCGTCGAGGTCGCCAACCGGCCGCTGCCGCAGCCCGTGGACGACGAGCTGCCCCCGGAGCCGCTGGACAACCCGCGCCGGCTGCTCGTCTGGCCCGCGCCGGACGTCTCCACCCAGCAGGCGCTGAGCGACCGCGGCTACCGTCCGGTGATCGTCCACTCCCGCGAGGAGGTGGACGCGCAGATCGCGGCGTTCCCCGCCGCGCTCTTCGTCGACCCGCTGACCGGCCCCATCACCCGCAAGGCGCTCCAGTCGCTGCGCCAGGCCGCGGTGGCCGCCGAGGTGCCCGTCCTGGTGACGGCCGGACTCGGACAGGCCTCGCGGGACGCCGCGTACGGCGCCGACCCCGCCGTCCTGCTCAAGGCCCTCGCCCCGCGCGACAGCGAGCAGCACCCGCCCCGGGTACTGCTGATCGAGGAGCACGAGGACATCGCGTTCGCCCTGACGCAGACCCTGGAACGCCGGGGCATGCAGGTCGCCTGCGCGGCCACGGACAGCGAGGCGGTCTCGCTCGCCACCCGGATGCGGCCGAACCTGGTGGTGATGGACCTGATGCAGGTGCGCCGCCGCCGGGCCGGAATCGTCGACTGGCTGCGCGCCAACGGCCGGCTCAACCGCACCCCGCTGGTCGTCTACACCTCGGCCGACATGAACCACGCCGAACTGGCCGGGCTCGGCTCCGGCGAGTCCGTCCTCTTCCTCGCGGAGCGCTCCACGAGCGACGAGGTGCAGTCCCGCATCGTCGACCTGCTCGCGAAGATCGGTACGAACTGACGGCCGCGAGCGGCCGGGGGCCGGCCGAAAGCCCGCACGCACGAGGGCGGTACGGGAACTCCCGTACCGCCCTCTTCGTCCGCATACGGACGGAACCGTCGAACGGAACCGCCCGACAGCGCCGCCGGATCAGAGCTGGGTGATGTCCAGCTCGCCCGCCGCGTACTGCTTGCGGATCACCTTCTTGTCGAACTTGCCGACGCTCGTCTTGGGGACGGACGGGATGACGGACCAGCGCTCGGGGAGCTGCCACTTCGCGATGCCGGACTCGGCGAGGAACGCCTTCAGCGCCTCGTAGTCGGCACTCGCGCCGTCCTTGAGCACGACGGTGGCCAGCGGGCGCTCGCCCCACTTCTCGTCCGGGACGGCGACGACGGCGGCCTCGGCCACGTCCGGGTGGGCCATCAGTGCGTTCTCCAGTTCGACGCTGGAGATCCATTCGCCGCCGGACTTGATGACGTCCTTGGCCCGGTCGGTCAGGGTGAGGAAGCCGTCCTCGCTGATCACGCCGACGTCACCGGTCTTCAGCCAGCCGTCCTCGCTGAACTTGTCCTCGGGCCGCAGCGCCTCGCCGTCCGCCCCGCCGTAGTAGGCGCCGGCGATCCAGGGGCCGCGCACCTCCAGCTCACCGGCCGACTCGTTGTCCCACGGCAGGTGCTCGCCGCCCGGACCGACCAGCCGCGCCTCGACACCGGCCGGGAAGCGGCCCTGCGTGATGCGGTACGGCCACTCCTCCTCCGCGCTCAGACCGGCCGGCGGGTTGGCCATCGTGCCCAGCGGGGACGTCTCCGTCATGCCCCAGGCGTGGCAGAGGCGGACGCCCAGCCGGTCGTACGCCTCCATGAGGGAGGGCGGGCAGGCGGCGCCGCCGATGGTGACGTTGGCCATCGAGGTGAGGTCGCGGGGGCGGGCGGTGACCTCGGCGAGCAGCCCCTGCCAGATCGTCGGGACGGCAGCGGCGTGGGTCGGGCGCTCGCGCTCGATCATGTCGGCGAGCGGGGCGGGCTGGAGGAAACGGTCCGGCATGAGCATGTTGACGCCGGACATGAACGTGGCGTGCGGCAGGCCCCACGCGTTCACGTGGAACTGCGGGACGACGACCAGGGTCGTGTCCTTGTCCGTGAGGCCCATCGACTCGCTCATGTTGACCTGCATGGAGTGCAGGTAGATGGAGCGGTGGGAGTAGACGACGCCCTTGGGGTCCCCGGTGGTGCCGGAGGTGTAGCACATGGCCGCGGCCTGGCGTTCGTCCAGCTCGGGCCAGTCGAAGTCGGTCGGCCGTCCGGCGATCAGCTCCTCGTACTCGTGCACCCGCACCGGGGCGCCCTCCAGCACGGAGCGGTCGCCGGGGCCCGTCACGACCAGGTGCTCCAGCGAGGTCAGCTGGGGGAGCAGCGGCGCGATCAGCGGCAGCAGGGAGCCGTTGACGATGACGGCCTTGTCGTCGGCGTGGTTGACCACCCAGACGAGCTGCTCGGCCGGGAGCCGGAGGTTCAGGGTGTGGAGCACGGCGCCCATGGACGGGATGGCGAGGTAGGCCTCCACGTGTTCCGCGTTGTTCCACATGAGGGTTGCGACCCTCTGGTCGCCGTCGATGCCGAGCTCGTCGCGCAGGGCGTGGGCGAGCTGCGTGGCGCGCCGGCCGATCTCGGCGAAGCTGCGGCGCTGCGGCTCGGACTCGCCGGTCCAGGTCGTGACCTGCGACTTCCCGTGAATCGTCATCCCGTGCTTCAGGATGCGGGTGACAGTCAGCGGTACGTCCTGCATGGTGCTGAGCACGGCGTCCTCCCGGTGGGCGCTACGCGGCAGTAGGGTTCCGCTGATTCTGCGCACATACCACTCGGTATGTCACTACTCCCGGGCCTACGAATCGGTCTGGGCCGACGAATTCACCACGCTCGGACACCTGGGTGACCCGGCCCCGGCACACACGGTGACCAGCGACGACGTGATCACCGACGCCGGACCCGCGGCCGTCCGCCCCCGTCCGGGAGCCCGCCCGCGCCCGCTCAGCCGATCAGGCCACCCGCGCCCGCGGGCCGCCGGGCCGCGCCTCTCAGCGGACCGGAGTCAGCTCCGGATCCTGCCGCAGCTTGCCCAGCGCGCGGGAGACCGCGCTCTTGACCGTGCCGATGGAGACCCCGAGCACCTCGGCGGTCTGCGCCTCGCTCAGATCCTCGTAGTACCGCAGGACGACCATGGCCCGCTGGCGGTCGGGCAGCTTCAGCACCGCCCGCCACATGGCGTCGTGCAGCGACTGCTGCTCGGCGGGGTCCGGGCCCGGCGCGGACTCCTGCTCGGGCAGCTCGTCGCAGGCGAACTCGTCGACCTTCCGCTTGCGCCACTGCGAGGTCCGGGTGTTCAGCAGGGCCCGGCGGACGTAGCCGTCGAGCGCCCGGTGGTCCTCGATCCGCTCCCATGCGACGTACGTCTTCGTCAGCGCGGTCTGCAGCAGGTCCTCGGCATCGCTGGGGTTGGCCGTCAGCGAGCGCGCGGCCCGCAGCAGCACCGGCCCGCGCGCCTTCACGAACGACGTGAACGACGGGTACGGAACGTACGGGGCACGGGAGGCCGCAGAGGCAAGGGAGGCGGCCGGGGACGTACGGGAGGCTGCGGGCGTATGGGAGACGGCCGCAGACGCACGGGAGTCGGCTGCGGCCGTACGGGAGACGGCCGCGGACGTACGGGAGTCGCCTGCGGACGTACGGGAGACAGCCGCGGACGCACGGGAGTCGCCTGCGGACGTACGGGAGACGGCCGGGGCACGGGAGGCCGCCGGGGTGCGCGGCACGGCGTACGACGCGCGTGACGCGCGTCCGGAGTGCGACGGCGCGCCCGGACCGGACGACGTGTCCGGGGCGGTGACGACGGCTCCCCTGGAGGCGCCCGTGCAGACTGGCGTGGTCATGGCTCCACGCTAGGAGCGGGCGCGGCCCGGGGGATCGGCCCCAGGTCCCGAAACCGCGTCCGCCTCAGGGTGTAGAGCCGGCTCCACGTCCACCTCCTGTAGGTGGAGGAGTCGTTCCCGGGTCCTCAGGGTCGGACCCGGACCCCGCACCGTCCGCCCGTTCACCCCGCGCGGCCCAGGACGAGACCCGAGGTCGGCACCCCCGTACCGGCTGTGACCAGGGACGTCGTGGCCCCGGCGATCTGGTTGACGGAGGTCCCGCGGATCTGCCGGACGGCCTCCGCGATGCCGTTCATCCCGTGCAGATACGCCTCTCCGAGCTGCCCTCCGTGCGTGTTCAGCGGCACCGCGCCGGCCGCCACGAAGTCCGCCGCCTCCCCGGGCCCGCAGAAGCCGAACTCCTCCAGCTGCATGAGGACGAACGGGGTGAAATGGTCGTAGAGGATCGCCACGTCGATATCGGCGGGCGCCAGCCCCGAGGTCCGCCACAGCTGCCGGGCGACGACGCCCATCTCCGGCAGACCGGTCAGACCGTCCCGGTAGAAGCTCGTCATCTGCTCCTGGGCCCGCCCCGCCCCCTGCGCCGCCGCGACGATCAGGGCGGGGGGCTGCCGCAGGTCCCGGGCCCGTTCGGCGCTGGTGACGACGATCGCCTGGCCGCCGTCGGTCTCCTGGCAGCAGTCGAGCAGCCGCAGCGGCTCGACGATCCAGCGGGAGGCGGCGTGGTCGGCGAGGGTGATCGGCTTCCCGTGGAAGTACGCCGCCGGGTTGGTCGCCGCGTACCGCCGGTCGGTGACCGCGACATGACCGAAGGCCTCCGGTGTCAGCCCGTACGTGTGGAGATAGCGCTGGGCCGCCATCGCCACCCAGGAGGCGGGCGTGAGCAGTCCGAAGGGCAGGTTCCAGCCGAGGGCCGTCCCCTCGGCCGTGGGCTCGCGGCGCTGCACCCCGGAGCCGAAGCGGCGCCCGGAGCGCTCGTTGAACGCGCGGTAGCAGACCACCACGTCGGCCACCCCGCAGGCGACGGCCAGGGCCGCCTGCTGGACCGTGGCGCAGGCCGCGCCGCCGCCGTAGTGGACGCGCGAGAAGAACGACAGCTCGCCGATGCCGGCCGCCTGCGCGACGGTGATCTCGGGGCTGGTGTCCATCGTGAAGGTGACCAGCCCGTCGACGTCGGCGGGGGCGAGTCCCGCG
Source organism: Streptomyces sp. NPDC057682 (assembly GCF_042799575.1). Lineage (NCBI taxonomy): Bacteria > Bacillati > Actinomycetota > Actinomycetes > Kitasatosporales > Streptomycetaceae > Streptomyces > Streptomyces sp. NPDC057682. Next base: position 417,085 of record NZ_JBHVIN010000001.1, on the reverse strand, counting down.
TCGTCGAGCGCCGCGTGCACCGCCTCGACGGCCAGTTTGAGTTCGCTGCGCCCGGAGTCCTTGGAGAACTCCGTCGCCCCGATCCCGACGACGGCCGCCCGGCCGCCCAGCGAGTCCGCCCTGCGCACGCTCATGCGGATCCCTCCGGGGCGGCCACGCTCACCGTCACGGTTCCGGTGACGTGCCGGCCCAGCCCGTTGACGCCGACGACCGCCACCCGGGCGGTCGTCCCGGTGCCGTCGACCTCGGTCACGGTGCCGCTGAGCACCATGGTGTCGCCCGGGTAGTTGGGGGCGCCCAGCCGGATGGCGATCGTGCGGAGGACCGCCGAGGCGCCGAAGCGGTCGGTGACGTACCGGCCGACCAGCCCGTTCGTCGTCAGGATGTTCATGAAGATGTCCGGGGAGCCCTTCTCCCGGGCCAGCTCCGCGTCGTGGTGCACGTCCTGGTAGTCGCGGGAGGCGAGCGCGCCCGCCACGATCAGGGTGCGCGTCACCTCGATCTCCAGCGGGGCGAGTACGTCACCGGCCTTCACTCCGGTCCCTCCTTCACCAGCAGTTCGCCGAGTTCCTGAAGCACTTCGCTGCCGCAGCCCAGATGGGCGTCGAGCTGGCGCCCCCAGAGGAAGTGCCGGTGCACGGGGTGGTCGAGGTCGGCGCCCGTGCCGCCGTGCAGATGCTGGCCCGCGTGGACGACCCGCTTCCCCGCCTCGGAGGCCCACCACGCGGCGGTCAACGCCTGCGCCGCGTACGGCAGCCCCGCGTCGTGGCGCCAGGCCGCCTCGTACGCCGTGACGCGGATCGCCTCGGTGTCCATGTACGCGTCGGCCGCCCGGAGCAGGACCGCCTGCCGGTGGTCGAGGGGGCGCCCGAACTGCTGCCGGCCGGCGGTATGCGCGATCGCACGCGCCAGCGACCCGGCGCACACCCCCGCCTGAAGCCCCGCGAACGCCGTACGGGCGATGGCCAGGACGTCCGCGTACGCCCCCGGCCCATCGGCGCGCCCGCCGGCCCCGCCCTCGTACGCCCCCGGTCCCCCCACCTGTTCCGCCGGAGCCCCGGACAGCACGAGCCGGCCGGCCGACCAGGGGGCGGTGGTCTCGACGGGTTCGATCAGCACGCCGGGGTCGGCCGTCGTGACGAACCACAGCGCCCGGTCCGCGTCGGCGACCAGGACGTGCGTGGCGTCCCGCAGCCAGGGCACCACGGAGACGGTGCCGCTCAGCCGGCCGCCCCGCTCCGCGCGGACGGTGCCCCGGCCGGGGAACGCGCCCGCCGCCACCGCCGTACCGTCGCGGAACGCGGGCAGCAGCCGGGCGCGCTGCTCGTCCGTACCGTGCCGGGCGACGGCCAGCAGCCCGTACACCCCGCTCGACGCCAGCGGCACCTGGGCGGTGGTCCGGCCCTGTTCCTCCAGCATCAGCACCAGGCCGAGGAGTCCGGTCTCCTCGACGGCGGCGGGCAGTCCGGCCGCGCAGAGCTCCTTCCACAGCCCGGCGTCCGTACCGGTGCCGGCCGCGACGAGCCGGTCGTGCGTCGACAGATCGCCGAGGATCCGGGCCGCGAGCCCCTGCGCCTCGGACTGTTCCTCGCTCGGTGTGAAGTCCATGTCAGCCCTCGCTCCCCCGGAAGACCGGCAGCACCAGCTCGGGGTCCGTACGCAGGAACTCCAGCCGTACCGCCATCCCCACCCGCACCTTGTCGAAGGGCACCCCCACCACATTGCTCACGATCCGGACGCCCTCGGCCAGTTCGATCAGCGCCACGGCGTACGGACCGCCCGCACCGTTCTCGCTGAACGCGGGGAAGGGCGGATGGTGCATGACGACATGGCTGAAGACGGTCCCCTCGCCCGAGGCCTCGACCGTGTCCCAGTCCGCCCCGCCGCAGGCGTTGCACCCCGGCAACCACGGGAAACGCAGGGTCGCGCAGGCCGTGCAGCGCTGGATCAGCAGCCGGTGGGCGGCGACGCCCTCCCAGAAGCCGGCGTTGTCGCGGTTGATCACGGGGCGCGAGCGTTGCGGGACCGCCTTCGGGGCGGTCGCGGCGCGAGGCTGGGGATTCCGGTTCGCCGGGCGGTACTTGAGGATGCGGAAGCGGTGCGTCCCGGCGAGTTCGCCCCCGGCCCGGACATCCATGCGCGTGGTGACGAAGTACCCCGTGCCGAGCTTGGTCGTCTTGCGCTCCGACACCGACTCGATCACCGCGTCGAAGGTGATCGCGTCGCCGGGCCGCAGCGGACGCAGGTACTCCTGCTCGCAGTCGGTCGCGACCACCGAGGTGCAGCCCGCGCCGTCGAGCAGCCCGAAGAGTTCGTCGTACGCCCCGCTGCGGTCCGTGTGCCCCGAGAGCCCGCCCATCGTCCACGCCTGGAGCATGGCGGGCGGGGCGACGCCGTCCGGCCCGGTGTACGCGGGGTGCGTGTCCCCCATCGCCTCGCACCAGTGCCGGATCATCGGCTCGTTGACCGGGTCCTTGCCGACCCCGGCCTCGGCGGCGGGCCGCCCCTCGTACGCCTTGAGCCGTACGTACAACGCGTCCGTGTCCCCGGGCCGGGGCCCACCGGCCGCGGGAACCCCCTCCGCACCGTCCGTCACCGCTTTCCCCCCTTCATCCCGAGCCGCATCGTGGCGACGAGTTCGCGCTGCACCTCGCTGACGCCGCCACCGAACGTGTTGATCTGCGCCGCCCTGTTCATCCGCTCCAGTTCCCCGTCCCCGAAGACACCGGGCGAACCGGCCCGGACCAGACCTGCGTCGCCGGTGATCTCCTGGCACATCCGGTAGACCTCGACGGCGCTCTCGGTCCCGGCGAACTTCACGCCGCTCGCGTCGCCCGGGGCCAGCGCGCCCGCGCCCACGGCGCCCACGAGCCGCCAGTTGAGCAGCCGGGTCGCCGCGAGCCGGGCGTGCGCCTCGGCCAGCCGGGAGCGCACCCACGGTTCGTCGGCGGGGCGGCGGCCGGTCGCCGGATCGGGGGTGCGGGCGAAGGCGAGGGCCGCGGCGTAGACGTCCTCGGCCTGCATGCCGATCGCGGCGAGGGCGACGCGTTCGTGGTTCAGCTGGTTGGTGATCAGCCCCCAGCCGCCGTTCTCGGCCCCGACCAGCGCGGTGGCCGGGACGCGGACGCCGTCGTAGTACGTGGCGGTGGTGGTGAGACCGCCCACCGTCTCGATCGGGGTCCAGGAGAACCCGGGTGCGTCGGTCGGTACGAGCAGGATCGAGATGCCCCGGTGCTTGGGCGCCTCGGGGTCGGTGCGGCAGGCGAGCCAGATCCAGTCCGCGTTCTGCGCGTTGCTGGTGAAGATCTTCTGCCCGTCGATGGTCCAGGAGTGGCCGTCCCGTACGGCCCTGGTACGCAGCGCCGCGAGGTCGGTACCGGCCTCCGGCTCGCTGTAACCGATGGCGAAGACGGTCTCGCCGGCGAGTATGCGCGGCAGGAAGTACGCCTTCTGCTCCTCGGTGCCGTACTTCATCAGCGTGGGGCCGACGGTGTTGAGCGTGACCATGGAGACGGGGGCGCCGGCCCGGTACGCCTCGTCGAAGAACACGAACTGCTCGTCCGCGCCCCGGCCCTGCCCGCCGTACTCGACGGGCCAGCCCAGCCCCAGCATCCCGTCCGCACCGATCCTGCGCAGCAGCCGCCGCTGGGCCTCGGGGTCCTGATCGGGGGCGGCGCGGCGACCAGGGGCCGATGCGCTGCCGGAAGCCGAAGCGCCGAGGGCCGGAGCGCCGCTGGGGCCCGAGGCTCCACCGCGGGCCTCGCCGCCGGGAGCGGCCCCCGGGCCCGGCATCACCTCCCGGAAGTACGCGCGGAGTTCGGCGCGGAGCGCCTGCTGGCGTTCGGTCGGTGCCAGGTGCACGTCGACTGCCTCCCGGGAGAAGACACGAGAATCAAGGTTTCTGACTGTCCGTCAGATTCCTTGCCGCGTCAAGGCGGAGTGCACACGAGCCGAGCTCCGAACCCCCCTGACACACGCCTGCGTCCGAGATCCGACCCCCCACACCCACCCCGGTCGCACGCCCGAACGCGGCCCCGGACACACCCCCGCACCCGAGATCCGCACCCTCGCACACACGCCCGCACCCGAGACCCAGAACCCCAGACACGCGTCTGCGGCAGGGCACCCGGAGCCCCGGACACAGATCTGCGCACCGCCACCGAAGCGGCGATGCGCAGACTCTGCTTCCCCCCGACCGCGGTCCGGCCCCCCGACCGGGCCGCGCCAGGCGGCGGCTCACCAGAGAGGCGTGAAGTTCACCGTCACGCTGTGGTCGGCCTGATCGATCCAGGTGAACGCGGAGCCGTTCACCTGCGCGGAGTTGCTCGTGTTCGACGCGCCCAGGCCGACGGCCTGCTGCTGGGAGGTGGACGCGTTCCCGAAGTTGTCCCCACTGTTGCCGATCGTGGCCACGCCCGCCTCGGATCCGTTGCTCGCGATCGAGCCGTTGTCGGCCTGGGCGACACCGCCGAGCAGCACGGCGGCGAGCGGCAGAGCGGCCACGGCGGCGAGGACGCGAGCGGTACGGATGCTTGCCATGTTTTTCCTCCAGAGACCGGAAGTAAGGCTGGTCCCGGGCCAGTTGGCCGACCGCCCGGGTGGTGTCGCGACATCGCGACAACAGTGCTGCCCAAGGCCGCCCCGGCGAACCACCCTCCTCTCCCCATTCCCCCGCAAGCGTGAGGAAGGGCCGCCAAACCCTCAGAAGTCACAAGCTCCCCGACGACCGGCCCCTCGGCCCGGCCCCCGTACGCCACAGGCGAAGAAGCGTTACACCACCCCGCCCGCACCCACCGCGTGACGACCTCCGGACCCTTCCCCCCTTCCCATACTCGAACGCGCGTACGAAAATGATTCCATGGCCACCTTCGACCGGCGAACCGCCACCCTGGCCCTGGCCCACGCGCTCTCCGCCGCCGAGCACGGGCTCCCCGTCATCCCGCTGTCCGCGAACAAGCTCCCCGCCCTCCGCTCCCCGCACCGCGACCGGCCCGGCCCGAGCCCCTGCCGCGGCGCCTGCGGGCGCCCCGGACACGGCGTCCACGACGCGACCACCGACCCCGCCGCGGTCCGCGCCCTGTTCGCCGCCGCCCCCTGGGCCACGGGCTACGGCATCGCCTGCGGACGGGCGCCGCACCACCTCATCGGCATCGACCTCGACATCGACGCCACCGGCCGGCACGACTCCGCGGCCGCCCTGCGCCACCTCGCCCTGGAGCACCTGTTCACCCTGCCCCCGACCGTCACGGTGCTCACCCCCAGCGGCGGCCGACATCTCTGGCTCTCCGGCCCGCCCGATGTGACGGTGCCCAACTCGGCCGGCCGACTGGCCCCCGGCATCGACGTCCGCGGCTCCGGCGGCTATCTCGTCGGCCCCGGCTCCACGACCGCCCACGGCACCTACCGCCTGGTGCCCGGCACCGGCACCCTCCCGCCGGCCCCCTGCCCCCGCGCCCTCCTCCACCTCCTCACACCCCCGCCCCGCCCCCGCGGCGGCACGGCGCACCACCCCGACCAGGGCCAGGGCCTCATCCGCTTCGTCCTCGCCGCCCACCACGGCCAGCGCAACACCCGCCTCTTCTGGGCCGCCTGCCGCGCCTACGAACACGGCTTCGGCGACGCCCTCACCGAGGCCCTCACCCGCGCCGCCGTCCGCACCGGCCTCCCCGAACCCGAGGCCCGCGCCACCATCGCCTCCGCCGCCCGCCTCACCACCCCCCGCTGCACACCCCCGACCTGACGGCCCACCGCACAAGCACAAGCGGCCCCCCGACCGATCGAGCAGGCGCGAGTGTGCCTTCAAGCAGCCCGTACAGGGACGGCGAACAGGCCGCGCACGAGACAGTCAGATCCAGCAGAACGCCTCGGCGCATCCGCGCACTCCTGGCCCGCGCATGGCCCGTACGGGCCGCCCGACACCGCGAGAACAGGTGCCCGGGGAGACCAAGGCACACGCAGTGGGCGGGCCTCCGACTCGGAGACCCGCCCTCTGACCTGCTCACTCTCTGACCTGGCGGTGGGTGTGGGATTTGAACCCACGGTGACATCGCTGCCACGACGGTTTTCAAGACCGTTCCCTTAGGCCGCTCGGGCAACCCACCCATGCCCCGCGTGCCCGTCTGCCCGGCGCGGAACGGGCTACAGCCTACCGGCTGTGGCCCGGCCGCACGGTTGCCGCCCGAGGGTCGGGGGGACGGGAGGGGTCAGCTGTCGCCCTTGCGTTCGCCGAGGGTGACTTCGGCGGTGTGGGTCTTGCCGTCGCGCTTGTAGGTGAGGGTGACGGTGTCTCCGGGCTTGTGGGTCCAGATCTCGCCGATGAGGGTGGGGCCGCTGTCGACGACGGTGTCGTTGAACTTGGTGATGACGTCGCCGGCGCGCAGACCGGCCCTGGCGGCGGGGCCGTCCTTGGTGACGGCGTCCGTGCCGCCGGCGCCCTGGTCGGAGATGACGGCGCCGCCGGACTTCTCCTCCATCGTGACCGTGGCACCGATGACCGGGTAGACGGGCTGGCCGGTCTTGATGAGCTGCTCGGCGACGTTCTTCGCCTGGTTGATGGGGATGGCGAAGCCGAGGCCGATGGAGCCGGCCTGGCTCTGGCCGGTGCTGCCGGTGGACTGGATCGCGGAGTTGATGCCGATGACGGCGCCGCCGGCGCTCAGGAGGGGGCCGCCGGAGTTGCCCGGGTTGATGGAGGCGTCGGTCTGGAGGGCGCTCATGTACGAGTTGCTGCCGCCGGAGCCGTCGCCGGAGGCGACCGGGCGGTTCTTGGCGCTGATGATGCCCGTGGTGACGGTGTTGGAGAGGCCGAACGGGGCGCCGATCGCGATCGTCGAGTCGCCGACGGCCACCTGTTCCGAGTTGCCCAGCGGGAGCGGGGTCAGGCCCTGCGGCGGGTTCTTGAGCTTGAGGACGGCGACGTCGTAGCCCTGGGCCCGGCCGACCACCTCGGCGTCGTACTTCTTGCCGTTGGAGAACGTCGCCGTGAGCTGGCCGCTGTCCGCCGCGGAGGCCACCACGTGGTTGTTCGTGAGGATGTGGCCCTCCTTGTCGTACACGAAGCCGGTGCCCGTGCCGCCCTCGCCGTCGCCGCCCTGGGCGTCGATCGTGACGACGCTCGGCAGCGCCTTGGCGGCGACACCCGCGACCGTGCCGGGGTCGCGCTTGAGGTCCTGCGGGGTGCCCGTGGCGGAGACCGTCGTCGAACCGGTGTCGTCGGAGCGGTTGTCCGCCGCCCAGAAGCCGAGCGCGCCGCCGATGCCGCCGGCGACGAGCGCCGCCACGACCACCGCGGCCACCAGGCCGCCGGCGCCCCGCTTGCGCGGCGCGTCGGCCGCCTGCGGCCGGCCGGGCGGGCCCCACACGGGACCGCCGCCCTGGGCGGACTGGGCGTACGCCGGAACGGCCGGCGGGGGCGGCGGCCAGTTGGCGTCGGCCGCGGACTGCGGCGCGTGCGGCGCCGGGTAGGCGGGCACGCCGCCGTGGACCGGAGCGGCCGGCGCGGTGGCCGGGTCCGGAAGGGGGGCCGCGGGCTGCCCGGGGGAGGGGTCGGGCCGCTCCGCGGAGTGAGGGGCCGTCGGGGCGTCCGACGGCGGGACGGGAGGCTGCTGCGCCGTCGGGGTCTCCGACGGCGTGGGGGCGGGCTGCTGCGCGGGCGGCGCGTCCTGCCGCGGGGAGGCGGCGGGCGCGTCGTCGGCGGCGGCCCGGGGAGCGTCGGCCGGCACGGGAGGTACGGACGGGGCGGCCTCGGCCGCGGTGCCCTCGTTGCCCTCGTTCTCTGTGCTCACAGCTCTTTACTCCTCGGTTCCACGTCATGATTCGGCAAGAGATCCGCTGTGTACGTGTCTGGGACCAGCTTTTCCCACAGCACGTCAGGCCACTGTAAGCAGGACCTGTGCATCCGCGCACGAGCCTTTACATCGGACAAAACGGTCCTGCCGCTCAAGGTGCGCCCACCCGCGGCCTCCCGGTGACACCATGACGCGGTGACCCCAGCACGGCAGCAGCGCCCCAGCCCGCATCCCATCCAGGTCATCGCGCACCGGGGCGCGTCGGACGACGCCCCCGAGCACACCCTGGCCGCGTACCGGAAGGCGATCGAGGACGGTGCCGACGCCCTGGAGTGCGATGTGCGGCTCACGGCCGACGGTCAGCTCGTATGTGTGCACGACCGCCGGGTGAACCGTACGTCCAACGGGCGCGGCGCGGTCTCCGCGCTGGAGCTGAGCGAGCTCGCGGCGCTCGACTTCGGCTCATGGAAGGACCGGGACGAGACGGAGTCCCCGGACTGGGACCCGGTCCCGGGCGAACTCACCTCCGTACTCACCCTGGAACGGCTGCTCGAACTCCTCGTGGAGACACGCGCCACCGGCCGCCCCCTGCAACTGGCCGTCGAGACCAAGCACCCCACCCGCTGGGCCGGGCAGGTGGAGGAGCGGCTGCTGCACCTCCTCAAGCGGTTCGGGCTCGATCAGCCGCCGGCCGAAGGGCCCTCCCCGATCCGGGTCATGAGCTTCTCGGCACGCTCCCTGCACCGGATCCAGGCCGCCGTCCCGGACCTGCCCACCGTCTATCTCATGCAGTTCGTCTCCCCGCGCCTGCGCGACGGGCGGCTGCCCGCCGGAGCCCGGGTCGCCGGACCGAGCATGCGGATCGTCCGCAGCCACCCCGGCTACATCGAGCGTCTGCACCGCGCCGGCCACCGCGCCCACGTCTGGACGGTGAACGAACCCGAGGACGTCGAACTCTGCGTACGCCTCGGTGTCGAGGCAATCATCACCAATCGCCCGAAACAGGTTCTGTCACATCTGGGACGCTCGTAACATCAGTCACAGGGAGTACACCGGCGCATTCGGCGCGTACTCAAGGGTTACGAGTGCGTCACCGGCAGGCCTTTGGCCGGTTTCCGGTCCAGTCCGGGAGGGCATCCACACCGTGGCGTGGGGCAAAGGAGGTCTCGGGGGTGGCGTTGGTGGTGGCACAGGAAGTGCCCACGTCGTCGAGCATGGCCGTTCCCCATGGCCCTGCGGGCGTGGGGCAGGCACGACGCAGGATGCGTGATCAGTTGCGCAGCCACGGGGTGTCGGACACGGTCGTCGACGATGCGGTGCTGATCCTTTCCGAACTGCTGAGCAATGCCTGCCGGCACGGCAGGCCGCTGGGACGGCAGACCGAGGCGGGCGACGGCGATGTGCGCGTGGCCTGGTGCGTCGACCGTACGGGCGGGCTGACCGTCGAGGTCACGGACGGAGGCGGTCCGACCAGACCCATTCCGGCCACTCCTTCGGTGACCGCACGCGGCGGCCGAGGGCTGAACATCATCAGCGCCCTCGCCGAGGAGTGGGGCGTACGGGACGACTCCCCCGGTGAGGTCACCGTCTGGGTGCTGGTCAACGAGGGACACGGCGGGCGCGGCGGACACGGCCGTACCGGCGCGCAGCGGGGCGCGCGCGGCGAGGGGCGGAGCCGGGGCGCGGGAGCACGGCACGGTAGCGGTTCCGGCGCGGCCGGCCCGCACGGGACCCGCTCCGTGAACGCGGTGGGCGGTGTCAACGCCGTGGACATGACGGGCGGAGCGGGGGGCCTGGACGGGCTCGACCTCGCCGCCCTCCTCGACGACGCGGGCTGAGCCGGCGGCCCAGGGCCCGGCTGCAAGGGGCCGAAGGCCGGGGAGGCCGGGACCCCGTCCCCCGGCACAAACGCGGCTGCACCCCGGGATCGCGGACAGGCACCCCATAGACTCGCGGCCCAGACCGCACTGTCGCATTCGGGAGAAAGCCCACCATGGCGAAGAAGCGCCCTCAGACCAAGGCCGGGAAGCAGCAGCTCAAGGACGGCGAGATCCCGGTGGTCGGGGCCCGTGAGCCCTGCCCGTGCGGTTCTGGCCGCCGCTACAAGGCCTGCCACGGGCGCGCCGCCGCCCAGGCCGTCACCGAGCTGGTCCAGCGCCCCTTCGAGGGGCTGACCGGCGAGTGCGACTGGGTCGCCCTGCGCGAGCTGGTCCCCGCCGCCACCGTCGAGCTGTCCCTCAAGGGCGGCCTGCCCGAGGGCGTTCCGTCGGTGACGCTCGCGACCGTCCTGCCGATGGCCTGGCCGGCGCTGCGCCGCGACGACGGCTCGGTGCTGCTCGCCCTGCAGAACGACACCTCGTCCGGCGACCTCAGCCGCGACCTCGCCGACACCCTGCAGCGCGCCCTGGCGGCCGAGCCGGGCTCGCCCGTCCCGGCGCGCCGGGTGACGGAGGAGGGGCCGCGCCTCCAGGACCTGCTGGACGCCGACGCCCCGTTCGCGCCTGTGGTGCACGAGGGCTTCGAGTTCTGGGTGCCGGACGCGGAGAACGCCACGGCGGAGGTGACCGCCTCCCTGGAGCGGGCCAACGACGCGGCGATCCCCACCGCGCTGCTCTCCGGTGTGGACGCCGCCTACTGGTGCGAGACCCCCGAGAAGAACCACCTGCGCTGGGTCATGCCGCACCCCGAGGAGCAGCTCCTCGACGCGCTCGCCCGGCTGCACGCGGCCGGCGGTTCCTCGCTCGGCGAGGGCACCCGGCTCGTCGGCTCGTTCCGCGCGCACGGCCTGATGGTCCCGGTGTGGGACCTGCCGAGCACGATGGGCGCCGAGGAGTGCGAGAAGCCGGCCGCCGCGTTCGCCGAGCGGCTGGCCGGGGCGCTCGCCTCGGACGCGCCGCTCACCGCGGAGGAGCGCCGGGCGCGTGGCGGGCTCACCAACCGTCAGGTGACCCTCAGCTGACAGTGACCCCCGCCGGACACGTTCGGTGACTCGCGTCACAGTCGCCCGTACCGACCGGTAAATCGCTGTCCGAATACACGAGATCGAATTTGCGAACGGCAGATCTCTTGTTACCGTTCTAGAAGCCCGGTTGTTGGTGTATCCCCCGTCGCCAGCGATCGGGCATCCTCATGTCCGGACCCGGCGCGCACACGGCGCACGGGACGGCGCGTAAGCCGCGCACAGGCCGCTCACAGCGCCCCGGCCCGCGCCCTGGGCGCAACGCCCCCTCCACTCCGCTCCCCGCAGGCTTCCGGCTGCCCCGGAGCCCGTCCGGCCACCTCCGGACTCCAACCCGCCGCCCACGCGGCACTGTTGGACTCCCCGTCGACAGTCCGCCTTCACGGCCACAGGACCGCTCGGAATCGGACAGAAAGCACCGGAGAGCCCTGCGGCCCCGAACGGCCCGGGAGTGCGTACCGAAGACACCTTCGACGGCCCTTCGAACGCCGTGCGGAAGAGCCGTCAGAAATCGGACCACCGGCGGTCTTTGCACCGGCAGACTTTGCATGCCCGATTCGTCCGCCCGCGGTGGACAGCGCGTGAGCGCGGCACACACGAGATCCGAACGCACTCGGTAATGAAAACGCCTCAAGAAGAAGCGGACCGAGAAGAAGCGGCGCAAGAAGAACAGAAAGGGATCAGGACCGGCCTCGTTCGCTACGCAATTCCCGATCGCGGCGGCCTGCCGGCCCGCAGGGCATTCCTGACGGCACGACGGATTCCGGCAAGGCGCGGCCCGCTCCGGCCCCGGCCCCCGCCCCGCCCCGGCCGGTTCGAACACCGGGGCCCGCCTCCGTCCGCCGCGCCCGGCCCACCGGACCGGACGCACCGGTCAGTACGCCAGCCGGCTGCCGCCGTCCGGGGCCCCCGTGCCGGCCTCGACGAGCGCGTCCAGCACCGCCCCCACGTCCGGCAGCCACGGAGCCGCCACGGCCGCCGGCGCACCGCCGCGGACGCCGCGCCGGACCTGCCGCTCCGGCGCCCGCTCCCAGCGCACCTGCCCCGTGCCGATCACCGAGGACGGAAGGACCAGATAGCCGCCCTCCCCGTGGAACCGCAGCGAGCTGGGCACCCAGTCCTGCGCGTACAGCAGCTCACCGAGCCGTTCCAGGCTGTACGGGGCGACGAGCAGCGCCCAGCGGGTGGGGGTGGCCACGACCGGCCCCAGCCGCACGCCCATCCGGTCCAGCTCGGCCAGCGCCCGCGCGCCGGCGACGGCCGGCAGGCTCAGGGCGCACGGCGCCCGGCCGCCGGTGGCCAGCAGGACCGGCGCGGCCGGCCGCTTCGTCCACCACCAGCGCACCATCCGGGCGTCGGTCGTCGCGGCGAGGAGTCCGGGCTCAAAGGGGTGCGCTCCGGGCACGGCGCAATCGGGATCGGGACAGGCGCAGCCCCGGCCGCGCTCGTCATGCCCGGGTGCCTGCCGGAGCCCCGCACCGGGGAGCACGGGCCACTGCCAAGCGGTGGCACAGGTCAGGGCCGCGTCGAGCCGGGCCGGCCCGCTTCCGCGTCCGGGCCGGAGCCTGCGTCGCCTTCCGAGGATCTCGCGCATGAGCGCTCGTTCCTTTCCGTTGAACGCCGATGAACGCCGTGGTTCCACATCACACCACGCGCCCGTCACGTCGCGTGCGCGTGTCTTCACTGCCTGTGCATGCTCATCGAGCCTGAGGTACGGGTCGATCGTGGGTACCGAGCGTGAACTGTGCTGAGCCGAATCGAGCCGGTTCCGGTCGGGATCGTCGCGAGGTGCAGGGCGTGTGCCGCGCCTGCCGTCCGTGGTGCGGCCTCGCCACTCGGGGGTGGGGCGTGGCCGTCACAGGAGAGGACGTCCGGGCCCGCTGCCAGGTTCCGGAGATGATCACCGTCACCTCTGGCCGTCCAACGAAGAACGTACCCAGCCCGCCCGGAATGACGCTCCCCGGGGACTTCACCCCACGGGCAAGCCCCGTCGAGCAGAGCCAGTCGACCGCAAATACATGTCGCCGGGTGCATTTTTTGGCCAACTTACTTGTCACATGGACACCAGCAATCCCGCAGGGACAATGCTGGACATCGCCTTACTTGTACGTGTACATGTGGATGCATTGATAGCGGCGCAGAATGACATGGGGGTTTGCGATGCTATTCGACGAATCACACCAGTCGGAAAGCCGGCGACCATGAGCGCCCCACACCTGCCGAAAGTGGCTGGAATCGATCCCACAGTTCCGGTTTCGGCTCACACTGCCGGGCCGCTGTCAGAAGTGCCCGCCGCCCCCGGCGCCTTCATCCAGGACCGCCTGGCGGGCTGGGTGTCCGACCTCACCACGCTCCACGAGCTCACCGAACGGCTGGCCAGAACCAGCACCCTCGACGCCGCCCTGCACGAAACCCTCGAAGCCGGGGCCGCCCTCGTCGGCGCCCGCCGCGGGCTGATCGCCTTCGAGCCGTCCGACCGCCGGGGCCCCGTCTCCACCGTCGGGCTCGGGCTCGCCCACGCCGAACTCGGCCAGATCGAGACGGTGCCGCGCAGCGCCACCTCGTACGGCCGCATCCTCGACGGCGTACCGGACGCCGACACCGCGTCCGCCGCCCCCGATCTGCTCGGCGACCCCGCTCTGGACCCCCGCAGACGCGAGGTCGCCTCCCGCCTCGGCTACGCCGCCAGCTACACCCAGCCGCTCACCACCGACCGCACCGGCGCCCTCGCCGCCGCCGTCTGGCTCTACGACGAGCCGGCCGAACCTCTGGAGCGCCAGCGCCACCTCGTCGGCCTCTACGCCGGTTACGCCTCCGAGCACCTCGCCCGGCTCCTGGAACTGGAACGGGCCAGGGCCGACGTCGCCACCGTCACCGAGGAACTGCTGCCCAGCAGGCTGCCCCGGGTCCCCGGCGTCCAGCTGGCCGTACGCCATCACGCGGCGGCGCAGAGCGGCAGCGACTGGTACGACGCGCTGGCCCTGCCGGAGGGGGCGCTCGGTCTGGCCGTCGGTTCCGCCGGCGGCTCCGGGCCCAGCGCCCTGGCCGCCATGGGCCGGCTCCGCGCCGGGCTGCGGGCGTACGCGGTGATGGAGGGCGAGGATCCGGTCGCCGTCCTGTCCGACCTCGAACTGCTGATGCGGCTGACCGAACCGGCCCGCTCCGCCACCGCGCTCTTCGCCTACTGCGAACCCACCCGCCGCAAGATCCTGCTGGCCGGGGCCGGGCACACCCCGCCGCTGATCGTCGGCGAGCGGCGCACCGAGTTCATCGAGACCACGCTCTCCGCCCCGCTGGGCATGCTGTCCTGCTGGGAGGCGCCGAGCGTGGAGATCACCCCGGCCCCCGGGGAGACCGTGCTGCTGTACACCGACGGGCTGCTGCGCCGCACCGGCGGCTCGACGGACCGGGCCTTCGCCCGGCTGCACTCGGCGGCGGCGAGCGTACCGAAGGCGCTGCGCCACGACGCCGCCTCGGTCGCCGACCACGTGGTGCGCACCGTGCTGCCCGACGGGATCGACCGGGGCGACGAGACCGAGGACGTGGTCCTCCTCGCCGCCCGTTTCGACTGAGACCCCCGCGCCCCCGGCCCGCCGCCACCTCCGCGTGTAAGAGGTCTTCCGGCCCTGGGCCCCCTTCCGTACGCCCGTACGATGGAGGGGGTCCAGCGTCGTATCAAGGAGAGACAGAGTCGTGTCTGAGGAGCTCATCCCGGAGAACCCGGAGACCCCGGAGTCCGAAGAGTCCGAACCGGTCAAGCAGCGGAAGAACGGCCTGTACCCGGGCGTCTCCGACGAGCTCGCCGCGAGCATGAAGTCCGGCTGGGCCGACACCGAGCTGCACGGCCTGGAGCCGATCGCCCAGGCCGGTCACACCGCCGACCGCCGCGCCGCCCTGTCGGCGCGCTTCCCCGGCGAGCGCCTGGTCGTCCCGGCCGGCCGGCTGAAGACCCGGTCCAACGACACGGAGTACGCCTTCCGCGCCTCGACCGAGTACGCGTACCTCACCGGCGACCAGACGCAGGACGGCGTCCTCGTCCTGGAACCCACGGGCGAGGGGCACGAGGCGACCGTCTATCTGCTGCCCCGCTCGAACCGGGAGAACGGCGAATTCTGGCTCGACGGCCAGGGCGAGCTGTGGGTCGGCCGCCGGCACTCCCTCGCCGAGGCCGAGCAGCTGCTGGGCATCCCCGCGAAGGACGTCCGCGAACTGCCCGCGGCGCTCGCCGAGGCCACCGGCCCGGTCCGCGCCGTCCGGGGCCACGACGCCGTCATCGAGGCCGCGCTGACCGACAAGGTCACCGCCGAGCGCGACGAGGAGCTGCGGGTCTTCCTCTCCGAGGCCCGTCTGGTCAAGGACGCCTTCGAGATCGCCGAGCTGCGGAAGGCCTGCGAGAGCACCGCGCGCGGCTTCGAGGACGTCGTGAAGGTCCTCGACAAGGCCGAGGCGACCAGCGAGCGCTACATCGAGGGGACCTTCTTCCTCCGCGCCCGCATCGAGGGCAACGACATCGGCTACGGCTCGATCTGCGCCGCCGGACCGCACGCCACCACCCTGCACTGGGTGCGCAACGACGGCGCGGTGCGGTCGGGTGAGCTGCTGCTGCTGGACGCCGGCGTGGAGACCAACGACCTCTACACCGCCGACGTCACCCGGACCCTGCCGATCAACGGCACGTTCACGCCGCTCCAGCGCAAGATCTACGACGCCGTGTACGAGGCGCAGGAGGCCGGGATCGCCGCCGTGAAGCCGGGCGCCGACTACCGCGACTTCCACGACGCCGCGCAGCGCGTGCTCACCGAGAAGCTCGTCGAGTGGGGTCTGCTGGGCGACCTGACCGTGGAGAAGGTCCTGGAGCTGGGCCTCCAGCGCCGCTGGACGCTGCACGGCACCGGTCACATGCTGGGCATGGACGTGCACGACTGTGCCGCCGCGCGGACCGACTCGTACGTCAACGGGACGCTGCAGCCGGGCATGTGCCTGACGGTCGAGCCCGGTCTCTACTTCCAGGCCGACGATCTGACGGTCCCCGAGGAGTACCGCGGCATCGGCGTCCGGATCGAGGACGACATCCTCGTCACCGAGGACGGCAACCGGAACCTCTCGGACCAGCTGCCGCGGCAGGCCGACGAGGTCGAGGCGTGGATGGCGGGGCTCAAGGGCTGAGCCGCACCCCCGCCGCCGGAGGGCGCCCCGCTCAGGACACCATGAGCAGGGCGCCCTCCCGCCATTTCAGGACCTTGTCGAAGCTCACCACGGCACCGCCGTGCCCCGGCCGGTTGCCGAAGTGGACGTGGTCGGCGAGCTGCTCGATCAGACAGAGTCCCCGGCCGTCCTCTGCGGTGAGCGAGGCGTGGTCGGCGCACTGCGCCCCGCACGACGGACCGCCGCCCCGGGACGCGGCGTCGCGCGCCCGCGCGCGCCGGGCGGGAAAGCCCGGTCCGGAGTCCGCGACCTCGATCCGGCACATCTCACCGTCCAGATAGGCCGTGACCCGGTACTGCCCGCAGGCCGTGGCGGAAGGTTCCTCCCAGCCGTCCCGGCCCTCCGCGCCGCCGTCCGCGTCCCGGTGGGCCCCGCCGTGCTCGACGGCGTTGGCGCAGGCCTCGCTCAGAGCGAGCGACAGATCGAAGGAGATGTCCGGGTCCACACCCGCCGACTCCATCGTGCCGAGCAGGAACCGGCGGGCGAGCGGAACGCTCGCGGCCTCGCGCCGCAAATGGAGTGACCACCAGATGCTCATGCTCCAGCCTCCTGGCTGCGGCTCGACATACCGATACGTATTGCCGCCCCGTGCCGTTCATAAGCACGCGCGGGGTGTGAGACCGCTCATTCGGCGGATACCCGGACACGCCACACGTGTGCATTCCCGGCCCACGGGACCGTTCTGCCCCCTCCGTATGGGGTCCGAACGGCCCGGCTCGCACCCTTTCGGGCGGAAGGCGACCTTCCGGACCTGCCCTACGGAGGCGGGGAGCCGGGTGCGATGATGGCCCGGCCATGTCTAGTCGTGTGGGACGCGCCGGAGCCGGTATGCGGCTGCTGAGGGCCGCGGTGTTCGCCGCGGTCTGCGTCGCGTTGTCCGCCGCCGGACATGCGCTGGCCGCCTGTGCGCTCGTCCCGTGGTGGACGCTGCTCGCCGGATTCCTCGGGATCCTCGCGGTGGCCGTCCCCCTCGCCGGACGGGAACGTTCGCTGCCGTCCATCGCCGCGGCCCTGGCGGGCGGACAGATCGCCCTCCACACGCTGTTCGGGGTGGGGACGCACACCGCGTCGCCCCGTGCCGTGTCCGGCGAGGACCCGCTGATCCGGCTCGCGGCGAGCATCGTCTGCGGGGCCGGGCCCGCCCAGCTGACCGCCGCCGACGCCCGCCGCATCGTCACCACCGCGGGCGTCGACCCGCTGTCGGTGGCCTCCCAGGCCCACCAGCACACGGCCGCCGTGACCGGAACCGGCACGGCCGGCCTCGCCGGAACGCTGCCGAGCCTGCCCATGCTGCTGGGCCATCTGCTGGCCGCGCTGGCCACCGGCTGGCTGCTGCGACGGGGCGAGATCGCCCTCTTCCGGCTTGCCCGGCTCTCCGCCCACGGTGCCCAGCAGATGGCCGCCGGGGCCCGGCTGCGCGCCCTGCGCGCCGCGCTCTTCCTGGTGTCGGCGCTCCGCGCCGGCCTGCCCGGCTGCCCGACGACCGGGCCGCGCACCCCCCGTACCGCCACGGACGCTCCGCCTCCGGCGACCGGGGATCCGCTCCAGCATCTGGTGATCAGGCGCGGGCCGCCCACGGCGTTCGCCCTCGCCGCCTGACGCGACGCCCGCCCCACGACGCACGCGCCGCCGCCCGCACCCCGGTGCCGGACGGCCCGGCCCGTACGCGTCCGCTCGTGCGGAAGGTGTCGCGCTCCCGTCGCGCACCCGCGCGCCGGTGCACCCTTTCCTACGTGCCCCAGTGGAGTGATCCCTGCCATGAAGCTCTCCCGCATCGCCCTCTCCGGCGGCATCGCCGCGACCGCCGCACTGCTGCTCGCCGGTCCGGCCTCGGCCCATGTCGGCGTCCAGCCGCAGGGCGAGGCCACCAAGGGCGGTTACGCCGTCATCAACTTCAAGGTCCCCAACGAGCGCGACAACGCCTCGACGGTCAAGGTCGAGGTCAACTTCCCGACCGACCACCCGCTCGCGTCCGTGATGCCGCAGCCCGTGCCCGGCTGGAAGATCGACGTCACCAAGAGCAAGCTCGCCAAGCCGCTGAACATGCACGGCAAGACGATCAACGAGGCCGTCTCCAAGGTCACCTGGACCGCCACCGCCGACGGCAGGATCGGCGCGGGCCGCTTCCAGCAGTTCCCGCTCTCCGTCGGCCCGCTCCCGGAGGACGCCGACGAGCTGGTGTTCAAGGCGATCCAGACGTACGACAACAAGGAGGTCGTGCGCTGGATCGAGGCCCCGAAGGCGGACGGCGAGGAGCCGGAGAGCCCCGCGCCGGTCCTCAAGCTGAGCGCGCCCGCCGAGGAGGCGAAGGAGGCCGCCCCGGCGTCCGGCGCCGACGCCGCGGCGAAGGACGACGGGAAGAGCGAGCAGACCACCGCCTCGGCGGGCTCCTCCAGCGACACCACGGCCCGGGTGCTCGGCATCGTCGGCATCGTCATCGGTGTCGCGGGCGTCGCCTTCGGCGTCCTGGCCGGCCGTCGCCGCACCGCCTGATCACGTCCGGGGCCCGTCCGGCCCGTTGGACCGGACGGGCCCCGTGCCCCACCCCCGTACCACCGACCCACCAGGAAACAGTGCTCCATGGTTAAGAAGTCTGTGCTGGCCGCGGCGCTCGTCGCCGTGGCGGCCCTCACCCTGTCCGCCTGCGGCGGAAGCGACGACGAGGGCAAGAAGCCGATCGCCGATGTCTCGGTGGAGGCGAAGACGAAGGCCGCGACGGTGCTCGACCAGCCGTTCACCAAGCCGAATCTCGTCCTCACCGACACCCACGGCAAGAAGTACGACCTGCGCGAGCGGACCAAGGGCAAGCCGACGCTCATCTACTTCGGCTACACCAACTGCCCCGACGTCTGCCCGCTCATCATGAGCAACATCGCGATCGCCAAGAAGTCGCTGCCCGAGGCCGACCGGGACAAGCTCCAGGTCGTCTTCGTCACCACCGACCCGGAGCGGGACACCCCGTCCTCGCTGGGCACCTGGCTCAAGGCCCAGGACCCCTCCTTCATCGGCCTGACCGGCGACTTCCCGACCATCCAGGCGGGTGCCCGGCAGATCGGCATCGGCATCGACGCGCCGAAGAAGGAGAAGGACGGCACCGTCGTCTCGATGCACGGCTCGCAGGTCATCGCGTTCTCCCCGAAGACCGACAAGGGGTACGTCCTCTACAGCGAGGACACCACGCCCGACGACTACACCAAGGACCTCCCCAAGCTCGTCGTGGGAGAGAACCCGTGACCCGCCGCACCGTCCTCGCCGGCGTCCTGGCCCTCTCCACCGGCCTGACGCTGGCGGGGTGCTCGTCCACGGACGGCACGCCGGACCTGAAGGTCGTCGGCGCGTTCATGCCCCAGCCCGTCAGCGACATGGCGGCCGGTTTCCTCGTCGTACGCAACAGCGGCGGCGCGGCCGACCGGCTCACCTCCGTCACCAGCCCGCTCTCGGACGAGGTCACCATCCACGAGACGAAGAACCAGGTCATGCGGATGGTGACGTCGTTCGACGTGCCCGCGGGCGGGGAGCTCGACCTCGAACGCGGCGGCAACCACATCATGTTCGCCAAGCTCAAGGAACAGCCCAAGCAGGGCGACACGGTGCCCGTGGAACTGCACTTCGAGAAGGCCGGCCCCCTCAAGGTCGACCTTCCCGTGAAGGAGACCACCCACAACCCGAAGAAGCAGTGAGGGACCGACGACCATGACAGCCACCGCCCCGTCCTTCGGGCCCTCCGCGCCACCGCGGCGCCGGCCGCTCGCCCTCGCCGGGCTCGCCGCCGCCCTGGCCGGCGCCGTGTTCGCGCTGCTGCTGGCCCTCGCGGGGCCCGCGTCGGCGCACGCCGCGCTGACCGGAAGCGATCCGCAGGACGGGACGGTGGTCGCCACCGCGCCCAAGGAGGTCACGCTGACCTTCTCCGAGCAGGTCGCCATGGGCAAGGGATCCATCAGGATCCTGGACCCCGACGGCAAGCGGGCCGACACCGAGGCCGCCCCGCGCGACCTGTCGGCCGGCTCCACCGTGAAGTACGGCGTCGCGCTGCACGCCGGACTCCCCGACGGCACCTACACCGTGGCCTGGCAGGCGGTCTCCGCCGACAGCCACCCGGTCTCCGGCGCCTTCACCTTCTCCATCGGGGCCCCCTCCGAGACCACCGTCGCCCTCCCGGACACCGAGGCCGGCGGCGGCCTCGTCGGCACGCTCTACGGCATCGCGCGCTACGCCGCCTACGCCGGATTCATCGTGCTCGCGGGCGGCGCCGCGTTCGTCCTGGCGTGCTGGCAGCGGGGAGCCGGTTCGCGCCCGCTCCAGCGGCTCGTCGTGCGCGGCTGGCTGACGCTCACCGCGGCAACCCTCGCCATGCTGCTGCTGCGCAACCCGTACACCGGTTCCGGCAAGCTCGGCGACGCCTTCGACCTCGACGGGCTGAAGGCCGTCCTCGACACCAAGCCCGGTGCGGCGCTCGTCTCGCGGCTGCTGCTGCTCGGTGCGAGCGCGCTGTTCGTCGCGGTGCTGTTCGGGGCGTACGCCAAGCGCGAGGACGCCCGCGAGAAGAAGGACCTCACCTTCGGGCTCGCCATCGGCGGCTCGGTCGTCGCCGCGGGCATCGCGGGCACCTGGGCCCTGGCCGAACACGCGTCGACCGGTCTCCAGTCGGGCATCGCCATGCCCGTCGACGTCCTGCACCTGCTCGCCGTGGCCGCCTGGCTGGGCGGGCTCGCGGCCCTGCTGATCGCGCTGTACCGCGCTCCGGACCTGCCCGCCTCCGCCGTACGGCGCTTCTCCGGCATCGCGTTCGGCAGCGTGCTCGTGCTCACCGCCACCGGGATCTACCAGTCCTGGCGCCAGGTCGGCACCTGGTCCGCGCTGACGGGCACGGGGTACGGGCAGTTGCTGATGGTCAAGGTCGGGCTCGTCGCCGTCCTGGTCGGCGTCGCCTGGATCTCCCGCCGGTGGACCGGGCGGCTGATCACGGGGGCGGATTCCGGTCCGGACGCGCGTACGGAGCCCGCGGCGGACGCGGAGACCCCGGCGGAGGCCCACCCGGACGCGTCGGAGGCGGACCCGGGCACGGCGGCCGATTCCGGCGCGCGGGCGGACGCGTCGTCCGGGCAGGGCCCGGCCGTCGTCGCGGAAAACGAATCGGTCTCCGAGGATCCCGCCGCGTCCGCGCCCGAGGACCCCGCGCGGGCCGCTCAGCTCGCCCGGCAGCAGGCCGCCGTGGCGACCGCCGAGAAGAAGCGGATACGCGACGCCGACCCGGACCGGTCCGGGCTGCGCCGCTCGGTCCTGGCGGAGGTCGGGGTGGCCGTGGCCCTGCTGGCGGTGACCACCGTCCTGACCTCGACCGAACCCGGCCGCACCGAGGAGGAGGCCCGTGCCTCGGCACCGGCCTCCAGCGCTCCCGCCGCGAATGGGCCGGTCGCCCTCTCCCTGCCCTTCGACACCGGCGGCCAGAACGGCAAGGGCACGGTCCGCATGGAACTGGACCCGGGGCGCCCCGGCGCCAACTCGGTCCACCTCTGGGTCGACGACGCCGGCGGGAAGCCCATGGACGTCCCCGAGGTGAAGCTGGCCTTCACCCTGAAGTCCAAGGACATCGGTCCGCTGCCCGCCGTCCCCGTCCGGCTGGCCGAGGGCCACTGGACCTCCAGCGGCGTCCAGATCCCCATGGCGGGCGACTGGAGCGTCGCGGTCACCGTCCGCACCTCGGAGATCGACCAGGTCACGGTCGACAAGAACGTGAAGATCGGCTGAGCACCACCGTGAGCACACAGAACGGAAAGACCCGTACCGGCGCCTCCGGGCCACGCGGCACGGACAGCGGAACCCCGGCGCCGGGCGGCGCCGGGGAGACGGCCGGCGCCCTCTCCCGGCGGCGGCTGCTCGGCACCGCCGGGGCGGCCGGCGCGGCCGGACTCGTCCTCGGGGCGGCCGGCGGTGCCACCGGCCATGCCCTGACCCAGGACGAGGAGCCGACCGCCCTCACCTCGGTCGGCTCCACCGAGGTGATGTTTCACGGGAAACATCAACCGGGGATCACCACCCCGCTTCAGGCCCGGGGCCATCTCATCGCCTTCGACCTGGCCCCCGGCGCCGGCCGCAAGGAGGCGGCGGCCCTGATGCGCCGCTGGTCGGCGACGGCCCAGCGGCTGATGGCGGGCGAACCCGCCACCGGGACGGCGGCCGACGGCACCGGCCACGACACCGGCATCGCGCTGGACGCCGGACCCTCCTCGCTGACCGTCACCTTCGGTTTCGGTGCCACCTTCTTCGAACGCACGGGCCTGGCGGACCGCCGTCCGCCGGGGCTCGACCCGCTGCCGCCCTTCTCCTCCGACCACCTCGACAGCGCGCGTTCGAACGGCGACCTCTGGGTGCAGATCGGTGCCGACGACGCGCTCGTCGCCTTCCACGCGCTGCGCGCCGTGCAGAAGGAGGCCGGATCGACGGCCACCGTGCGCTGGCAGATGAACGGCTTCAACCGCACCCCCGGAGCCACCGCCACGCCCATGACCGCACGCAACCTCATGGGCCAGATCGACGGCACCGGCAACCCGAAGCCCGCCGACAGCGACTTCGACCGGCGGATCTTCGTCCCCGCGCAGGCCGCCGACGCCCGGTACGCCTGGCTGGCGGGCGGTTCCTACGCGGTGGTCCGGCGCATCAGGATGCTGCTCGACGACTGGGAGAAGCTGTCGGTGGAGCGGCAGGAACGGGTCATCGGCCGGCGCAAGTCGGACGGCGCACCGCTCAGCGGCGGCACCGAGACCACCCCCATGGACCTCGACAGAGCGGGCCCCGACGGAAAGCTCCTGATCCCGGACAACGCGCACGCGCGGATCTCCTCGCCGGAGCGCAACAGCGGCGCGGCCATGCTGCGCCGCCCGTTCTCGTACCACGACGGGGTGGCCACGGACGGCACTCCGGACGCGGGGCTGCTCTTCATCTGCTGGCAGGCGGATCCGCTGCGCGGATTCGTCACCGTGCAGCGGAAACTCGACCGCGGCGACGCGCTGTCGCCCTTCCTCCGCCATGAGGCGAGCGGCCTCTTCGCGGTGCCGGGCGGGGCGGCGAAGGGGGAGTACGTGGGGCAGCGGCTCCTGGAGTCCTGAGCGGCGCGGGCGTTCGGCGTTCCGGGTCCTGGAGGTCCCCCCGCGCATTAGGGTGACGGTATGTCCGCCACGCGCTACGTCTATCTCGGCCCCGAAGGCACCTTCACCGAGGTCGCCCTCCGTACGCTCCCGGAGGCCGCCACCCGCGAGCTCGTCCCGATGGTGTCCGTGCCGGCTGCCCTGGACGCGGTGCGCAACGGCACGGCCGCCGCCGCCCTCGTACCGATCGAGAACTCCGTCGAGGGCGGTATCACCACCACCCTCGACCAGCTCACCAGCGGCGAACCGCTGATGATCTACCGCGAGGTGCTGCTGTCCATCACGTTCGCGCTGCTGGTGCGTCCGGGGACCAAGCTGTCGGACATCAAGACGGTCACCGCGCACCCGGCCGCGCAGCCGCAGGTGCGCAACTGGCTGGCGGCGAATCTCCCCCAGGCCGTCTGGGAGTCCGCCTCGTCCAACGCGGACGGGGCCCGGCTGGTGCAGGAGGGGCGGTACGACGCCGCCTTCGCGGGCGAGTTCGCGGCGGCGACGTACGGGCTCGAACCGCTGGTGACGGAGATCCACGACGCGGAGAACGCGCAGACCCGCTTCGTCCTGGTGGGCCGTCCGGCGCGCCCCTCGGCGCCGACGGGCGCGGACAAGACGTCGGTGGTGATCTGGCTCGGGGACGACCACCCGGGTGCGCTGCTCGAACTGCTCCAGGAGTTCGCGGTGCGCGGGGTGAACCTGATGCTGATCCAGTCCCGGCCGACGGGCGCGGGCATCGGCAACTACTGCTTCGCGGTGGACGCCGAAGGCCATATCGCCGACCGGCGGGTCGGGGAGGCGCTGATGGGGCTGAAGCGGATCTGCCCGAACGTGCGGTTCCTGGGCTCCTACCCCCGGGCCGGGGTGAGCCCGCAGGACGTGCGACCGCTCCGGGCGGGTACCTCGGACGCCGAGTTCACCGAGGCCTCCGACTGGCTCCTTCGCAATCAGGACGGCCGGGCCTGACCCCTCCTCGCAGGCGGCGCGCCGCTCCGCGTCCGCCTGCGGGACGCCGCCCGCACGGCCGGTGTGATCAGCCGATGGTCATCCGTGGAAAAGTTATCCACAGGTCGGCGGTTCGGCCTGGGGACAAGTCGACACCGCAAGGCGACATGGTCGACAAATCGGCCCACCCCGCCTGGACCGGCCCACAGGACGACAGGTCATCCGTTGTCAGTCGAATTCCCTTGATCAACTCTTTAGGGCGAGCAATTCCCACCCGAACGAGTGCGCGATCGGGGTTTGAACCGTGAATCCACGTACCTCAACCCCCTTTTCGGAATGATCTCCTCCATGTCCACAGACCTTCCTCACAGCCTGTGGATAACTTTCGCCGAGCTTCCACCCCTGTGGACAAGCAACGGCCAACTCCCCCTTCACCCAAGGCCGATGCGTCAAGACGCGCGGCCTTTCTGCCCCATTTAGGGGAAATGGATCTCTTTCTTGACGGGATCGCGCGCACCCTTGACGGGATCACGCGCACCGCGCCACAGAATCCCTCCCCAGCATTACCAATGCAGGCAATTCGGGCAAAGTGACACGCTTGGCTATATCGGTTCGAGTCGGGGAAGCCGACACCGGTAGCCTGGAGGGGTGATTGACCTTCGCCTGCTTCGTGAGGACCCCGACCGTGTTCGCGCCTCCCAGCGCGCCCGTGGAGAGGACGTCGGCCTCGTCGACGCCCTGCTCTCCGCCGACGAGCGGCGCAGGTCGTCCGGGGTTCGGTTCGACGAGCTCCGTTCCGAGCAGAAATCGCTCGGCAAACTCGTCTCCAAGGCCTCTCCCGAGGAGCGCGCCGAGCTCCTGCAGCGGGCCGAACAGCTCAAGGCCGACGTCAAGGCGGCCGACGCCGCCCAGGACGAGGCCGCCGAGGAGACCAGGAGCCTGCTGCTGCGGCTCGGCAACATCGTCCACGCGGACGTGCCGGTCGGTGGCGAGGAGGACTTCGTCGTCCTGGAGACCCACGGCACCATTCGCGACTTCGGCGCCGAGGGCTTCGAGCCCAAGGACCACCTGGAGCTCGGCGAGGCGCTCGGCGCGATCGACATGGAACGCGGCGCCAAGGTGTCCGGCTCGCGCTTCTACTACCTGACGGGCGTCGGCGCGCTGCTGGAGCTCGCCCTCGTCAACGCGGCGATCGCCCAGGCCACCGAGGCCGGCTTCGTCCCGATGCTCACCCCCGCGCTGGTCCGCCCGCGCGCCATGGAGGGCACCGGCTTCCTCGGCCAGGCCGCGGAGAACGTGTACCACCTGGAGAAGGACGACTACTACCTGGTCGGCACCTCCGAGGTCCCGCTCGCCGCGTACCACATGGACGAGATCATCGACGCGGACAAGCTGCCGCTGCGCTACGCCGGCTTCTCGCCGTGCTTCCGCCGCGAGGCCGGCACGTACGGCAAGGACACCCGCGGCATCTTCCGGGTCCACCAGTTCGACAAGGTCGAGATGTTCTCGTACGTCGACCCGGCGGACGCCGAGGCCGAGCACCAGCGCCTCCTGGACTGGGAGAAGCAGTGGCTCACCGCGCTGGGCCTGCCCTTCCAGGTCATCGACGTCGCCACCGGCGACCTGGGTGCCTCGGCGTCCAGGAAGTTCGACTGCGAGGCGTGGATCCCGACCCAGGGCAAGTACCGCGAGCTGACCTCCGCGTCCAACTGCGACGGTTTCCAGGCCCGCCGGCTCTCCGTCCGGATGCGGGACAACCGCGACGGCAAGAAGGTCCTCCAGCCGCTGTCCACGCTGAACGGCACGCTCTGCGCCGTCCCGCGCACGATCGTGGCGATCCTGGAGAACCACCAGCTCGCCGACGGTTCGGTACGGGTGCCCGAGGTGCTCCGGCCGTACCTGGGCGGACGCGAGCTGCTGGAGCCGGTCGCCAAGTGACCTTCCCGTACAAGCTCGTCGCGACCGACCTCGACGGCACGCTGCTGCGTGGCGACGACACGGTCTCCGGGCGCACACGCGACGCACTGGCCGCGGTCACCGCGGCCGGTGCGGCGCACATCATCGTCACCGGCCGGGCCGTCCCGTGGACCCGGCACATCCTGGACGACCTGGGCTACGAGGGCCTCGCGGTGTGCGGCCAGGGCGCGCAGGTCTACCACGCCGGAGAGCACCGGCTGCTGACCTCGCTCACGCTGGACCGCCAGCTCGCGGGGCTCGCCCTGTCCAAGGTCGAGGCCGAGGTCGGCCCGCTGGCCCTGGCCGCGAGCCGCGACGGGCTCGACGGCGAGGTGCTGGTCGGCCCCGGCTACCGCGTCCAGGAGGGACCGCTGCCGGCGCTCCCCGTGAAGGACGCCTCCGAGATGTGGTCCGCCCCGCTGAACAAGGTGTACATACAACATCCGGAGCTGGACGACGACGCGCTGGCGAAGGCCGCACGGGCGGCGGTCGGCAATCTGGTGGACGTGGTCATGGCCGGTCCGGGGGTCGTGGAGATCCTGCCGCTCGGCCTCAGCAAGGCGACCGGCCTGTCGCTGGCCGCGCGCCGGCTGGGCGTCAAGGCGGCGGACACCATCGCCTTCGGGGACATGCCGAACGACATCCCGATGTTCGCCTGGGCCCGGCACGGTGTGGCCATGGCCAACGCGCACGACGATCTGAAGGCCGTGGCCCACGAGATCACCGCGTCGAACGAGGACGACGGCATCGCGGTCGCCCTGGAGCAGTTGCTGTAGGAGCCGGTGGCCACGGCGGCCTCTTCGGCGGAGGATGCGCGGATCGAACGCGCGCGGGGTCAACGGCCCCGACGACGGCTTAGCAAGCCGCTGCCTTACCACTCGGCCAATCCTCCGGGAGGGCGGCCGCGCGCAGCGCGCGGAACGGCCGCCCCGGGCGAGCTGCGCGGAGCGGCGCGGCGGAGCAGTCGCTGACTACTCCGGCACCGGCTCGGGCACGCCCTGCGGGGAACTCGACGGACTCGGACTCTCGGTCATCGTCGCGCTCCTCTCCCGGTCTGTGGTGCCGCACCCGGCGGACGCCGGTCCGGCGTATGCCGTCTCCGTTCACTGTGCCCGGTGACTGGGGACCGGTGCCACCCAATATTCGACGAGCGCGCGATGAGCGCCCGGTGAACACGCGTCGGGACGGCACCGGCCACCGGGGCGTCTCAGCGGTTCCTGTTCCGGCGGTTGAGGTCCTTCAGGCCGCGGGCCAGCGCGTCCATCCGCCCGTCGAGCCGGGCGATGTCGTCGGACACCCCGGTCAGCCTGACGCTCATGGCGCCGACCACCTGATGCGTGACCTCAAGCCTCCGGTCGAGGCTGTCCAGTCGGTGCGACATCCGCCCGAGGACCGGCCCGAGCTCCTGCAGAGCGGCGCCCACACCGGCCAGGCAGCTTTCGACCCGGGTGACCCGGTGTTCGAGCGAGGCGTACCCCGCGCGCGCCTCCTGTTCGGCGTCGAGGAGATACGTACGGACGCATCGGGCGATGTCGCTGTCGCGAAGCAGCATGGCGACGTTGAGGACGGTCCTGCGGGTGAAGAGGCGCAGCTGGGTGGCTGCCTGTGGATAACCTTCACCCTCCTCACCACCCCATAGCGACATCATGTCGCTATGGAAGGACCGCAGCTCAGAGCCTCGGAGCACTCGCATGCCGTTCTCCGTGAACTCCTCCTGATGGCGGTCGGTCAGCCTCCTGACGGCGCCTGTGGATACTTCGAAGTACCGCGCCACGTCCTCGGTGCGAACGTGAATTCCGTCCGGGAGCATGACAAGGCTCTTCACCTTGTCGAGGGCGTCGACGCGCCCCATCTGTTCGATGCGCAGCGCGCGTGATTCGAGCAGGGCCACTTCCGTGGGCATGGGTGGATCTTCCTTCGTGAGGGAACGAACGGACGGCCCACTCCCCGGGCTTCAGGGGCGGAGGACGCTCACGGTTGCCACTCACTCATGGACCGACCGACGGGGCCACGGCCCCGCCGCATCGGCCTTCCTCGATTTCACGAAAGCCACGACGCCACGGATTCCAGGTGCCTCCACGCATCTGGAACAACGAGCCGATATCCGTACAGTCACGCGTAGGACTGTCCGATATGCGGAAACCCCCGTTCCGGAAGGAACGGGGGTTTCACGGGATCCGCGGTCTCACTCCTCGCCGGCGAGCTTCAGCGTGCGCAGCTTCTGGCCCGCGTACCAGGTCGCCACGACCGTGACCACGATCAGCAGCGCGGTCGCGGCCGGGAGGCCGACGTCGGAGGTGATGGTGCCGCCCCCGCCGGTCTTCTCGGCCAGCGCCAGCGACCACTGCTGGACGCTGAGGGTGCGCGCGCCGGGCACCAGACTGCCGAACAGGGCCTCCCACACCAGCGCGTACACGAGCCCGAGGACGACCGCGTGGCGGCTGACGGTGCCCAGCAGCAGGAAGAGCGCGCTGTACGCGATCGACGCGACCAGCGCCGCGATCGTGTAGGCCACCGCGATCTGCTGGCCGTTGCCGTTGAGGATCAGTCCGGCGATCATCGTCGGCACCGCCGAGAACACCATCGTCACCGCGATGGCCACGATCAGTTTGGTGAAGATGATCGTGGGACGTTTCACCGGCTTCGACAGCAGATAGACGATCGATCCGTCGTCGATCTCCGGGCCGATGGCCCCCGTACCGGCGATCACGCCGATCAGGGGCACCATGGTCGCGATGGCGAAACCGCCCAGGACGTCCGAGGCCACCTGGTCGTCCGCCCCCGCGAACGCCCGTACCGCGACCGCGATGACGATCAGCAGGGCGGGCAGGACGAAGAGGATGGCGGCCCGGCGCCGGCCGAGCAGGGCCCGGTAGGTGAGCCGGGCGACGGTGGGGTCGTACATGAGTCACCGCTCCTTTCAGGCCACTACTCAGGCCGCTACGAGATACGAGAAGACCGATTCGAGGGACTCGTCGGACGGGGAGACGGTCAGCAGGCGGATGCCCTGCTCACGCGCCACCTTGGGCAGCAGCGCGGTGAAGCGGCCGAAGTCGACGGCCTGGATCCGCAGGGCGTTCTCCCCGAGGTCGACCTCGATACCGGCCGTCGACGGATCGGCGATGAGCGCGGCGGCCAGGGCGCGGTCGTCGCTGGAGCGCACGAGATAGCGGTGCGGCCGGTCCGTCATCAGTCGGCGGATCCTGCGGAAGTCACCGGACGCGGCATGGCGGCCGGCCACGATCACCTCGATGTGCGAGGCGAGCTGTTCGACCTCTTCGAGGATGTGGGAGGAGAAGAGGACCGTGCGGCCCTCCGCCCCCATCTGCCGCAGCAGGTCCATGAGCTGCATCCGCTGACGCGGGTCCATACCGTTGAAGGGCTCGTCGAGCAAGAGCACGGAAGGGTTGTGGACGAGCGCGGAGGCCATCTTCACGCGCTGGCGCATGCCCTTGCTGTACGTCGAGATCTTGCGGTCCTGCGCGTACTCCATCTGGACCGTGGCCAGGGCGGCCGCCGCCTCGGCGTCCCCCAGACCGTGCAGTTCGGCGTTGGCCACCACGAACTCGCGCCCGGTGAGGAAGTCGTACATCCCCTCGCGCTCCGGCACGATCCCGATCTGCCGGTACACCGCCTCGTTGCGCCAGATCGGCTGTCCGTCGAGCGTGACCGCGCCCGTCGAGGGGGCGAGGAACCCGGCCATCATGTTGATCAGCGTGGACTTGCCGGCGCCGTTCGGGCCGAGCAGACCGGTGACGCCCGGCCCCACGGTCATGCTCACGTCGTTGACGGCGACCACATTGCCGAACCAGCGGGACGTGTGGTCGATCTCGATGGTGGTCACAGCCCGACCCTCCGGTAGCGGCGCATCAGCACGGCGTACGAGCCGGCGACGAGCGCGAGAACAACGATCAGGTAGACCGCCCCGGCCCCGGCCCCCGGGCCTTCCCCTCCGGGGAAGGCGGAGGTCGCGCCGAGGAACGCGGTCTGCACACCGTCGACGAGCGTGATCGGTGAGAAGAGCCCCAGCCACGGCACCGCGCCGGTGGATCCGGTGGACCAGGCGATGCCCTGGATGGTGCTGACCGCTCCGTAGGTGATGGTCAGCACGGCGATGACCGCGGCGACGCCGAAGCCGCGGCGCGGGGTGAGCGCGGCCATGACCAGGCCGAGACCGGCGAAGAGCACGGAGAGCAGGGCCACCGAGACCATCCCCTGGGCGAACCACTTGGTCTGGTCCGCGAAGTCGAACTTCCCCAGCAGCGCGCCCACGTACAGGATGACGAGCGGCGCGCCCGTGAGCACCAGCAGTGCCGTGACCATCGCGGCGAACTTGGCCAGCACGTAGTCGGCCCGCTCGATCGGCCGCGAGAAGTACAGCGGCACGGTCTTGAACCGGAGGTCCCTGGAGACCGACTGCGGTGCCTGCGCGGCCAGGAACAGGCCGATGACGGCCTGGAGGTAGATCGCGAACGAGGTGTACTTGACCGGCAGTTTCGTCGAGTTGGGGGTCGCGATCGCGACCGCCACGATGATCGCCGCCACCAGGCACATCACGCCGAACAGCAGCATGGGCAGCACCTTGGACTTGGCCGAGCGGCCGAGCCCGAAGGAACCGCGCAGCGACTGCGAGTACAGCGAACGCCGTGCGTAGGCGCGGCCGAGGCGCGGGCCGTCGTAGGCGCGGTAGCCGATGTTGTGGATCCGGGAGGTCTCGCTCCCGGTCGCGGCGCCGGTCTCAGTGCTCATCGCGACCGCTCCCCTTCTGCAGTACGGCTCCGGCCGGCACGGCCGCGGCGGGCGCCCGGTCGTGCGCCGCGGGCTCCCCCTCCGTGCGGAAGACCTCGGCGATGTGGTGACGGCGCTGTTCCATCCGGACGAGGCCCAGACCGAGATCCGCGACGCTGTCGCGCACCAGGTCGTACGTCTCCTCGCCCGTCGCCTCGACGAGCAGGATGTGGCCGGCCCCGGGCAGCCCCTGGGTGTCCAGTCCGTCGAGGCCGAGCAGGGTGACGCCCGCGCCGGCGAGGACCCGGCGCAGCGCGTCGGTGCCGTCGGGGTGGGTGTCGCTGTCGGTGACCTCGACCGCGAGGGTCGTGGTGGTCTGGGTGAAGTCGCTGGTGGAGCTGGAACGCAGCAGCGATCCGCCGTCGATGACGACGACGTGGTCGCAGGTGCGCTCCAGTTCGCCCAGGAGGTGGGACGTCACCAGGACCGAGATCCCGAAGTCGGTGTGGATGCGGCGGATGAGGCCGAGCATCTCGTCGCGTCCGACCGGGTCGAGACCGTTGGTCGGCTCGTCGAGGAGGACCAGCTGCGGGTCGTGGACCAGGGCCTGCGCCAGCTTCACGCGCTGCTTCATACCGGTCGAGTAGCCGCCGATGGGGCGGTAGCGCTCCTCGTAGAGCCCGACGTGCCGCAGCGTGTCCGCGGTCCGTTCACGGGCCGCGGTGGGCGGCAGACCGGACATCCGCGCCATGTGCACGACGAACTCGGTGGCCGAGACGTCGGGCGGCAGGCAGTCGTGCTCCGGCATGTAGCCGACCCGTTCCCGGATCGCGGCGCCGCTGGTGGCGACATCGAGCCCGAGCACCTCGGCACGGCCCTCGGTCGCGGGGGACAGACCCAGAAGGATCTTGATCAACGTGGACTTGCCGGCCCCGTTGGCGCCCACCAGCCCGGTCACACCCGGGCCGATGTCCAAGGAGAGCCGGTCAAGCGCGGTCACCCGGGGGAACCGCTTGCTCAGGCCTTCAGCCGCAATGACATTCACGTCATCGACGTTAGTGGCGCGGGCCACACCGGTCGTCAGACCTGGCGGCTGGATTCCCGTCAGACTCCAGACGTACGGCCCCGTAGGGGCACCCCACGAAGGAGGACACGGACCGGGCCCGGTGGAGCCGGCCGGCCGGGTCCGCAGCGGGGTTGTCCACAGGCCGGGCCCGACCCCTTGACGCAGCCGCCGGACATTGTCACATTCATCAGTGTCACGTTACGGGCACGTACCGCACACGGCAGGGAACGGACGGTGGCATGACTTCGCGCGTCTCGACCGAACAGGCCTCGGAGCTCCGGGGGTTCAGGGAAGTACAACGGCTCGCGTACGCCTGCGCGGAGGCGGTCGCCGCCCGGCTGCGGCCGGGGGTGACGGAGCGCGAGGCGGCGCGGATGCAGCGGACCTGGCTGCGTGAGCGCGGGGTGCGCGACTGGTTCCACCTGCCGTTCGCCTGGTTCGGCGACCGTACGGCGTTCGCCGGGTTCAAGGTGCCGCTGCAGTTCTTCCCCACCGACCGGCGGCTGGAGCCGGGGATGCCGTTCATCCTCGACATGGCCCCGGTCCACCGCGGCTTCACGGCGGACATCGGCTACTCGGGCTGTCTGGGGCCGAATCCGCTGCACGACCGGATGCTCGACGATCTGGCCGACCACCGGGAGCTGATCCTGCGCGAGGTGCGCGAAAGACGCCCGCTGCGCGAGATCTACGAGGACGTGGAGCGACTGATGATCCGGCAGGGCTATGCCAACCGGCACCGCGCCTATCCCTTCGGCGTCATCGCCCACAAGGTCGACCGCGTGAGTGAACGCCGTTGGTCGCCGCATGTGTTCGGGTTCGGCACACAGTCGCTGAAGGGCCTGCTGAGCGACGCGGTGCACGGGCACCGGGAGGGCTGGTCGCCGCTCTGGAGTCCGTACCGCTTCTCCGACCATCCGCCCCGTCCGGGATTGTGGGCGGTGGAACCGCATCTCGGATTCCGGGGCACCGGCGCGAAGTTCGAGGAGATCCTGGTCGTCACCGACTCCCGGGATCCCGAGGAGAGCGCCTTCTGGCTGGACGACGATCTGCCGCATGTGCGGCGCTGGGCCGAGGAGAGGGTGACGGCGTGAGTCCGCGAGGTCTGACCGGTGCGCGCGAGCGCACGGTGTCCACGGGCGGCATCGAGCTGTGCGTGGCCGAACTGGGCGACGGGACGCGCCCCACGATCGTGCTGGTGCACGGCTATCCGGACAGCAAGGAGGTCTGGACGGATGTCGCCGTGCGCCTGGCCGAGGAGTGGCACGTCGTGCTGTACGACGTCCGCGGTCACGGCAGGTCGACGGCGCCGACCCCGCTGCGCGGCGGTTTCACCCTGGAGAAGCTGACGGACGACTTCCTCGCCGTCGCCGACGCGGTGAGCCCGGACCGCCCGGTGCATCTGGTCGGGCACGACTGGGGTTCGGTGCAGTCCTGGGAGTTCGCCACCGTGGCCCGCACCGAGGGCCGCATCGCCTCCTTCACCTCGATGTCCGGCCCGTCGCTCGACCACTTCGGGCACTGGATCAAACGCCGGATGTCCCGGCCGACCCCGCGCCGGGTCGGCCAGCTGCTCGGCCAGGGCGCGAAGTCCTGGTACGTGTACATGCTGCACACGCCGGTGCTGCCGGAGCTGGCCTGGCGCGGACCGCTGGGCAAGCGGTGGCCGCGGATTCTGGAGCGTCTGGAGAAGGTGCCCGCGGGCGACTACCCCACCCCGTCCCTGCCCGACGACGCGGCGCACGGGGCATGGCTCTACCGCGACAACGTCCGCTCCCGGCTGCGCCGGCCGCGCCCCGACGCCTTCGCCCATGTCCCGGTCCAGCTGATCACCCCGACCGGTGACGTCTTCCTCTCGGAGGAGCTGTACGACGAACTCGACGCCTGGGTTCCCCGGTTGACCAGACGGGCCCTGCCCGCCAAGCACTGGGTGCCGCGCACCCGGCCGGACCAGCTGGCCTCCTGGATCGGCGAGTTCGTGAAGGCCAACGAGGCGGCGTCCGAGCCCGGTTCGCCCGTCCGGGAGACCGGGCCGAAGGGGGTGTACGCGGAGCGGTTCGCCGGACAGCTCGTGCTGGTGACGGGCGCGGGCAGCGGCATCGGGCGGGCCACGGCCTTCGCGTTCGCGGAAGCGGGTGCGCGGGTGGTGGCCGTGGACCGGGACGCGGAGGCGGCGCGGCGCACGGCGGAGCTGTCCGCGCTGATCGGCGCCCCGGCGGCCTGGGCCGAGACGGTGGACGTC
The DNA here is from genome assembly GCF_042799575.1 of Streptomyces sp. NPDC057682. NCBI lineage: Bacteria > Bacillati > Actinomycetota > Actinomycetes > Kitasatosporales > Streptomycetaceae > Streptomyces > Streptomyces sp. NPDC057682. The sequence goes on along the minus strand of NZ_JBHVIN010000001.1, from coordinate 383,064 downwards.
GGCGACGAGCAGGCGATGGAGAAGCTGGCGGAGAAGGTCGCCGCCGAGTACGGGATCGTCGATGTGCTGGTCAACAACGCCGGGATCGGGCTCTCCGGGCCGTTCCTGGACACCACCTCCGAGCAGTGGCGGGAGGTCCTCGACGTGAACCTGTGGGGGGTCGTCCACGGCTGCCGGCTCTTCGGCCGGCAGATGGCCGAGCGCGGCCAGGGCGGCCACATCGTCAACACGGCTTCCGCCGCCGCCTATCAGCCGTCCCGGGCCCTGCCCGCGTACAGCACCTCGAAGGCCGCGGTGCTCATGCTCAGCGAGTGCCTGCGCGCCGAACTGGCCGAGAAGTCCATCGGGGTCAGCGCGATCTGCCCCGGCATCGTGAACACCACCATCACCTCGACGGCCCGGTTCGCCGGGGTCGACGCGGAGGAGGAGGCGCGGCTGCGGAAGCGGACGAGCAAGCTGTACGGGGCCCGCAACTATCCGCCGGAGAAGGTCGCCGACGCGATCCTGGACGCGGTGGTGCGCAATCGGGCGGTCGTGCCGGTGACGCCGGAGTCGCGTGCCGCCCGCTTCCTGTCGCGGGTCAGTCCGGGGGCGCTGCGCCGGGTGGCCCGGATGAAGCCGCCGCTGTGAGCGGGGGCGGGCCGGCGGCGGCCGGCCGGAGGGCCGCCGAGTACCGGATCGAGGACCTGGCGCACGCGAGCGGGGCCACGGTCCGCACCATCCGCGCCTATCAGGACCGGGGCCTGCTGCCGACCCCGGAGCGTCGGGGCCGGGCCAATGTGTACCGGGACACGCATCTGTCGCGGCTGCGGCAGATCGCCGATCTGCTCGACCGGGGCTACACCCTGGCCAGCATCAAGGAGTTGCTGGACGCCTGGGACACCGGCCGGGGCCTGGGCGGGGTGCTCGGACTCGTCGCCGAGGTGCACGGTCCGTGGACGGACGAGCGGGCGGACCGCGTCACCCGAGCGGAGTTGGAGGAGCGGTTCGGCGGGCGCCCGGACGACGAGGCGATCGCCGAGGCGGTGGACCTGGGTGTGCTGGAGAGGGTCCCGGGGCGCGCCGACGAGTTCCTGGTGCCGAGCCCCCAGGAGCTGGCCGTGGCCGTGGAGTTGTTCGGGGCCGGGGTGCCGCTGAACGCGATCTCCGGGCATCTGAGGGAACTTCGCGGCCAGGTCGAGCAAATAGCCTCACGCTTCCTCGAATTCACGACCGAGCATGTTTTCGCCCGCTATCTCGGGCATCGCCCGCCGACGGACGCGGACGCGGCGGAGGCAGCCTCGATGGTGCGGCGGCTGCGCCCGCTGGCGCAGCAGACCGTGGACGCCGAACTGGCCAGGGCGATGCGGACGTTCGCGACCCGCCATCTGGAGCACCATCTGACGACGGAGGGCCCGTTCACGTCGGACTCCGCGGGGCCGCCGCCCGTCTCGGTGCCCCTGCCGCCGGAGACAATCAGCGCCGTGGAGAGCCTGGTTGGTCGGGAGAACGCTGCGGCCTTCATCGCGGCGGCCGCGGAACGCGAGGTACAGACAAGGACATTGGACTCACTTGCCGCATCTCACGCAAAGAACAATAAAGTTGATCAAGTCAATTGATCTGCGCAGTCGTTGTCCACAGAATCGCCAAATTACCTGTGGATAACCCTAGTTGGCTGTGGATCAAACCTGTGGACAGAAATTGCTCACGCGAAGAACGCGCGAGCATCGCCCGGCCGCCAAATCCGGATGCGGGGAACGGGGACCACCCGCCACTCTGAGTCCATGAGCGAACATCTCATGGATGAAAGACGCACCGTCAAGGTGTCCAAGTACCTCTCGAAACACCTGCGCCATCAGCCCGAACGGATCGGGATCACGCTGGACGCCCACGGATGGGTGGCCATCGACGACCTGCTGAAGGCCCTGGCCCGCCACCGGGTCCCGCTGACCCGGGCGGAGCTCGACCACGTGGTGGCGACGAACGACAAACGGCGCTTCGCCATCGAGGGCGACCGCATCCGGGCCAGCCAGGGCCACACCGTGGACGTGGACCTGGGGCTGCCACCGGCCGAACCGCCCGCGTACCTCTACCACGGCACGGTCGCCCGGTTCCTGGAGCCGATCCGGGCGGAAGGGCTGCGCCCCATGAATCGGACACACGTCCATCTCTCGCCCGACCGCGAGACCGCGACGCGCGTCGGAGCACGCCGCGGCCGACCTGTGGTGCTGTCCGTGGACGCGCGCGCCATGCACGGCCAAGGACATGTCTTCCGGGTCAGCGCCAACGGCGTATGGCTCGTCGACGCGGTACCCCCGCGATTCCTGCGCCTCCCGGGCTGAGCCGGGTCCCGGCGCCCTACCCGGCGAGCTGGTCGAGCCCCCGGGTGACGATCTCCTCGAAGAGCTTCTGGTCCGCCACCGCCGCGCTGAACTCCGGGCTTCCGGCGGGCACGGGGGCGTGGATCACGATCTCCGTGAACCCCAGCTCCGCGTGCCGTCCCGCGAAGTCCACGAACGCGTCCACGGAGGCGAACGGGCCCAGCCGGCCTCCGGTGAGGTCCGGATTGAACTCCGGGGTGAAGCCCGTGAGAAGGATCTTGTCGAGTTCGTCCACGTCCCGGCCGATGTCACCGCACGCCTTGCCGAGGCGGGTGATCTGCCCCCGGAGCGCGTCGAGCGACTCCGCCGCGCTGCCCGCCTCGTACAGCTTCGGATCGCCCGTGGTCACCCAGGCCTGTCCGTACCGGGCGGCGAGCCGCAGCCCGCGCGGCCCGGTGGCGGCGACCGCGAACGGCAGGCGCGGAAGCTGCGCGCAGCCCGGCAGGTTGCGCGCCTCCGTGGCCGCGTAGAACGTCCCCTCGGAGGTCAGCCCTGCGGGTTCGCGGAGCAGCTCGTCGAGCAGCGGGACGAACTCGCCGAATCGGTCGGCACGTTCACGCGGCGTCCAGGGTTCCTCGTCGGCCCGTCGGAGGGTCGACGCGTCGAAGCCGTTGCCCCCGGCGCCGATACCCAGCGTGACACGCCCGCCGGAGACGTCGTCGAGCGAGATCAGCTCCTTGGCCAGGGTGACCGGGTGGCGGAAGTTCGGCGAAGTGACCAGGGTGCCCAGACGGATCGTCCCGGTCACCGCCGCGGCGGCGGTCAGCGTCGGAATCGCGCCGAACCACGGCCGGTCGCGGAAGGCACGCCAGGACAGATGGTCGTACGTGTACGCGGCGTGCAGCCCCAACTCCTCGGCACGCTGCCACTTCGCCCGTCCGCCCTCGTGCCAGCGGTCGACGGGAAGGATCACGGTGCTCAGACGCGGGCTCATGGGGCGAGCCTACGTCGAGCGCCCCGGGAGCCCCACCGGAGCGGCAGTCACTGCCCCGGGCCGGGCACCCGGGTCATCCAGCGGTTCACGTCGCCATAGGGCGGGGCATCCGCGGTGAAGCCGAAGGTGCCGTGGTCGAGCACCTCGTGGGCCGCCCGGACGAGGCCGCCGAGCGCGGCACGGAAGAAGGACGAACCGATGCTGATCCGGCGGACCCCGCAGGCGGCGAGCTCGGAGACGCTCAGGGCGGGCTGCTGACTCCCGGCCAGCACGTTGACCGGCTTGCCGACCGACGTACAGACGGCCCGTACGGCCTCGGCGGAGGGCAGCGCGGGTGCGTACAGCACATCGGCGCCCGCCTCCTCGTACGCCTGGAGGCGGCGGATCGTATCGTCCAGGTCGGGGCGCCCGTAGAGGAAGTTCTCGGCACGGGCGGTGACGGTGAACGGGAACGGCAGCGCCCGCGCGGCCTCCACCGCCGCCGCCACTCGGTCCACGGACTCGGCGAGGGAACGCACCGGATCGTCGGCCAGCCCGGTCGCGTCCTCGATCGAGCCGCCCACCAGCCCCACGCCCCCGGCGGCCGCGAAGGTCTCGGCCACCCCGTCCGGTGTGGCCGCGAAGCCGCTCTCCAGATCGGCGGAGACGGGCAGGTCCGTGGCCTCCACGATCTCCCGTGCGTTGGCGATCACCGTGGCACGGTCCAGCCCGTTGGCCCCGTCGGGGCGGCCCAGGGTCACCGCGAGGCCGGCGCTGGTGGTGGCCAGGGCCGGAAATCCCAGGCCCGCCAGAATGCGGGCGGTTCCGGCATCCCAGGGATTGGGGACGACGAAGGCACCCGGTCCCTGATGGAGGTCCCGGAACGCGGCGCCCCTGCGTCGAAGATCCTGAACAGACGGTCGCACTACCGCACCCCTCGCACTCTCGGCACCGTGGGCCGGTGCCTCGCCGACGCCGCGGAAGGCGCCCGCGCCGCGCGTCCGGCCCTCCGTGGTTTCACGTGAAACCCAGCCAGGGGCAGTCAAACAGACGGCGACGGACCCAGGTGGAAATCCGGCCAGAGAAACGGGGGAACGACGTCGCGACACCCTTCGCCCGACCGGTCTCCCGCCCCTCCCCGCAGGAGTTCCGAGAGCATCCGTAACACCTCTGGCATATTCCTTAGTCATACCCGCTGTTCAGCGGTGCGCGCACTCAGATGGGCGCCCCTCCGCACGCCCGTGCACCCGCGTACGCGAGAATGGAACGGTGACCTCAGCTACCGAACAGCCTGTTCCAGCCGCTCCCCGGCTGATCGCCACCGACCTGGACGGCACCCTTCTGCGGGACGACAAGACCGTCTCGGAGCGCACGGTCGCGGCACTCGCCGCCGCCGAGGAGGCCGGGATCGAGGTCTTCTTCGTCACGGGCCGCCCCGCCCGCTGGATGGACGTCGTCAGCGACCATGTGCACGGGCACGGTCTGGCGATCTGTGCCAACGGCGCCGCGGTCGCCGATCTGCACGACGGGGGCCGGCTGCTGAAGGTCCGGGACCTGGAGCGGGCCATCGCCCTGGACGTCGTGCACACCCTGCGCGCGGCGGCCCCCGGCACGGCGTTCGCGGTCGAACTGGCCACCGGGATCCACTACGAACCGGCCTATCCGCCCTTCCACCTCGACCCCGGGGCCACGATCGCCATCGCAGAAACGCTCCTTCACGAGGCGGTGGCCGGCGCCGGCGCCCCCGTACTGAAGCTGCTGGCCCACCACGGAGCGCTGGCCCCCGACGATTTCCTCGCCCTGGCGCACGGCGTGGCAGGTGACCGCGCCTCGTTCACCCGGTCCAGTCCGACGGCACTTCTGGAGGTCAGCGGCCCAGGCGTCTCCAAGGCCAGCACGCTGGAGCTGTGCTGTGCCGAGCGCGGGATCTCCTCCGCCGAGGTCGTCGCCTTCGGCGACATGCCGAACGACGTGGAGATGCTCCGCTGGGCGGGCAGCTCGTACGCCATGGGCAACGCCCATCCGGCCGCGCTCGCCGCCGCCTCCGGCCGTACGGCCACCAACAACGAGGACGGCGTCGCCCTCGTCATCGAACGGATCGTCGCCGAACGCACCCGGGCGCACGCGGAACGCTGACGGACTCACAGGGGTGCCTGCCACACCACGGTCGTCCCCCCGCCGCCCTCCCCGATCCCCGGTTCGAACCAGCTGGACCCGCCGAGCGACTCCGCCCGGCGGGCCAGGTTCCGCAGCCCACTGCGCCGGCCGCCCTCCGGGATGCCCACCCCGTCGTCGGCGACCGAGAGCCGGACCGCGTCCCGCCCGTCCGGCAGGGTCGCGGTCGCGTCCACCACCACGTCGATCCGGGCGGCGTCGGCGTGCCGGAAGGCGTTGGACAGCGCCTCCCGGAGCGCGGCGATCAGGTTCTTCCCGGTCAGCTCGCCCACCAGGGCGTCGACCGCGCCGATGAAGCGGTGCCCCGGCTTGAAACCCAGCGGGACGGCCGCCATGTTGATCTCGCGCAGCACCCGGGTGCGCAGCCCCGAGGGCGCCTCGGCCGGTTCCTGCTGGAGCGCGAAGATCGCGGTGCGGATCTCCTGGATGGTCACGTCGAGCTCGTCGACCGCGCGGCCCACCCCCGTCCGCACCTCCGGCACGTCCGACCGGCGCTGAGCGCTCTCCAGCATCATCCCGGTGGCGAACAGCCGCTGGATGACCAGATCGTGCAGATCGCGGGCGATCCGGTCGCGGTCCTCGTAGACGGCCAACCGCTCCCGGTCCCGCTGGGCCTCCGCCATCATCAGGGCCAGAGCGGCCTGCGAGGCGAACTGTGTGGCCAGGGTGCGCTCCGCCTCCGTGAACGGCCGCCCGCCCCGGGCCCGCGGGGTGGCCAGGGCGCCGAGCACCCGGCCGCCGCTCTGGAGCGGAAGCAGCATGCTCGCGCCGAAGCGGTGCGCGAGATCGGAGACGATGCGCGTGTCGGTGGCCGCGTCGTCGATGAAAACGGCCTCGCCGTCGAGCAGCTTCGACACCACCGGACTGTGCGCCGGAAAGATCGTCCCGAGGGACGCCGAGGGTTCCTCGCCGGACACGGCGACGATCTCCAGGCCCCCGTCCGCGGCCGGCAGCAGCACGATGCCGGAATCCGACCCGGCGAGGCGGCGGGCCTGCTCGGCGACGACCGACAGCGCGTCGTCCGCGTCGCCGCCGGAGAGCAGCGCGGTCGTCACGGCCACCGAGCCGTCGATCCATCGCTCGCGCTGCCGGGCCGCCTCGTAGAGCCGGGCGTTGCCGATGGCGATGCCCGCCTCGGTGGCCAGCACCCGGACCATGTGCAGGTCGTAGTCGTTGAACTCCTGCCCACCGGCCTTCTCGGCCAGATAGAGGTTGCCGAAGATCTCGCCCTGGACCCGGATCGGTACGCCGAGGAAGGTCCGCATCTCCGGGTGGCCCGGTGGGAAGCCGGCACACCTCGGGTCGGTGGTCAGATCCGCGAGCCGCACCGGGCGCGGGTCGTGGATGAGGGCGCCGAGCAGCCCCCGGTGCCCGTCCGGGCGGCGGCCGATCCGGCGCGCCACTTCGTCCGAGACCCCGTAGGTGACGAAGTCGGACAGCCCGTCGCCGTCCGCGTCCACGATGCCGATGGCCGCGTACCGGGCATGGGCGAGTTCGGCGGCGGTCTCGCAGATCCGGTCGAGCGTCGAGTGCAGTTCGAGGCCCGTGCCCACCGAGCGCATGGCTTCGAGCAGCCTCGGCACCCGGGCGGTCAGTTCCGTGGACAGGCCCTGGAGGCTGCGGGTCGCCTCCGTGGCGGCGTCGAGCGAGTGATGCGGATCCTGCTCTGCCATACCCAGAGCGTAGTTAGTCCTATTTCGTGGGGAAAGTCGAGTCGCGGGGGCCGCCCGGTGGCGGAGCGGCCCGGGGCACGCGATCGCACCGCCGCCGGACCGGGGCCGCGCCCTCAGCCGCCCGCGCCCACCATCCGGCCCCGGGTGCCCTCGGTCTCCCGCTCGCGCTCCCGCATCCGGCGCAGCGGACCGTCCACCTCCGCGAGCACCTCGTACGGCCCGCGCTGCACGATCACGCCCGCCTCCAGCACCAGCACCTCGTCGACGGCCTCCAGACCGGCGAGCCGGTGCGTGATCAGTACGGTCGTACGGCCCCGGGTCGCAGCCAGCAGGTCCGCCGTCAGGGCGTCGGCCGTCTCCAGGTCCAGATGCTCGGCCGGCTCGTCCAGGACCAGCACGGGGAAGTCCGCGAGCAGGGCCCGTGCCAGGGCCAGCCGCTGGCGCTGGCCGCCCGAGAGCCGGGCACCGTGCTCCCCCACCAGCGTGTCCAGGCCGTCCGGCAGCGCCTCCGCCCAGTCGAGCAGCCGGGCCCGGCCGAGGGCCGCGCGCAGTTCGGCGTCGGTCGCCCCGGTCCGGGCCAGTCGCAGGTTCTCGCGGATCGAACTGTCGAAGATGTGGGCGTCCTGGGCGCACAGGCCGACGAACCGCCGGACGGTGTCCCCGTCCAGCCCGGCCGCCTCCACCCCGCCGATCCGGTAGCTTCCGGCCCGCGCGTCCAGGAAGCGGAGCAGGACCTGGGCCAGGGTGGTCTTGCCCGAGCCGGAGTGGCCCACGACGGCGATGCGCCGGCCCTCCTCCAGGGTCAGGTCGACGGCCTCCAGCGCGTCCCGCGCGGCACCCGGGTAGCGCGCCGACAGCCCCCGCACCTCCACCGGGAACGGCGAGGCGGGGGCTTCCGCCGGGGTGACCGGTTCACGGACCGGTTCCGGCGCGTCCAGCACCTCGAAGACCCGCTCGGCACTGCGCGCGACCCGCTGCCGGTACTGCACGGCGAGCGGCAGACCGGCGACGGCCTCGAAGGCGGCCAGCGGGGTGAGGACGACCACGGCCAGCTCCACCCCGGCGAGCCGCCCGTCCGCCACGGCCGGCAGCGCGACGAGGGCGGTGCCGACGACGGTGAGACCGGCGATCAGCGCCCCGAGCCCGCCACCGAGCGCGGTGGCGGTCGCCGCCCGTGAGGCGATCGTGGTCAGGACGGCATCGGCCCGGCGGGTCCGCTCCAGGCGCCCCGGGAGCGCTCCGGCGACGGTCAGTTCCGCGGTGCCGCCGAGCAGATCGGTGACCCGGGTGGCCAGGTCGGCGCGGGCGGGCGCCAGCCGTCGTTCCGCGGCGCGGGCGCAGGCCCCGCTGACGAGCGGGACGCCCGCTCCCGCCAGCAGCAGACCGGCGGCCAGGACGAGGCCCGCCTCCGGCAGCAGCCAGCCGGTGAACCCGGCCGCGCCGACCCCCACGGCCACGGCGGTCCCCACCGGGAGCAGCCAGCGCAGCCAGTAGTCCTGGAGGGCGTCCACATCGGCGACGAGCCGGGAGAGCAGATCCCCGCGCCGGGTGCGCCGCAGCCCGGCCGGGGCGATCCGCTCCAGACCTCGATAGACGGACACCCGCAGGTCGGCGAGCATCCGGAGCACGGCGTCGTGCGAGACGAGGCGCTCGGCGTAGCGGAAGACCGCCCGTCCGATACCGAAGGCGCGGGTCGCCGTCACCGCCACCATCAGATAGAGCACCGGGGGCTGCTCGGAGGCTCGGGAGATCAGCCAGCCGGAGACAGCCATCAGGCCGACCGCGGAACCGAGCGCCAGACTTCCCAGCAGCAGGGCGAGCAGCAGCCGGCCGCGCTGTGCGCCGGCCGCCTCCCGGACCCGGGTGAGGACATGGCCGGTGTGTGCTGCGGCCTCCCTCGGCACCTCCGCCTCGGGGGCCGTGTCAGGCACCGCGAGGGGCCCGTGCGCGGTACCGGTGCCGGTCGTGGCCGCCGGGTGCGGCGGCGGGGGCGCGGCCGCGGTCCGGGCCGGTTCCAGGGTCACCACCCGGTCGGCGACCGCCAGCAGGGCCGGTCGGTGCACCACCAGCAGGACGGTCCGGCCGACGGCCAGCCTCCGTACCACCTCGACGATGCCCGCTTCGGTCTCGCCGTCCAGGCTCGCGGTCGGCTCGTCCAGCAGAAGCAGCGGACGGTCGGCGAGGAAGGCACGGGCGAGGGCGAGCCGCTGGCGCTGTCCGGCGGAGAGCCCGGCGCCGTCCTCGCCGAGCAGGGTCCGGGTGCCTTCCGGGAGCCGGGCGACGAAGTCCTCGGCGCCCGCGTCGCGCAGGGCGGCCGCCACGGCGTCGTCGTCCGCGTCGGGCCGGGCGAGACGGACGTTGTCCGCGAGGGTGCCCGCGAAGAGATGCGGACGCTGGGGCACCCAGGCGATGTGCTCGCGCCAGCGTTCGGGGGAGAGGCAGGCCAGATCGGCCCCGCCGACACGTACCCGTCCCTCGTCGGGGGCGGTGAATCCGAGCACCACGTTCAGCAGGGTGGACTTGCCGACGCCGCTGGGGCCGACGAGGGCGACGGTCTCCCCCTCCTCGACCACCAGGGACGCCGAGGAGAGCGAGGGCTCGGTACGTCCCGCGTGGCGCACCGTCACGTTCTCCAGTTCCAGCCGCAGGGAGGTCGGCGCCCCGGCCGTACCGCCGGCGGGCGGCTCGGTCTCCAGGACGGCGAAGATCTCCTCGGCGGCCGAGAGCCCCTCGGCCGCCGCGTGGTACTGCGCCCCGACCTGCCGCAGCGGCAGATACGCCTCGGGGGCCAGGATCAGCACCACCAGGCCGGTGTAGAGGTCCAGTTCGCCGTGGACCAGCCGCATACCGATGGTGACGGCGACCAGGGCGACCGAGAGCGTCGCCAGGAGCTCCAGCGCGAACGAGGACAGGAAGGCGATCCGCAGGGTGCGCAGGGTCGCCCGGCGGTACTGGGAGGTGATCGTGCGGATGGACTCCGCCTGCGCCTTGGCCCGGCCGAAGACCTTCAGCGTCGGCAGCCCCGCGACGACGTCGAGGAAGTGCCCGGAGAGCCGGGAGAGCAGCCGCCACTGGCGGTCCATCCGCGACTGGGTGGCCCAGCCGATGAGAATCATGAAGAGCGGGATGAGCGGCAGGGTGACGACGATGATCGCCGCCGACACCCAGTCCTCGGTGACGACCCTGGCCAGGACCGCCACCGGCACCACCACGGCCAGTCCGAGCTGGGGCAGATAGCGGGCGAAGTAGTCGTCGAGCGCGTCGATCCCCCGGGTCGCGAGCGCCACCAGCGAGCCCGTGCGCTGCCCGCCGAGCCAGTCGGGGCCGAGTTCCGCCGCCCTGGCCAGCAGACGGCCGCGCAGTTCGGACTTGACCGCCGCCCCGGCCCGGTGGGCGGCCAGTTCGGTGAGCCAGGAGACCATCGCCCGGCCCAGCGCGACCGCGGCCAGCAGCAGGAGCGGGGTGCGCAGTCCCGAGACGGTGAGACCGTCCTCGAAGCCGCCCACCACCACCTCGGCCACCAGCATGGCCTGGGCGATGACCAGGGCGGCCCCGGCCCCGCCGAGGACCACCACGGCCGCCAGGAAGCGGCGGGTGGCACGGGCGTGGTGGAGCAGTCGTGGATCGATCGGTTTCACGTGAAACACCCCATGCGGCTCGGCATGATCGAGAAGACGGGCCCGCTGCCCCGGCCTCGTCCGTGACGCGGCCGGAGCACCGTGCGTTCAGTGCGCTTCGGCGATGTGCTGCGTACCGATCCGCTTGCGGAACACCCAGTACGTCCAGCCCTGGTACAGCAGGACGATCGGGGTGGCGATCCCCGCGCACCAGGTCATGATCTTCAGCGTGTACGGGCTGGACGAGGCGTTGGTGACGGTGAGGCTCCAGGCGTCGTTCAGCGACGACGGCATGACGTTCGGGAAGAGCGTCAGGAACAGCATGGCCACCGCGGCCACGATCGTCAGCCCCGAGAGCGCGAACGCCCAGCCCTCGCGCCCGGCGGCCACCGCGCCGATCGCCGCGACCAGCGCCAGCGCGGCGACGATCAGCGCGAGGAGGCTCCAGCCGTCCCCTCCGTCGGTCTGGGTCCAGATCAGGAAGGCCAGCGCGAGCACGGCGGTGACCGCGCCCAGCTTGAGCGCCAGCCCCCGGGCCCGGCTCCGGATGTCCCCGACCGTCTTGAGACCGACGAACACCGTCCCGTGGAAGGTGAAAAGGAAGAGCGTGACCAGCCCGCCGAGGATCGCGTACGGGTTGAGCAGGTCCCAGAAGTTGCCCACGTACTCCATGTCCGCGTCGATCTTGACGCCGCGGACGATGTTCCCGAAGGCCACGCCCCAGAGCAGCGCCGGGATCAGCGAGGTCCAGAAGATCGCGTGCTCCCAGTTGCTCTGCCACCGCTCCTCCGGCCGCTTCGCCCGGTACTCGAAGGCGACGCCCCGCACGATCAGGCAGAGCAGGATGATCAGCAGCGGCAGGTAGAAGCCCGAGAACAGCGTGGCGTACCACTCGGGGAAGGCGGCGAAGGTGGCTCCGCCGGCTGTCAGCAGCCAGACCTCGTTGCCGTCCCAGACGGGCCCGATCGTGTTGATCAGGACCCTGCGCTCCGTGCGGTCCCGGGCCAGGAGCTTGGTGAGCACGCCGACCCCGAAGTCGAATCCCTCCAGGAAGAAGTAGCCGGTCCAGAGAACGGCGATGAGCACGAACCAGACGTCGTGGAGTTCCATCTCTCTGCTCCCTGTGCGCTCAGTAGGAGAAGGCCATGGGGCGGTCGGCGTCGTCGTGGTCGCCGCCGATCCTCGTGGGCGGGTTGAGGTCGGCGTCGGTGAGCTCCGGCGGACCGGCCTTGATGTACTTCAGGAGCAGCTTGACCTCGATGACGGCGAGGATCGCGTAGAGCACGGTGAAGAGGATCAGCGAGGTGAGCACCTCGCCCTGCGAGACACCGGGGGAGACCGCGTCGCGGGTCTGCAGGACGCCGTAGACGACCCAGGGCTGGCGGCCCATCTCGGTGAAGATCCAGCCCCAGGAGTTGGCGATCAGCGGGAACAGCAGCGTCCACAGCGCGAGGAACCAGTAGACCCGCGCGAACTTGGGGCTCAGCGCCTTGTTCCTGAAGAGCACCAGATGCGGTACCTCGTCCTCACCGGTGCGCAGCCCCGGTGGCAGCAGGAACTTCTTCCGGGTCAGCCACAGCCCCAGGATGCCGAGACCGAAGGAGGCCATGCCGAAGCCGATCATCCACCGGAAGCTCCAGAAGGCGACGGGGATGTTGGGCCGGTAGTCGCCGGGCCCGAAGCGCTCCTGCTCGGCCTTGTTGATGTCGTTGATGCCGGGGACGTAGGAGTTGAAGTCGTCGTCGGCGAGGAAGGACAGTATCCCGGGGATCGAGATCTCGACGGTGTTGTGGCCCTTGCTCACATCGCCGTAGGCGAAGATCGAGAAGGGCGCGGAGTCCTGTCCGTCCCACAGCGCCTCGGCGGCGGCCATCTTCATCGGCTGCTGCTTGAACATGACCTTGCCGAGCTGGTCGCCGCTGATCGCGGTGAGCAGACCGGCGATCACGACGGTGACCAGGCCCAGCCGCAGCGAGGTCCGCATCACCGGGATGTGCTTCTTGCGCGCCAGGTGGAAGGCGGCGATGCCGACCATGAACGCGCCGCCGACCAGGAAGGCCGCCGTGATGGTGTGGAAGAACTGGGCGAGCGCGGTGTTCTGCGTCAGTACGTGCCAGAAGTCCGTCAGCTCGGCGCGGCCGCGCTCCTTGTTGATGCGGTAGCCGACCGGGTGCTGCATCCAGGAGTTGGCGGCCAGGATGAAGTACGCCGAGAGGATCGTGCCGATCGAGACCAGCCAGATGCAGGCGAGGTGGATCTTCTTCGGCAGCTTGTCCCAGCCGAAGATCCACAGCCCGATGAAGGTGGACTCGAAGAAGAACGCGATCAGTGCCTCGAACGCGAGCGGGGCACCGAAGATGTCGCCGACGAACCGCGAGTAGTCGGACCAGTTCATCCCGAACTGGAACTCCTGGACGATGCCCGTGACGACGCCCATGGCGATATTGATCAGGAAGAGCTTTCCCCAGAACTTGGTGGCCCTGAGGTACTTCTCCTTGTTGGTCCGCACCCAGGCGGTCTGCAGGCCCGCGGTGAGCGCGGCCAGAGAGATCGTCAGGGGAACGAAGAGGAAGTGGTAGACGGTGGTCGTTCCGAACTGCCATCGCGCCAGGGTTTCCGGCGCCAGAGCCAGCTCCACGTCGTCTTCTCCTTACGTCGCCGTTGCTACACCGGCAGTTTGTCCTGTGAATCCACCCGATCACGGGAGGAACAGGACACGCTTGTGAACGCGTTCACATTCACAAGCAATTATGGCGCACACACTTTCGGGAGCGATGACCGGGGGGTCCCTTTCGTCGCACCACCGGGGGGCACCCGCGCCGCACCACCCCCGCGCACGCGAACGGCCCCGCACCTCGCGCACGAGATACGGGGCCGGGACGGCGGGCAGGGGCCGCGCCGGGGCTACAGCGACCGGCGGTACGACTCCGTCACCTTCAGGAACAGATCGTTCGCCTCGTTCTCACCGATCGTGACGCGCACACCCTCGCCCGCGAACGGCCTGACCACCACACCGGCCTTCTCGCAGACGGCCGCGAAGTCCGCCGTCCGCTCCCCCAGCCGCAGCCAGACGAAGTTGGCCTGGGACTCCGGCACCGTCCACCCCTGGCGCGCCAGCACCTCCTGCACCCGCTGCCGCTCACCCACCAAAGAGCCCACCCGGCCCAGGAGTTCGTCCTCGGCCCGCAACGAGGCGACCGCCGCGTCCTGGGCGAGCTGGCTGACCCCGAACGGCACCGCGGTCTTGCGCAGCGCCGCCGCCACCGGCTCGTGCGCCACGGCGAAGCCCACCCGCAGCCCGGCCAGGCCGTAGGCCTTGGAGAAGGTCCGCAGCACGGCCACATTGGGCCGGTCCCGGTAGATCTCGATGCCGTCCGGGACCTCGACGTCGCGGATGAACTCCTTGTACGCCTCGTCCAGCACCACGAGCACGTCGGAGGGCACCCGGTCCAGGAAGCGCTCCAGCTCCGCCCGGCGCACCACGGTCCCGGTCGGGTTGTTCGGGTTGCAGACGAAGATCATCCGCGTCCGGTCGGTGATGGCCCCGGCCATCGCGTCCAGATCGTGCACCTCACCGTCGGTCAGCGGCACCTTCACCGAGGTGGCCCCGCTGACCTGCGTGATGATCGGGTACGCCTCGAAGGAGCGCCAGGCGTAGATGACCTCGTCGCCCGGTCCCGAGGTCGCCTGGAGCAGCTGCTGCGCCACACCGACCGAACCCGTACCGGTGGCGAGGTGCGAGACGGGCACACCGAAACGCTCGGCCAGCTCGTTCATCAGACCGGTGCAGGCCATGTCCGGGTAGCGGTTGAAGTGCGCGGCCGCGGCCAGCGCCGATTCCATCACCCCCGGCAGCGGAGGATAGGGATTCTCGTTGGAGGACAGCTTGAAGGCGACGGGCCCGTCGGCCGCCGCCGGCTTGCCCGGCACATAGGCGGGAACGCCGTCCAGTTCCGCACGCAGCTTGGGGCTCGTCTCGCTCACCGCAGGTCCTCCTCGACCGTCTGTACACATCAATACTGCTCACCTTAAGAGGATTGGCCGCCGCTGCGAATGGGCGGAACGGGGATTCGCCCGGTGGGCCCCGGAATGAGGGGGAGCGCTCCGCGCCATGGCGCGCGCCGGTGGCTCGCGCCGTGGCGCGCGTCCCCCGAAGAGGTGAGTTGAGACCTCTTCGAGACATCGCCCCAAGGGCAGGCCCATCCGGCCGGACACGTGACACATGACGGCAGAACCCCCCAACGCCCTTGATTCTCAAGGCCATTGGCCACTTTTGATCATGCAGAAACGTGCCTGTCAACGGCTGCATATGCGGCCGGGCCAAGTACCCGTCCGAGCCCTACTATCGGCTCGCCATGACAGCAGCAGGGAAGCACCAGGTAAGCCGGACGGAGACCCCCCGGCGCGGCGGCAGGCAGGGACGAGCAGGTATCCGGGACGTGGCCGCCGCCGCCGGGGTCTCCATCACGACCGTCTCCGACGCGCTCAACGGCAAGGGGCGGCTCCCGGACGCCACCCGCCGCCATGTCCGCGAGGTCGCCGAGCGCCTGGGCTACCGCCCTTCCGCCGCGGCCCGAACGCTCCGTACCGGCAAGTCCGGCCTCATCGGCCTGACCGTGACGACCTACGGGGATGAACCTTTCACCTTCACCGAATTCGCGTACTTCGCGGAGATGGCCAGAGCCGCGACCTCCGCCGCGCTCGCCCGCGGCTACGCCCTCGTCATCCTGCCCGCCACCTCACGCCACGACGTCTGGTCCAACGTCGCCCTGGACGGCACGGTCGTCATCGACCCCTCCGACCAGGATCCGGTCGTCACCGAGCTCGTACGCCAGGGGCTGCCCGTCGTCTCCGACGGCCGCCCGGCCGGGTCGCTCCCGGTCACCGCCTGGGTCGACAACGACCACCGGGCGGCCGTCCTCGACCTCCTGGACCATCTCGCCGCCGCCGGCGCCCGCCGCATCGGGCTGCTGACCGGCACCACCACCGACACGTACACCCGGCTCTCCACCACCGCGTACCTCCACTGGTGCGAGCGCGTCGGGCAGGACCCGGTCTACGAGTCCTACCCCGCCCACGACCCCTGTGCGGGCGCGGTGGCGGCCGACCGGCTGCTGGCCCGCCCCGACCGCCCGGACGCCGTCTACGGCCTCTTCGACCCCAACGGCACGGACCTCCTGGCCGCCGCCCGGCGGTACGGACTGCGCGTCCCCGAGGACCTGCTGCTGGTCTGCTGCTCCGAATCGACCGTCTACGCGACGACCGAGCCGCCCATCACCACGCTCTCGCTCAAGCCGCGCCGCATCGGCACAGCCGTCGTCCAACTGCTCATCGACGCCATCGAAGGGGTCGACCACGACGGCCCGGTGGAGCGGGTGATACCGACGGAACTCATCGTGCGGACCTCCTCGCAACGCCGTCCGCCCCGCACCACCGTGAGCGCGCCACGGTCACCGGCAGGGGACTGATCAGGCCAATTGGGATCAATCGACCGAGGAACCCGGCCCACTCCAGGATTCACCACCCCTGGTGCGTCACAGAGGACGATCCTCATTCCTATGATGGGCCCACGACACCGCGGACGACCCCGACCAGCAGGGCCCGTCAGGTGTACGGCGGCACGAAGGCGGTGGAGGGGTCGATGACACAGGGGGCCGGTCAGGATCCCGTGGTGCGGACGGCGACGTTGCGCGACTTCCGCGTACCGCCCTACGCGCAGTCCCCCGCGCCGCCGCATCCGGGCGCCGCCGCTCCCGAGGGCGAGCCTCCGGAGGGGTACACGCCGACCGCACGGGACCTCCCGGTGATCACCCGGGAGGACACCGTCCAGGTGCGCGCCGTGCCCGAGCCCAGGCCGTCCCAGGACCCGGGCCGCGGCCCGCTCTACGTCGTCGGTGACGTCCACGGCTATCTGGACGAGCTGGTCGCCGCCCTCACCGAACAGGGTCTGATCGACGCCGAGGGCCAGTGGTCCGCGGGCAACGCGCGGCTCTGGTTCCTCGGCGACTTCACCGACCGCGGTCCGGACGGCATCGGCGTCATCGACCTCGTGATGCGCCTCTCCGCCGAGGCGGCCGCCGCCGGCGGCTACTGCAAGGCCCTGATGGGCAACCACGAACTGCTGCTGATCGGCGCCAAGCGGTTCGGCGACACCCCGGTCAACTCCGGGGCCGGCACCGCCACCTTCCAGGCGGCCTGGCTGCTCAACGGCGGCCAGAAGACGGACATGGAGCGTCTCCAGGACGTCCACCTCCAGTGGATGTCCCGGCTCGACGCGGTCGTCGAGGAGGACGACCACCTCCTGATGCACTCGGACACGACGGCCTACCTCGACTACGGCTCCACCATCGAGGACGTCAACGACACGGTGCACGCCATTCTCACGCGGAACGACGCCGACGAGTGCTGGGACCTCTTCCGGAAGCTGACCAAGCGGTTCGCCTTCCGTGACGACTCCGGGGCACAGGCCGTCCAGGAGCTGATGGCGGCCTACGGCGGCCGGCGCATCGTCCATGGTCACAGCCCCATTCCGTACCTCCTGGGCGAGGTCGGGACAGAGGAGGGCGAGGACGGCGCCGGACCCGTGGTGGACGGTCCGCACGTGTACGCGGAAGGCCTCGCCATCGCCATGGACGGCGGAGTGACCATGGCCGGAAAGCTCCTGGTCGCCCAGCTCCCCCTGCATGACTGACGCGCTTGCGGGAAGACGCATCCCGATCTGAACACGCCAGCCTCCGGGCCTATTTACGGAAACACCCTGTCACCCCGTGCCGTGGGCGCTCTACCATCGGCGTACCAGTAGCAGGCTCTCCTCCGTTTCCGCCCGACCGCCCGGTCCGTCCGGGTGCTCAGGCCCTACGGAGCATCGGGGGATGCACATGAACAGCGCTCCGCACCTGCTGACCGAGGACCGGCCCGAGTACGAGCGGATCCTCGACGACGCACTGCGCCACGCTCATGAACGACCGGATCTGGCCGCCGTCGGAGAACGGCTCAATCCGGTGCAGCTGCGCACCATGGCCATGGCCGCCACGGCGCTGATCACCGCTGCCGCCGCCACCGAGTACGACCACTACGTGAAGGCCCGTGAGGAGGTCCGGGCGGCCGCCGCAGCGGACGAGGACCCGGAGGCGGACACCCTCCCCGCCGGTGCGCAGTCCGGGGCCGGCATAGGTGCGGTCGTCACCGTCCTGGCACCGCTTCTGGCCGGGACCGCCGCCCTGATCTTCCTGCTGGTCGGCTATCTCCTGAAGATGCTCGACCCGCCGCCGGCGTTCGCGCGCACGATGGTCGGCGCGGGCTGGTTCTTCGCCGCGGTGACCGCCGCCGCCATCCTCGTCGCCGCCGTCGGACTGCTCGTCACCGCCCTGCGCAACGGCTCGGACGACCAGGACGCGGAGGAACCGGGCGAGGAACTGCCGGAGGACGTCGCCCGCGCCCGCGAGGCCTGGCGGCACGCCCTGCTGGAACGGGGCATCCTGCCGTTCCTGAGGGACGCGCTCGCCGACCCGGGCGCCGCCACGGCCGCCCGCGTCCCGCACCGCTCGCCCCACCGCATCCCCAAGATCGGCTACAGCCGCCCGGACTTCTCCAGCCCGGACGACGGGCCGGCGGCGGCCCCGCGTCCCACCTTCACCAGTCCGGACTTCACCAGCCCCGACTTCGGCGGCCCGGACCACGAACCGGAGTAACCAGCTCCGGTCCCCGGGGCTCGCACCACTGACGAAAGCGTGACATGACAGACCTGACCGATCTCCTCTCGGCCAATCCCTATCCGGGCCGGGGCGTGCTCTGCGCCCGGACCCGGTCCGGCGCCGTCCTCGGTGCCTACTTCCTGACGGGCCGCAGCGCCGCCTCCAAGGACCGCGCGCTGCGCGTGAACGGCGACGAGCTGACCGTCGGGCCCGTGGCCCCCGTGGAGCACGACCCGCTGCGCCACTACGCCGCGGCCCTCCACACCGCCGACTGGCTGGTGTTCGGCAACGGCGAGCAGGTCGCCCAGGTCGCCGGGCGGCTGGACAAGGACATCGCCCCCGCCGAATCCCTCGGCGGACTGGAGTACGAGCCCGACCCGCCGATCCGCACCTCACGGATCACGGCGCTGCTCAGCCGTGACGGCGGACGCACCGCCGTCTTCGGCGCCGCCCGTCCGAGCCGGGGCTCCCGGACGTCCAGCAACGTCATGACGCTCACCGTCCGGGACCTGGAGCCGGGGGAGGCCGTCCTGCTCACCACCTACCGCTCCGACGGCAGCACCGTGGCCGTCGCCGGCCCTTTCGACGAGACCACGGTGGCCGCACACGACGGACCGGAGCTGCTCGACGAGATCTGGTCGGCCCTGAACCCCGCGTACCGGGTCGCCGCCGTCGTCCTGGATCCCGAGCGGGGCCCGGCCTCGGCGCTCCGGCGCGCGGAACCGCGCACCGCCTGAGCGGACGGACGACGGGGGCGCCGCCCGGAGCGAGAGCTCCCGGGCGGCGCCCCCGTGCACGCCGAGGCGTACTCAGTCGGCGAGCGGCAGATAGACTCGGTTGCCCGAGGCCGCGAACTCCTTCGACTTCCGGAGCATCCCCTCGGCGACCTCCTCGGCCGTCGCTCCGGCGGCCTCCGTACCGCCGAACTGCTCGTTGATGGACCGGCTGATCTTCATCGAGCAGAACTTCGGCCCGCACATCGAGCAGAAGTGCGCCGTCTTGGCCGGTTCGGCCGGCAGCGTCTCGTCGTGGAACTCACGCGCGGTATCCGGATCGAGGGCCAGATTGAACTGGTCCTCCCAGCGGAACTCGAAGCGGGCGTCCGACAGCGCGTCGTCCCACTCCTGCGCCCCCGGGTGCCCCTTGGCCAGGTCCGCCGCATGGGCCGCGATCTTGTAGGTGATGACCCCGGTCTTCACATCGTCCCGGTCGGGCAGGCCCAGGTGCTCCTTGGGCGTCACGTAGCAGAGCATCGCGGTCCCCCACCAGGCGATCATCGCGGCGCCGATGCCCGAGGTGATGTGGTCGTAGGCGGGCGCCACATCGGTGGTGAGCGGGCCGAGCGTGTAGAACGGCGCCTCCTCGCAGATCTCCTGCTGGAGGTCGATGTTCTCCTTGATCTTGTGCATCGGGACGTGCCCCGGGCCCTCGATCATCGTCTGGACGCCGAACCGCTTGGCGATCGTGTTCAGTTCGCCGAGCGTGCGCAGCTCGGCGAACTGCGCCTCGTCGTTGGCGTCCGAGATCGAACCGGGCCGCAGCCCGTCGCCCAGCGAGTACGTCACGTCGTACGAGGCGAGGAGTTCGCAGAGTTCCTCGAAGTTCTCGTACAGGAACGACTCCTTGTGGTGCGCGAGGCACCAGGCCGCCATGATCGACCCGCCGCGCGAGACGATGCCCGTCCTGCGGTTCGCCGTCAGCGGCACGTACGGCAGGCGCACGCCGGCGTGGACCGTCATGTAGTCGACGCCCTGCTCGGCCTGCTCGACGACGGTGTCCCGGTAGATCTCCCAGGTCAGCTCCTCGGCCCGGCCGTCGACCTTCTCCAGGGCCTGATAGAGCGGCACGGTGCCGATCGGCACGGGGGAGTTGCGCAGAACCCACTCACGGGTGGTGTGAATGTTGCGGCCGGTGGAAAGGTCCATGACCGTATCGGCGCCCCACCGGGTCGCCCAGGTCATCTTGTCCACCTCCTCCTCGATGGAGGACGTGACCGCGGAGTTGCCTATGTTGGCGTTCACCTTCACCAGGAATCGCTTGCCGATGATCATCGGCTCGATCTCCGGATGGTTGACGTTGGCCGGCAGTACCGCCCGCCCCGCGGCTATCTCCTCGCGCACCACCTCGGGCGCGACGTTCTCGCGTATCGCGACGTACTCCATCTCCGGGGTGATCTCGCCCCGGCGGGCGTACGCGAGCTGGGTGACCGCCCGCCCGTCCCTGCCGCGCCTGGGATGGCGCGGGCGGCCGGGGAAGACCGCGTCCAGATTGCGCAGCCCACCGCGCGGAGCGGTGTGCCTGAGCCCGTCGTCCTCGGGGCGCGCGGGGCGTCCCGCGTACTCCTCGGTGTCGCCGCGGGCGATGATCCAGTTCTCCCGCAGGGGGGACAGCCCCCGGCGGACATCGGTCTCGGTGGCGGGATCGGTGTACGGCCCCGACGTGTCGTACAGCGTCACGTCCTTGCCGTTGGTGAGGTGCACCTGACGGACCGGCACCCGGAGGTCCGGGCGCGAGCCCTGGACGTATCCCTTGTGCCAGCCGATGGACTTCCCGGCCTCGTCGCTCTGGTTCGAGGCAGGCGTGCGTGCGTCCGATGTGGTCATGAGACCTACTCCCTACGCCGGCATTACCCGGTAACAGGTTCGGCGGTCGGCGCAGCCTCGTCCCGTACGGACGTACGGAGATCAGCGCCCTCTCAGCCCGGTGCTCCGAGCTCCCGCGTGTGCAAAGGTGCCACCACGCTAGCGTCCGCACGGCAGGACTGAACAGAGGGCCCCGGGGGAGGCCGGACACGGAGAGCGATTCACCCGTTCGGCAGGTGTCCTGTTCGACCGGGTTCCGGGCCAGGAGCACGGCCGGGTCAGCCGGCGTTCTGCTCTTCGGCCAGAATTCGCCCCAGCGCCTCTTCCAGATTGCCCTCGAAGTCACCCAGCGTGCACTCCTGCCCCAGGGGCACGAGCTTGTCCGTCCGGTCGAGGAACGCCACCAGGGGTGCCGTGCCGGCCCTGAACAGCGCGCGGTCGGCGCCGACCTGCAGCCGGATGTGGACGTCGGACAGGCCCTCGGGCTCGATCGGCCCGATGTGCACATCGCCGTCACCACTGGGGCTGTTGAGGCCGTCGAGCAGCAACTCACGGCCGAAAGCCCAGGTGACGGGGGCGTCGCCGGGCAGATGGAAGGTCATCCGGATCGCGTACGGATCGCACACTTCGTACCGGAGCTCCACCGGGATACGGAATGAGAGCTCCTCGGAGACGAGGAAGCTCATCATGACCTCAGCTTGAACCGACTCGCGCATCGTTCAACCCCGCAGTAGATGAATCTGGCCAGGAATGATCCCCCGTGGCCCTATTGACGCCATCGTGGTGCACGCGATAGCAGATCACAAGGAGTGATTTTTCAGATACTGATAGAGAACACGAACGAACGCAAGAGGCTGGCCACTTCGCCACGTAGTCGTTCGACTGCGGGGAGCAACTGTTCTTCCCGGTCGAGCGGGACGGAAATGGCCACGGCGGCGGCCGTGAAACCGGCCGAGATCGGGAGGGCGGCACAGACCGTGCCGAGCGCGTACTCCTGCCGTTCGACGACGGGTTCGACGCGGCCGATCGACCGCAGCCGCTCAAGGAGCGCGGGGCGGTCACGCACCGAGTAACGGGTCAACGGGCTTACGGGATGGCGGTCGAGGTGGTCCTCGCGGGCCTTCTCGTCGAGCTGGCTCAGCAGGCACTGGCCGATCGCGTGGGCGTGCCCGGTCTCCCCGAAGGCGGCCCACTCCTCGACGGCGGGCGTCTCCGGGCTGTCCGCGACCGCGACCAGCTCGATCTCGCCGTCGCGGTAGACGGCGCAGTACACGGGCACACCGATGATGTCCCGCCAGCGCCCCAGGGACTGGGTCATCCTGCTGCGACGATTCCGCAGCGCCCCGTCACCGGCCAGCCGCTCCGCGGCGGCCCCGAAGAGGAAGACGCCGTTCTCCCGGCGCAGATATCCCTCGTGCGTCAGGGTGCGCAGCAGGTGGTACGCGGTGGGAAGCGGAAGCCCCGCCTCACGCGCGAGCTGTTTGGCAGGGGCACCGTCGCGATGGGTGCCCACCGCCTCCAGCAGCCTCAGCGCCCGCTGTACGGATCCGATCAGCGTCGGGACGGCGGTATTCGATGCCGTGGCCAACGGTCACCCCCAGGCATGGTGACGGGCGGTCAGCCCGCCTGTGGGGGCCGCCCCCACAGCTCTCCCGCAGGCCTGGGGTCCCGAAGGCCGGATGCCGTACAAACCACTGGTCAGGGTGGCCACTGACGGTGCTTTCCCAGGCGGCGGCAGCGAACTGCCACTGTATCGGGAGCATCCGGGCGGGGTGTCGTTTCGTCTTCCGCTTAGCTCAGCTGGGCTAACGGCCCGGCCGATCGTGCGGTTACCAGCCGCTTCCCGAGGAGGAGGACATGAACTTCCGTACGACGAAGACCAGACCGCCGACCAGGATCACGAAGATCAGGACCTTGAACAGCAGACCGATCACGAACCCGACGATGCTGGCGATCAGACCGCCGAACACCACGATCGCGATGACCGGCACCGCGATCCACTTCACCCACCAGGGCATCCCCGCGAATATCTCCCGCACGGCCATCGTCCTTACCTCGTCTCTGTGAGTTCCTGCTTCGATGCTAGAGGCGCGGGGGTGGTCGACGGGGCCCCGGCAGCCCTTGGACTCCCCTGATCGATCCCCTAGGGATCCCCGGGGGAAGCGCTCAGCCCTCGGGCGGGGAGAACACCACCATCACGCGCAGGTCCTCGGTGATGTGGTGGAACTTGTGGGGAGTCCCGGCCGGTACGTACACGACACTGCCTCTGCCCACCTGCGTCGTTTCCATGCCGACGGTGATCGAGGCGCGGCCGCTGACGACGAGGTAGACCTCGTCCTGCCGGTGCGGCTGCTGCGGATCGAGGTCGCCCGCGTCGAGCGCGTACAGACCGACCGACATGTTCCGTTCCCGGACGAACTGGAGATACGCGCCGTCGTTGGCGGCCCGTTCCGCCTCCAGCTCGTCCAGTCTGAATGCCTTCATGGCCCGTGCGCCCCTTGCCTGTGCCCAGCCGGTGTCCGCCACCGATCACGTCTGCCACGATCAGACACATGAAGAATTTCGTAGTCAAGACGATCGCCAACGCGGGAGCGCTGGCCGTGGCCATCTGGCTGCTCCAGGACATCACGCTGAGCGGCGGCAGCACCGGCCGCAAGGCACTGACCCTGATCCTGGTGGCGTTGATCTTCGGCCTGGTCAACTTCGTGGTCAAGCCGGTGGTGAAGGTGCTCACGCTGCCGCTCTTCATCCTCACCCT
The DNA here is from genome assembly GCF_042799575.1 of Streptomyces sp. NPDC057682. Lineage (NCBI taxonomy): Bacteria > Bacillati > Actinomycetota > Actinomycetes > Kitasatosporales > Streptomycetaceae > Streptomyces > Streptomyces sp. NPDC057682. The sequence continues at coordinate 359,292 of NZ_JBHVIN010000001.1, read as the reverse complement.
GGGGCTGATCACCCTCGTGGTGAACGCCCTGATGCTGTTGCTCACCTCCTGGCTCGCGGACGTCCTGAACCTCAGCTTCCACGTCCACGGCTTCTGGACCGCCGTCCTCGGCGGCCTGATCATCTCCATCGTCTCCTGGGCGCTGAACGTCGTCCTGCCCGAGGACGACTGAGGACGGACGCGCGCACGGGCCCGCGCCGGGGCCCTTGCCCCGGCGCGGGCCGGGCGGAGCGGCACCGCGCCCCGCCCACCTGAGACAGTGCGGAGGAACAGGACCGGTGACCGGCCGGGGAGAGAAACGAGGACACGGACATGAGCACCATGGGCGACGGCACCCGGGCGGTACGCGCGGGACTGCCGGAACCGCAGCAGTACGAGCCCACGCTCCCCGGGCCGGTCTTCGCCGCGCACTACCACCTCTCCGGCGAACCGACCGGGCCGTACACCTACGGCCGTGACGCCAACCCCACCTGGGACCGTCTGGAACGGGCCATCGGCGAACTGGAGGCACCGGGCGAGGACGTGGAGACGACGGTCTTCGCGTCCGGCATGGCGGCCATCTCGGCCGTCCTGCTCTCCCAGGCGCGGACCGGCGACATCGTCGTCCTGCCCGACGACGGCTACCAGGCCCTGCCGCTGGTACGGGCACAACTGGAGGAGTACGGGGTCGAGGTGCGGACCGCACCGACGGGCGGCGACGGCCAGCTGGCGGTGCTGGAGGGTGCCCGGCTGCTGTGGATCGAGACCCCGTCCAACCCCGGCCTGGACGTCTGCGACGTGCGACGGCTCGTCGAGGCGGCCCATGCCGGCGGCACCCTGGTGGCCGTCGACAACACCCTCGCCACTGTGCTCGGGCAGCGCCCCCTGGAGCTGGGCGCCGATTTCTCGGTAGCCAGTGACACCAAGGGCCTGACCGGGCACGGCGATCTGCTGCTGGGCCATGTCACCTGCCGGGACGCCGGTCTCGCCGCGTCCGTGCGGCGCTGGCGCAAGGTCGTCGGTGCGATCCCGGGACCGATGGAGGCCTGGCTCGCCCATCGTTCGCTGGCCACGCTGGAACTGCGCATCGACCGGCAGTGCGCCAACGCCCTCGCGCTCGCGGAGGCGCTCTCCGCGCATCCCGCCGTGAGCGGACTGCGCTATCCCGGCCTGCCCACCGACCCCTCGCACGCGGTCGCCTCGCGTCAGATGCGGCGCTTCGGCTCCGTGGTCTCCTTCGTGCTGGCCGACCGGGAGACCGCCGAACGCTTTCTGCTGGCGCTGCGGCTCGTGGAGGACGCGACCAGCTTCGGCGGGGTGCGGTCCACCGCGGAGCGCCGGGCCCGCTGGGGCGGAGACGCCGTTCCGGAGGGCTTCATCCGCTTCTCGGTCGGCGCGGAGAACATCGCGGACCTGGTGGCCGACGTCGAACGCGCCCTGTCCGAGGCCGTCACGGGCCGCTGAACGCCCGCCCCGCGGCGTCCTCATCCGGGCGCCGCGGGGGTGTCAGACCGCTCCAGTACGCTTCCCCGCGATCGCTCATCGACCGTGAGGAACAAGAGAATTGACCGGCCTGACCGCCTTCCCCCTGCCCTTCCAGGCTTCGCACCGCACGGAACGCGACGGGCCCCGGACCCTGCGCGAGATCCAGATGATGCAGTGCAGCGCCCATATACGGGCGAAGTCGGGGTGGTCCGAGAAGATGCACGACCCCGAGATCGTCGCCCGGTGGACGCGTGAGGCGGTCGAACAGGGCCTGACCGAGGCGCAGGTGCGGTACGTCCTCGACGAACTCGCCCACTACGCCTCGCTCCGCGACGCGGACACCGGTGTCGAGGTGTCCGCCGTCGACGGCGTCTGGCACTCGGACACCCTGATCGACGACGCGCTGCGCACCCGGCTCCGCGACGCGGTCCGGGTCCTGGAGGACGTGCCGGAGGCGGAGCGGGACTGGCACCCCGGTTCGGACGGCCAGGTGCTCGATCTGGTGCATCCCTCGCTGTTCTGCCTGGTCAACGGGGTGAGTTCCGCACCGGAGCACGCCTGGGAGAACCCGACGAACCGCTACTCGAAGCATGAGTTCTCGGAGCGGTTCCAGTGGCTTCCCACCGACGCCGATGTCGCCGAGGACGGCACCGTCTCCTTCCGTTCGTACGTCAACAACGTCCACCCGGAACGGCACGGTGAGCTGGCCGCCGTGCTCCCGGAGCTGCTCGGCCGGATGCGCCCCCTGCTGGAGAACGTGCTCACCGATCTCCGCCATCCCCGGCCGATGCGGATCGAGGCCGATCCCTACGGCTGGTACGAACCGGAGCCGGAGTTTCCGGACGAGGACGACTACAGCGACGAAGCCGCCTACAACGAGGCCGTGGAGGCGTGGGAGCAGGCTGAGGACGAGCGGTACGCGACCCGCCGCCCGATGGTCCCGGACGCACCGGAGTTCACCGCGCCCGAGCGGCCCGCTCCCTCCGACCGGGTCGATCTGCGCGGCCGCCGCCTCCAGGTCATCGTGAAGCTCGCCACCCTGCACCTCACGCCGGAGAAGCCCGAGTACGCGGGCGGTTCCTGGCATGTCGAGGGGATGCTGAACGAGCGCATCGTCTCGACCGGCCTCTACTACTGGGACAGCGAGAACATCTCCGAGAGCCGGCTGGGCTTCCGGACCGCCGTCGACGAGCCCGAGTACGAGCAGAGCGACAACAAGGGCATCCGTGAGGTCTACGGGCTGGAGAACGAGGGCCCGCTGAACCAGACACTGGGATCGGTGGAGACCCGGGCGGGCCGCTGTCTGGCCTTCCCCAACCTGCTCCAGCACCGGGTGAGCCCGTTCCGCCTGACCGACCCCACGCGCCCTGGGCACCGCAAGATTCTCGCGTTCTTCCTGGTCGACCCGTCGGAGACGCTCGTCTCGACCTCGGACGTGCCCCCGCAGCAGCCCTGGTCCGAGACCTCGACGATGACCGCCGAGCAGGCCCATGCGTTCCGCGAGGAGCTGATGCGGGAGCGCAAGTTCTTCGTCGACGAGCACAACGACCAGGTGTACGAGCGGGAGTTCTCCCTCTGCGAGCACTGAGCTTCCGGCGGCCGACCACCCCGGCCTCCTCGTGGTCGGGGCGGTCCGAGCCTCCCCCCTCGTGGCTCGGACCGCCCGGGTTCCCCGTCTTCTCCTCACGAAGAACCGCCTCGACAAGGCTAGTTGACTCTGCGTCAGTGTCCAATCACAGTAGCGGCAGCGACCTATCGACATATTTATAGTTGTCCGGGTCCGACGAGCCGCCGCGGTGAGAGGGGACGGAGATGGACCTGGCGCTGCTGCGTACGTTCGTCACCGTGCACCGGGCCGGTTCCTTCACCCGCGCCGCCGCGCTCCTGGGCCTCTCTCAGCCCGCCGTCACCTCGCAGATCCGCACCCTGGAACGGCAGCTGGGACGGCCGCTCTTCACCCGGCGGGCGCGCGGGGTGACGCCCACCCCGATCGGCGACGAACTGGCGCACCGGGCGGCGCCGCATCTGGACGCCCTGGTCGAGATCACCGAGACCGAGCTGGACGAGGTGTCGGGCGTCCGCACCCTGCATCTGGCCGGGCCTCCCGAGTTCACCTCGCTGCGCGCCCTGCCCGCGCTCACCCCGCTCCTGACCCAGGGCCTGGCCCTGCGCAGCTCGTTCTCGGCGGCCACCGACGAGACCCTGGAGGGCCTGGCGGCGGGCCACCACGACCTGGCCATCGTGACGGCCCGGCCGCGTGGCGGGCTGGTCACCGCCACCCCGCTCTGCGACGAGGAGCATGTGCTGGTCGCCGCGCCGCGCTGGGCCGGGCGGCTGGGGCCCGGCACGCTGCGCCGCGACGGACCGGTGGTCCTGGCGCAGCTGCCCGTCGTGGAGGTCCACGAGAGCCTGCCGCTCGTCTCCCGCTACTGGGCGGAGGTCTTCGACGCCCGGCCGGCCGCCGCGGGCGCCGTCATCGCACCGGATCTGCGGGCCGTGCTGGCCTGTGCGGCGGCGGGAGCGGGCCTCGCGGTCCTGCCGCGCTATCTGTGCGAGAGCGCGCTGGAGCGGGGCGAGGTCGTGGCCCTCCTCGATCCCCCGGTGCCGCCGCTGCGCACCTACTTCCTGGCGGCGAGGACCGGCACCCTCGCCCTGCCGCCGATCGCACGGGCCCACGAGGTGCTGCTGCGCGCGGCGGCCGACTGGTGACCTCAGGGCGGCCCGGCAGCCGCCCGGTGTTTCAGAACCGGTCCGGCGGGCCACGCTCTTGCCATGACCGAACGTCCTGTGGTCAAGCGCACCGCACGCGCCATCCTGCTCGATGACAACGACCTGATCCTCATCAAGCGCACCAAGCCGGGCGTGGATCCGTACTGGCTCACGCCGGGCGGCGGGGTGGAGCCCGGGGACGCCACCGTCGTCGATGCCCTCCACCGGGAGCTGGACGAGGAACTCGGCGCCAAGATCACCGATGTGGTGCCCTGCTTCGTCGACACCGTCGAGCACATCGAGGGCGACGGGGTGAAGGGGGTCAAGGTCCAGCACTTCTTCGTCTGCCGGCTCGAATCGATGGACCTGTCCCTGCGCCACGGCCCCGAGATCGACGATCCGTGCGGAGAGTACGACGTCGTCCGGGTGCCGTTCAGCCGGGTCGGCATCGCGGCCGTGCACCTTGTACCGCTCTCCCTGCGGCACTACCTGGACGGCAACATCGAGGGCGTCCGGGCCATGCACGCGCCGGATCTCGGCTGACGGGCCGCGCCGGGCGGGAGCGTGCGCCGGTGCCGCCCCGGGTGGGGCACGGCGGCCCAGGGCCCGCACGTGTACGCCGAGGCCAGTACGCGGGGATACTCCCCTCGTCAGATGACCGGCCGCGCCGCAGCCCGCACCGTGTTTCACGTGAAACCACTCAAGCGCCGCACCCGCAGAACCCTGCTCGTCGCCCATGTCTCGGTATCGGTCGGCTGGCTCGGGCTGACCGTCTGTCTGCTGACGCTCGGCCTGACCGCCTTTCTGACCGGTGATCCGGCCACCGCGCGGGCGGCGACCCGGTCCATGAAGATCTTCGGGGACTGGCTGGTCGTCCCCGTCGCCGTGGCCGCCCTGGTCAGCGGTCTGGTGCTGTCCCTGGGGACGCCCTGGGGGCTGGCCCGGTACCGCTGGGTCTGGGCGAAGTTCTGGCTCACCATGGTCACGGCCGGGCTGTCGGTCTTCGCCCTGCGCCCCGGCATCGACGAAGCGGCCGAGCGGGGTACGGCGGACATCGACCTCGTCGTCGCTCCCTCGGTGGCCACCGCGACCTATCTGTTCGTCACCGCGGTCTCCGTACTGAAGCCCTGGGGGCCGACCCGGCGCGGCCGGCGCCTACGCGTCTCGGCCAGATCCGGTAAAGCGGTGGACGAGCGATCACCGAGTCGTACAGCCTGACCTCTATGCCCAGCTCCTTGCCCCGCCCGCCCGCCGATCTACCGATCCGGCGCCTCACCCGGGACGATCTGGTCCCCTGCGCCGACCTCAGCGAGGACCGGGGCTGGCCCCGCGACGAACACCGCTGGGGACTCCTCCTCACGGCGGGAACCGCGTACGGCATCGACGATCCCGAGGGCAAGGGCCTGATGGCGAGCTGTGTGGTGACCTCGTACGGACCCGAGGACGCCGCCGTCGGCATGATGCTGGTGGCCGGACGTCACGCCCGGAAGGGGATCGCCCGGTATCTGATGCACGCGGTGATCGAGTCCACCGGGGGAGCGGCGCTCAGCCTCCACGCGACGGACGCCGGTCGTCCCCTGTACGAACAGCTCGGTTTCGAGGCCGTGGGCCGGACGGACCGGATGAGCGGCCTCTTCCGGCCCGGCGCGGCCCCGGAAAGGGATGCGGGCGACGGAGGGGCCGTACGCGTGCGCCCCGCCTCGGCCGGCGATCTGCCGGACATCCTGCGCCTGGACACCCGGGCCACCGGGCTCGACCGCACCCAGCTGCTGGCCCGCCTTCCCGCCTTCGCCGACCATCTGCGGGTGGCCGAGGAGAACGGCGCGCTCGTCGGGTACGGCGCGCTGTGGCCCAGCGCGCAGAGCCATGCACTCGGTCCGCTGGTCGCGCGGGACACGGCCACGGCGAAGCTCCTGGTCGCCTCGCTCGCCGGAGCGACGGACCGGCCGCTGCGGGCGGACATCGACGCCCGGCACACGGACCTGCTCGCCTGGCTCGGCGCACACGGCCTGGAGCCCGGTGCCCCGACCACTCTCATGACCCTCGGCGGCGCACGGCAGCCGGGGGACCGGGAGCGGTACTTCGCCCCGCTGAGCGTGGCGACCGGCTGAACGACGCGCTGATGCCCCCGGCCGGAGCCGGGGGCATCAGTGCGCGTGCGAAGGCTCAGACGAGGGACGCGACGGCGGTCGTGGCGAAGCCGTGGTCCTGGTCGGGTGCGCCGCCGCCGACGCCGACGGCGCCGATCAGCCGTCCGTCACGGTGGACCGGGACGCCGCCGGCGATGAAGAGCAGCGGCCGGTCGAGCGCGGTCGGCAGCGTGTGGAAGAGGCCGCCCGGCTGGACCGCATCGACGAGGTCGGCCGTGGGGGCGTCGAGCTGGAGGGCGGTGTACGCCTTGCGGGTGCTGGTCTCGCCGGCGATCAGGACCGCCCGGTCGTCGCGGCGGAAGGCCAGCAGATGGCCGCCCGCGTCCAGGACGGTGACGGCTGCCGCGACACCGGCGGCCTCGGCGGCGGTGCGGGCCGTCTCGATCAGGGCTTCCGCGTCCTGGGTGGTGAGCGGGGCTGCGGCAGCGGTGGGGGTGCTCATGGGATGACTCCTTGGTGCGGTTCCGTGCGGTGTACGCCCGCGCGGTGCGGTGCGTGCGGTGCGGTTGGGTCGGTCAGTGGCGGGAAGCCACGGGTACGGCGGCGGCTTCCGGGGTGTGCGCGGCGACGAGACGGCTCCGGGTGTCCGAACGGCGCTCCAGCCCGCGGGAGAGGACGGCCAGCACCAGGGCGGAGGCGGCGAGGACGGCGCCCACCCAGTTCGGGGCGGTGTAGCCGAGGCCGGCGGCGATGACCATGCCGCCCAGCCAGGCGGACAGGGCGTTGCCGAGGTTGAAGGCGCCGATGTTGACGGCGGAGGCGAGCGTCGGTGCGCCCGCCGCCTGGTCGAGCACGCGCTTCTGGAGCGGGGGCACGGTCGCGAAGCCCAGAGCGCCGATGAGGACGAGGGTGACGGCTGCCGCGATCTTGTTGTGGGCGGTGAGGGTGAAGAGCGCCAGGACGACGGCCAGGCCGCCCAGGGACACGTAGAGCATGGGCATGAGGTGACGGTCGGCGAACCGGCCGCCGAGCAGGTTGCCGCCGACCATGCCAAGGCCGAAGAGGACCAGCAGCCAGGTCACGGAGGAGGCCGAGTAGCCGGCGATCTCGGTCATCATCGGGGTGATGTAGGTGATCGCGGCGAAGACTCCGCCGAAGCCCAGCACGGTCATCGCCATGGCGAGCAGGACCTGGACGTTGCGGAAGGCGGCCAGTTCGTGGCGCAGCCGGACGCCCTCGGGGCGCGGCTGTTCGGGCACGAGGCGGGCGACACCCAACAGTCCGACGACGCCCAGGCCGGCGACGACGACGAAGGTGCTCCGCCAGCCGACGCTCTGCCCGATGTAGGTGCCGAGCGGTACGCCGACCACATTGGCGACGGTGAGCCCGGTGAACATCATCGCGACGGCACCGGCCTTCTTCCGGGGCTCGACCAGATCGGCCGCGACCACCGAGCCGATGCCGAAGAAGGCGCCGTGGGCGAGCGAGGCGATCACGCGGCCGGCGAGCATCACGCCGAAGACCGGGGCGGTCGCGGAGACGACGTTTCCGATGACGAACAGCCCCATCAGGATCATCAGCATGCGTTTGCGGCTGATCCGGGTGCCGAGCAGGGTCATCAGCGGGGCCCCGAGGACGACGCCGAGCGCGTAGCCGGTGACGAGGAAGCCCGCGGTCGGAATGGAGACGTGGAAGTCCGCCGCCACCTCGGGGAGCAGTCCCATGATCACGAACTCGGTGGTTCCGATACCGAATGCCCCGATGGCGAGAGCGAGGAGCGCGAGCGGCATGGCTTCACCTTCCCTGGAGAGTGCGTCTGCGGAGAGCGCCGACAGACCTTGTGTCCGCGCCTTACGAGCGTCCACATTAATTGCATGCGCGGGTTAATTGCAAACGCGGGCTATCACGGTCTTCGCCTATCCTGGGGGGACGAGCTCCCGCACGGAGGTGAGGACCCCATGACAGCGACGGACCCCGCACTGACCGCCCTTTCCCAGGGCTGGTGCGCGCTCTCCCTGCTCCACGGGAAGATCGAGGCCCATATCGAGCGCGCCCTGCAGAGCGGTCACGGCCTCAGCGTGCGGGAGTACTCGCTGCTGGACGTCCTGAGCCGCCAGCACAACGGGCCGGGCGGCCACCTCCAGATGAAGCAGGTCGCGGACGCCGTGGTCCTCAGCCAGAGCGCCACGACCCGGCTGGTCACCCGCCTTGAGGACCGGGGACTGCTCACCCGCTATCTCTGCGACACCGACCGCAGGGGCATCTACACCGATGTCACCGAGGCCGGACTCGCCCTGCTCGCAGCGGCCCGGCCGACCAACGACACCGCCCTGCGGACCGCACTGGACGAGGCCGCCACCCATCCCGAGCTGGCTCCCCTCGTGCGGACGGTGGAAGAGCTGAAGGCCCCCGTCTCACAGGTGCCTGACACCCTCGGGACCAGGGCCTAGGCTGCCGATCATGAGCGATCCGGAGATCCGCCCCGCCACCGTCGACGATCTGCCCGAGATCGTGGCCATGCTGGCCGACGATCCACTCGGCGCCGGGCGTGAGTCGCCGGACGACCTCTCGCCCTACGAGACGGCCTTCCGGCGGCTGTCCGGCGACCCCCATCAGCACCTGGTGGTCGCCGTGCGCGCGGACCGCGTCATCGGAACCCTGCAACTGACCGTGATCCCCGGCCTGTCCCGGCGCGGTGCCACCCGCTCGGTGATCGAAGGCGTCCGCATCCACGCCGACGAACGGGGCAGCGGCCTCGGCACCCGGCTGATCCAGTGGGCCGTGGACGAATCACGGCGCCAGGACTGCCAGTTGGTGCAGCTCACCTCGGACTCCACCCGGACCGACGCCCACCGCTTCTACGAGCGGCTCGGCTTCGTCGCCAGCCATGTGGGGTTCAAGCTCGCACTCTGACCCGGAACGCAGCCGAGGAGACGCCCATGCACCGCATCACCGACGAGCAGCGCCGCATCAGAATCGGGCGGCGCCACCTTCTGGCCCCCTCCCTCCGCGCCGGCTCCCCCGTCACCGTGGCCGAGGCCCTCATCGGCCTGCATGCCACGGACGCCGCCACCGTGTTCCTGTCCACCTGCGCACGGCTGCGGAATCCCGACGCCGGAACGGTGGAGGCCGCCCTGTACGAGGACGTCTCCCTGGTCCGAATGCTCTCCATGCGCAACACGCTCTTCGTGGTGTCGGACGGACTGGCCCCGCAGGTACGGGCGTCGAACGCCCACACCGTCGCCGCCAAGGAGCGCCGGAAGCTGGTGAAACACCTGGCCGAGGACGGACAGGGGCTGGACGAAAGATGGCTGGCCGACACCGAGGACGCCACGCTCGCCGCACTCACCGCCCGGGGCTCCGCCACCGGAAGCGAACTCTCCGCCGCCGTTCCCGCCCTCCGCACCAAGATCACGATCTTCCCCGGCAAGAAGCAGGAGGCGGTCCAGGGCATCGCCACCCGGGTGCTCCGGGTGCTGGCCGCGGAAGGACGGATCCGCCGCGACCGGCCGCGGGGCTCCTGGACCTCCAGTCAGTTCCGCTGGACCGCCTCCACCCCTCACCCCGAGATGGAAACCAGCAGCGCACAGGCCGAATTGGCGCTGCACTGGCTGCGGGCGTACGGCCCGGCGACCGAGGCGGACCTCGCTTGGTGGACGGGGTGGGGCCTCGGCCAGGTCCGCAAGGCGCTGGCCGCCGCCCAAGCCGTCGATGTGCGGCTCGACGGCGGAGGCACCGCCTGGGTCGCCCCGGGCGACGAGGCACCCGATGCCGAACCGGAGCCCTGGGCCGCCCTGTTGCCGGCACTCGACCCGAGCGCGATGGGCTGGGCGGACCGGGACTTCCATCTCGCCCCCGGCCTCCGGGCCCCGCTCTTCGACCGGTCCGGCAACATCGGGCCCACCGTGTGGTGGAACGGCCGGATCATCGGCGGCTGGGCCCAGCGAGCCGACGGCGAACCGGTCTGGCGGCTGCTGACCGACGCCGGCCGGGAGGCCTCCACCGCGGTCGAGGCGGAGGCCTCCCGGCTGCGGAACTGGGTCGGCGACGCACGCGTCACCCCGCGCTTCCGCACGCCGCTGGAACGGGAGTTGACCGCCTGACCGGCCTCGCCCGCCGTTTCACGTGAAACGGCGCGCTCAGCCCTCCAGGCCGCGCCAGCCGCCCTCGTCCACGCCCCCGGGCACGACGGCCTCCGGGGCGTACGGCTCGCGGGTGAAGACGAAGGACCCCAGATCCAGGTGGCTCACCCGGCCGTCGGCGGTCCGCACCACGCGCAGGGTCTCCCCCGTGTAGTAGCCGTCGAGCCCGGTCCAGGTGCCGTCCGGACGGGCGACGAAACGGGCCCCGCGTCCCAGGCCGTTCAACGGCCGCAGCTCCAGACCGCGTTCGGGCAGCAACCTCAGCACGTTCGCACGCGGGCCCCAGTACCAGGGGCCGGTCAGTGCCAGCAGCTCCTGGTCCACCTCGGGCAACGGCCGCCACGGCTCCGGGATCCTCGGCTCGGCCCCGGCGACGATGTCCACGAGATCGGCGGCCACATCACCGATCGGAACTCCGGCGGTGACGTTCGCGAACACCACGGCCGCGACGTCGTCCTCGACACTGATCCAGAGCGCGGCCAGGAACCCGGGCAGCGACCCCGTGTGCCCGATGAGCGTCCGTCCCTTCGACCTCACCACCTGAAGCCCGAGGCCGTAGTGACCGGTGTGGTCCCCCGGTTCGGGTGCCGCAGCCGGCTCCCGCATCTCCGCGACGGACGCGGCGGAGAGCACCCGGTCGTCCCCGTCGGCCAGGAAGGCGGCGAAACGCAAGAGGTCCTCCGTGGTGGACCAGAGCTGGCCGGCCGGTGCCATCAGCCCCAGGTCCTCGGCCGGCTCGGGCAGCAGGACGTCCGCCCAGGGGTGGACCGCCCACGCGCCGGCGTGCGGAGCCTGCGGCTGCGGGCCCGTCCGGTGCAGGCCCAGCGGCTCCAGCACCTCACGGCGCAGCACCTCGGCCCAGGAATCCCCGCGCACCGCCTCGATGAGCGAGCCGAGCAGGGTGTAACCGGGGTTGGAGTAGTGGTGGCGCCGGCCGGGCGGGTGCACCCCGGTCCGGTCCTCCAGCACCTCCGCGAGCCCGGGACGCACGGTCCCGGGCGTCCGCTCCCACCAGGGCGCCGGCGCCTCGGCACCGAGCCCCGCGCTGTGCGCGAGCAGCTGGTGCACGGTGACGTCCCCGGCCCCCGTCCCGGGCAGATGCTTCTCCAGCGGGTCCCCCAGGTCCAGCAGCCCCTCGTCCCGGAGCCGCAGCACCAGCACGGCGGTGAACGTCTTGGTGAGGGACCCGATCCTGAACTGCGTATCGGTGTCCGGGGCGTGGCCGTCCACGCACGAGCGGGAACCGTGCCAGGCGATCTGTCCCTCGCGCCGCACGGCAGCGGTCATGGAGGGCGAACGCCCCTCCGTCTGAGCGATGGCGAGGCGGTGCAGCAGCGCACGGCGGGTACCCGGAAGCAGAAGTTCGGCTGGAGAAGTCATGGTCCATGCCTACCTCCCCGGCCTCCCCGTGGCGAACCGATTTGCGCGCCGGTCGCGACCGGCCGGGAAGGGCCGGGTCCGCTCAGGTCTGCGCCATGTCCACGAAGCGCGAGTAGTGCCCCTGGAAGGCGACGGTGATCGTCGCGGTCGGGCCGTTTCGGTGCTTGGCCACGATCAGGTCGGCCTCGCCCGCGCGCGGGGACTCCTTCTCGTAGGCGTCCTCCCGGTGCAGCAGGATCACCATGTCGGCGTCCTGCTCGATGGATCCGGACTCACGGAGGTCGGAGACCATGGGCTTCTTGTCGGTGCGCTGCTCGGGGCCTCGGTTCAGCTGGGAGAGCGCGATGACCGGGAGCTGGAGCTCCTTGGCCAGCAGCTTGAGGTTTCGGGACATGTCCGAGACCTCCTGCTGACGGCTCTCGGCGCGCTTGGAGCCGCCGGACTGCATCAGCTGCAGATAGTCGATGACCACCAGCTTGAGGTCGTTGCGCTGCTTGAGCCGACGGCACTTGGCCCGGATCTCCATCATGGAGAGGTTCGGGGAGTCGTCGATGTACAGCGGGGCCGCGGACACGTCCGGCATCCGTCGCGCCAGCCGTGTCCAGTCCTCGTCGGTCATGGTGCCCGAACGCATGTGGTGCAGCGCCACCCGCGCCTCTGCGGAGAGCAGACGCATCGCGATCTCGTTCCGGCCCATTTCCAGGGAGAAGATCACGCTGGGCAGATTGCTCTTGATCGAGCACGCCCGCGCGAAGTCCAGCGCGAGCGTCGACTTGCCCATGGCGGGACGGGCCGCGATGACGACCATCTGGCCCGGGTGCAGTCCGTTGGTGAGGGCGTCGAGATCGGTGAAGCCGGTCGGCACACCGGTCATCTCCCCGCTGCGCGAACCGATCGCCTCGATCTCGTCGAGCGCGCCCTCCATGATGTCGCCGAGCGGCAGGTAGTCCTCGCTGGTCCGCTGCTCGGTGACGGCGTAGATCTCGGCCTGCGCGGAGTTGACGATGTCGTCGACGTCGCCGTCGGCCGCGTATCCCATCTGCGTGATCTTCGTGCCGGCCTCGACGAGTCGCCGCAGGACCGCGCGCTCGTGCACGATCTCCGCGTAGTACGACGCGTTGGCCGCGGTCGGCACCGACTGGACCAGGGTGTGCAGATAGGGGGCGCCGCCGACCTTGGTGATCTCGCCGCGCTTGACCAGCTCGGCCGCCACGGTGATCGGGTCGGCCGGCTCCCCCTTGGCATAGAGGTCGAGGATCGCCTGGTAGACGGTCTCGTGCGCGGGGCGGTAGAAGTCGTGGCCCTTGATGATCTCCACGACATCGGCGATGGCGTCCTTGGACAGGAGCATGCCGCCGAGCACGGACTGCTCCGCGTCGAGGTCCTGGGGCGGGACGCGCTCGAAACCGGACGAGCCGCCTTCCCAGCCGTCGCTCTCCCGGCCCCGGTCGTGCTGCTCGCCGCGCTGCTGCCGGCCCTCGCCCCGGCGCTGACGGGACACGGGCAGCCGGTCGCTGGGACCGGTGTCGGCCCAGGGGTCGTCCAGGGGCTCAGGAATGCTCATCCGGCCACCTCCTCCCGTCCGCTCCGCGGACCTAGCCGTGCCACTCTTTCTTACGGCACGGCACCGACAAACAAGACGCCCGACTCCGGTTCCGGTGTGTCGGGTACTACGGCTTCCGAAGCCGGAACACGGTGGGGGCGCCGGACCACGGTAGGCGTCCCGGCACCGTCAGCCAATCTGGTTATCCACAGGGCATGTGGACGACGGACCAGATGCTGTGGAGAACTCCGCAGAACCTGTGCACGGAGCGGGGGACAGCACTGTGGACAAACTCATAGCAGCCCCCACAGAAACCGCCTGACCTGCATCTTCTCCATCCACGACCTGTGGGGGAGAAAAACTTTTCCCGTCGGCTCACAATCCCGCCCGCACCCTTGCGTCCGAACACCCCGTCCCAGCAAATGTAAGGATCCTAACTGGCTTGCATCCATTACCTGTGGAAGATTAGATTGGCCCTCATGACCCAGGCACCGGCGATCCCGCCGTCCCGTCGTCGCAGACACGACCGCGAGATCATCTCGCTGGCCGTTCCGGCCTTCGGCGCACTCGTGGCCGAGCCCCTCTTCGTGATGGTCGACAGCGCCATCGTCGGCCATCTGGGGACACCGCAACTGGCCGGACTGGCCGTGGCCGCCGCCCTGCTGACGACGGCCGTCAGCGTCTTCGTCTTCCTCGCCTACGCCACCACCGCGGCCGTCGCCCGCCGGATCGGCGCCGGCGATCCGGCCTCCGCGATCCGCCAGGGCATGGACGGCATCTGGCTGGCCATACTGCTCGGGGCCGCCGTCATCGCCGTCGCGCTCCCCCTGGCCCCGTGGCTCGTGGACGTCTTCGGCGCCTCCGACACCGCCGCCCCCTACGCCACCACCTATCTCCGGATCTCCAGCCTCGGCATCCCCGCCATGCTGGTCGTGATGGCGGCGACCGGTGTGCTGCGCGGGCTGCAGAACACCCGCACCCCGCTCTATGTCGCCATCGGCGGCTTCGCCACCAACGCCGCACTCAACGCCGGGCTCGTCTACGGCGCCGGACTCGGTATCGCGGGCTCCGCCTGGGGCACTGTGATCGCCCAGGTCGGCATGGCCGCCGCCTATCTCGTCGTGGTGGTCCGCGGCGCCCGGCGGCACGGTGCCTCCCTGCGCCCCGACGTCGCCGGCATCAGGGCCAGCGCCCAGGCCGGCGTCCCGCTCCTGGTCCGCACGCTGTCGCTCCGCGCCGTTCTGCTCATCGCCACGGCGGTCGCGGCCCGGCTGGGCGATACCGAGATCGCCGCCCACCAGATCATCCTGTCCCTGTGGAGCCTGATGGCGTTCGCCCTGGACGCCATCGCGATCGCCGGCCAGGCCATCATCGGCCGCTATCTGGGCGCCGACGATCCCAAGGGCGCCCGGGAGGCGTGCCACCGCATGGTCCAGTGGGGCGTGGCGTCCGGCGTGGTCTTCGGAGCGCTGATCGTTCTGGCCCGCCCGCTGTTCGTGCCGCTGTTCACCGGCGACCAGTCCGTGCAGGACACGCTCTTCCCGGCCCTGCTGGTGGTGGCCCTGACCCAGCCGGTCGCCGGAGTCGTCTTCGTCCTGGACGGGGTGCTGATGGGTGCCGGGGACGGCCCTTATCTGGCCTGGGCCATGCTGGTCACCCTGGCCGTCTTCGCTCCGGCCGCCCTGCTGGTGCCTGTCATCGGCGGGGGACTGACCGCCCTCTGGTGCGCGATGGCGCTGATGATGCTCGTCCGCATGGCGACGCTGTGGCTCCGCACCCGCTCCGGGAAATGGCTGGTCACCGGAGCCACCCGCTGAACGTGCCCCGTGTCCGTTTCACGTGAAACGGACACGCCCCTCCCGTAGCCGGGAAGGAGCGGGCCCACGGCGAAGGGCCGCACCCAAGGGGTGCGGCCCTTCACTGTTCTGCTGGGATGCTGCCCGAATCAGGCGGCAACGACCTCGACGCCGAGCTTCGCAGCGACCTCGGGGTGCAGACGCACGGACACCTGGTGTCCGCCGAGCGTCTTGATCGGCGAGCCGAGCTCGACGCGACGCTTGTCGACCTCCGGACCACCGGCGGCCTTGATCGCCGAGGCGATGTCGGCCGGGGTGACGGAGCCGAAGAGACGGCCGGCGTCGCCGGAGCGAACAGCCAGACGGACCTTCACGGCCTCGAGCTTGGTCTTGATCTCGTTGGCCTGCTCGATCGTGGCGATCTCGTGGATCTTGCGGGCGCGGCGGATCTGCGCCACGTCCTTCTCGCCACCCTTGGTCCAGCGGATGGCGAAGCCACGCGGAACCAGGTAGTTACGGGCGTACCCGTCCTTGACGTCGACGACGTCGCCCGCAGCACCGAGGCCGGAGACCTCGTGGGTGAGGATGATCTTCATGTTTCGGTCACCCTTCCCTTATCGCGCGGTGGACGTGTAGGGCAGCAGCGCCATCTCACGGCTGTTCTTCACGGCCGTGGCGACGTCACGCTGGTGCTGCGTGCAGTTGCCGGTGACGCGGCGGGCACGGATCTTGCCGCGGTCGGAAATGAACTTCCGCAGCATGTTCGTGTCCTTGTAGTCCACGTACTGGGTCTTGTCCTTGCAGAACGCGCAGACCTTCTTCTTAGGCTTGCGCACAGGCGGCTTCGCCATGGTGTTTCTCCTGTGTGATCAAGAAGTGGGGGTACGAGCTGCCCTAGAAGGGCGGCTCGTCCGAGTAGCCGCCGCCGGAACCGCCGGAGTTTCCACCCCAGCCGCCCTGGCCCCCGCCCTGCTGGCCGCCGCCGGACGGTGCGCTGGTGGCCCAGGGGTCATCGGCGGGAGCGCCGCCACCCTGTCCACCGGAACCGGGACCGCCGCCCCAGTTGCCGCCGCCGCCCTGCTGGCCGCCGCCGTATCCACCCTGGCCGCCCTGGCCACCGCGACCGGTGGTCTTGGTGACCTTGGCCGTGGCGTTCTTGAGACTGGGGCCGACTTCCTCGACGTCCAGCTCGTAGACCGTGCGCTTGACGCCCTCGCGGTCTTCGTACGACCGCTGCTTCAGCCGGCCCTGCACGACAACGCGCATGCCTCGCGTGAGCGACTCGGCGACGTTCTCCGCCGCCTGCCGCCAGACCGAGCAGGTGAGGAACAGGCCTTCGCCGTCCTTCCACTCATTGGTCTGCCGGTCGAAGATGCGGGGAGTGGACGCGACGCGGAACTTCGCGACCGCCGCACCGGACGGGGTGAAGCGCAGCTCGGGGTCGTCGACGAGATTGCCGACGACCGTGATGACGGTCTCGCCTGCCATGGATGAACCTCTCGGCGGGATTTACTTCTGGCTGCTTGCTGCTACTCGAACCCGATGACCGCTGAGCCGGAGGCTCAGTGGATCTCGGGACGGAGGACCTTGGTCCGGAGGACCGACTCGTTCAGGTTCATCTGGCGGTCGAGCTCCTTGACGACCGCAGGCTCGGCCTGCAGGTCGATGACCGAGTAGATGCCCTCGGGCTTCTTCTTGATCTCGTAAGCGAGACGACGACGGCCCCAGGTGTCGACCTTCTCCACCTTTCCTTCGCCCTCACGGACGACGGAGAGGAAGTTCTCGATCAGCGGGGAGACAGCGCGCTCCTCGAGATCGGGGTCGAGGATGACCATCACCTCGTAGTGACGCATGTGGAACCCACCTCCTTTGGACTCAGCGGCCACGGTCGTTCCGTGGCAGGAGGGTCGTGATGCGTGAGCATCGATGTCTCCGAGTAGAACAGCCGCCACTGACAACGCCCTCCCCGAAGGTGGGGGCTGCCTGTGTCGGCCTCGGCAGACAACGGTGCAGACCGTCCAGAGTACCCGCAGACCACCTTCCGGTTGAAATCCGGTGGTCAGGAGACGCAATCTGGACACATCGGGTGTGAGCGGCGCCACGACGCGCCGCCTTTCGGCCAGGAGGTGCTCCATGGCACAAGCAATGCGAACCCGCTCCCGCTCCACCGTCTCCCTCTTCGCGACGGACGGCAGGCCCCATCCCCTCCAGAACGCCCTGGTGGCCGTGACGGTGGTGCTCGGCGCCCTCGCGTTCGTGACGGCGATGTTCCACAACCTGCATCTGCTCAGCTCGTGGGCCGGGCTCGTGGGAATCCTCACGGGGGTGTACGGGATCTACATCTCCGCGACCACACGCGAGCGGTTCCCGCTCTTCCTCGGCACGGGCGCGGCGGCCATCGGGTTCTTCCTCGGCATGGCCCACGGCGGACTCTTCGGCGGCGTGATCGGCTGATCACGCACCGGAGCGTTCCCGGCGGTGCGCGGGGCGGAGCGTCCACGGACGGTCCGCCCCGTTCCCGTGCGCCCGGGAGCACAGGTGCGACGGGGCCAGACCGCCCGCTGCCCGGTCACAGTAGGCTTCGGCGCGAGAGCCGGAGCCCCTGACCGATGGGGACACACCTGCCGAGGAGCGCCCCGCATGAGCCTGACCCTGAGGACCATCAGCCGAGAGCAGCATCTGGCGTACATCCAGAGTCTGCCCGCGGCCAGTCACATGCAGGTCCCGGCATGGGCGGACGTGAAGGCCGAATGGCGTTCGGAGAGCCTCGGCTGGTTCGACAAGGGCGGTCAGCTCGTCGGCGTCGGTCTGGTGCTCTACCGCCAGCTGCCGAAGATCAAGCGCTACCTCGCGTACCTTCCCGAGGGCCCGGTCATCAACTGGTACGCCCCCAACCTCAGCGACTGGCTCGAACCGATGCTCGCGCACCTCAAGCAGCAGGGCGCCTTCTCCGTGAAGATGGGCCCGCCCGTCGTCATCCGCCGCTGGGACGCCGCCGCCATCAAGGGCGGCATCCAGGACCCCGAGGTCAAGCGCCTGCGCGACATCGAGGCCACCCACATCGAGCCGCGCGCCTTCGAGGTCGCCGACCGGCTCCGCAAGATGGGCTGGCAGCAGGGCGAGGACGGCGGCGCGGGATTCGGTGACGTACAGCCCCGCTACGTCTTCCAGGTCCCGCTGGCCAACCGCTCCCTGGAGGACGTACACAAGGGCTTCAACCAGCTGTGGCGCCGCAACATCAAGAAGGCCGAGAAGGCCGGCGTCGAGGTCGTCCAGGGCAGCTACGCCGAGCTCGCCGAGTGGCAGCGGCTGTACGAGATCACCGCGGAGCGCGACCACTTCCGCCCGCGCCCGCTGGGCTACTTCCAGCGCATGTGGACGGCGCTCAACACCGAGGACCCCAACCGGATGCGGCTCTACTTCGCCCGCCACGAGGGGGAGAACGTCGCGGCCGCCACCATGCTGATCGTGGGCGGCCACGTCTGGTACTCGTACGGCGCCTCGGCCAACCACAAGCGCGAGGTCCGCCCCTCGAACGCGATGCAGTGGCGGATGCTCCGCGACGCGTACGCCATGGGCGCCACCGTCTACGACCTGCGCGGCATCTCCGACTCCCTGGACGAGACCGACCACCTCTTCGGCCTCATCCAGTTCAAGGTGGGCACCGGCGGACAGGCCGCGGAGTACCTCGGCGAGTGGGACTTCCCGCTCAACAAGCTGCTCCACAAGGCGCTCGACATCTACATGTCGCGTCGCTGATCCGCCGTACGGACCGCTGATCAGCCGCACAAGGCTGACGAAACCGGCTTCATTCGTTTCAATGGGCTCGTCCGGAAACTCCTGTGGAGGCGCTTCCGGAGCACCGCACCCTTCGACCCCCCGCAGCCACCAGAAAGGTCCCGGACCGGCCATGGCGCTCTCCCTGTACGTCGACACCGCGCGCTGGCGGGCGCACCAGAAATCCGTCCTCGACCAGTTCCCCGGCCTCGTGCCGGTCTGCAAGGGCAACGGATACGGCTTCGGCCACGAGCGGCTGGCCGACGAGGCGATCCGCTTCGGCTCCGACATCCTCGCGGTCGGCACCACCTACGAAGCGGCCCGCATCAAGGACTGGTTCAGCGGTGATCTGCTGGTGCTCACCCCGTTCCGGCGGGGCGAGGAGCCGGTGCCGCTGCCGGACCGCGTCGTCCGCTCCGTCTCCTCCGTGGACGGCGTGCACGCCCTGGTGGGCGCGCGGGTCGTCATCGAGTGCATGTCCTCGATGAAGCGGCACGGCGTCAAGGAGGAGGAGCTCGGGCAGCTGCACGCCGCGATCGAGGACGTGCGCCTCGAAGGGTTCGCCCTCCACCTCCCGCTGGACCGCACGGACGGTTCGGACGCCGTCGAGGAGGTCATCGCGTGGATGGACCGCCTGCGGGCGGCCCGGCTGCCGCTGCACACGATGTTCGTCAGCCATCTGCGGGCCGAGGAGCTGGGCCGGCTCCAGCAGCAGTTCCCGCAGACCCGGTTCCGCGCCCGGATCGGCACCCGGCTCTGGCTCGGGGACCACGAGGCGACCGAGTACCGCGGTGCGGTGCTCGACGTCACCCCGGTGGTCAAGGGCGACCGGTTCGGCTACCGCCAGCAGAAGGCGGCCTCCGACGGCTGGCTGGTCGTCGTCGCGGGCGGCACCTCGCACGGCGTGGGCCTGGAGGCCCCGAAGGCCCTGCACGGGGTCATGCCGCGCGCCAAGGGCGTCGCACGGGCCGGTCTGGCGACCGTGAACCGCAATCTGTCGCCGTTCGTCTGGGCGGGCAAGCAGCGCTGGTTCGCCGAGCCGCCGCACATGCAGGTCTCGATCCTGTTCGTGCCCTCGGACGCCGAGGAGCCGCGGGTGGGCGACGAGCTGGTGGCCCATCTGCGCCACACGACCACGCAGTTCGACCGCCTCGTCGACCGCTGACCCCGCCGGGGCGGGGCCACGCCCCGCCTCAGTCGGTGAGCGGGGCCGTCCCGGCCGCGCCCCACTCCACCCGCGGCGCCTCCGTCTCCCGCGCCTCCTGGTGCGGGGCGTGGGCGCCCGCGCGCGCCAGCACGAAGACGTCCTCGGCCCCGTCGAGCACCCCGCCCGACGGGTCGTCCGAGCCGTCGGCGCGCACCCCGTCGCGTTCCGGCATCACGATGTCGCGTACGACCACGGCGCACAGGTAGGCCGTGCCCAGCAGGTGCAGCACGATCGCGAGCTGGTAGCCCTCGGTGGGCAGCCCCTGGTGCTTGTCGCCGCTCGTCGTGTACGCGAGGTACATCCAGATCCCCAGGAAGTACATGACCTCGCACGCCTGCCAGATCAGGAAGTCCCGCCAGCGCGGCCGGGCCAGCGCGGCGAGCGGGATCAGCCAGAGCACGTACTGCGGTGAGTAGACCTTGTTGACGAGGATGAACACCGCGACGACGAGGAAGGCGAGCTGGGCGAAGCGCGGCCGGCGGGGTGCCGTCAGCGTCAGGACCCCGATCACCGCGCACAGCGCGATCGTGGTCAGCATCGAGACGGTGTTGACCGTGGAGACGTCGATGGGCTCGCCCGTGCGCTGGGTGATGATCAGCCAGAACGACCCGAAGTCGATCCCGCGTTCCTCGCTGAAGCTGTAGAACTTCTTCCATCCCTCGGGCGCGAAGACCATGACCGGCAGGTTGACCACCAGCCAGGAGGCGGCGGCCCCGAGGACCGCCGCCCCGAACTCGCGCCACTTCCCGGCCCGCCAGCACAGGACGAACACGGGCCCCAGCAGGAACACGGGGTAGAGCTTGGCGGCCGTGGCGAGCCCGATGAGGACGCCGAACGCGAGCGGACGGCTGCGGGACCACATGAGCATCGCCGCGGCCGTGAGCGCGATGGCCAGCAGGTCCCAGTTGATGGTGGCGGTGAGGGCGAACGCCGGGGCCAGCGCGACCAGCAGGGCGTCCCAGGGGCGGCGCCGGTGCGTGCGCGCGACGCAGACGGCGATCACGGCGGTGCAGATCATCAGCATGCCCGCGTTGACGAGCCAGTAGACCTGCTCCTGGTGCTGCAGGGAGCCGCCGCCCGGGGTCAGCCAGGCGGCGATCTGCATGAACACCCCGGTGAGCACCGGGTACTCCAGGAACTCCATGTCGCCGGGGAGCCGGTCGAAGTACGGCACCAGCCCGTCCGAGAAGCCGCGCGCGGCGAACAGATGCGGGATGTCGGAGTAGCAGGCGTGGGTGTACTGCGAGCCCGCGCCCCGGAACCACGCCCAGTTGTAGCAGGGCAGCTTCTGCACCATGCCGAGCGCGAACATCCCGAGGGCCACCAGCGCGACGGCCCCGACGGGGGTGAGGGCGGTACTGCCCAGGCGCGTCCAGCGCCCCGACCTCCCGCCGATCAGCTCGCTGCCGGCCGCGGCCACCTCGTCGCGGTGCGTGGGCCGTACGACCGACGGTTCCTGGTGCACGCTCGTGTCCTCTGCGCTTGGCATGCCGCACATCCTGCCGTACGGCGCTGTGGAAACGGCGAGGGCCGCCGCACCCTGGGGTGCCGCGGCCCTCGTGTCCGTCCTGGCTGGTCTCCGGGGCGCTAGCCGGATGTTCCGGCGAACCAGTTCCCGTTGCCGTTCCCGTTGCCGTTGCCGGTGCCCCCGGTGTCGGGCGACGGGCTGGTCCCTCCGTCGCCCGCGGTGGTTCCGGCGTCCGTGCCGCTGGTCGTCCCGTCGGTCGTCCCCGCGTCGGTGCCGGCGTTGGCCCCTCCGTTGTTGTTGCCACCGTTGTTGTTCTGGCAGTTCCAGTCCCAGGTTCCGCAGGTGGTCTGGGACGGGTCCGGCTTCGGCAGCTCGGGGGTCGGCGACGGGGTGACCTCCTCCGTCTCGGAGGGCGTCGGCGTGGGCGTCGGGCTCGGCGTCGGCTTGGGGCTCGACGCACCGCCGCCGTAGACCTTCTCACCGATCTTTTCCGGCTTCGGGAAGGAGACCTTCTCCATGCCCTCCATGGCGTCCGCCATGTAGTCGTGCCAGATCTGGGCGGGGAACGAGGCACCGTGGATCTTCTTCTCGCCACCGGTGCCGAACATCTTCTCGAACTCGCGGTTCTTGTGGGTCTCGTCGTCGTCCAGGCGGAACATGCTGATCGCGGTCGAAAGCTGCGGGGTGTACCCCACGAACCAGGCCGAGCGGTTGCCGTCCGTGGTACCGGTCTTGCCCGCGACATCGCGGCCCGGGAGCTTGGCCGGGGTACCGGTGCCGTGCTCGACGACGTTCTTCAGGACGTCGGTGACGTTGTCCGCGATGACGTTGGAGAAGGCGCTCTTGGTGACCACCTCGTGGCGGTAGATGACCTCGCCGCGCTTCTTCACCTCGGTCACCGAGAACGGCTCGCGCTGCTGACCGCTGGCCGCGAACGTGGCGTACGCACCCGCCATGCGGGTCGCACTGGGCGAGGAGGTGCCGATGGAGAAGGAGGGCACCGTGGCGTTGGCCATGTAGTCGTCGTCCTTGAGGCCGGCCGCCATGGCGACCTTCTTCACCTTGTCGGTGCCGACGTCCATGCCCAGCTGCACATAGGGGGAGTTGCCGGAGACCCGCATCGCCTCACGCAGGGTGACGGGGCCCAGGTCCTCGCCGCCGTCGTTGGTCTGGAGCCACTCCTTGCCCTTGTCGTCGAACCAGATGTCCCCGTTGTACTTCTTGATCTTCAGCTTGTTGTCGCCGTTGTAGACGCTCTCCGGCGAGACCTTCGTACGCTCCGACTCGCCCTGATCCGAACCGCCCGAGGGGTCGCGCTTGCCGTACTCCATGGCGGCCGCCAGGACGAACGGCTTGAACGTCGAGCCGACCGGGGCACCGGTGGGGTCGGCGTTGTTGGCGTAGTGCTTCGTCGCGTCCTGGCCGCCGTAGACCGCCACGATCGCGCCGGTCTTGGGATCGATCGAGGAACCGCCGAACTGGACGTGCGTGTCCGTCTTCGGACGCTTCTTCGGGTCGATCTTCTCCTTGTAGACGCGTTCGACGGCCTTGGTGAGCTGGTTGACCTTCTTCTTGTCGAAGGTCGTGTGGATCTCGTACCCGCCCCGGTCCAGCTGCTCCTTGGTGACGTTGCTGTTGTTGAGGAAGTTGGCGCGGGCCATCGAGACGAGATAGCCGATCTGACCGCCCAGCTGGGCGTCCTTCTTCGGCTTCACGGGCATCGGGAACTCGGTGTACTTGGCGCGTTCGGCGGCCGACAGGCGGCCGTCCTTCACCTCTTCGTCGAGGATCCACTTCCAGCGCTTCATGGCGCGGGCCTTGTTCTTCTTCGGTGTCGCGTTCACCGGATCGACCATCGTGGCGCCCGCGGGGTCGTAGTACGTGGGGCCCTTGAGCAGCGAGGCCAGGACCGCGCACTCGCTCGGGTTCAGGTCCTTGGCGTCCTTGTTGTAGTACGTCCGCGCGGCGGCCTGGATACCCGAGGCGCCTCGCCCGTAGGACGAGACGTTGAGGTATCCGGCCATGATGTCCTTCTTGTCCATCTTGCTGCCGACCTTCAGCGTGATGAACAGTTCCTCGAACTTGCGGCTCAGGGTCTGCTCCTGGGAGAGCCGCGAGTTCTTCACGTACTGCTGGGTGATCGTCGAACCACCCTGGGTCTGACCGCCCTTGGCCATGTTGAACAGGGCGCGGCCGATGCCCATGGGGTCGATGCCGTGGTCGTGGTCGAAGGACTTGTTCTCCGCCGAGATCACGGCGTTGCGCATCGCTTCCGGGATCTGGGCGTAGTCGATGATCTGGCGGTTGACATCACCGCCGGTCGCGACCATCTGCGACCCGTCCTTCCAGAAGTAGACGTTGTTCTCCGCCGTCGCGGCCTCCTGGACCTTGGGCAGGCCGACCATCGCGTACGCGAGACCGGCGAAGCCCATCAGCAGGCCGAGAAAGCCGAGGCAGAGGCCCGAGACCAGCTTCCAGGAGGGCACCCAGCGGCGCAGGCCGCTGCGTCCCGCCCGCGGGTAGTCGATGAAGCGCTTCTTGACCGGGCGCTGGGCCGCCCGTCCGCGGCCGCGTCCGGGGCCCTCATGGCCGCCGTCCCCACCGCGGCGCCGTCCGCCGCCACCGCCTCCGTCGTGGCCGCCCCGGCCGCCGCCGGCGGCCCGCTGGGCGGCTCGTCTGGCCGCGGCACGTCCGCCGTACGGGGCCGCGTCGCCGTGCGAGCCGGAATGTGATTCAGAAGTCACTCCGCGTGACGGTGCCGCGCGGCGTCCGGAGGACTGCTGGGCGGCTCGTCTGGCCGCGGCACGTCCGCCACCTTGCGGTTGCGGCGTCTTGCGACGGTGCTCGCTCATCGAACGACTACTCCTCGGGCAGGCGAGAACGCCTGGAAGCGGCAGTTGAGATCCGGTGTCCCCCGATGCGGAACGGTCCCGCGAGAGACCTGTCCGCAGTGCATCCGGTCACCCCGCGACGGCGTACGTCCCCGTACGTCGCACGGCTCCCGGTGGTCTGCATGCCGCACAGACTACGCACGGTCAAAACCCTCCTGGAGCCGAACTTCACCCCAAATTACGCAAGTCGGTTGCTACGAATTAGCGATGTGACGCCGTTCACTAAGGCCCCCCTTGTCGCGGCTCGCGGTCCGATCTATCGTGCTGATGTATCGAGTCGATACATCAGCTCGGTACATCGGCTCAGTACATCGGTCCGGTACACCGGTCCGGCACCGGCCGTGCGAGAGCATGCGGAGCAGACGGAGAAGGAGGAGGCGGGGTTGAGCAGACGCTCGGGCATTCTCGAATTCGCCGTTCTCGGACTGCTCCGCGAGTCCCCGATGCACGGCTACGAGCTGCGCAAGCGCCTCAACACCTCATTGGGGATCTTCCGCGCCTTCAGCTACGGCACCCTCTACCCCTGCCTCAAGACGCTGGTCGCCAACGGCTGGTTGATCGAGGAACCGGGAACGGCTCCGGCCGACCTCTCGACCGGCACCGGCCGTGCGGTCGCCCCCGCCTCCTCACTGGCGGGGCGCCGCGCCAAGATCGTCTACCGGCTGACGGCGGAAGGTAAGGAGCACTTCGAGGAGCTGCTCTCGCACACCGGCCCCGACTCCTGGGAGGACGAGCACTTCGCGGCCCGTTTCGCCTTCTTCGGGCAGACGGAGCACGACGTGCGGATGCGGGTGCTGGAAGGCCGTCGCAGCAGGCTGGAGGAGCGTCTCGAGAAGATGAGCGCCTCTCTGGCCCGCACCCGCGAGCGCCTCGACGATTACACACTTGAGCTGCAGCGACACGGCATGGAGTCCGTGGAGCGCGAAGTGCGCTGGCTGAACGAGCTCATCGAGAGCGAGCGGTCGGGACGGGATCAGCGACGATCCTCGCCCGAGGGCTCAGCTCAGCAGAACACCGCAGGAGAGCCGGACGGCCTGCCCCGGCGGGGTAACAACCCGCCGGATCCGTCCGGCGACACCGCCACGTGAGGTTCCCGCAGATCCGCGGGGCCCTCATCAGGAACATCCATTACACACAGGGAGCAACCGGAATGGGTTCGGTTCGCGTAGCCATCGTCGGCGTGGGCAACTGCGCCGCCTCGCTGGTCCAGGGCGTCGAGTACTACAAGGACGCCGATCCGGCCGGCAAGGTGCCCGGCCTGATGCACGTCCAGTTCGGCGACTACCACGTGCGGGACGTCGAGTTCGTCGCCGCCTTCGACGTCGACGCGAAGAAGGTGGGCCTCGACCTCTCGGACGCCATCGGCGCCAGCGAGAACAACACCATCAAGCTCTGCGACGTGCCGAACGCCGGCGTCACCGTCCAGCGCGGCCACACCCACGACGGCCTGGGCAAGTACTACCGCCAGACCATCGAGGAGTCCTCCGAGGCCCCGGTCGACATCGTCCAGGTCCTCAAGGACCGCAAGGTCGACGTCCTGGTCTGCTACCTGCCCGTCGGTTCCGAGGTCGCCGCGAAGTTCTACGCGCAGTGCGCCATCGACGCCAAGGTCGCGTTCGTCAACGCCCTCCCGGTCTTCATCGCCGGCACCAAGGAGTGGGCCGACAAGTTCACCGAGGCCGGTGTCCCGATCGTCGGCGACGACATCAAGTCGCAGGTCGGCGCCACCATCACGCACCGCGTGATGGCGAAGCTGTTCGAGGACCGCGGTGTCATCCTGGACCGCACCATGCAGCTGAACGTCGGCGGCAACATGGACTTCAAGAACATGCTCGAGCGTGAGCGCCTGGAGTCCAAGAAGATCTCCAAGACGCAGGCCGTCACCTCGCAGATCCGCGACCGCGAGCTGGGTGCGGACAACGTCCACATCGGCCCGTCGGACTACGTGGCCTGGCTGGACGACCGCAAGTGGGCATACGTGCGCCTTGAGGGCCGTGCCTTCGGTGACGTTCCGCTGAACCTGGAGTACAAGCTCGAGGTGTGGGACTCCCCGAACTCGGCCGGTGTCATCATCGACGCCGTCCGCGCCGCGAAGATCGCCAAGGACCGCGGCATCGGCGGCCCGATCCTCTCGGCCTCCTCGTACTTCATGAAGTCCCCGCCGGTCCAGTACTTCGACGACGAGGCCCGCGAGAACGTCGAGAAGTTCATCCGCGGTGAGGTCTCCAACTGACGTCACCTGACAGGGTGCGTCGGCGCGGCACGGCGGGGAGCGGCAACGCTCCCCGCCCCCCGCACCGTTGAGGGTCCCCGGGCAATCCGCCCGGGGACCCTCAACGTATGTGACCCTTGCTCCCATGCCTGTCGTGCATGACCTGCGCATACTTCTGCGTCTCCGGAACTTCCGCCGCCTGCTGGCCGTGCGGATCCTGTCCCAGTCGGCCGACGGCGTCTACCAGGTGGCCCTCGCGGCCCATGTCGTCTTCTCCCCCGAGAACCAGGCCTCCGCCGGTGCCATCGCCTCCGCGATGGCCGTCCTGCTGCTTCCCTACTCGCTCATCGGGCCGTTCGCCGGGGTGCTGCTGGACCGCTGGCCCCGCCGGCAGGTCTTCCTGCACGGGAACCTGCTGCGCGCCGCACTCGCCTGCTGCACCGCCCTCCTGATGCTGGGCTCGGCCCCCGACTGGCTCTTCTACACCTCGGCCCTCTGCGTCACCGCGGTCAACCGCTTCGTCCTCGCCGGACTCTCCGCGGCCCTTCCCCGCGTCGTCGACCGCGACCTCCTGGTCCTCGCCAACTCCGTCTCACCGACCGCGGGCACCCTCGCCGCCACAGCGGGCGGGGGACTCGCCTTCGCCGTACGGCTGCTGCTGTCCGATTCCGATGCCGCCGTGGTGCTCCTGGGCGCCGGGCTCTACCTCGCCTCGGCACTGACCTCGCTGAGCCTCGCCACCCGGCTGCTGGGACCGGACCGGGAAGACAGCGATCTCAGCCTGCGCACGGCCCTGGCGGTCACCGCCCGCGGGCTGGGTCACGGGCTGCGCCATCTGGCGGTACGGAAGCATGCGACCCGGGCGTTGGCGGCCATGACCGTGATCCGCTTCTGCTACGGGGCACTGACGGTGATGCTGCTGATGCTCTGCCGGTACGCCTGGACCGACAACGAGTCCGACGGGCTGGCGCTGCTCGGACTGGCGGTGGGCGTCTCCGGGGCGGGGTTCTTCGCCGCGGCCCTCCTGACGCCCTGGGCCGCGGGGCGGCTGGGCCGGTTCCGCTGGATGGCGGTGTGCGCGGGGACGGCGGCCGTACTCGAGCCGGCCCTGGGCCTCTGGTTCCGGCCGGCCCCCATGCTCCTCGCCGCCTTTCTCCTCGGGCTGGTCACCCAGGGGGCGAAGATCGCGACCGACACCGTGGTGCAGACGGGCGTGGACGACGCCTTCCGCGGACGAGTCTTCTCGCTCTACGACGTCCTCTTCAATGTGGCGTTCGTCGGTGCCGCAGCCGCCGCAGCGCTCTCCCTGCCCGCCGACGGGAAGTCTCCGACCGTGGTGATCGCGGTGGGAATGCTCTACGCCGTGGTGGCCGTGGCGCTGTTCCGGTGGAGCAGGACCGACTGAGGGCGTTGTTTCACGTGAAACAACGCCCTCGCCTTGATGAGGAACCACATCCCGTACGCACGGGACAGCACTTCGACGCGGCACCCCGCCGGTCATGTTTCACGTGAAACATGACCTCAGTTCTGCGCTTCCCACCACTTCCGGAGTTCGGCCACCGCCTGGTCGTGCTCCATCGGACCGTTCTCCAGACGCAGTTCGAGCAGGAACGCATAGGCCTTGCCGATGACCGGCCCCGGGCCGATGTCCAGAATCCGCATGATCTCGTTCCCGTCCAGGTCGGGCCGGATCGCGTCCAGCTCCTCCTGCTCCTGGAGCTGTGCGATGCGCTCCTCCAGGCCGTCATAGGTCCGCGACAGCGCATTGGCCTTGCGCTTGTTCCGCGTGGTGCAGTCCGAACGGGTCAGCTTGTGCAGCCGGCTCAGCAGCGGCCCCGCATCGCGCACATAGCGGCGGACGGCCGAGTCGGTCCACTCCCCGTCACCGTAGCCATGGAAGCGCAGATGCAGCTCCACGAGCTTCGAGACGTCCTTGACCATGTCGTTGGAGTACTTGAGCGCGGCCATCCGCTTCTTGGTCATCTTGGCCCCCACCACCTCGTGGTGGTGGAAGGAGACCCGTCCGTCCTTCTCGAAACGCCGGGTCCGCGGCTTGCCGATGTCGTGCAGCAGGGCGGCAAGGCGCAGAACCAGGTCCGGGCCGTCCTCCTCCAGATCGATCGCCTGCTCCAGGACGGTCAGCGAGTGCTCGTACACATCCTTGTGGCGGTGATGCTCGTCACTCTCCAGCCGGAGCGCGGGCAGCTCGGGCAGCACGTGCCCGGCCAGTCCGCTGTCGACGAGGAGCGCCAGCCCCTTGCGCGGGTGCGCCGAGAGCAGGAGCTTGTTGAGCTCCTCTCGGACCCGTTCCGCCGAGACGATCTCGATCCGGCCCGACATCTCCGTCATCGCCGCCACGACGTCGGGGGCGACCTCGAAGTCGAGCTGCGCGGCGAACCGCGCGGCGCGCAGCATGCGCAGCGGGTCGTCGGAGAAGGACTCCTCGGGCGTGCCCGGGGTGCGCAGCACCCGCTGCGCCAAGTCCTCCAGGCCGCCGTGAGGATCGATGAACTCCTTCTGCGGGAGGGCGACGGCCATCGCGTTCACCGTGAAGTCACGGCGGACGAGGTCCTCCTCGATGGAGTCGCCGTAGGAGACCTCGGGCTTCCGTGAGGTCCTGTCGTACGCCTCGGACCGGTATGTGGTGATCTCGATCTGGTAGCCGTCCTTCTGGGCCCCCACCGTGCCGAACGCGATCCCCACCTCCCAGACCGAGTCCGCCCAGGGCCGCACGATCTTCAGCACGTCCTCGGGGCGGGCATCGGTCGTGAAGTCCAGGTCGTTGCCCAGCCTGCCGAGGAGCGCGTCCCGGACCGAGCCGCCGACCAGGGCCAGGCCGAATCCGGCGTCCTGGAATCGGCGGGCGAGGTCGTCGGCGACCGGGGACACCCGCAGCAGTTCGCTGACTGCGCGGAGCTGCACCTCGGTCAGGGCGCTGGAGTTGTCTTCATTGGCGTTCGACACAACTGAAAAGGGTACGTGCCCGGACCGGCCGGGACGCCCTGGTTTCCGTCCGCACCGCGAGACTCTTCCGATCATGTGGCGCACTCCCCGGCACTCGGCCGCGGCGCACCTCGTTACCATGCGGGGACGCAGCGACGGACGACGGTCGACAGCACGGACGATGACGAGGGACGGGTACGCGTGGCCGAGGCGGCAGACATCCAGGGGATGAGTCCCGCTCCTGCCCGCCGGTGGGTGCGGCGCACAGCCGCCGCACTCGCGGGAGCTCCGCTGGTCGCCGCCCTGCTGGCCGGGGTGGCCGCCCCGCAGGCACAGGCCGGCGGAGCGAGCAAGGCCCCCACGGGGTCCAGCACCGTCTCGGTGTCCCTGGACTCCCTGACGCCCAGCGCCCCCGTGAAGGGGGACACCCTCATGGTCTCCGGCACGGTGACCAACAAGGGCAAGGAGACCATCACCGACGCCCAGATCGATCTGCGCGTCGGCCCGAAGCTCTACAACCGGGCCGCGATCGACACAGCCGGTGAGCGCACCGGCTATGTCCCGGGCTCCGACCCCTACCCCATCGACGACAAGTACAGCGAGACGATCGACAAGCTGCCCCGGGGCGGCTCCAGGGAATTCTCCCTGTCGGTCCCCGTCAGCAAGCTGAACCTCGGCGACGACGGGGTCTACCAGCTGGGCGTCTCCCTGACCGGGCAGACCAACCGCGCCCCGTACGACCAGGTGCTCGGCATCGAGCGGACCTTCCTTCCCTGGCAGAGCGAGGACCGCGACTCCAAGCCCGGGATCAGCTTCCTGTGGCCGCTGATCGCCTCGGCGCACCTCACCGCCGAGACCGGCTCCGACGAACAGCAGACGCCCGTCTTCGCCGATGACGACCTGGCCGCCGAGATCGCGCCGGGCGGCCGCCTCGAACGCATGGTGGCGTTGGGCAGTCAGCTGCCCGTGACCTGGGTGGTCGACCCGGACCTGCTCGCCAGTGTCGACGCGATGACCAAGAACTACCGCGTGAAGTCGGGCGACACCACGGTCGCCGGCACCAACCAGGCGGTGGCCAAGAAGTGGCTCACCGCGCTGGAGGCGGCGGTGGCCGAGGGCAAGGTCGTCGCCCTGCCCTTCGGCGACCCCGACCTCGCCTCGATCGCGCACCGCGGCAAGAACGTGTCGGGCACGCTCAGCCACCTCCAGACGGCCAGCGAGGTCGCCGGTGTCACCGTGGAGACGATCCTCCATGTGAAGCCGTCGACGGACTTCGCCTGGCCGGTCGAGGGCGCGGTCGACCCCTCGATCGTCGATGTCGCCACCTCCGCCGGCGCGCACAACGTGATCGCCCGCAGCGACAGCCTCCAGGAGGACGACAGCCTGTCGTACACGCCGACGGCCGCCCGGCCGATCGGCGGCGGCACCACGGCGGTGGTCTCCGACGCCCGCCTCTCCACGGCCTTCCAGGGCGACATGACGAAGGCGGGCAATTCCACGCTCGCCGTGCAGCGCTTCCTCGCCGTCTCCCTCTCGCTGGCCGAGCAGGACACGGAGAAGGACCGGAGCCTCGTCGTCGCTCCCCAGCGCATGCCGACGATCGCCCAGGCCCAGGCGATGGCCCGCGCCCTGCAGGCGCTCGACGACGACCGCTGGACGCGGTCCGTCACGTTGACCCAGGCCGCGGCGACGAAGCCGGACGCAGGCGCCACCACGGCGATCCCCCGGTCCTCCCAGTACCCGAAGCGGCTGCGGAGCCAGGAGCTGCCCACCCAGGCCTTCCAGGACATCAAGTCCACCCAGACCTCCCTGGACAACTTCCAGGTGATCCTCACCCAGCCCGAGCGGGTCGTGACCCCCTTCGGCAACGCGGTCAACCGGTCCATGTCCACGTCGTGGCGCGGCAGGGCCCTGGAGGCCCAGCTGTACCGGGACTCGGTCCGCACCTATCTCCAGGGCCTCGTCAACGAGGTCCAGCTCATCACGAAGTCGGACGTCACCCTGTCCGGCCGCAGCGCGACCATCCCCGTCACCGTGCAGAACCGGCTGCTTCAGGACGTCGACCATCTGGTGCTCCGGCTGAAGTCGGAGAACGCGACCCGTCTGGAGCTGAACAACGGCGGTGCGGTCGCGGAGCAGCCGATCCGGGTCGGCGCCGGCCACAGCCAGTCCGTGAAGTTCGATGCCGCGGCCAACATCAACGGCCAGGTCCAGATGACGGCCCAGCTCTACACGCAGGACGGCAAGCCGTACGGCGAGGAGATGGCCTTCACGGTGAAGGTGTCCGAGCTCACGCCGACCGTGCTGCTCGTGATCGCCGGCGGCCTGCTGCTGCTGGTCCTCGCCGGCATCCGCATGTATGCACATCGCAAGCGTGCCAACGCCGACGGCGCGACGGGCGAGGACGGTGGTGAACCCGAGCAGCCGAGTGACCCGACACCGGACACCGGTCCCGAAAGCGCCGAGCCGTCGGGCACGGGTGAGAAAGTGGACCGTTGAGCGATGTCTGTCGTGGCCGGTCGGCCCGGGACGATGAGGTGGGGTTTCGATGAACGCGCCGTACGACGGTGACCGCGGTCAGGGTGCCGGCGGAGCCGGGCCCTACGGCGGGCCACCGGTGCCTCCGGGCCCGGAGCAGTACCCCCCGGCCTCGGACCAGTACCCCCCGGACCAGTACCCCCCGGCCCCCGACCCGTATCTGCAGTCGGCGTACGACTACGACCCCTACCGGGCCCAGGACCTCTCCGCCCAGGATCCGGTGGGCGAGGCCCTGTACGACCGGGCCGCGCACCCGCCGCCGCCCCCGGGCACCTATCAGCAGCCGCAGCCGCTCTACCAGCAGCCGCCGCCCGCCCAGTACCCGCCCGACCCCCGGATCTGGGCGCAGACCCCGCCGCCCGAGCCGGACGGTCCCTCCCGCCATCTGCCGTACGGCGACGACGCCGCGACCACCCAGTTCGTCGGGGTGGACGATCTCGTCACCCAGGCATCCGCCAACCGCGACGAGCCGGACGCGTTCGCCCATCTCTTCCGGGACCAGGAGGGCCCCTCGGGGTCACCGGCCGCCCCCCGTCCCGAACCGGCCCCTGCCCCGGCGCCGAAGTCCGGCGGGGGCCGGGCCTCGGGCTTGCTGAAGTCCAGCGCCGTGATGGCGGCGGGCACCCTCGTCTCCCGGCTCACGGGCTTCGTCCGCAGCCTGGTGATCACCGCCGCGCTCGGCGCCGCCCTGCTCGGTGACAGCTTCACCATCGCCTACACGCTGCCGACGATGATCTACATCCTCACCGTGGGCGGCGGGCTCAACTCGGTCTTCGTCCCCCAGCTCGTCCGCTCGATGAAGGACGACGAGGACGGCGGCGAGGCCTACGCCAACCGGCTGCTGACCCTGGTGATGGTCGCCCTCGGGCTGATCGTCGCCATCGCCGTCTTCGCGGCACCCTTCCTCATCCGGCTGATGTCGTCGACGATCTCCGGGGACGCCGCGGCCAACAACGTGGCCACGACCTTCGCCCGGTACTGCCTGCCCACCATCTTCTTCATGGGCGTGCACGTCGTCATGGGCCAGATCCTGAACGCTCGCGGCCGCTTCGGCGCGATGATGTGGACCCCGGTCCTGAACAACATCGTCATGATCTTCACGTTCGGGCTGTTCATCTGGGTCTACGGCACCTCGCACGAGTCCCACATGGGCGTCCAGACGATCCCGCCGGAGGGCGTCCGCCTGCTGGGCGTCGGCACCCTGCTCGGCCTCGTCGTCCAGGCCCTGGCGATGATCCCGTATCTGCGCGAGGCCGGATTCCGTTTCCGTCCCCGCTTCGACTGGCGGGGCCACGGCCTCGGCAAGACCGTCAAGCTGGCCAAGTGGACCGTGCTGTTCGTCTTCGCCAACCAGGCCGGTGTCCTCGTCGTCACCCAGCTCGCCACCTCCGCGGGCAAGGCCTCGGGCACCAACGGGGCGGGCTTCCTCGCCTACTCCAACGCCCAGCTGATCTGGGGCATGCCGCAGGCCATCATCACCGTCTCGGTCATGGCCGCCCTGCTGCCGCGCATCTCCCGCGCCGCCCACGACAACGACCCCGGCGCGGTCCGCGACGACATCTCCCAGGGGCTGCGCAACTCCGCGGTCGCCATCGTCCCGGTCGCCTTCGCGTTCCTCGCCCTGGGCGTGCCGATGTGCACCCTGCTCTACGCCTCCAGCGGCCCCGAGGCCGCCCGCTCCATGGGCTTCATCCTCATGGCCTTCGGCCTCGGCCTCATCCCGTACTCCGTGCAGTACGTGGTACTGCGCGGGTTCTACGCCTACGAGGACACCCGCACCCCCTTCTACAACACCGTCATCGTCGCCCTCGTCAACGCGGCCGCCTCGGCCGTCTGCTACGTCGTGCTGCCCGCCCGATGGGCCGTCGTCGGTATGGCCGCCTCCTACGGCCTCGCCTACGCCGTCGGCGTCGGCATCGCCTGGCGCCGGCTGCGCAACCGCCTGGGCGGCGACCTGGACGGCGCCCACGTCGTCCGCACCTACGCCCGGCTGTGCCTGGCCGCCCTGCCGGCCACCGTCGTCGGCGGAGCCGTCGGCTTCGGTCTGCTCCAGGTGCTCGGCGACGGCGCGTTCGGCTCGCTCGTCGCACTGATCATCGGCGGGGCCCTGCTCCTCGGAGTGTTCTTCGTCGCGGCGAAGCGGATGCGCATCGAGGAGATCAACGGCATGGTCGGCATGGTCAGGGGACGTCTCGGCCGCTGAGGATCACCGGTCCGCACAACCATCACCGGTCCCCGCGTGTCGTGCATGGTGCCGGAGTGTGGGCACAATTGGCGTGACTGTGCGGGGCTGGCTGGCATCGCCCAACGGATGGGGAGGCAGGAACGACGGTGGCGGAACGTAGCACGGCGGCCGTCGACGTGGACAACAGTGGTGACGAGCCGCTGGCCGCGAAGGCGGACGAGGCCACGAGCGACGGTACGGCAGAACCCCAGGACGGAAAGGGCGCGGACCCGCAGGAGACGGACGGCGGGCAGACCGGCGCCGAGTCCTCCGTACCGACCCCTGATCTGCACAGCGGTCACAAGCTTGCCGGGCGCTACCGGCTTGAGGAATGCGTCACCCGTCTGGACGGATTCAGCAGCTGGCGCGCGGTCGACGAGAAACTGCGCCGCGCGGTCGGCGTCCACCTCCTGCCCGCCGACCATCCGCGGGCGCGATCGGTGCTCGCGGCGGCACGCTCGTCCGCGCTGCTCGGCGATCCCCGCTTCGTCCAGGTCCTGGACGCGGTCGAGGAGAACGACCTCGTCTACGTCGTCCACGAATGGCTGCCCGACGCCGTCGAACTGACCGCGCTGCTCGCCGCAGGGCCCATGGAGGCCCACGACGCCTACCAGCTCGTCAGCCAGCTCGCCCAGGCCATGGCGGCCGCCCACCGCGAGGGACTGGCCCATCTGCGGCTCACCCCCGGCGCGGTGCTCCGCTCCTCCTCCGGCCAGTACCGCATCCGCGGTCTCGCGGTGAACGCCGCCCTGCGCGGCATCACCTCCGACGGACCCCAGCGGGCCGACACCGAGGCCATCGGCGCCCTGCTGTACGCCGCGCTGACCCAGCGCTGGCCGTACGAGAGCGACGCCTACGGCCTCACCGGCCTCCCCAAGGGCATGGGCCTGCTCGCACCCGACCAGGTCCGGGCCGGCGTCCACCGAGGCCTCTCCGAGATCGCCATGCGGGCCCTCGCCAACGACGGGGCGACGGCCTCCCGCCAGGAGCAGCCGTGCACCACCCCCGACGAGCTCGCCAAGGCCGTCGCCGCGATGCCGCGCATCCGCCCGCCGGAGCCCACGTTCGCCGCCCCGCCCGAGTACCAGCGGACCACGTACCAGCAGGGCAGCTACGGACGTCCGGCCGGACCGGGAGCGGGACCGACCCAGCCCGTCCTCGTACCGCCCGCCCCGCTCCAGAGCCGCACCGGGAAGGCGCTCAAGTGGGCCGTCTCGGCCCTTCTCATCGCCGCCCTGGGTCTCGGGAGCTGGCAGCTGGCCGAGACGCTCCTGGACCACGACAAGGGCTCCGACGACCCCGGAACCACGCAGACGAACCCGGAGAACGGCGACCCCAAGCCGGTCGCGGAGAGCAAGCCGGTCCCGATCGTGGGCGCCCAGGACTACGACCCGCTCGGTGACGGATCCGAGAAGCCCAAGGACATCGGTCACCTCTATGACGGCGACCCCACGTCCTACTGGAACACCGACGGCTACTACAGCGCCCAGTTCGGCAACCTCAAGGAAGGCGTCGGCGTCGTCCTCGACCTCGGCTCGGTGCAGCGGGTCGGGTCGGTCGATGTGACCTTCCTCGGCGGCACCACCTCCGTCGAACTGCGCACCACGACCGACCCCACCGTCCCGAGCATGCCCGGGGCGTTCACCAAGGTCGCCGAAGGATCCGGAACGAAGGTTGCCCTCAAGCCCGGAAAACCCGTCCAGGCGCGGTACCTTCTGGTCTGGCTCACCAAACTGCCACCGAGCGACACCGGCAACTTCCGGGGCAAGATCTCGGACATCAAGGTCACCAGCTGACAGCACCAGGGGAGGGGGCTCACCGTTGGACGACACCAGATTCGCCGACACGAGCGACCAGGACCTCCTGACCCAGCACGTGGCCGGTGAACCGGATGCCTTCGGTGAGCTCGTCCGCCGCCATCGCGACCGGCTGTGGGCCGTGGCCCTGCGGACCCTGGGCGACCGCGAGGAGGCGGCGGACGCCGTCCAGGACGCCCTGGTCTCCGCGTTCCGCGCCGCCCACACCTTCCGCGGCCAGTCCGCCGTCACCACCTGGCTGCACCGCATCACCGTCAACGCCTGCCTCGACCGGGTCCGCAAGGCCTCCATCCGCAGGACGGCCCCGGTCGACGACCCCGAACGGCTCGATCAGCTCCTGGAGCCGCACGAGTCCGCCGAGGCACCCGCCGAGCGGCAGGACGTCCAGCGCGAGCTGATCGCGGCCCTGGGTACGCTCCCCGCCGAACAGCGCGCCGCACTCGTCCTCGTCGACATGCAGGGCTACCCGGTGGCCGAGGCCGCCCGGATGCTCGACGTCCCGGTCGGCACCGTGAAGAGCCGCTGCGCACGGGGCCGCGTCCGGCTCGCCCCGCTCCTCACCCACCTCCGAACCGGAAGCGACCCGGAGACGGGGAGCACCGCCCCCGAACCCCTGGGGAACCGGACGCCCCGACCATCCGTCCCACCGCCGGCGGGCCCCCGAGACAGCGGGCCGGACACCACGGAGACGAACGACACCGGTACGAGCAATCCAGCGGCAGCGAAGGGCGGAGGCGGGCGCGCATGACATCGACGGCCGACACGACCCGGCACCCGGACGTCTCGGAGATCTCGGATCTCACCGAGGGGCTGCTCCCCGCTTCCCGCACGGCCGATCTCCGGCGCCACCTGGAAGGGTGCGAGCCCTGCGCCGATGTCCTGGCGTCCCTGGAAGAGATCCGCGGCCTGCTCGGTTCGCTGCCCGCCCCCGAGCCGATGCCCATGGACATAGCCGCACGCATCGACGCCGCGCTCGCCGAGGAAGCCCGCTCCGACCACTCGGCAGCAGATCCTGAGGCCCAGGCCGCGCAGGGACCGGACGCTTCACCGGCGTCCCCGGCCGACGATGTTTCACGTGAAACCGAGGACTCCCCGTCGGCTCCGGAGCCCGCGGACCGCCCTGCCGGGTATCCGCGCGCGGCGACGGGCCCGGGGCGTGGTCCCACGCGGCGCCGCCGTCGAAGGGCCGTACTCGGCGCGGCCCTCGGTGCCGCCGTGGTCGGAGTGAGCGCCCTCCTGTTGCAGAACGTCCAGCTCGCCTCGAACGGCGCGGACAGCGCCGCTCTGGACCAAGGAGCATCGGCGTCGAAGGCCAAGACGCGCTCCTTCTCCCAGGCCACTCTGGAGAACCAGGTCCGCAGCCTCCTCGGCTCCGGAGCGGAAGAAAGCGCGGAGGAGAACTCCGGCGCCAAGCAGGCGCCCTCGATGGGCGTGCGGTCCTCGCCGGAGAATCCCTCGTCTCCGTCGGACGGCCCCCGGAAACCGCTGCGCACCCCCACGGTGACCGTCCCGGCCTGTGTGGAGCAGGGCATCGGACGGAACACCGGCGCCCTGGCGCTGCAGCGCGGCACCTATGAGGGCACCGACGCCTTCCTCGTCGTCCTCCCTCACCCCACGGACTCCGCAGAGGTCCAGGCGTACGTGGTCGACGCGTCCTGTGTCGGCGCCGAGCCCCCCAGCAAGGGGAAGATCCTCCTCACGGACACCTACACCCGCCCCTGAGAACCGCACCGGATCCTGCCCCGGCACGTCGGGAATGCATCCCCCGTAGGATCCGTTGGGTGGGGTGAGAGTCGTTGAACCGGCCCCAGTAGGCGTGGACAGTAGGCAGTCTGCAGAGACGAGGAAGAAACCCGTGAGCGACGTGCGTAATGTGATCATCATCGGCTCCGGCCCGGCGGGCTATACGGCTGCCCTGTACACCGCGCGCGCCTCGCTGAAGCCGCTGGTCTTCGAGGGCGCTGTCACCGCCGGTGGCGCGCTGATGAACACCACCGACGTGGAGAACTTCCCCGGTTTCCAGGACGGGATCATGGGCCCCGAGCTCATGGACAACATGCGTGCCCAGGCCGAGCGCTTCGGTGCCGAACTCATCCCCGACGATGTGGTCGCCGTCGACCTCACCGGTGACATCAAGACCGTCACGGACACCGCCGGCACCGTGCACCGCGCGAAGGCCGTCA
This sequence comes from Streptomyces sp. NPDC057682, assembly GCF_042799575.1. Classification (NCBI taxonomy): domain Bacteria; kingdom Bacillati; phylum Actinomycetota; class Actinomycetes; order Kitasatosporales; family Streptomycetaceae; genus Streptomyces; species Streptomyces sp. NPDC057682. The sequence goes on along the minus strand of NZ_JBHVIN010000001.1, from coordinate 320,908 downwards.
TCGTCACCACCGGCTCGCAGCACCGCAAGCTCGGACTGCCCAACGAGGACGCCCTCTCCGGACGCGGCGTCTCCTGGTGCGCGACCTGCGACGGGTTCTTCTTCAAGGACCAGGACATCGCCGTGGTCGGCGGCGGCGACACCGCGATGGAAGAGGCCACGTTCCTCTCCCGCTTCGCCAAGTCGGTCACCATCGTCCACCGCCGTGACACCCTGCGTGCCTCCAAGGCCATGCAGGAGCGCGCCTTCGCCGACCCGAAGATCAAGTTCGCCTGGGACAGCGAGGTCGCCGGGGTCCACGGCGAGCAGAAGCTCTCCGGTCTGACCCTGCGCAACACCAAGACCGGTGAGACCTCCGAGCTCCCCGTGACCGGCCTCTTCATCGCCGTCGGACACGACCCGCGCACGGAGCTGTTCAAGGGCCAGCTCGACCTCGACGAAGAGGGCTACCTCAAGGTGGAGGCCCCCTCGACGCGCACCAACCTCACGGGTGTCTTCGGCGCCGGCGATGTCGTCGACCACACCTACCGGCAGGCCATCACCGCTGCCGGCACCGGCTGCTCCGCCGCTCTCGACGCCGAGCGCTTCCTCGCCGCGCTCGCCGACGACGAGAAGGCCGCCGCGGCCACCGTCTGACCCACGCCCCACCCCACACCCGCGAAGTTAAGGAGGTTGCCGTGGCCGGCACCCTGACGAACGTTACCGACGACAATTTCGACGAGGTCGTCCTCAAGAGCGACAAGCCCGTGCTCGTCGACTTCTGGGCTGCCTGGTGCGGCCCGTGCCGTCAGATCGCCCCCTCCCTGGAGGCCATCGCGGCGGAGCACGGCGAGATCGAGATCGTCAAGCTCAACATCGACGAGAACCCGGCCACCGCTGCCAAGTACGGCGTCATGTCCATCCCGACGCTGAACGTCTACCAGGGTGGCGAGGTCGCCAAGACGATCGTCGGCGCCAAGCCGAAGGCCGCGATCCTTCGCGACCTGGAGCCTTTCATCTCTGCCTGAACCGCTCCGCGCTGTCGGAATCCGCGAGGAATCCGCGAGTAGTACAGCGGCACCGATGTTTCACGTGAAACGGGCCCGCCCCTCCCAGGGGCGGGCCCGTTCCGCGTTCCGCCTCACAGAGGCCGCAGCGCCGGTTCCTTCTGCACCGCTCCCAGCAGACGGTCGAGAGCCATCTCCACGTCTTCCTTCCACGAGAGCGTGGTGCGCAGCTCCAGCCTCAGCCGTGGGTGCACCGGATGGGGACGCACGGTCTTGAACCCCACCGCCAGCAGGTGCTCGGCCGGCAGTACGCACGCCGGTTCCTTCCAGCGGGCATCACCGAAGGCCTCGATCGCCTTGAACCCTCGACGAAGCAGATCCTTGGCCACCGTCTGCACCATGACCCGCCCCAGCCCCTGCCCCTGGTAGCCCGGCAGAATCAGGGCCGTCATCAACTGGACCGCGTCGGGGGAAACCGGGCTCGTCGGGAACGACGTCGTCCGGGGTACATACGCGGGCGGGGCGTAGAGCACGAAGCCGACCGGAACATCGTCGACATAGACGACCCGCCCGCAGGAACCCCACTCCAGCAGCACGCCGGAGATCCAGGCTTCCTTCTCCAGCTCCGCTCTCCCGCTCTTCACCGCCGCTTCTCCTCGCACCGGGTCCAGCTCCCAGTACACACAGGAGCGGCAACGCCGGGGGAGATCAGGAAGGTTGTCCAGCGTGAGCGGTACGAGCCGACGCCCCATGGAGGCTGTTCCTCACTTCCCTCACCCACCACGGTTCGGAAGCGATGTCCGGCGCGCCCCGTGCCCGGAGGTGGATCAACTGGATGTGCCCTACCGGAACGCATCGTATCCACCGGACGATCAAGCCGACACCGTGAGAAAGCAAAGGGCGGGCCGTCTTCCGTGACCTACCGGAGGACAGCCCGCCCCTGGACCGCTCAGAAATCAGCTCTCGTCGTCCTCGTCCTGCTCCTCGGACGGGGCACGGTCGAGGACGCGGCCCTCCCCCGGAGCAAGGCTGCCGAGGATACGGTCCAGATCCTCCATCGAGGCGAACTCGACGACGATCTTGCCCTTCTTCTGCCCGAGGTCGACCTTCACCCGGGTCTCGAAGCGATCGGACAGCCTCGACGCGAGTTCATTGAGCGCCGGCGACAGCCGGGCCCCGGCCCTGGGCCCCTTGGCCTTCGACGTACTCGTGGGCTTGGAGCCCATGAGCGTCACGATCTCCTCCACCGCCCGCACCGAAAGCCCCTCGGCCACGATGCGGTGCGCCAGCTTGTCCTGCTCCTCGGAGTCGTCCACCGACAGCAGCGCCCGAGCGTGCCCCGCCGAGAGCACACCGGCGGCGACCCTCCGCTGGACCGGCGGCGACAGCCGCAGCAGACGCAGGGTGTTCGACACCTGCGGACGGGAACGACCGATCCGGTCGGCCAGCTGGTCATGGGTGCACTTGAAGTCCTTCAGCAGTTGGTCGTACGCCGCCGCCTCCTCCAAGGGGTTGAGCTGAGCCCGGTGAAGGTTCTCCAGGAGCGCGTCCAGGAGCAGCTTCTCGTCGTCCGTGGCACGGACGATCGCCGGAATCTTCGGCAGCTCCGCCTCACGGCAGGCCCGCCACCGCCGCTCACCCATGATGAGCTCAAAGCGACCGGGTCCCGCCTGCCGCACCACGACCGGCTGGAGCAGTCCGACCTCCTTGATGGAGGTGACCAGCTCGGCCAGCGCATCGTCATCGAAGACATCCCGCGGCTGGCGCGGGTTGGGCGCGATCGCATCGACGGGAATCTCGGCGAAATAGGCTCCGGCCACCTCGGCCGCACCGCCGTGGCCCTCCGCCAGGGACACCGGGCCGGCCGGCTCGGGCACCGTGGGACCGCCCAGGGTGGCGACCTTCGCCGCCGCCACACCGCGGTCCGAGGTCAGGACCGGGCTCCCCGGAGAGGGAGTCCCCATCCCGGCGGACGGCGCCTGCTTCTCCTGCGGAGCGGCGGGGATCAGGGCACCGAGCCCTCGCCCCAAGCCTCTACGACGCTCGCTCACTGGATCCCCTCCGCATTGCTCTGCTGACTGTTCCGACCGCCCGTGCGGGCGTGCTGGGGCTCGTACTGGACCCCGACCCCGCGCAGCGCGATCTCGCGCGCCGCTTCGAGGTACGACAACGACCCGCTCGAACCGGGGTCATAGGTCAGCACGGTCTGCCCGTAGCTCGGCGCCTCGGAGATGCGTACCGAGCGAGGAATGCTGGTGCGCAGCACCTCCTTGCCGAAGTGGCTGCGCACCTCCTCCGCGACCTGCGACGCCAGCCGGGTCCGGCCGTCGTACATGGTGAGCAGGATCGTCGACACATGGAGATCGGGGTTCAGATGGCCCCGCACCAGATCGACGTTCCGCAGCAGCTGTCCCAGCCCCTCCAGTGCGTAGTACTCGCACTGGATCGGGATCAGCACCTCGGCACCGGCCACCAGGGCGTTGACCGTGAGCAGGCCGAGCGAGGGCGGGCAGTCGATCAGGATGTAGTCGAGCGGCTGCTCGTACGCCTGAATGGCCCGCTGCAGTCGACTCTCCCGCGCCACCAGCGACACCAGCTCGATCTCCGCACCGGCGAGATCGATGGTGGCGGGGGCGCAGAAGAGGCCTTCGACGTCCGGTACGGGCTGCACCACGTCGGAGAGCGGCTTGCTCTCCACCAGGACGTCATAGATCGAGGGGACTTCGGCATGGTGGTCGATCCCCAGAGCAGTGGAGGCGTTCCCCTGCGGGTCGAGGTCGACCACCAGAACGCGGGCACCGTGCAGGGCCAGGGACGCGGCCAGGTTGACCGTCGAGGTGGTCTTACCCACCCCGCCCTTCTGGTTGGCCACCACCATGACCCGTGTCCGGTCAGGCCGGGGCAGCCCCTCGCCGGCACGGCCGAGGGCCTCCACCGCCAGCTGGGCCGCACGACCGATGGGTGTGTCATCCATCGGCGGCGGTGTTTCACGTGAAACACCGTCCCCCGCCGATTCGGTTCGGGGACCGGGGACCGGATCGGTCATCGGTCCCGCGATGTTGGCGTCGGACCGCAAGGATTCACTCTCCTCGACTTCAGGCTCGCAATGAGCAGAGCCTGCCATGGTTTCGGCGTCGTGAACCAGCGAGGCCCGCTCTTCTGTGGAGGAATCCTCTTCTGTGGACAACTCCGTAGCCCTAACGGGCCCGCGATGACGAGGAGCGGAGGCCGCACGACCACGGCCGATGATTCCCTGCAGCAGTGAGCGACGTTTCACGTGAAACACGATGCCCCTGCAGCGTAGCTACAGGGGCACGACACTCCGCGCGTGGCACGTACACCTCGTCGAACGACGAACCACCATGACATGGATCAAACGGTGCGTAACGACCGGATGCGCGGTGTCACCGCTTCGCTCAGCGGCGACGCCTCGTCCGGCTGGTCCGCGCGGCCTTGGCCCGCTTTGCGGCGAACCTCACACCACCAGGACTCTCACCGACCACCACACGCACCACCGTGGACATCGGGTCGACGATCCCCTCACCCACATGCAGCACCTCGGTGTCCACGACACCGAGCTTGCCGAGAGCCGCACGCGCGCCGTTGATCTCCTCCTCGGCGGTATCGCCCTTGAGCGCCAGCATCTCGCCGTACGGCCGGAGCAGAGGAACGCCCCAGCCCGCCAGACGGTCCAGCGGCGCCACCGCGCGCGCCGTCACCACATGCACCGGCTGAAGCGTCCCCAGCACCTCCTCGGCCCGGCCGCGGACGACCGTCACATGGTCAAGCCCCAGCAGCTCGACGGCCTCCTGAAGGAAGTTCGTCCGGCGCAGCAAGGGCTCCAGCAACGTGATCTTGAGGTCCGGGCGGACCAGGGCCAGCGGAATGCCCGGGAGGCCGGCACCGGAACCCACATCGCAGACCGTGACACCCTCGGGAACGACCTCGGAGAGCACCGCACAGTTCAGAAGGTGCCGCTCCCACAGACGCGGCACCTCACGAGGGCCGATCAGCCCACGTTTGACCCCCGCGTCGGCCAGCAGTTCCGCGTACCGGACGGCCTCGGGAAAGCACTCACCGAACACCTCCCTGGCCGAGTCGGGCGCCTGGGGAAGCGCTACTTCCTCCGTCACGGGGACCGTCCTTCCATACGCACTACCGCACCGTGGGTGGCTGACTATCAGGCTGACAAAGATCGGCCCCGTCTGCGAACAGACGGGGCCGACAGGAGAGGATCCGGTCAGGCCGGAAGGACGACGACGAAGCGCTGCGGCTCCTCGCCCTCCGATTCACTGCGCAGACCGGCGGCCGCGACCGCGTCGTGCACGACCTTGCGCTCGAACGGCGTCATCGGGTCCAGCTTCACCGGCTCGCCGGTGCTCTTGACCTCTTCCGCGGCCTTGGCGCCCAGCTGAGCCAGCTCCGTACGCTTCTTGGCGCGGAAACCGGCGATGTCCAGCATCAGACGGCTGCGGTCACCGGTCTCCCGGTGCACGGCCAGCCGCGTCAGCTCCTGGAGCGCCTCCAGCACCTCACCGTCGCGGCCCACGAGCTTCTGCAGTTCACGTGCCGAATCACTGATGATCGAAACCGCTGCCCGGTCCGCCTCGACGTCCATGTCGATGTCGCCGTCCAGATCGGCGATGTCGAGCAGACCCTCGAGATAGTCCGCCGCGATCTCCCCTTCCTGCTCAAGGCGGGTCAGGGTGTCGCTGCCCTCAGCGGCCGTGGAGGTGGTGCCTTCCGTCACGGATGGACTCCTTCTTACTTCTTGGACGGGTGCTTGGGCCGCTGCTGGCCCTTGCGCTGTCCGGACTTGGCTTGGCGTGAGGAGCCGGACGAGGCCCTGCCCGCCGGCTTGGACGTCTCGTCCTTCGGTTCGCTCTTCTGCAGCGAGGTCTTGCCCTCGGAATCACCGGACTCCGTGGACTTGGCCCCACCCTGGTGCGTACCGGTGGTCTGGCGCTGCGCCTTGGACTGCCGCTTGGGCTGCTGGCGCCGCTGTGCGGCCCCGCCCTCGGCCTCGGCGGCGGCGGTGTCGCTCTTCACGACCGTGCCGTCCTCCTGCGGGGCCAGGCCGAGCTTGCCCAGACCGACCACGAACTTCCGCTCGATGTCGTTGCGGTCCGGACCCTTGGCCACGACCCGCTTGACGGTGTTGCGCCGGGTCCGGCCCCGGACCTCGCCGTGCGCCGTGACGCTCTTGAGCAGGCGGTTGAGGTACTGCTCCTGCGCCTTGCTGCCCGGGGTCGGGTTCTGGTTGATCACGTACATCTGCTGACCCATGGTCCAGACGTTGGTGGTCAGCCAGTAGACGAGGACACCGACCGGGAAGTTGATACCCATGACGGCGAAGATCACCGGGAAGATGTACATGAGCATCTTCTGCTGCTGCATGTACGGCGTCTTGACGGTCAGGTCGACGTTCTTCGTCATCAGCTGGCGCTGAGTGAAGAACTGCGAGGCCGACATCATGACGATCATGACCGCGGTGACGATGCGGACATCGGTCAGCGAGGCGCCCAGGGCCTCGACCTTCTCCGCGCTGTCCATGAACTTGGCGGCCAGCGGCGCACCGAAGATATGGGCCTGACGGGCGCTGTCGAGCAGCGGCTGGTCGATGACGCCGATGGTCTTGCCCGAGGCGATCGCCGAGAGCACGTGGTACAGGGCGAAGAAGAACGGCGACTGCGCCAGGATGGGAAGGCACGAGGAGAGCGGGTTGGTGCCCGTCTCCTTGTACAGCTTCATCATCTCTTCGGACTGACGCTGCTTGTCGCTCTTGTAGCGCTCCTGGATCGCCTTCATCTTCGGCTGGAGCAGCTGCATGTTCCGCGTCGACTTGATCTGCTTGACGAACAGCGGGATCAGACAGATACGGATCAGCACCACGAGGGACACGATGGAAAGACCCCAGGCCCATCCCGTGTCAGGGCCGAAGATCGCCCCGTACAACTTGTGGAACTGGACGATGACCCAGGAAACGGGCCAGGTGATGAAGCTGAACAGACTGGCAATCGTGTCCACTAATCAGGCTCCTTGAGCATTGGGCGAAGTCTCTGCGGCCGGGCTCGGGAGGTCGGTGTCCGACGTCCCGGGAGGCACATCAGCGGCGGAGTCCCCGCCCTTGCTGCCGCGCAAGGCACTGCGCAGCAGTTCGTGCCAACGCGGACGTTTGCGTGGTGGAACGTAATCCACGCCGCCGGGTGACCACGGATTGCACCGAAGGATGCGCCAGGCCGTCAGCGCCGTTCCCTTGATGGCTCCGTGCCGGTCGATCGCCGTATATCCGTAGTGGGAACACGACGGGTAGTAACGGCAGACAGGACCGAGAAGCGGGCTGATGGTCCACTGGTAGATCTTGATGAGAGCCAGCAGCGGGTACTTCATCGCACGCCCCCTCCCAGCAGCCGCTGCAGAGCGGCGTCCAGGTCTCGGGCCAGCTGTTCATGGTCGGCGTCACCCGAACCGGGCAACGCGCGTACGACAACCAGGCTACCGGGGGGCAGCTCGGCAAGCCGTTCGCGGACCAGATGGCGAAGCCTGCGCTTCACCGCTGTGCGGACGACCGCACCACCCACGGCTTTGCTGACAACGAAACCCGCACGCGGCGGGGGAGCAGTCTCCCCAGTCGCGTGCGGGTCCGTTGCACCGCTGCGTAGATGGACGACGAGAAGCGGGCGGCCGGCCCTGCGTCCTCGTCGAACCGCGGTCGCGAAGTCCTCGCGCCGCCTCAGCCGATTCTCGGTAGGCAGCACGTCATGACGACCTGTACGCGATCAGGCGGACAGGCTGGCGCGGCCCTTGCTGCGGCGGGACGCGAGGATCGCGCGGCCGGCACGGGTACGCATACGCAGCCGGAAGCCGTGGGTCTTCGCGCGACGACGGTTGTTCGGCTGGAAGGTGCGCTTGCTCACTCGGGGGCTCCAGAAAAGACTCGGGGTTGGCGGGACATCGCCTGGCTGTCACCGTGCGCCCACGAGAGACTCGCGTAAACGCCCTAGTGCACCGCTTCACAATCACAGATCGTGATCTTTGCCCATCGGAGGCAGGCGGCAGCAGCCATCGACAACTCGACCTGGTCACGGTACGCGCGGCTACGCCATCCGGTCAAACCGACCCCGGGCGGCCCCCCATTGTGCACAGCCTGTGGACAACGACTTGAACGACGTGGGTCGCCCTGACTACCGTGGCTGAACCCCGGTTCTTTTTCTTCCCGCCTGCCGGTCCTCACCCATCCCGACCCATCCCGTCCCGAGAACCACACATTCGTGGGACCAGCGAGAGAGCGTGCCCTGTGGCTGACGTACCTGCCGATCTTGCCGCAGTGTGGCCACGCGTGCTGGAACAACTCCTCGGGGAGGGCCAGCAGGGCATCGAGCCGAAGGACAAGCAGTGGATCGAGCGCTGCCAGCCGCTGGCCCTGGTCGCGGACACGGCGCTGCTCGCCGTCCCCAACGAGTGGGGCAAGCGCGTCCTGGAGGGCCGGCTCGCCCCGCTCATCAGCGAGACGCTGAGCCGGGAGTGCGGTCGGCCGATCCGCATCGCGATCACGGTCGACGACTCGGCGAACGAACCGCCGACGCCTCCCGCGCCCCCGATGCACCAGACGCCGCAGCCGCCGTCCCACCGCTACCCGGGCCCGCAGCACGACGAGGGCCGGCCCGGCGACGGCTACGAGGGATACGGTCACCGTCCCTCGGACGACGGCATGCCGACGGCCCGCCCGGCCTATCCGGACTACCAGCAGCAGCGTCCCGAGCCCGGCGCCTGGCCGCGCACCCAGGAGGACCTGTCCTGGCAGCAGCCCCGGCTCGGCGGTTTCCAGGACCGCGAGCCGGCCGCCGAGCAGTGGCGCGAGCCCTACGGCGGCCGCCCCCAGCAGCAGCCGCAGCACGACTACCGTCCGCAGCCGCCCGAGCGCCAGGGGTACGAGCCCCCGCGCCCCGAGCACCACGAGCTGCCCGAGCCCCAGCACCGCACGGGCGCCGGAACCGGGCGTCCCGGCGGCGGCACCGGCCCGATGGGCGCGCAGCCCGCCCCTGCCCCCGGCCCCGGCGAACCGCACGCCCGGCTCAATCCGAAGTACCTCTTCGACACCTTCGTGATCGGGGCGTCCAACCGCTTCGCGCACGCCGCCGCGGTCGCGGTCGCCGAGGCGCCCGCGAAGGCGTACAACCCCCTCTTCATCTACGGGGAGTCGGGCCTCGGCAAGACCCATCTGCTGCACGCGATCGGGCACTACGCGCGGAGCCTCTACCCGGGCACCCGGGTGCGGTACGTGAGCTCCGAGGAGTTCACCAACGAGTTCATCAACTCGATCCGCGACGGCAAGGGCGACACCTTCCGCAAGCGCTACCGCGACGTGGACATCCTGCTGGTCGACGACATCCAGTTCCTGGCGAGCAAGGAGTCGACGCAGGAGGAGTTCTTCCACACCTTCAATACGCTCCACAACGCCAACAAGCAGATCGTGCTGTCCTCGGACCGTCCGCCCAAGCAGTTGGTGACGCTGGAGGACCGGCTGCGGAATCGTTTCGAGTGGGGTCTGACCACCGACGTCCAGCCGCCGGAGCTGGAGACGCGCATCGCGATCCTGCGCAAGAAGGCGGTGCAGGAGCAGCTCAACGCCCCGCCGGAGGTCCTGGAGTTCATCGCCTCCCGTATCTCCCGCAACATCCGTGAGCTGGAGGGCGCGCTGATCCGGGTGACGGCCTTCGCCAGCCTGAACCGGCAGCCGGTGGACCTCGGGCTGACCGAGATCGTGCTGAAGGACCTGATCCCCGGCGGCGAGGACACCGCGCCGGAGATCACGGCGACGGCCATCATGGCGGCGACCGCGGACTACTTCGGGCTGACGGTGGAGGACCTCTGCGGATCCTCGCGCAGCCGGGTGCTGGTGACGGCGCGCCAGATCGCGATGTATCTGTGCCGCGAGCTGACGGACCTCTCGCTGCCCAAGATCGGCGCCCAGTTCGGCGGGCGGGACCATACGACGGTGATGCACGCCGACCGCAAGATCCGCGCGCTGATGGCCGAGCGGCGCTCCATCTACAACCAGGTCACCGAGCTGACCAACCGCATCAAGAACGGCTGAGCCGCTCGCGGCCGGCTCGTAGGCACCCGCCCGAAGGGCGCGTCACGGACTCTCTCGGAGTCCCGGACGCGCCCTTTTCTCTGTGTGCGCAGCGGCGTACGAGCCCCCTGGACGACCCCTGGGAGACGTCGACAGACCCCCGCGAGACGGCGGGAAGCCCTTCGGAGCCGCCCTGTGCACGGCTCCGGGCCGTCCGCGCTGTTCGATTACCTGCTCCGGAGGCGCTGTTCTCCACAGATCTGGGGAGAATCTTCCCTCCACAGCCTGGGGATCAGAAAGTTGTCCATACTGCTTCCACAGGCACGCCAACCGATACTCCATCAGGCCAGCTCAGCCGCCTGGGGATTTGTGGTCAACGGTGATCCACAGGTTGTGGACAAGATTTTCTTCCACAGGCTGTGTGCAAAGTTGTCCACCGGCGGCCCACAGGACAGCGGCCGTTTTCCCCAGCGAGGGCGGGCTTCTCCACACCGCTGTCCACTGTTCGGCAACGCGACACCGCCCTTCACCGCCCCGAGTGAAAGGCGTCACACCAAGACGCTTGGTTGGGCTGTGGGGAAACGGGGTAAAGCTGGGGACAGGCCTGGGGAGAAACCCCCCTGTCCTGTGTACGGGGTGTGCACAACTTCCCGATGTCCACAGAGACCCCCGGTTTTCCACTGCTGCCGCCCACAGGGCCGGTGGACAAAAAACAGCGCCTGACCTGCACAAACGGGGTTATCCACGGTTTCCACAGGCCCTACTACTACTGCCAACTAGAGTTAGCCAGGAATCCGCTTCGAAGTGGGGCCTGTGCACAACTCGGCGCCGGAGCGCTCCGGACCTCTTGTCGCGACTTGACCCCGAGCAGCACCGAGTGTCGGTGCCGTACGTCAGACTGGTCCCCGGCGTCCTCCCCCGGTCTCGGCGGAGCGACCCGATCAGACGACGAAGGCCGGCAGGGCGAGCGAGCAACAGCAGGAGGCGGTTCCGGTGAAGATCCGGGTGGAGCGCGATGTACTCGCGGAGGCGGTGGCCTGGGTGGCCCGCAGCCTTCCGGCCCGTCCGCCGGCGCCCGTTCTCGCGGGCCTTCTGCTGAAGGCGGAGGACGGCGCCCTCAGCTTCTCCAGCTTCGACTACGAGGTCTCGGCCCGGGTCTCGGTGGACGCGGAGGTGGAGGAGGACGGCACGGTGCTCGTCTCCGGCCGCCTGCTCGCCGACATCTGCCGCGCGCTCCCCAACCGCCCGGTGGAGATTTCCACAGACGGTGTACGGGCGACCGTGGTCTGCGGCTCCTCCCGCTTCACCCTCCACACCCTCCCTGTGGAGGAGTACCCGGCGCTGCCGCAGATGCCGACCGCCACCGGCACCGTGCCCGGTGAGGTCTTCGCCTCCGCCGCCGCGCAGGTCGCCATCGCCGCCGGCCGCGACGACACGCTGCCCGTCCTCACCGGTGTGCGCATCGAGATCGAGGGCGACACCGTCACCCTGGCCTCCACCGACCGCTACCGCTTCGCGGTCCGCGAGTTCCTCTGGAAGCCGGAGGACGCCGACGCCTCCGCCGTCGCCCTGGTCCCCGCCAAGACGCTCCTGGACACCGCCAAGGCGCTGACCAGCGGTGACACCGTGACGCTCGCGCTGTCGGGCTCCGGTGCCGGTGAGGGCCTCATCGGCTTCGAGGGCGCCGGCCGCCGGACCACGACCCGGCTGCTGGAGGGCGACCTGCCCAAGTACCGGACGCTGTTCCCCACCGAGTTCAACTCGGTCGCGGTCATCGAGACCGCCCCCTTCGTGGAGGCCGTGAAGCGTGTGGCCCTGGTGGCCGAGCGCAACACCCCGGTGCGGCTCAGCTTCGAGCAGGGCGTGCTGATCCTGGAGGCCGGTTCCAGCGACGACGCACAGGCTGTGGAGCGGGTCGACGCCGTCCTGGAGGGCGACGACATCTCGATCGCCTTCAACCCGACCTTCCTGCTCGACGGCCTGAGCGCCATCGACTCGCCGGTCGCCCAGCTCTCCTTCACGACCTCGACCAAGCCCGCGCTGCTCAGCGGCCGGCCGGCCGTGGACGCCGAGGCGGACGACGCGTACAAGTACCTGATCATGCCGGTCCGCCTCTCCGGCTGACCCGGCCCCGGTCCTGCCGCCGGACAGGGAGCCGCGGCAGGACCCGACGGGCATGTTCAGCGCCGAGCATGCCCCGGCGTCCTGTCCCCTGCCGGGCGTAGGCTCGGACCTGGGTACGAATCGGCACAACGCTTAAGGAATCTCTGATGGAGCTCGGTCTCGTCGGTCTCGGCAAGATGGGCGGCAACATGCGCGAGCGCATCCGCCGCGCAGGCCACACCGTCATCGGATACGACCGCAACCCGGACCTCGCCGATGTCCACAGCCTCGAAGAGCTTGTGGGCAAGCTGAAGGGCCCCCGGGTCGTCTGGGTCATGGTTCCGGCCGGTGCCGCGACCCAGTCGACGATCGACGAGCTGGCCGAACTCCTCTCGCCCGGCGACATCGTCGTCGACGGCGGGAACTCCCGCTGGACCGACGACGAGAAGCACGCGGTCGAGCTGGGCATCAAGGGCATCGGCTTCGTCGACTGCGGTGTCTCCGGCGGTGTCTGGGGCCTGGAGAACGGCTACGCGCTGATGTACGGCGGCGACGCCGAGCACGTCGCGAAGGTCCAGCCGGTCTTCGACGCCCTGAAGCCCGAGGGCGACTTCGGCTCCGTCCACGCGGGCAAGGTCGGCGCCGGCCACTTCGCGAAGATGGTCCACAACGGCATCGAGTACGCCATGATGCAGGCCTACGCCGAGGGCTGGGAGCTGCTGGAGAAGGTCGACTCCGTCACCGATGTGCGCGAGGTCTTCCGTTCCTGGCAGGAGGGCACGGTCATCCGCTCCTGGCTGCTCGACCTCGCGGTCAACGCACTGGACGACGACGAGCACCTGGACAAGCTCCGGGGCTACGCGGCGGACTCCGGCGAGGGCCGCTGGACGGTCGAGGCCGCCATCGACAACGCGGTCCCGCTGCCCGCGATCACCGCCTCGCTCTTCGCGCGGTTCGCCTCGCGCCAGGACGACTCCCCGCAGATGAAGATGATCGCCGCGCTGCGCAACCAGTTCGGCGGTCACGCGGTCGAGAACAAGAAGTAACGCCCCCGGGGCGGGCCGCACGGACCCGCCCCGCGGAGCAGGAAGCCGGAAGGGTCGGCGCACACCATGCACGTCACGCATCTGTCGCTGGCCGACTTCCGCTCGTACGCCCGGGTCGAGGTGCCACTGGACCCGGGCGTCACCGCGTTCGTGGGGGCCAACGGACAGGGCAAGACCAATCTCGTCGAGGCCGTCGGCTATCTCGCCACGCTCGGCAGCCACCGGGTCTCCTCCGACGCCCCCCTGGTGCGCATGGGTGCGGAGCGGGCCGTGATCCGGGCGGCCGTCACCCAGGGCGAGCGTTCCCAGCTGGTCGAGCTGGAGCTGAATCCGGGCAAGGCGAACCGTGCCCGGATCAATAGATCGTCGCAGGTCAGACCGCGTGATGTGCTGGGGATCGTACGGACCGTGCTCTTCGCGCCGGAGGATCTGGCGTTGATCAAGGGCGATCCGGGCGAGCGCCGCAGGTTCCTCGACGAGCTGGTCACGGCGCGGTCGCCGCGCATGGCCGGGGTGCGGTCGGACTACGAGCGGGTGCTCAAGCAGCGCAACACCCTGCTGAAGTCCGCGGCGATGGCCCGCCGGCACGGCGGACGGTCCATGGACCTGTCGACCCTGGACGTCTGGGACCAGCATCTGGGCCGGGTGGGCGCGGAGCTGCTGGCCCAGCGGCTCGATCTGATCACCACGCTCCAGCCGCTGGCCGACAAGGCGTACGGAGACGTGGCGCCGGGCGGCGGCCCGGTCTCCCTGGAGTACCGCAGCTCGGTCGGCCCGGACGTGGCGCCCGCGCGCACCCGCGAGGAGCTGTACGCGCAGCTGATCGCCGCCCTCGCCGAGGTCCGCAAGCAGGAGATCGAGCGGGGGGTGACCCTCGTCGGTCCGCACCGCGACGATCTGGTGCTGGGACTGCGCGGGATGCCCGCCAAGGGGTACGCGAGCCATGGGGAGTCCTGGTCGTACGCGCTGGCGCTGCGGCTGGCCTCGTACGATCTGCTGCGCTCCGAGGGCAACGAACCGGTGCTCGTGCTGGACGACGTCTTCGCCGAGCTGGACGCCCGGCGCCGGGAGCGGCTGGCCGAGCTGGTGGCCCCCGGCGAGCAGGTGCTGGTGACGGCCGCGGTCGACGACGACGTCCCCGGGGTGCTCACCGGCACGCGGTACGCCGTCTCGGCGGGCGAGGTGGCCCGGCTGTGAGCGGCGACGCGGACAAGGAGCCGGCGAAGCAGCCGGAGCCCTCCGGGGTGGACCTGGCGCGGGTGGCGCTGCGGGCCGCCAAGGAGCAGGCGAAGGCGCGCGGGGCGGCCGCGCAGCAGCGCAAGCAGGCCCGCCGGGGCGGCGGGCTGCGGTCCGGGGCGCGGGCCGACGGACGGGACCCGCTGCCGCTGGGTGCCGCGATCAACCGGCTGATCACCGAGCGCGGCTGGGAGACACCGGCCGCGGTGGGCGGGGTGATGGGCCGCTGGCCGCAGATCGTGGGTGACGATCTGGCCAATCACTGTGTGCCGCTGCGCTACGACGAGGACCCCGATGTGCGGGTGCTGACCGTGCAGTGCGACTCCACGGCATGGGCCACGCAGCTGCGGCTGCTGGCGCCCCAGCTGGTGGCCCGGCTGAACGCGGATCTGGGCCACGGGACCGTGCGGATGATCAAGGTGCTGGGGCCGGGAAGCCCGCAGCGCCGCTTCGGACCGCTGCGCGCGCCGGGGAGCACCGGCCCCGGTGACACCTATGGCTGACCTGGTCTGACCAGGCACTTCGTGGTGCCCTGGCCCTGATGTGGCGGTGATGCCCGGGGGCCGTGCGGTGCGTGGTGCCCCCGTTGTCGGTGATGCCTCCGGTGGCGCTGTTGCGGGGGTGTGCGGTGGTTGCCCCTGTACGGCGGAACGGGGGAGTCCCTCACCGTAGCGGGAGGCTGACAGGCCGAAGCGCTCAATGCCCGTGTGAGCCTCTTGAGGCCCCTCCCCGGATATGGGGAGTCGTCAGCCGCGTATTCAGGGCGGCACATGCGTACTCAGGTGCCTGCAAACCCCCATTCGGGTCGCCGCTACCGGTAGACTGGGGGACAATCCCGCGTACTCGCGGGAATCGTCGATACAAGCCGAACGACGCAGCCGCTCCCGCCTGCCCGGAGAACGGCCTGTGCTGTGCCAGAAAGGGCGCTTCGTGGCCGATTCCGGCAACCCCAACGAGAACATCCCGTCCACCCCCGGTGAGAGCGACGGCGCTCCCGCCCCCGGTGAGGTGAAGGCGTCCTACGACGCCAGCGCGATCACCGTCCTGGAGGGCCTGGACGCGGTACGCAAGCGACCTGGCATGTACATCGGCTCGACCGGTGAGCGCGGTCTCCACCACCTCGTGCAGGAGGTCGTCGACAACTCGGTCGACGAGGCCATGGCCGGGCACGCGGACACCATCGACGTGACGATCCTCGCCGACGGCGGGGTGCGTGTGGTCGACAACGGCCGAGGCATCCCGGTCGGCATCGTGCCGTCCGAGGGCAAGCCGGCCGTCGAGGTCGTGCTCACCGTCCTGCACGCGGGCGGAAAGTTCGGCGGCGGCGGCTACGCCGTCTCCGGTGGTCTGCACGGCGTGGGTGTCTCCGTCGTGAACGCCCTGTCCACGCGGGTCTCCGTCGAGGTCAAGACGGACGGCTACCGCTGGACCCAGGACTACAAGTTCGGCGTCCCGACGGCCCCGCTGGCCCGTAACGAGGAGACCGACGAGACCGGCACGAGCGTCACGTTCTGGGCCGACGGCGACATCTTCGAGACGACCGAGTACTCCTTCGAGACGCTCTCGCGGCGCTTCCAGGAGATGGCCTTCCTCAACAAGGGCCTCACCCTGAAGCTGACCGACGAGCGCGAGTCGGCGAAGGCGACCGCCGGTGCCGACAGCGCCGAGGCGGCGGACGTCCCCGAGGAGGAGACGGCCCGCTCGGTCACGTACCACTACGAGAACGGCATCGTCGACTTCGTCAAGTACCTCAACTCCCGCAAGGGCGACGTCATTCACCAGTCGGTGATCGACATCGAGGCCGAGGACAAGGAGCGGCTGCTCTCGGTCGAGATCGCCATGCAGTGGAACACGCAGTACACCGAGGGGGTCTACTCCTTCGCCAACGCGATCCACACGCACGAGGGCGGTACGCACGAGGAGGGCTTCCGGGCCGCGCTGACCTCGCTGGTCAACCGGTACGCGCGCGACAAGAAGCTGCTCCGCGAGAAGGACGACAACCTCACCGGCGAGGACGTCCGCGAGGGTCTGACGGCGATCATCTCGGTGAAGCTGGGCGAGCCCCAGTTCGAGGGCCAGACGAAGACCAAGCTGGGCAACACGGAGGCCAAGACCTTCGTGCAGAAGGTCGTCCACGAGCAGCTGACGGACTGGTTCGACCGGAACCCGAACGAGGCCGCCGACATCATCCGCAAGGGCATCGCCGCCTCGACCGCCCGTGTGGCGGCCCGCAAGGCGCGTGACCTGACCCGGCGCAAGGGCCTGCTGGAGAGCGCGTCGCTGCCCGGCAAGCTCAGCGACTGCCAGTCGAACGACCCCACCAAGTGCGAGATCTTCATCGTCGAGGGTGACTCCGCCGGCGGTTCGGCGAAGTCCGGCCGCAACCCGATGTACCAGGCGATCCTGCCGATCCGCGGCAAGATCCTGAACGTCGAGAAGGCCCGGGTCGACAAGATCCTCCAGAACACCGAGGTCCAGGCCCTGATCTCGGCCTTCGGCACCGGGGTCCACGAGGACTTCGACATCGAGAAGCTCCGCTATCACAAGATCATCCTGATGGCGGACGCCGATGTCGACGGCCAGCACATCAACACCCTGCTGCTGACCTTCCTCTTCCGCTTCATGCGGCCGCTGGTCGAGGCCGGCCATGTGTACCTGTCGCGCCCGCCGCTCTACAAGATCAAGTGGGGCCGGGACGACTTCGAGTACGCGTACTCGGACCGCGAGCGCGACGCCCTGGTCGAGCTCGGCAAGCAGAACGGCAAGCGGATCAAGGAAGACTCGATCCAGCGCTTCAAGGGCCTCGGCGAGATGAACGCCGAGGAGCTGCGCGTCACCACGATGGACGTCGACCACCGGGTGCTCGGCCAGGTCACGCTCGACGACGCGGCGCAGGCCGACGACCTGTTCTCGGTGCTGATGGGCGAGGACGTCGAGGCGCGGCGCTCGTTCATCCAGCGCAACGCCAAGGACGTCCGCTTCCTCGACATCTGAGTCGGCCGTACAAGCAAGCCGCAGCCGCAGCGCGAAAGGATTTTGACCAGCAATGGCCGACGAGAACACCCCTGTCCCCGTGACGCCCGAAGAGGTTCCGCCCGTCGAGGGCGTGGGCATGCGCGTCGAGCCCGTCGGGCTCGAGACGGAGATGCAGCGCTCCTACCTCGACTACGCGATGTCCGTCATCGTCTCGCGTGCCCTGCCCGACGTGCGGGACGGCCTCAAGCCCGTCCACCGCCGCGTGCTGTACGCGATGTACGACGGCGGCTACCGCCCCGAGAAGGGCTTCTACAAGTGCGCCCGCGTCGTCGGCGACGTCATGGGTACGTACCACCCGCACGGCGACTCCTCGATCTACGACGCCCTGGTCCGCCTGGCGCAGCCGTGGTCGATGCGGATGCCGCTGGTGGACTCCAACGGCAACTTCGGTTCCCCGGGCAACGACCCGGCCGCCGCCATGCGGTACACCGAGTGCAAGATGATGCCGCTGTCCATGGAGATGGTCCGGGACATCGACGAGGAGACCGTCGACTTCCAGGACAACTACGACGGCCGCAACCAGGAGCCGACGGTTCTGCCGGCCCGGTTCCCGAACCTGCTGGTCAACGGTTCGGCGGGCATCGCGGTCGGTATGGCGACGAACATCCCGCCGCACAACCTCCGCGAGGTCGCCTCCGGCGCGCAGTGGTATCTGGAGCACCCGGAAGCCTCGCAGGAGGAGTTGCTGGAGGCCCTGATCGAGCGGATCAAGGGCCCGGACTTCCCGACCGGTGCGCTCGTCGTGGGCCGCAAGGGCATCGAGGAGGCGTACCGCACGGGCCGCGGCTCGATCACGATGCGCGCGGTCGTGGCCGTCGAGGAGATCCAGAACCGCCAGTGCCTGGTGGTGACGGAGCTTCCGTACCAGACCAACCCCGACAACCTCGCGCAGAAGATCGCCGACCTGGTGAAGGACGGCAAGGTCGGCGGGATCGCGGACGTCCGCGACGAGACCTCCTCGCGCACCGGCCAGCGCCTCGTCGTCGTCCTCAAGCGCGACGCGGTCGCCAAGGTCGTCCTGAACAACCTGTACAAGCACACCGACCTCCAGTCGAACTTCGGCGCCAACATGCTGGCGCTGGTGGACGGCGTGCCGCGCACGCTGTCGATCGACGCGTTCATCCGCCACTGGGTGACGCACCAGATCGAGGTCATCGTCCGGCGCACCCGCTTCCGGCTGCGCAAGGCCGAGGAGCGCGCGCACATCCTGCGCGGCCTGCTGAAGGCCCTGGACGCCATCGACGAGGTCATCGCCCTCATCCGGCGCAGCCAGACCGTCGAGATCGCCCGTGAGGGCCTGATGGGCCTGCTGGAGATCGACGACATCCAGGCGAACGCGATCCTGGAGATGCAGCTGCGCCGGCTGGCCGCGCTGGAGCACCAGAAGATCACCGCCGAGCACGACGAGCTCCAGGCGAAGATCAACGAGTACAACGAGATCCTGGCCTCGCCCGCGCGGCAGCGGCAGATCGTCAGCGAGGAGCTGGCGGCGATCGTCGACAAGTTCGGCGACGACCGGCGCTCCAAGCTGGTGCCCTTCGACGGCGACATGTCCATCGAGGACCTGATCGCCGAGGAGGACATCGTCGTCACGATCACCCGCGGCGGCTATGTGAAGCGGACCAAGACGGACGACTACCGCTCGCAGAAGCGCGGCGGCAAGGGCGTCCGCGGCACGAAGCTCAAGGAAGACGACATCGTCGACCACTTCTTCGTGTCCACGACCCACCACTGGCTGCTGTTCTTCACCAACAAGGGCCGGGTCTACCGGGCCAAGGCGTACGAGCTGCCCGACGCCGGCCGGGACGCGCGCGGCCAGCACGTGGCGAACCTGCTGGCCTTCCAGCCCGACGAGCAGATCGCGCAGATCCTGGCGATCCGCGACTACGAGGCGGCGCCGTACCTGATCCTGGCCACCAAGGGCGGCCTGGTGAAGAAGACCGCGCTGAAGGACTACGACTCGCCCCGTTCCGGCGGTGTCATCGCGATCAACCTGCGCGAGACCGGGGACGGATCGGACGACGAGCTGATCGGCGCCGAGCTGGTCTCGGCCGAGGACGATCTGCTCCTCATCAGCAAGAAGGCCCAGTCGATCAGGTTCACCGCGACGGACGACGCGCTGCGCCCGATGGGCCGTGCCACCTCGGGCGTCAAGGGCATGAGTTTCCGCGAGGGAGACGAACTGCTCTCGATGAATGTCGTCAGGCCCGGTACTTTCGTGTTCACTGCCACTGACGGCGGGTACGCGAAGCGGACCCCCGTCGACGAGTACCGCGTCCAGGGCCGCGGCGGTCTGGGCATCAAGGCCGCCAAGATCGTGGAGGACCGGGGCTCGCTGGTCGGTGCGCTGGTGGTCGAGGAGACGGACGAGATTCTCGCCATCACGCTCGGCGGTGGTGTGATTCGTACGCGAGTCAATGAAGTCAGGGAGACGGGCCGTGACACCATGGGCGTCCAACTGATCAATCTGGGCAAGCGCGACGCCGTGGTCGGCATCGCGCGCAACGCCGAGGCGGGCAGCGAGGCCGACGAGGTCGACGGTCCCGACGACGCCGAAGGCGAGACGACCGGGGCCGAGGCGACCGCCGAGAGCACGGTCGACGGCAGCGTCGAGGACACCACGTCCTCGACCGGGGAGCACGAGGAGTAGAGCGTGAGTGGAGCCACGGGCGCCGGTTCGGCCGCTTCAGGATCTGGCGGGACCGGTGCCCGTGGCCCTGCCACGGACTCCCAAGGGGGCACTGTGACGGACACCCGGGGCCCTCAGCCCCAGTACGAGGGCTACGCGACCGGGCCGCTGCCCGGTGAGCGGGAGCCCGCACCGGCCCCGGCGGGCCCGTACCACCCGCCGCAGGCCTATCCCTCACCTCCGCAGGGCGGGACGCACGGCGGCCGCCCCCGCGGCGGCCAGCAGGGCGCCCCGCCGTCCGCGGCCCAGGGCGCCCGCAGGCCCCGTACGGGGGCGCGGACCACGCCGCGGACGCGTAAGGCGCGTCTGAGGGTCGCCAAGGCGGATCCGTGGTCCGTGATGAAGGTGAGCTTCCTGCTCTCCATCGCGCTGGGCATCTGCACGGTGGTCGCCTCGGCGGTGCTGTGGATGGTCATGGACGCCATGGGCGTCTTCTCGACCGTCGGCGGCACGATCAGCGAGGCCACCGGCTCCAACGAGGGCAACGGCTTCGACCTCCAGGCCTTCCTGTCGCTGCCCCGCGTGCTCATCTTCACCTCGGTCATCGCGGTGATCGACGTGGTCCTGGCCACCGCGCTGGCGACCCTGGGCGCGTTCATCTACAACCTGTCCGCCGGCTTCGTGGGCGGCGTCGAGCTCACGCTGGCCGAGGACGAGTAGCCCCGCGGGTATCGATTTTGGGACTGGCCCCGACGTGCGCTAATCTTCAGAAGTCAGCGCGACGCAAAAGCGCGGCGGGGCTATAGCTCAGTTGGTTAGAGCGCATCCCTGATAAGGATGAGGCCACAGGTTCAAATCCTGTTAGCCCCACCAGCACGAAGACCACCTACTCACGTGAGTAGGTGGTCTTCTGCATCTACGGCTGACATCGGCCGATCAGTGGATCTTCCAGAGTTCCGCGAGCATCGTCGCGGCTTCCCGCTCCCCGTCGCCCACCACGTGGGTGTGGACGTCCAGTCACAGGTTTCTCCACCTCATCAAGGCCCCGGCTGCGCTCCGCTGCGCGCTGCGCTCCTGCCTTCGGCCCGCTGTCAGAGGCGGGTGTTAGGTTCCCACTCGTGCTGCCGAGGAGATCATTCGCCGCCCCCCTCAGTCCGATTTGATCGGTACCTGACATTCGGTAGCCATGTGCGTGGTACAGCCCGGTCCATCAGGACTGGGACCGCTCCTTATGAAGGAGAAGCTTGATGAGAAGCAGCGTGCTGGGCCTCAGCCTGGCCCGTACGGCGGCCGTCCTCACGGCGGCCGTGGCCCTGGCGGTGACGGCGGCACCGCTGACGGGCACGGCGGAGGCCCACGAGGCGGTGACGGGATCACTCAGCTTCAGCGGGGAACCGGGCGAGTACATCTCCGGCGGCCAGTCGTACAGCTACACGCCCGAGACGACCGAGATGTTCGACATCTCGGGGCCGGTCTCCGAGTCCGCCGTGGGCACCACGGTCGTGACGCCCGAGGGCGAGCGCTGGTACCTGCACATGGAAGCCCCCTACGGCCAGAAGCTGACGTCCGGCACCACATACACCAACGCCTCCAGCTGGCCCAACGCCCAGCCGGAGGACCCCAAGCTGGAGCTCAGTTCGACCGACCGGTACTGCGACACCGGCACCGGCTCCTTCACCATCTCCCACATCGCCTACGGCCCCTACGGCTACATCAGCGAGATCGACGCCACCTTCGAGCGGTATTGCAGCGGCTCCACGCTGCCCGTGCGCGGCGAGTTCCACGCCCGTATGGCCGAGCCGCCGGCGGAGCTCGCCATCGGCATGAGTCTGAACACCACGGGCACGGTCGACACCCACACCGGCGAGATCACTGCCGGCGGCGCGGTGACCTGCAACAAGCCAGCCCGCATCACCCTCACTGCCAGCGCCTACCAGACGCAGAAGAGTGGAACCGCGTCCGGCTCGCATGAGGACCTGGTCGTCGTCTGCGAGCCCGGGGCTCCGGTCCCGTGGACCGTCTCCTTCCCCAGCAACATCGATCCCACCGCGTCCTTCAAGCCCGGCGCCGCCGTACTCCGGGGCGTCGGCAGGGCGGACGACCCTGACTACCCGGTGACCGTCAACACCGGCTTCTCGAGCACCGACATCACTCTCGTCAAGTCCTGATCCTGACGCGGGCCTGGCTGCGCAGAGCAGCCGGGCCCGCCCGACGCAACAAACCGTGGTGCGCTACACCTGCGGCCTCGACAGCGGCATCGTGGCGGAAAGCTCGGTAGCGCAGATTGCCGACGATCTGCGTCGGAGAAGCGCGAAAGCCTGCCTCTGACAGCTCCAGAAGAGCGGCGCTTGTCAAGACCGCGCACGGCGGCTGACACCAGCGGCTGACACCAACAAGCGCGAGCAGCAGCGGTCGACCCCGGACCTCAGTGGACGATCGGCCGAGCCCCACGACCGACTGATCGACGTCGACGGCCTTCAGGATCGACCTGATAAGGATGAGGCCACAGGGCCGAATCCTGCGAGCCGCACAGCAAACGGAGGCCGCCCGGTCGTCCGAGGGGGAGCGTTCATGCAGGTCGAGGTCGTCTGGTCGGATCTCTGGGTGCCGGTGTTCCTGATGGTGCTGAGCGTCGTCCTGGACCTTCTGGCCCGCCGCCGGCGCGTGCGGTCGTCCCGCCCGGTCCGGCCGGGTGCGCGGACCCACTGGCGATGGCTCCCGTTCATGTTCGGCCTGTCGACGGCCCTGGGCGAACTCGCCGTCCTGCTCGACGTCCCCGGCGCCTGGACCACGGTCCTGGAGGCTGTCTCGTACGTGCTCGCCGTGACGGCCGTGTTCATGGCCGTCCGCGTGGTCCTTGTTCTCCTCGTACGCGGGGTCCGGCGGGGGCGTACGTGGGGGTGAGGGGGGGCCTGTGGCGGGGTGCTCGCGGGTTACGCGTCCGGTGCGGTGTCGGGCGCGGTGCGCGGGCTCGTTCCGGGTTCGGGAGGGGTTGCCGGGGCGGGGTGCCACTGGAGCCTGATCCTGTGTTCTTCGCAGTAGGCCTCGCCCTCGTGGTCGAAGGAGAGGGGGTGGTCGTGGCCGAGGGGGCAGAGGGTCACCGGGCCGCCTTCCAGGCCCGGCCGAGGTGCGCGGCGGTGGGGCACGCGGCTCCGGTACGGCAGGCGGGGCACGTGGAGGTGTGGCCGATCAGTGCGCGGTAGGCCTTGTCGGAGCATGTCTTCGGGGACTTCGTCGATGTCATGCCCGTTCCCTTCGGCAGGTGGAGCAGCAGCGAGGAAACCAGTGCACGGCGGAGCCGGAGACCGCGATCGGGCGGGGGCCGAGGTCGTGGGCCGCCGTGTTGGCCAGTGGGGCCGCGCACCAGACGCAGGACGCACCGCGCTGTTGGGCGTCGGACAGTGTGGTGGGATCCGGGAGGGGTACTGCGGTGGTCATGGTGTTTCCCCGCTTGCGGTCGGTGGACGTGATCGACCGTAGGAGCGGTCACCGTCGCGCGGGACGGAGTTTCTACGTGTTTCTACGTGAGCACGGAGAGCGCCTGCGCAATCAGCCGTGAGGCACCTGGCCCCTGCTCTGCGGCTGCTGTCAGTTCCTCGTGGGCCGCCAGGTACTGCGCTACCTCGGACGGAGCCGTAACGGTGATCGCGGCCGTCAGAAGTTCTACCGCCACCTGCTCGGTATCGAAGATCGTGAATGTCTCCAGCGGCCACATCACGGCAGCACGTGCGGGGACGATGCCCAGGGTTACGGAGGGCAGAGTCGCTGCCTGAAGCAAGTGGCTGAGTTGCTCGGCCATGACGTCCGGTCCGCCGATCCGGCGCCGCAGGACGCTCTCCTCGATGAGGATCGGGAAGCGTCGGCCGGGACGGCGGATGATCTGCGACCGTTCGAGACGGGCATCGGCAGCTGCGGCAGAGTCGTCAGGGGTGCCGCTGAACCGGGCGATCTCCGAAAGAAGCGCGGTTGCGTAGGCCCGAGTCTGAAGCATGCCGGGGATGACGTTGCTGCAGTACACCCGCATGGTTCTCGTACGCTCGTACAGCGGGCGCCGTGCCTGCTGGACCGCCCGTAGGCCGGTGCGCTGCACGCGGCGCCACTCGGTGTACATCTGCTGCGCCTGGCGGCTTGCGGCGATGAGGTCTGTGGCCTCGTCGTCTGCCCCGCAGGCGCGACACCAGGCCCGGATGTCGTCGTCGCTCGGGTGGGACCGTCCGCTCTGGAGACGGCTCACCTTGGACCCGTGCCACCCTGTGCGTTCGGCGAGTTGCTGCCCCGTCAGGCCCGCGTCCTGGCGGAGGGCGCGCAGGCGCACCGCGATGCGGTCGCGTACCTCCTGGACGCGGGCTGACGGAGAAGCGGAAGCCATCAGGTGATCGTGAACTCCTGGTGCGGTACGGCCCGTTCCCATACCGTGCGAAAGGCCGCAGCCGTCTGCTCCGCGACCTCCGCCCGGTCGTCGAGCACATCCCGCAGGTGCGTGCCGTCACCGGCGAAGTGGTGCCACCGGATCAGGCGCCCGTCGAACAGCCAGAAGTCGTGCGCTGGAAGGAGGAGCCCGACCGCATGCTCCCTGGGAAGCCAGCGAACGTCCTCGCCGGCGGCGACGTTGCGTCCGGTGCACGCGTGCTCGAACCGGATGTACTCGGTCGCCGGCGTGCTGATGACCCGAGCGCGCTGGACGGAGACACCACGATCGA
Organism: Streptomyces sp. NPDC057682; assembly: GCF_042799575.1. NCBI lineage: Bacteria > Bacillati > Actinomycetota > Actinomycetes > Kitasatosporales > Streptomycetaceae > Streptomyces > Streptomyces sp. NPDC057682. The sequence goes on along the minus strand of NZ_JBHVIN010000001.1, from coordinate 296,097 downwards.
CAGCCGCCCCGACCGCGTCGTGGAAGTGCCCCCACCATGAGGTCGGGTCGTCGACGTCGGCCAGCTCACCCGCGCGCCAGTCCTTCAGCCCCTGGTCCTCCTCGTCGACCGCGTAGACATCCCGGGTTTCCAGGTGGACGGCTGAGGTGGTGCACTGAGCCAGGAGGTCAGCGAACGGCGGCAGGACGAGCTGCGACATCGAGCACCGCCTTCAGCGCGTCGGCCATGCGGGCAGGCAGCCGCACCACCGCCTCGTTGTCCGGGATCGGGCCTGACTCCAGGCACTGCGCGGTCAGCTTCTCGTCCGCGGTCCACCCTTGGATGACGAACTCCTGATTCGCGTCGTCGAACCAGACCGTGGGGCAGTGATCGCCGTTGGTCTCGGGGTCCTTCGCGATGAAATGTAAGGCCATGGCTGTCTCCGCTGGTCAGGGTTTGCGTGAGTTTCTACGGCCGTGCTTCGCTCATGGTGCCGCGACTTCACGTGCCGTGGGCCGGAACGCACGAGACATCGTGGTGATGCCCGCTCCGTTCCCGGGGTGGAAGGATGGTGCACGGTCGGTCTCCTGGTGATGCCAGGGCTCTGACTGGCCCCGGCCATGTGGAGGTGCGAACTCCGGGCCGGGGCTCTTCTGTTGGTACGGGACCGGTGGCGGCCTCGCGGGAACGAAGCTAAACCCTGGGCTTGATGAACGTCAAGCCTGGGGTTTAGGATCGTGTTGCCCGCGCCGCAGGAGGGAGCGCGGGCATGGCGGACGATCTTGAGCAGGTCGGGGAGGTGAGACGCCTGGTGGAAGCTGTCGCGGCGTTCGATGACATCGAGGACGACGAGGCCTGTGCCCTGGCTTTGACTCGCGTCCTGGCGGACTGGCCCGGGTATCAGGCGCGGCTGCGAGAACTTCGCCAGCAGCGGGTCAACGCCCTCAAGAAGCAGGGCAGGACGTGGAGGGAGATCGGGGAACTCCTCGGCGGGATCTCCGCTGCGCGTGCCCAGCAGATCGGTACGGGCCAGAGCGGAGCGCAGCGCCGCCGGGTCGGTCGGGAGGCGCAGGGGCCTGCCGGTGAACAGGAACGGCCGAGCGGTGTAGAGACCACCCGGCCATAGCGGCCGGCGGGCTGTTCCCCCCGTCGGCCGGAATCCGCTGTGAAGATTCGTCGTCGCTCGTAGGGCCGGGGCCCGTGTGGTGAGTACGCCCACGTCCTGAGCCGTCCGGAAACGGGCCCCGCCCGCCCCAAGAACCACGGAAATGTGATGCGCCATGCCACCGGCGCGGCTTCGTGCTGCGCTTCTTCGTCGTGCCCGGATACGGATGCGGAACCGGAATGGGTTCCCGTGCCCCGCCGCTGCCAGGAGATCGACTCGACCGCTTCCCGGCGGGCCCGGCCCGGGGCGTGGTTGCGGGCGGTGGAGTGGCTGGTCGGGGCGGGGGTGCATCGCCGGGGCGGGGCGACGACGCTGGTCGTCGCGCGGGAGCTGGCCGGGCGGATGGACTACCGGCGGGGGCTGGTGCTCTACGACCTCGAAGGCACCGCCGTCCGGTGCGGGGTCTCGGTGGCGACCGTGAAGCGGCATGTGCGGGTACTGCGCGAACTGGGCGCCCTCGTCTGGCGGCGGCACGGGTCGAAGCGGAATCTGCGGTTGCCGGGGCGGCGGTACGCGGGTACGGCGACCGTCTACGCGGCCACGATCCCGCCGGCGTACGACGCCGCGCTGGGCCACCGCCTCGACGGCAGCGGGTACGGGGCGCGGGTGTGCGGGGTCACGGAGGAGGGGCGGGAGCGGGCGGTGCGGGCGGCCCGCGCCCCGGAGCGGGACGGGGTGGATGCGCCGCGTCGGCGTGAGCCCCATTCTTCTGGCGCCCACCACGACCTGCGCACCCCTGATACGAGAGGGAGGAAGAACGACACCACGCGTGGGCGCGCTTCCTCGCGGTCGCCGTTCCAGGTCGCCCGGGACATCGCCGTGGCCCGGCAGGTGCGCCCGCTCGTCGCCTGGACGCAGCGGGAGGGGCTGCGCCGCCTCGCGTACGCGCTGCGGCCGTTCATCGACCGGGGGCTCGACGCGCGGGACATCGCCGCCGAACTCCACGGGATGGCCCCCGGGTGGCGTCCCGCCCGTCCGGCCGCGTACATCACCGCCGTACTGACGGCCGAGCGGGAGAGGGCGGAGGCCCATGGCGCCGCGCCCCGGCCCGAGGAGTTCCGGCGTGCGGTGGCGGAGGTGAGAGGGCCGGGAGTCGTGGTGGGGGCCGAGGGCGCGGCGTACGGGATCGACGGGCTGGGGCGGGCGGACGTCGTCCGCCTCCGGTCGGCCGCGCGGACCGATCGCGCGCTGGTGCTCGTGGCCCTGGAGAACCTGGGTGAGCGGGACACGCGGCGGCTGTACACGAACCGGCTCGTGGACGATGCGCTGTTCCACGCCTTCCGCCGGGCGAGGGGATGAGGGCATGAAGAAGGCCCCTGCCGGGCCGGGGCGCGCAGAACGGGCAGAAAGCCCCGCCGGGCCAGGGCATGAGGGCATGAAGAAGGCCCCTGCCGGGGGTTCCGGTGCAGGGGCCTCGTGGTGGCGTGGTGCCGCGCGCTCAGGGGGGTAGCGGGACCCCGTCCTGGGAGGAGGGGTGGCCCGGTCCGGCGTGGGTGCCGTGGGGAGCGTGCGTGGTGTTCAGGGTGTCGGGGGCGAGGAGGCGGGTGGCGGGGGAGGAGCCGTGGGCCTCGGCCCGGATGCGCTGCTTCATCGTGGGGGGAAGGGCCCGGTCGCGCGGAAGGGTCCATCGGACCGACGGGGTGGTCACGGTTGCGGGGACCGGGGCCGTGTGCTTCTGGGTCGTGGTCGCCGGCTCCGTGACCGTGGCTTCCGTGGCCGAGGCGGTGGAGCTCGCGAAGCCGAGTGCGGCGAGAAGGGCGAAGAAGGCGGTGACGAGGGCGGTCCAGATGTTCCTGGGCTTGAAGGTGCTCATGGCCCCTCACTTTCGGGTGGTCCGGTTTGCTTACCTTTCTGATGATGTGGATCCGGCCCGCGATTGCGTGGAGCGACGCCGCCGATATGCCGTTCTTCAGATGAACACCACTCGTATGGTTCAACCGGGGCCGGCGACGGGCCGGGGAGGCCCTGTGAAGAGGGGGCCGGCGGCCGTGGCGGGAGACGCATATTCCGGCGATGATCGCTCGTCGGCAGGCGCCAGTTGGGTTGCGGGGAGGTCACCGGACGATATCGGCCGATGTGTATAGTCGGGCAGCAGAAGTCCCTTAAGCCAAGGAAAGACGAGGTCGCGCGGTGAAGAAGCTTCTCCTGGTCGCACTGGCCGCCATCGGCGGGCTCCTCGTGTACCGCCAGATCCAGGCGGATCGCGCCGAGCAGGATCTGTGGACGGAGGCGACCGACTCCGTGCCCGCAGGTTCGGGTGTGTGAGACGGAACAGTCCGTAACGGGCCCCGGTCGCTGACGCGGCCGGGGCTTCGTGCTGTTGCGGGACCGTGACGCCTGTGCTCTTGGGTTCACGTAAGCGAATCATTACGTTGCTTGAGCGAAGGCGTGAGGGGTTCCGGCCCCGGGAGCGGCGGACAAGACGGGCGATTCGATCGCGTCCGCAGACAGCGGTGGTGCGGGAGGGGCAGGATGGACCGGCGTCGCGGCTGCTGCCGGTACGGCCGTCCCGGCCGGGGTGTCCGCCGTGGTCGCACAGGGACGCAGTCGCCGCCGGGCAGCGGCACGGACGACGAGGGGAAGCGCGTGATGAGGCAGCGCAGCAGGGGCCGGGTGGCGCTGGCGGCGGCCGCGGCGATGTGCGCGGTGGCGGCGCTGCCGGGGCAGGCGTACGCGGCGGACGCCGGGTACGGCTTCGATCCGGGTGCGAAGACCGTGGCCGGTGCGGCGGTGAACACCGACGCGTCGGAGCTGACGGCCGGTTCGGTCTACCGCTCCACGATCGGGACCGGGCAGAAGCTCTACTACCGCCTCAACCTCGACGCGACGACCAACGCCTACGTCTCGGCCGTCGTCGTGCCCAAGGCCGGCGGCAAGGTCGCCTACGGGGACGGCGTCTCGATCAGCATCAGGGACGGCTCCGATCTGCGGTGCAGCTCCGGGGACGCCCACTTCCGCTCGACGGACTTCCCGCACCCGGTCACCGCGTACGCCTACCGGACCGTGGACAAGGACAGCAGTTCCTGCCAGGCCGCCGGTACGTACAACGTCCTGGTCGAGCGGGAGAGCGCGGCCACCTCCTCGACCGAGGAGTGGGAGCTGGAACTGCGCTACGACGCCGAGCCCGCGCTCGCCGACGGGCAGGCGATGCCCACCCAGGCACCCACGCAATGGCCGTCCGCCTCCCCGGTCCCGCCCACCCCCGCCACCGACAACCGGCGCCACGGCGGCGCGGGTTACTACGACGCGGTGAGCCTGGGGACGGGCGAGTGGAAGGACGAGATCGCCCCGGGGCAGACGCTGTTCTACCGGGTCCCGGTGGACTGGGGGCAGCAGCTCTTCACCACGGTGGGCCTCGGCAACAGCACCGCGTCCGGCAAGAACGCCTTCGTCGGGAACGCCCTTGGGCTCTCCCTCGCCAATCCGGCCCGCGGCCATGTCGACGCGGCCTCGCCGCTCTCGTACAGCGGCAAGCCCGGCTCCGTCTCGCTGGACCCGCTGCCACCCGTCGCGTACGTGAACCGGCTGGCCTCGGCCGACGACGTGAGCGGGATGCGCTTCGCGGGCTGGTACTACCTGGCCGTGTCGCTGAGCCCGAAGGTCGCCAAGGCGTACGGGGACCAGCCGTTCCCGCTGACCCTGTCCGTGAAGGTGACCGGTGAGGCGGGCGGATCGCCGTACGCGGGCGACGCGGGCATCTTCGCCGTCACCAAGAAGGACAAGGATCTCGCCCGCACCGGCCGCAGCGGCCCGCAGGCGGCGGCCGACGAGAGCGGCACGATGAAGCTGATCGGCGCCGCGGGCGTCGGGACGGGCACCGTGCTGGTCCTGGGCCTCGGCGCCTGGACCCTGCTCGCCAGGCGCCGCGCGGCCGGCGGCTCCGCCTCCGCCGCCTCCGCCCAGTCGCCGTACGGGCAGCCGCCGCAGGCCTGGTAGCCGGGCCGGGCCCGAAGTCTCAGGGCCCGGCATCAGGCCTCAGGCCTGGGTGAACGCCCAGATGCCCACCGCGAAGCAGACCAGCGCCAGCAGCAGCACCGAGGCCGCCACCTTGGGGGACGGTCCCGGCCGCGCCGCCGGGGCCGCGTGGGCGGCCGGGGCCTGCGGGGCCTGCGGTGCGGCCGGGGTGTGCGCGGCCAGCGGGTGCTGCGCGGTGTAGGCGCGGGTCAGCGGCTGCTCCTGCGGTACGGCAGCCGTCGGTGCCTGCGAGAGGTCCTGCGGGGGCGGCGCGGCGTACGTCGAGGCCGTGGGCGTCGGGTACGGACCGGGGGCCGACTGCTGGGGCGGCGGCGGGAGATGGAAGCTCCCGGTCTCCGACATCGAGGGCGGAGGGGAGGCGTACGGCTGCTGCCCGCCGGTCTGCTGCCCCCCGGTCGGCTGTCCCCCGGCGTGCTGCCCACCGGTCTGCTGCCCCGTGAACGCCGACCCCGTGAACGGCTGTCCCGCCGCCGGCGTCCCCGCGCCCTGCCCGCCCGACGGCCCCGCGGCCGGCAGCGGTCCTTCCGGGCCGAACCCGGCGGGCAGCGGGCCGATCTGGTCGAAGACCTCCACCGGCTCGTCGTCCACCGACGGCTCGGGCAGCATCTCCGCCGCGGCCGCCAGCGCCTTGCGCGCGCCCGTCGCCGTACGGAACCGGGCCTGCGGGTCCGGCTGGAGCAGTCCCGCGAGGACCTGCCACAGCGGCTCGGGGATGCCCTGCGGGGCGCCGGGCGTACCGAAGTTGGCGAAGTGCTCCACGAGGGCCTGGGAGTCGGGCTTCTGCCCCTGGAGCAGATACAGGGCGACCAGGCCGACCGCGAACAGGTCCGCGGGGAAGTCCGGTTCCGCGCCCATCATCTGCTCGGGCGCGAAATAACCCGGCGTCCCCACCACGTAGTTGGTCTCGGTCAGCCGGGGCTCGCCCTTGCGCATGGAGATGCCGAAGTCGGACAGCCGCAGGTGCGGCCGGCCCGTACCCGTCGCCTCCAGCAGGATGTTGGCCGGTTTGATGTCCCGGTGCACGACCCCCTCGGCGTGCACCGTCGACAGACCGGACAGCAGCTGGTCGAGCAGCGTGCAGACGAACGCCGGGGGCAACGGCCCGTAGTCACCGATGACATGGGCCAGCGAACCGCCGGTCACCAGGTCCATGGTGAACAGGACCTTGTCGTCGTCCGCCGCCCAGCTCGCCGGGGCGAGCACATGCGGGTGCTCGATGCGCAGCGCCTGCTCGCGCACGAAGCGCAGCAGCGTGTGCGCGTCGCTCTGCTGGAGCACCTTGGCCGCCACATAGCGGCGGCGCCGGTGGTCCCAGGCGCGCCAGACGGCGCCGACCCCACCGCGTCCGATCGGATCGACCAGCTCGTACCGACCAGCGAAGACCTCACCCATCGCGCTGCGCCCGCTCTCCGTCCCTGTCCCGGTCCGTCCGTGTACGCCCGTGCACGCCGTGCGTCCGGCTAGCTCTGGTGGGCCTCGTAGTGCGCCACCGCTTCCGCGGTGCGGCCCGCCCCGTACACCCTGAGGAACTCTGCCAGCTCCGGCTGGGTCGCGGCGAGGGAGTCGGCGGCATCGATGATGTCTCCGGCCGCCGCGACGGAGCGCAGCAGCGACTGGATCTCGCGCACCACCCGGCGCACGGTGGGCGCGCCGCCGGTCGTCGAGGTCTGGCCGGTGCCGGTGAGCACCGAACCGCCCTGCGACTTCTTGATCTCCTCCATGCGCTCGGTGGCCTCCCCCGCGCTGACGCTGCCGTCCGCGACCTGCCCGGCCAGCTCCTGGAGCGCCTGGACGCGCTGGACGACCGCCGGATTGCCGATCTTCGCCCGCTGGCCGCTCATCAGCTGGGAGAGCATGGGGGCGGAGAGCCCGAGCACCGCGGCGAGCCGGGCCTGGTTGAGGCCGAGGTCGTCGATCAGCCGGCGGAAGAGCGCGCCCAGCGGCTCCCCGTACCAACTGCGCTGAAGATCCCTCGCTCTGGCCGTTGCCTCTTGCTGCGCTGCATCCATGGCGTCTCCCCTTCGCTGCGGCTTCGCTGCTGCGAACCTCGTCGTGCATCTTACGGAGCGTGGTCGAAGACCGGGAGGCCTTATCTTTTTGGAAGTTTCCGGGGGGTAGCCGGTAGTCTGGTCTGCGGCGGTGGCCCATGACGCATGCGGTCGTGCGCTGCCCGTTTTCCGGGGCCTTAGCTCAGTTGGTAGAGCGCTGCCTTTGCAAGGCAGATGTCAGGAGTTCGAATCTCCTAGGCTCCACAGCACAGAAGCACCCTCCGACCCGCTCCTGCGGGTCGGAGGGTGCTTCTTCGTGTGGGGTCAGGACAGGGTGTACGTCGTGACCTGGTGGATGCCGTTGTCGGTGACGAAGTAGCCGCCGCCGAACTCGCCTGCCGAGCGGTCCCGGCCGGCGTCGTCGCCGTTCAGCGACATGACCTCGTCGACACCGTCCCCGTCCAGGTCGCCCGCGAAGTAGTTGCGGGCGCCCGCGAGGCTGCCGATGCTGCCGACGCCGTTGCCCCAGGAGTCGTCGGAGTCGACGACGATGGGGTCGAAGAGGTACAGGCTGGACTCGGAGCCGGAGACGAGGAGCGAACGCCCGCCCGGCCCCGTGATGAATCCACCGTTGTACGTCTGGGGGGTGAGCAGCTGCGTCTTGTCGTCGCCGTTCGCCCGGAACCGCCGGAACGACGACGTGCCGGCCTCGTACAGCACCCCGTCCTTGGCGAAGAAGTTGTTGTGCGTCCACAGACCGCCCGAGACCAGGGAGTGCAGCACCTCACCGGTCCGGCCGTCACGGATCTCGAAGTAGTTCTGCGGGCTGATCATCTGCTGGCCGTCGAAGTTGATGGGCGCGTTGACCACCCACACGTAGGCCACGGCGTGGCCGCCCGCGTACGGGATCTCCTTCGACGCGAAGACGCCCTGGTTCGGGTCGAGGCCGCGTACGCCGTCGATCGCGTTGCCGGGGGCCTTCGGCGCGGCGGACCAGTGGACCTTGCCGTTCTTGGCGTTGAGCGCGACCGCGGTCGTCACCGGGGACGACTGCTGGTAGGCGTTCAGGGTGGCGTACGCGGCGTACACCCGGCCGTCGTTGACGGACACGTCGCCGAAGCGCACGTCGCCCGCCTCCTCGGGGGCGTTGTACGTCCAGATGGCGTGGCCGTCGCCGTAGTAGGCGCGTACCGCGTCCGTCGGGACGACGATGTCCTGCTCGCCGTCGCCGTTGAGGTCCGCGAGCTGCACCGAGCGGACGAACTGGCCCTCGCCGGCCTCGATGGTGGCGAGCGTCTTGCCGTTCCTGCCGTTGAGGACGACCGTCGCGGTGTCGGCCGCGACGACGATCTCGGGCTGGCCGTCACCGTTGACGTCGCCGACCTGGATGTCGTGGACAGCGCCGGGGACCGTGGCCTGCCACAGCTTCTCGGGCTTGTTGCCGTTGACCAGCGAGGGACCCGAGTAGGCCCAGACGCCGTTGGAAGAGCCGCCCATCACCACATCGGTCTTGCCGTCCTTGTTCAGGTCGGCGCCCTTGGCATACGCGATGTCGCCCTGGAGCGGCGTGACGTTCTCCGCCTTGCCGTTGCCCAGCTTGAAGGTGCGGATGTTCTGGCCCTGGTCGATCACCCGGACGTGGGAGCCCGAGGCGTCGGTGTAGAGGTCCTGGAACATGGGCGAGGCCGCGACGTCCTCGGACTTCCACGCGACCTTGCCGCCGCCGGAGAAGACGGTGAGCGAGGCGTAGCGCAGGCTGCCCCGGTTCTCCGGCTCGAACATCTCGCGGTCGTTCTGCGCGGAGGCGACCAGCTTGCCGTCGATGACTCCGAGGCCCCAGGTGCTGGGCGCGTCGTGGCCGTTCTCGGGATCCCGCTTGGTCGTGTTCGACCAGAGGATCTTGTCCGCGTTGTCGCCATTGACGACGCGGATGGTGCTGGCGTTGATGAAGAGGTTCTCGTCGAACGAGGACTCCGAGACGGCGTACTCGTCGCCCGCCTTCGCCTTGAGGTCACCGACCGCCAGCGCGGTGGGCAGCACGTTGTCGCGGCCGCTCAGCGTGGCGCGGTGGCCGGTCTTCAGGTCGTACGCGGCGATCTCGTAGTGCACCGCGTCGTTGACGTCCGACTGCTCGACGGCCACGAGACGCTTGCGTCCGGCGTCCAGGCGCATGATGCGGCTGTACAGCACGCTGTCGGTCCGCCAGGTGACCGACCCGTCGGCGGTGTCGAGCACAGCGGTGTGGCTGCGGCCGTCGACGCCCTCGGCCCTGGCGAGGTTCCAGGAGACGGCGACCTTGCCCTTGCCGAGGTCCTGGATGTCGCCCCAGTTGGTGTACCGGGTCTCCTTCGTGTCGAAGGACCAGGTCTGCGCCGGGGTGAGCTTGCCGTCGGCGCCCGCGGAGAAACGGATGCCGGTGAGGGTGGCGGTCGCGTCGGCCGGGACCTTCGCGTCGCTGCTCATCCGGGGCGCGTCGGCGATCAGCAGGGTGCCGTTCACGATCTTGACCATCGAGGCGTAGTTGTACAGCTTCGACCAGACCGTGGCCCCGGTCCTGCCGTCGAGGACCGTCACGAAGGTGCCGGTGCTCAGGTCCGAGCCCGGGGAGGTGAAGGCCCGCGGGTACGGGGTGGCGCCGACCTTGGCCGAGAACACCAGGTCCGGAACGCCGTCGCCGGTCAGGTCACCGGCGGAGTAGCCGGACTGCGAGTTCGGCGAGAACGGCGTGACCGCGTTGTAGCCCATGAGGACCTGGGGCGGGTACGGCTCGACGCGCCACACCTGGAGCGGCTTGACCTGCCAGTCCGTGTAGAACGAGCTGCTGGTGCGGGCCCAGGTCTCGCTGCCGTCGGCGGCGTGGAGCTGGACGTTGCCCATGCTGTTGACGGAGTAGTAGGCGCCGTTCTTGCCGACCGGCACCGTGGCGCCCAGACCGCGCACGCCTTCCAGCGTGGACTTCGCGGTCATGGTGACCTTGGTGGACGGGTCGACGGCGGTGGCGGCGAGGCCGGTCTTCGCGGCGGGCGCGGACGCGTCCGAGGCGTCCTTCTGCGTGCCGGTGGTGTCCTCGGCCTTGACGTACGGGTCGAGGCTGACGTTGGCCGCGAGCTTCTTCGCCTGGGCGCTGGTCAGCTTCATCGGCGCGTCGCCGCCGCTGCCGGCGGCCAGGGCCTGCGGGGCCGCGGTCAGGCACAGACCCGCCGCGACGAGGCCGGCGGCGAGCTGAAGCGCCCGCCGGGAGTGCTGGGCTCTCATTACTTCGCTCCCTGGGTGAAGACGACGGCGGTGCCGGCGGCGATCACGGGCTGGTTGTACGCGTACTGGAAGGCGTCGGTGCCCGACTGGTTCGCGAGGCCGACGGTGGCGCCCGCGCCCTGGTCGGGGACGCTCTTGTACTGGAAGGTCACCGCTCCGGTGGCCTCGTCGAACACGGCCTCGAAGGTGGCGCGGCCCGCGGTGCCGTTGGCGTAGGCGGCGTTGTTCCACACGATGGCGAAGGTGCGGTTGCCCTTGGTGCCGGTGGTGGCGGTCTGCACGGAGGACTTCTTGTCGAGCGTCAGGTCGTCCCACAGCGGGGCGACGATGCCCTTCACGCCGTTGACGCCGGTCGTCGGCAGAGCGGTGTTGTTGTAGTCACCGACCCGCGCGGACAGGAAGTTGACCAGACCGTCGGTGGTGACCGAGGCGGTGGAGTACGAGACGCCGTAGTGCTTCACCGGGAAGGGCAGCGAGACGGTGGCGGAGTCCTCGTCACCGGTCAGGGAGACCTTCTTGGAACCCGCGATCCAGGAGTACGCGGCCGGGGCGCAGATGTTGCCGGAGTTGTCCGTGCGGTTGGGAACCCGCACGTCCTTCGTCAGGTCGGCGGTGCCGACGGTGGCGCCCCCGGTGTAGACACCGTTGCACAGGACCGGGGCGGCGGGCTTCACGGCCAGGCTGTAGGAGCCCTCGGCCACCTTCTTGAAGGCGTACGCGCCGTTGGCGTCGGTCGTGACGGCGGGCAGCGGCGTGCCGTTCAGCTCGACCGTGGCGCCGGGCAGCGGCTTGCCGGTGACGTCGCGGACGATGCCGGAGACCTGGTGGCTGGGCACCGCGGTCAGCGCGATGTCCTGGGCGTACGCCTGGCTCTCGGCCAGGGTGACACCGGCGGCCGAGCCGTTCCCGTAGCCGTAGCCGCTGAACTCGAAGGAGTACGTTCCGGCGGCCAGCGGCAGACGGTAGGTGCCGTCGGTGTTGGTGGTGACCGTGCGGACCGCGCCGGCCGCGTCGGTGGACTTCACGGTGATGTTGGCCAGGGCGGCGCCGGTCGCCTTGTCGGTGGCCCTGCCGCTGACGACGGCCGCGGTGTGCGGGGCCTTGTCGACGGAGGCGAGGATGTCGAGCTTGCCGTTGCCCCACACGTAGTTCATGCCGGCGGTGCCACCGCAGTGGGTGTCGTCGACGTCACGCGCGCCCTCGTTGAGGAGGTTGCGGGTCTCCTCGATGTTGCCGATCAGCGAGGGGGCCGCCGACCACAGGAGCGCGACCGCGCCCGCGACGTGAGGGGTCGCCATCGACGTGCCGTTGATGGTGTTGTACGAGCTGCCCGGCCAGGTGGACGGGATCTGGACGCCCGGGGCCGAGATGTTCGGCTTCTCGCTGCCGTCGGTCGGCGAGGGGCCGAAGCCGGAGAAGTTGGCGATTTTGCCGTTCACGTCGTAGGCGCCGACACCGTAGGAGTCGGCCTGCGCGCCCGGCGGGTGCGTCGTGGAGCAGGTGACGCCGTCGCCGTCGTTGCCGGCCGCGAACGCCTCGAAGATGCCCGCCGCGTCCCAGGCCGCCAGGATGTCCTGGTAGAACGGGGTGGACGTGTCCTTGTTGCCCCAGGAGTTGTTGACGATGTTCGGGGCCAGGTCCGGGCGCGGGTTCTGACCGTTGTGGTCGGTCGGCGCGAGGATCCACTGACCGGCGGCGAGCAGCTCGTCGTCGTAGCAGATGTCGGAGGCGCAGCCCTTGGCGGCGATCCACTTGGCGTTCGGCGCGACACCGAGGCCGTTCTTGGCGACCATCGTGCCCATCGTGTGGGTGCCGTGGCCGTTGTTGTCGCACGGCGCGGTCGTCGGGCACTGCCCGCTCGCGTCGTAGAAGTTGTAGTCGTGCGAGAAGGTGCCGTCGCCGTTGTTGCCGCGGTAGTTCGCGACGAGGTCGGGGTGGTCGTACTGCACACCCGAGTCCACGTTGGCGATGACGATGCCCTCGCCGCGGTCCTGGTACTGGTCCCAGACCTGGTCTGCCTTGATGTCCGAGACGCCCCACGCCGGTGCGTCGGTGCCGTCGGCGGACGAGTCGGTGCCCAGCGCGGCGGCGCGCGAGGCGGTGACCTTCTTGTCGGAGGTCTCGATGTCGTCGAGCTTGAACGAGTGCTGCTTGACGACCGATGCCACGTCCGAGCGCTTCGCGATCTCGTTCACGAGGGCCTGGTCGCCGGTGACCTTGACGGTGTTGGTGATCCAGTAGTCCTCGTGACCGACCTTCTTCTTGTCGAGGAAGGTGTTCAGCGAGCGCTGCGAGGTCGTCGCGTGCGCGCGCAGTTCGCTGTAGGCGGCCGTGGCCTTCTTCGCGTGCGTCTTCTGCTTCTTCGCCCCGGTCAGGTCGGCCTGGTCCTTCAGGACGACGAAGAACGTGGCGTCGCCACCGCCCTTCACCGCGCTCGTGAGGGCCGCGTCGACCTTGGCCGAAGGGGTCGGCGAGGGGGAGTCCGCGGCCAGGGCCGGCAGCGGAGTGGTCAGCAGGGTGGCCGCGGCGAGCGAGGCCACCGCCCACACGGCGCGTCTGCGCCTGGGCGGTCGGGGCAGGGGCATCGGGCACTCCTCCGGGGGAAGGTACGAGGTGCCCGCACCCTAGGAAGGTGCCGTTACTGGGTCATTACTGCGGGAGGCGGCCCGTCCGGTCCGTGGAACGCCGCCGTTGCGTCAGTGGTCTAGACCTCAAAAGCGGTACCGGTGACGGGAGTACGGCAGGTGTCCGCGCACGACGGAACGGGCGCCGGCGGACCCTGTCGGTCCTCCGGCGCCCGTGCGTCATCCGGCGCGGTGACGGCTGCTCAGGGGCGGCCGTTCTCGTCCTCGCCCCCGGTGCCGTCCGTGCCGTCCGCCTCCGCGTCGGCCTGCTTGGCCTGGACCTCCGGGTCCAGGATCGGCTCGCCGTCGTCGTCGACCGAGGTCAGCGGGGCGCGGTCGTCGACCTCGGTGGGGGCGGGGGGCTCGACCAGCCAGTCGGGGTTGGCCTGCTTGTCCCACCACCGCCAGGCGGCGTAGGCGACACCGGCCAGGACGCCTGCCACGGCGAGCCCCTTGAAGGCCCGGCCGCACCGGGCCCGCCGCTCGCGCTTGCGGCTCAGCTTCCTGATCTCCTCGGCCGAGACCTGCCCGCGCAGGGCGGCCAGCGCCGCGACGCTGCGGGCCTGGGCCTCCTCGGCGACCGGCCGGCTCGCCGCGACGGCGTGTTCGACGCGCGGGACGGTGTAGTCCGCGGCGCTCCGGGCGGCCCGGCGGGTGCGCAGTGCCGCCCGCTGCGCGGCCTCGTCGACCTTGGGCGGTACGTGTGCCAGGGCCAGCTCGATCCGGGGGGCGAGGTGTGCGTCGTACTGGACGCGGGCCTGCTGCGCTGCCTTCGACACCCTGGGTGCCAGCAGTGCGCGGGCCTCGTTCGCATAGTGGGCGGCCTGCTCCTTGGCCGAGTCGGCGTAGGGCGCCACCACTACCGCGGCGTGCTGCACGCTGTCCCTCGCCGAGTCGGTTGCGGCGCGCACGCTGTCGATGCGGGTCACGGGATCCTCCTCCTTGGTGGCGGGTGGTATTCCGCCTTTCCACCCATTCCGAGATCATGCCTGCGGAGAGCCGGGGCGGCACGCAGAACGGGCATCCGGGTCATTCCAGCGGCCGTGTCTCCCGACCCGTCCGGTGGCGGGCCGGGCGGCGAAGCCGCGGGCGGGCGGAGGTGAACAGGGGGCGCAGCGGAGCGCGGGGGCGCACCCGCACCGCGCGGCCCACCGTCCGAGGGGTCGGACCATGCGAGGATCGACGGACGTCAGAGCAGACTTACGGAAGGCAGACCGTGGCCGAGCAGCTTTACGCCACCTTGAAGACCAACCAGGGCGACATCGAGATCCGGCTCCTGCCGAACCACGCGCCCACGACGGTCAAGAACTTCGTCGAGCTCGCCAACGGCGAGCGCGAGTGGACCCATCCGGCGACCGGGCAGAAGAGCACGGACCGGCTCTACGACGGCACCGTCTTCCACCGGGTGATCAGCGGTTTCATGATCCAGGGTGGTGACCCGCTGGGCAACGGCACCGGCGGCCCGGGGTACGAGTTCAAGGACGAGTTCCACCCCGACCTCGCCTTCACCAAGCCGTACCTTCTGGCCATGGCCAACGCCGGTCCGGGCACCAACGGCTCGCAGTTCTTCATCACCGTCTCGCCGACCGCCTGGCTGACCGGCAAGCACACCATCTTCGGCGAGGTGACCAACGACGCGAGCAAGAAGGTCGTCGACGCGATCGCGGCCACCGCGACCAACCCGCGCACCGACCGCCCGGTGAACGACGTGGTCATCGAATCCGTCGTCGTGGAGACCCGCGAGGGCTGATCCGGCCGGCGGAGGGCGTCCGCGCCCGATGATCGCATCCCGTCACCGCCCGGTCACGCTCCGGACGCCCCGTACGGGAACCAACCGCCCCGCCCGTCCGTACTTGATGACAAGGGGACGCGCGGGGCTGTGCCGTGCGCGTCGCCGTGTCGAGGCCGAGGAGACCGGGACGTGAGGGAACCGATGGACCAGCAGCCGCCGGCCGGCCAGGAGCCGCAGCCCGTGGGCGGCCCGGTCGGCTGTTACCGCCACCCGGACCGCGAGGCGGGGGTGCGCTGCACCCGCTGCGACCGTCCGATCTGCCCCGACTGCATGGTCAGCGCCTCGGTCGGCTTCCAGTGCCCGGACTGCGTCCGCCAGGGCTCCGGTACGGGACACCATCCGGCCGCCACCACCCCGCGCACCCTCGCGGGCGGCACGGTCGCGGCCGATCCCCGGCTGGTCACCAAGATCCTGCTCGGGATCAACGTCGCCGTGTTCGTCCTGGTCCTGGCCAAGGGCACCGCCCTGGTCGACGACCTGGTGCTGCTGGGCCGGGCCAACTTCTACTACGGCGGTCCGCCCGAGGGCATCGCCGAGGGCCAGTGGTACCGCCTGGTGGCGTCGATGTTCCTGCACCAGGAGGTGTGGCACATCGCCTTCAACATGCTGGGGCTCTGGTGGCTGGGCGGCCCTCTGGAGGCGGTGCTCGGCCGGGTCCGCTATCTCGCGCTCTATCTGCTCTCCGGGCTGGCGGGCGGCGCTCTGACCTACTGGCTCGCCGCGGAGAACCAGCCGTCGCTGGGCGCCTCGGGCGCGATCTTCGGGCTGCTGGGCGCCACCGTCGTGCTGATGCGCCGGCTCAGGTACGACATGCGCCCGGTCTTCACGCTCCTCGCGATCAACCTGGTCATCACCTTCAACCCCTGGGGCGGCATCGCCTGGCAGGCGCATGTGGGCGGACTGGTCGCCGGGGTGCTCATCGGCTTCGGCATGGTGCACGCCCCCAGGGAGCGGCGGAACCTGGTGCAGTTCGCCACCTGCGCCGCGGTGCTGGTGGCGGTCGTCGCCATCGTGATCGCCCGCTCGGCCGCCCTGACCTGACACCCGCCCCGGTCCTCGGCAGCCGCTGTGGATCGTTTCTGATCGAAGTTGTCCACAGCTTGCGCGGGATCTTGTGCATTCTGGGGGCACAACTGCGCCCCTCGCCTCTGAGCTGGGATTTTCCCGCAGAGACAAGGGGCGTACCGTCCCCTCAAGGGGCGGTTGCAGTCACACCGGCGTCAACGGCCGAGGAGTTATCCACAGATCGTCTGACCTTTTCCCCCGCCTGTGGATAACGCTGTGGGTAACTCAGGGCAGGGGTTGCGGACCGTGTGCCCGCCGTGGTCCTACGAGTCCTGTGAGGCGGCCGGAGCTACTTCCACTGGGTGGAGACGCCGAAGCCGCCGGCGATGAAGCCGAAGCCGACGACGATGTTCCAGTTCCCCAGGGACGGGACCGGGAGGTCGCCGTCGGTCACGTAGAACACGACGATCCAGGCCAGACCGATGAGGAAGAGCCCCAGCATGACGGGCGCGACCCAGCTGCTGTTGGTCAGCTTTATGTTGGTCGCCTGCTTCGCCGGCGGGGGCGTGAAGTCGGCCTTCTTGCGGATACGTGACTTCGGCACGAGGAACTCTCCTGTCGATGCGCTGCGTGACCGCGCAGGGATCTGTGGCTGGCGCCGGTGCGGGGCGCGAGGGGGAATGCTGCCTCCCCCGGGCGTCCGTTAGCGTAGTGCTTCCGTGGCTCCGAAGGAGATAAGGGTACGTTGAGCAATTCTGCCGACTCTCCCCCAGGGCCGGTCCGGCGCTCCTTCCGGCATCCGGCCAAAGTGCTCACGGCTGCCGTTTTCGCCCTGGCCGGCCTCATCTTTGTGACCAGCGCCAATACCGCCAAGGGCACCAATATCCGTACGGACTCCTCGCTGCTGAAGCTCTCCGACCTGATTCAGCAGCGCAGCGAGAAGAACGCCGGCCTGGACGAGTCCGTGACCGCCGTGCGCGACGACATCGACGCCCTCGTCCGGCGCGACGACGGCAGCACGGAGGCGGAGGACGCCCGCCTCAAGGCCCTGGAGCGGGCCGCCGGTACCACGAAGCTGTCCGGCCGGGCCGTATCCGTGACCCTGAACGACGCCCCGCCGAACGCCACCGCCAGCCCCGGCTACCCCGATCCGCAGCCCAACGACCTGGTCATCCACCAGCAGGACCTCCAGGCCGTCGTCAACGCCCTGTGGAAGGGCGGCGCCAGCGGTATCGAGGTCATGGACCAGCGGCTGATCTCGACCAGCGCCGTGCGCTGCGTCGGCAACACCCTGATCCTCCAGGGCCGCGTCTACTCGCCGCCGTACAAGATCACCGCCGTCGGCGACCCCGGGAAGCTGGAGAGCGCCCTCGACGCCTCCCCGGCGATCCAGAACTACCTCCTCTACGTGAAGGCGTACGGACTCGGCTGGAAAGTGGACCGGCGCGAGGCGGTGACTCTTCCCGGCTACTCGGGCACAGTGGATCTCCACTATGCGGAGCCGGTGAAGTAGCGAGCGCTGCGGGGAGGCCGCCCGGTGTCGGTGCGACTGGTCGTCAGGACGTTCAGCGAACTGTGCATCACGATCGGTGCCCTGATCATCCTCTTCGTGGTGTACGTCCTGTTCTGGACGGGAGTGAAGGCGGCGGGCGCGACCGAGCACCAGATCGACGACCTCCAGGACCAGTGGGCCCGGGGCGCGGTGGCCGCCCCCGCCCCGGAGCCGTCGCGGTCCGCCCCGCCGCCCCGGACCTACCGTGACGGAAAGCCGTTCGCGATGCTCTACATCCCCCGCCTCGGAAAGAGCTGGGAGTGGCCGGTCCTGGAGAACACCGAGGTGAAGACCCTGCAGAAGGGGCTCGGCCACTACCGGGGGACCGCCGGGCCCGGCGAGACGGGCAACTTCGCGGTCGCGGGGCACCGGCGCACCTACGGCGACCCCTTCAAGGACTTCCCCCGGCTCCGCCCCGGCGACGCCGTGCTGGTGACCGACGGGACGACCTGGTTCACGTACCGGATCGACCGCAGGCCCTACCGCACCGTGCCCAGCGACGTCGGCGTCATCGACCCGGTGCCCCGCAAGTCCGGCTTCGACGGCCCCGGCCGCTACCTCACCCTGACCACCTGCGACCCCGAGTGGGGCAGCAGCCACCGGCTGATCGCCTGGGCCCACCTGGACGCGACCCAGCCCGTGACCGACGGCAGACCGGCGGCTTTCCACAGCTGACCCCCGGCCGCGCCCCGGCCCCTTACTCTGGTCCCGTACCGAATGGAGGGGTCAGCATGTACGGCTGGATCTGGCGGCATCTGCCGGGCAACGCGTGGGTGCGCGGGCTGATTTCGCTCGTGCTCGTCCTCGCGGCCGTCTATGTGCTGTTCCAGTACGTCTTCCCGTGGGCGGAGCCGCTGCTCCCGTTCGGTGATGTGACGGTGGACGGCACCGACGCGATGGGGGCCGTGCGATGAGCGCCCGCATCCTGGTCGTCGACAACTACGACAGCTTCGTCTTCAACCTCGTCCAGTACCTCTACCAACTGGGCGCGGAGTGCGAGGTCCTGCGCAACGACGAGGTCACCACGGCCCACGCCCAGGACGGTTTCGACGGCGTCCTGCTCTCGCCCGGCCCCGGCACGCCCGAGGAGGCCGGCGTCTGCGTCGACATGGTCCGCCACTGCGCGGCGACCGGCGTCCCGGTCTTCGGCGTCTGCCTGGGCATGCAGTCGATGGCGGTGGCGTACGGCGGGGTCGTGGACCGCGCCCCCGAGCTGCTGCACGGCAAGACCTCGCCGGTGCTCCACGACGGCGGCGGTGTGTTCACCGGCCTGCCCTCGCCGTTCACCGCGACGCGCTACCACTCGCTGGCCGCCGAACCGGACACGGTTCCGGACGAGCTGGAGGTCACCGCTCGGACGGCCGACGGCATCATCATGGGGCTGCGCCACCGGGAGCTGGAGGTCGAAGGGGTGCAGTTCCATCCGGAGTCGGTGCTCACCGAGCACGGCCACCGGATGCTGGCCAACTGGCTCGTCCGGTGCGGTGACACCGGCGCCGTCGAGAGGTCGGCGGGGCTCGCGCCGGTGGTGGGCAAGGCCGTCGCGTGACCCCACCCCGCCACGGACGAGACCCCGGACCTGACGACCCGCACGAGGCGGGTGCGTACGAGGCCGCCGGTGCGTTCGAGGCGGCGGTCGACCAGCTGAGGGATCCGCTGAACGATCCGCTGCCGGGGGAGCACGCCTCGCCGTGGTTCCGGACGGGCAACACCCCCGGCCGCCGCACGGCCCCGCAGGCCGGTGCCGACACCACGGCCGGGCCTCCTCCCGCGA
The DNA here is from genome assembly GCF_042799575.1 of Streptomyces sp. NPDC057682. Taxonomy (NCBI): domain Bacteria; kingdom Bacillati; phylum Actinomycetota; class Actinomycetes; order Kitasatosporales; family Streptomycetaceae; genus Streptomyces; species Streptomyces sp. NPDC057682. Next base: position 276,988 of record NZ_JBHVIN010000001.1, on the reverse strand, counting down.
CGGCCTCACCCCAGCCCTCCCACGGGCCGCAGACGGCCCAGGAGACCCCGCGCGAGTGGTACGACCCCGAAGGGTTCGAACGGGACTGGTACGGCTCTCAGGGGCCCGCGCAGGGGCCTTACCGGGGCGCTCCCCCGGAGCCCGCGCCCGCCGCCGCCCCCGTTCCGTCCGCCCCTGCCGCGCCGGCCACCCCTTTCCCGGCCCCCGTGCCGCACGAGCCCGCCCCGGTGCCCCACGAGTCCGGCCCTGCCCCGCACGAGCCCGCCCCGGTGCCGCGGATGCCCGGCCGGCACGACGAGACCGTGGCCCTGCGGAGGGCCGACCCCCGGCGCGCGCCCGTCGTCGACCAGGGGGCCACGGAGGTCCTGCCGGTGGTGGTGCCCGGCCCGCGCTCCGAGCCGGGGGCGGACGGAGCGGAGGACGCGGCGGAGGAGCCCGCCGAGCCGCCGGAGGCGCCCACCGGCGGCCGGGCCGAGCGGCGCCGCGCGGCGAAGGCCCGGGGCCGGAGGAAGGACGACGGCCGTCCGGCGGCGGGCCCGGGTGGCGGCCGGGACACGCCCGACCGGCCCCTGACCCGCGTCGAGGCGCGCAGAGCGGCCAAGGCGGCCAAGGACAGCCCCGCGGTCGTGGCCAGCCGGGTGGTCGGGGAGCTGTTCATCACCCTGGGCGTCCTGATGCTGCTCTTCGTCACGTACCAGCTGTGGTGGACCAACGTCCGCGCCGACCAGATCGCCGGCAAGGAGACCCACAAGATCCAGGACGACTGGGCCAAGGGCAAACGGAACCCCGGGGTGTTCGCGCCCGGCCAGGGCTTCGCCATCATCCACATCCCGAAGCTCGACGTCGTCACACCGATCGCCGAGGGCATCAGCAAGGAGAAGGTCCTCGACCGGGGCATGGTCGGCCACTACAGCGAGAAGCCGCTGAACACCGCGATGCCGTCGGACAAGCAGGGCAACTTCGCCCTGGCCGGCCACCGGAACACGCACGGCGAGCCCTTCCGCTACATCAACCGGCTCCACGCCGGCGACCAGGTCGTCGTCGAGACACAGGACGCCTACTACACGTACGAGATGACGAGCGCCCTCTCCCAGACCTCGCCGTCCAACGTCTCGGTCATCGCACCGGTGCCGCCGCAGTCGGGGTTCAAGAAGCCGGGCCGGTACATCACCCTGACGACCTGTACGCCCGAATTCACGAGTACGTACCGTTTGATCGTCTGGGGCAAGATGGTCGACGAACGGCCGCGCAGCAAGGGAAAGCCCGACGCGCTCGTGGACTGAGCGGGCCGAACGACATCACGACAGGGACGGTGCGGTGGCAGCGAGGACCGAGGACCAAGAGCGGACCGAGGAGTCCGCGCCGCCGGTGCGCCCCAGGGGCCGCCATCCCGTCGCGACCGCCGTCAGCGTCTTCGGCGAACTCCTGATCACCGCAGGTCTCGTGCTCGGTCTGTTCGTCGTCTACTCCCTGTGGTGGACGAACGTGCTCGCCGACCGCGAGGCCACCAAACAGGGCGACACCGTCCGCGACCGCTGGGCCGGCGGACCGGGCGCCCTGGACACCAAGGACGGCATCGGCTTCCTCCACGTCCCCTCGATGAAGAACGGCGAGGTGCTCGTCAAGAAGGGCACCGACACCGACAACCTCAACGACGGCATCGCCGGCTACTACACCGAACCGGTGAAATCGGCCCTCCCCTCCGACAAGGAGGGCAACTTCACCCTCGCCGCCCACCGCGACGGCCACGGAGCGAAGTTCCACAACATCGACAAGGTGCGCACCGGAGACGCGATCGTCTTCGAGACCAAGGACACCTGGTACATCTACAAGGTCTTCAACGAGCTGCCCGAGACGTCCAAGTACAACGTCGACGTCCTCCAGCCCGTCCCCAAGGGCTCCGGCGCCAAGAAGGCCGGCCGCTACATCACCCTGACGACCTGCACCCCCGTCTTCACCTCCAAGTACCGCTACATCGTCTGGGGCGAGCTGGTCCGCACGGAGAAGGTCGACCGCGACCGCACGAAGCCGGCGGAGCTGCGCTGAGTCCGACGGCGTACGGACGGCACGCACAGGGCCCCGGTCACCTCAGCTGAGGTGACCGGGGCCCTGTGCTGTGGCGAGTGTGCCTAGCCGTCCCCGCCGCCGAACGGATTACCGTTCCCGCCCATGGTCGTCAGCGTGATGACCGTGGTGGCCGGGTCGGCCTGGGTGCCGGGCTGCGGGTCGATGGCGATGACGCGCGCGTTGTCGTCCTGCGGGCTGTTCGGGGTGAACTGGATCTGGGTGAAGCCCGCGTCCATCAGCTTCTGCTTGGCCTCGGACAGCTTATTGCTCACCACTTGCGGAACAGCCTGCGTCGCTGGCTGAGCCGGGCCCTTGGACACCTTGAGGATGATCGCGGTGTCCTTGCCGCCCTTCGTGTTGGCCTCCGGGGTCTGCCCGACGACCTCGCCCGCCGGCTTCTCGGAGTCGACCTGGCTCTGGCCGATGTTGGTGAAGCCGTTGCCGTTGAGCTGGGCGACCGCTTCGTCGTAGCTGCGACCACTCACGTCGGGTACCAGAAGCAGCTTCTCCGTCGCTACCGAGAGCTTCACCTCGGAGTTCTTCTCGGCCTTGGAGTTGCCCTTCGGCGACTGGTCGAGGACCGTGCCGGGCTCGGCGTCGGAGGACTCGACCGAGGTGAAGGTGACGGTGAAGCCCTTGTCCTCCAGGATCTGGCGGGCGTTGTCCTTGGACTTCTCCGTGACGTCGGGCACCTCGATCTTCGGCGCCCCGCTGGAGACGAACACCGTGATGGTGTCGCCCTCCGTGACCTTCTCCTCCTTGGTCGGAGTCTGGCGGCAGATCTTGCCCGCGGGCTGATCCTTGCACTCCTCCTTCGGCCCTTCCTTGAGGACCGTGTTGGTGTTGTCGGCGAGCTGCCTGGCTTCCTTGACGGTCGAACCGATCATGTTCGGCGCGTTGAAGGTGCCGTCCCCGCTGTCGCCGTCGCCGCCGAAGACCGCCTTGCCGATCAGGATCGCGCCGACCAGCACCAGGATGCCCGCCACGATCAGCAGGATCGTCGAGGTGTTGCCCTTCTTCTGGCGGCGGCGGTCGGGGCGGTCGTCGTAGCCGTAGCCGCCGTCGTCCGGGTTGACCGGCGGCAGCATCGACGTCTGGGCGCCGTTCTGGTCCGCGGCCCGCAGGGCGGTGGTGGGCTGGTCGTTGTCGTAGCCGCCGTACCCGCCGTAGCCGGCCGCGCCCATCGCCGCGGCCGCGGCGACCGGCTGGCCGTCGAGGCAGGCCTCGATGTCGGCGCGCATCTCGTCGGCCGACTGGTAGCGGTAGTCCGGGTCCTTGGTGAGCGCCTTCAGCACGATCGCGTCCATCTCGGGCGTGATCTCGGGGTCGAAGGTGCTCGGCGGCTGCGGTTCCTCCCGTACGTGCTGGTAGGCCACCGCGACCGGGGAGTCCCCGACGAACGGCGGCCGGACCGTGAGCAGCTCGTAGAGCAGGCAGCCGGTCGAGTACAGGTCGGACCGCGCGTCGACCTGCTCGCCCTTGGCCTGCTCCGGGGAGAGGTACTGGGCGGTGCCGATGACGGCCGCGGTCTGGGTCATCGTCATGCCGGAGTCGCCCATCGCGCGGGCGATGCCGAAGTCCATGACCTTGACCTGGCCGGTGCGCGTCAGCATGACGTTGGCCGGCTTGATGTCACGGTGGACGATGCCCGCGCGGTGCGAGTACTCCAGCGCCTGGAGGATGCCGACGGTCATCTCCAGCGTGCGCTCGGGCAGCAGCTTGCGGCCCGAGTGAAGCAGCTCACGGAGCGTCGAGCCGTCGACGTACTCCATGACGATGTACGGGATGGAGACCCCGTCGACGTAGTCCTCACCCGTGTCGTAGACCGCGACGATCGCCGGATGGTTGAGCGAGGCGGCGGACTGGGCCTCACGGCGGAACCGGGCCTGGAAGGACGGGTCGCGGGCGAGATCCGCCCGCAGCGTCTTCACAGCCACGGTGCGGCCGAGCCGGGTGTCGTGGGCGAGGTAGACCTCGGCCATGCCACCACGGCCGAGCACCGAGCCCAGCTCGTACCGGCCGCCGAGGCGACGCGGCTCTTCCATAACTGTTCCAGCCCTCTCCGTCAGTCCTGACCGCACCGGTGTGCGGTCCGGCGGTGTGCTGTCCGCGCATACGCTACCGGCCGCGCACTACGTGATCAGCCCGCAGGCAATACCTGATATCCGACCGGTATCCAAGGTGCGGGAATGGAGCCCGGTGTGAGCGGCCTCACTTCTTCCCGTCGAGGACCGCCTGCATGACCGACTTCGCGATCGGGGCGGCGAGACCGCCACCGGAGACGTCGTCACGGGTCGCGTCGCTGTCCTCGACGACCACGGCGACCGCCACCGGGGAGCCGTTGTCCGTCTTCGCGTACGAGATGAACCAGGCGTACGGCTTCTCGCTGTTGTTCAGGCCGTGCTGGGCGGTACCGGTCTTGCCGCCGACCGTGACGCCCCTGATCCGGGCGTTCTGGCCGGTGCCCTTCTCGACGACCGTCTCCATCATCTGCTGGAGCTTCTGCGCGTTCTCCCCCGAGAGCGGCTGGCTCAGCTGCTCCTTCTCGTGGGTGTAGATCGCGTCCAGGCCGGGCGTCTGCCGCTCGGCGACCATGTACGGCTGCATCAGCTTGCCGTCGTTGGCGACGGCCGCGGCGACCATGGCCATCTGGAGCGGTGTGGCGCGGTTGGACGCCTGGCCGATGCCGGCCATGGCGTTCTGCGGCCGGTTGTCCTTGGGGTAGATGCTCGCGGTGGCCCGGACCGGCGTGAAGACGTCCTTGTTGAAGCCGAACTCGTTGGCCTCGTCGATCATCTTCTGGTTGCCCAGGTCGTCGCTGATCTTGCCGAAGACCGTGTTGCAGGACATCCGCAGCGCTTCCCGCAGGGAGGCGTTCTCGCAGGGGATGCTGCCCTCGTTCTCCAGGTTGCCGGTGGTCAGCGGCAGCCGCCACGGCAGCGGCGACTTGGTGGCCGCGTCGATGTCCGTGTACAGCCCGTTCTCCAGGGCCGCCGCGGCGGTGACGACCTTGAACGTCGAACCGGGCGGGTACGTCTCGCGCAGCGCCCGGTTGAGCATCGGCTTGTCCGGGTCCTTGCCGAGCTTCTGCCAGGCCTTGGTGTCGGCGTCGGTGTTGCCCGCGAAGGTCGAGGGGTCGTACGAGGGGGTGCTGGCCAGCGCCAGGATGGCGCCGGTCTGCGGGTCGAGCGCGGCGACGGCGCCCTTCTTGTTGCCGAGGCCCTCGAAGGCGGCCTTCTGGGCGGCGCTCACCAGCGTGGTGACGACGTTGCCGCCCTGCTTCTCCTTGCCGGTGAACATGCCCTTCGTACGGTCGAAGAACAGCTGGTCGTCGTTGCCGGTGAGGATGCCGTCCTCAAGGTTCTCCAACTGCGTGGCGCCGAAGGCCTGCGAGGAGTAGCCGGTGACGGGGGCCCACATGGGGCCGTTCTCCCAGACGCGCTTGTACCTGAAGTCGCCGCTCTTGGTCTCGACCGAGCCGGTGACCGCCTTCCCGCCGTCCACGATGATGTTGCCGCGCTCGTGGGCGTACCGCTCGATGCGGACGCGGCGGTTCTCGTCGCGGGTGTTGAGCTCGTCCGCCTTCACGTACTGGAGGTAGTTGGTGCGGATGAGCAGGGCCAGGACGAGGAGGCCGCAGAAGATCGCGATCCGGCGCAGGGGCTTGTTCACGGGCGGACCACCTGGGTCATCTCGGCGTCGGACGTGGGTGCGGGCGCGGGCGCGGGGCGGCGGGCCGTGTCGCTGATCCGGATCAGGATGGCGATCAGCGCCCAGTTGGCGAGAACGGACGAACCGCCGTACGCGAGGAACGGCATGGTCATACCGCTCAGCGGGATGAGGCCCATGACACCGCCGGCGACCACGAAGACCTGGATGGCGAACGCGCCGGAGAGGCCGACCGCCATCAGCTTGCCGAAGGGGTCGCGGGCCGCGAGGGCCGTGCGGATGCCGCGCTCGACGATCAGGCCGTAGATCAGCAGCACGGCCATCATCCCGGCCAGTCCCAGTTCCTCGCCGACGGTGGACAGGATGAAGTCCGCGTTGGCGGCGAACATGATCAGGTCCGAATGCCCCTGGCCCAGGCCCGTACCGAGCGTGCCGCCGGAACCGAAGGACATCAGGGACTGGGCGATCTGGTCGCTCTGCGCCATGGTCGCCTTGGAGAACGGGTCCAGCCAGGCGTTCACCCGCTGCTGGACATGGGGCTCGAAGGAGGCCACACCCACCGCGCCGGCGGCCGACATCAGCAGACCGAAGACGATCCAGCTGGTCCGCTCGGTGGCGACGTACAGCATGATCACGAAGAGGCCGAAGAACAGCAGGGACGTACCGAGGTCGGTCTCGAAGACGAGGACCAGGATCGACAGGGCCCAGATGGTGATGATCGGCCCGAGGTCACGTCCACGCGGCAGGTACAGCCCCATGAAGCGGCGGCTGGCCAGGGCCAGCGCGTCGCGCTTGACCATGAGGTAGCCGGAGAAGAACACCGCGATGAGGATCTTGGCGAACTCTCCCGGCTGGATGGAGAAGGGGCCGAGGCTGATCCAGATCTTCGCGCCGTTCACCGCGGGGAAGAACATCGGGATGACCAGCAGGACCAGGGCCGCCGCCATGGAGATGTACGTGTACCGCTGCAGGATGCGGTGGTCCTTGAGGATCACCAGCACGGCCACGAAGAAGGCCACACCGATCGCGGAGTACAGCAGCTGCTTGGGGGCGTCGGGGCTGTAGGACCCGTAGAGGTACTCCGCCCGGTCGATCAGCCGCTGCGACTGGTCCAGCCGCCAGATCAGCACCAGCCCCAGTCCGTTGAGCAGCGTGGCCAACGGCAGGAACAGCGGGTCCGCGTACGGGGCGAACTTGCGCACCACGAGGTGGGCCACGCCGCCGAGCAGGATCAGGCCGAGGCCGTATCCGAACATGCCGGAGGGCAGCGAGCCGTCGATGGCGAGTCCCACGTTGGCGTAGGCGAACACCGAGATGGCGATGGCGAAGACCATCATCATCAGTTCGGTGTTGCGCCGGCTCGGTGCGTCGATCGCGCCGATCGTGGTCGTGTTGGTGACAACGCTCATGGTGCTGAAGGCCCCCTACGGCTTTACTGCTTACCGCACTGCGGGACCAGCTTCTTCTCTTCCTCCGAGAGGCTGGGACCGGGAGTGGGAGTCGTGGACGTCTGCTTGCTCTTGGTGCCGCCCGACGAGGACTTCCCGTCGCCGTCGGCCTTGGTCGCGTCCGTCTTGGTGGCGTCCGTGTCGGTACCGGCGGCCTGGCCCTCGTCGCTGGGGGCGTTCTTCTCGGCCGCGCGACGCTCCGCGTCCTTCTTGCACGCGCCGGCCTGGGCCGCGAGTTCGGTGATCTTCTCGCGGGCCTCGCCGAGGCTGCCCTCGGCGATCGTGGCCTCCACCTGCTTGCGCTGGTACGGCGGTAGGTACTTGAGTTCGATCTCGGGGTGGTCCGTCTCGACCTTCGAGAGGGAGACCCAGGCCAGGTCCTGGCTGATGCCCCGGTACAGCGCGACGTTGTCGTTCTTCGTGCCGACGTAGAACTGGGTCTGGGTCCAGCGGTAGCCGCCGTAGACACCGCCGCCGATGACCGCCAGGGCGAGCGCGATGTACAGCGAGCGCTTGAGCCACTTGCGGCCGCCGGGCTTCACGAAGTCGTCGTCGGTGTAGGCGTCGAAGGAACCGTTCGGCATGGCGCCGTAGCCCGTGTCGTCACCGCTGCCGGGAGGGCCGAAGCTGCCCGCGGGCGGCGGGACGGGACGGCCGAGGCCGGCCGCGCGCCCGGCGGGCGTCTGCATCGCGCCGCCGTCGTTCAGCTGCGAGCTCTGGTTCTCCGCGACGGCCCCGACGACGACCGGGGTGTCGTTGAGCTGCCCGGCCATGGTGTCGTTGCTGTCGACGTCCAGGACGTCGGCGACGATGCAGGTGATGTTGTCCGGGCCGCCGCCGCGCAGGGCGAGCTGGATCAGCTCCTGGATGGTCTCCTGAGGGCCCTGGTAGCTGGCGAGCGTCTCCTCCAGGGTCTGGTGGGAGACGACGCCGGAGAGCCCGTCGGAGCAGATCAGGTAGCGGTCGCCGGCCCGGACCTCGCGGATGGAGAGATCGGGTTCGACGTGGTCGCTGGTGCCCACCGCGCGCATCAGCAGGGAGCGCTGCGGGTGGGTGGTGGCCTCCTCCTCGGTGATCCGGCCCTCGTCGACCAGCCGCTGGACCCAGGTGTGGTCCTGCGTGATCTGGGTCAGGACGCCGTCGCGCAGCAGATAGGCGCGCGAGTCGCCGACGTGGACGAGTCCGAGGCGCTGGCCGGTCCACAGGAGCGCGGTCAGCGTGGTGCCCATGCCCTCCAGCTGCGGGTCCTCCTGGACCATCAGGCGAAGTTGGTGGTTGGCCTGCTGGGCGGCGGTGCCGAGCGAGGTCAGGATGTCGGAGCCGGGCACGTCGTCGTCGAGCTGGACGAGGGTGGAGATCACCTCGGAGCTGGCGACCTCGCCGGCCGCCTGGCCGCCCATGCCGTCGGCGATGGCCAGGAGACGGGGGCCGGCGTAGCCGGAGTCCTCGTTGCCCTCCCGGATCATGCCCTTGTGCGATCCGGCGGCGAAGCGCAGGGACAAGCTCATGCGCACCTCACCCGTCGGTTCGGGGTACAGCCGGTCTCGAGCCACACTGCCCACCCTCCGGTCGGGAGCCTGGCCGGGTCCGATGCCCGGACCGCCGCGGCTCGCTCGCTCCGCTCGCTCATTGTCGTACTACTTCCGCAGCTCGATGACGGTCTTGCCGATCCGGATCGGCGCGCCCAGCGGAACAGGCGTGGGGGTGGTGAGGCGGGTCCGGTCCAGATACGTGCCGTTGGTGGACCCGAGATCCTCGACGATCCACTGGCCGTCACGGTCGGGGTAGATCCTGGCATGCCTGCTGGACGCGTAGTCGTCGTCCAGCACGATCGTTGAGTCATGGGCGCGGCCGAGCGTGATGGTCTGGCCCTGGAGCGCCACCGTGGTGCCGGTGAGCGTCCCCTCGGACACGACCAGCTTGGTCGGCGCCCCCCGGCGCTGGCGGCCCGGCTGCTGGCGCTGCTGGGGCGGCGCCGAGGCGTTCTGGCGCGCCTGTGGAGCCCGTCCGTCGGGCGCGGTGCGGCGCGAGCCGCGCTGCGTGACGCGCGTTCCGAACAGATCGCTGCGAATGACCTGCACGGCCACGATCACGAACAGCCACAGAACAGCCAGGAAACCTAGCCGCATGACCGTCAGGGTCAGCTCTGACATTGCCCCCGCTTCACCCTTCGGCTTGCCGGTAAACGATGGTGGTGCTGCCCACGACGATCCGCGAGCCGTCGCGGAGCGTAGCGCGGGTGGTGTGCTGCCCGTCTACCACGATGCCGTTGGTAGACCCGAGATCCTGGATCGTCGAGGGCGTTCCGGTCCGGATCTCACAGTGCCGGCGGGAGACGCCGGGGTCGTCGATCCGCACGTCGGCGTCGGTGCTGCGACCCAGCACCAACGTCGGGCGGGAGATCTGATGGCGGGTGCCGTTGATCTCGATCCAGCGCCTCGTCTGCGCGTGGGGCTGGGGGCTGGGGGCCGGCGGGCGCCGGTCGTGGCCCGGTCCGCCGTGCCCGCCGCCCGGAGGCGGTCCCGGGGGCATGGGCGGTGCGGCGGTGGGCGGGTAGCCGTAGCCGCCGGGCGCCTGGTGGCGGCCCGGGGCCGGACGGCCGGGCGGCGAGGCCGGTCCCGGCGGGTTCTGGAACGACGGCTGGCCGGGGGCGCCCTGCTGTGACGAACTCGACGCGAGGGTGCGGCTGCGCACCCGGTACAGACCGGTGTCGAGGTCCTCGGCCTTCTCCAGGTGGACCTTGATCGGCCCCATGAAGGTGTACCGCTGCTGCTTGGCGTAGTCCCGGACCAGGCCCGAGAGTTCGTCGCCCAACTGGCCGGAGTACGGGCTCAGCCGCTCGTAGTCCGGGGCGCTCAGCTCGACGATGAAGTCGTTGGGGACGACGGTCCGCTCACGGTTCCAGATGGTGGCGTTGTTGTCGCACTCCCGCTGGAGGGCGCCCGCGATCTCGACCGGCTGGACCTCGGACTTGAAGACCTTGGCGAAGGTGCCGTTGACCAGACCTTCGAGACGCTGCTCGAAACGCTTCATGACTCCCACGGGGCACCTCCTCCGGTGTCGTCGTCCCTGTACTGCTTACTGATCGTATCCACGCGTCGGGAAATCGGCTGGTTCCCCTTGTCTGCACTGCGGATGAGTGTCCCCCCTCACACGGATCGTAGAGGCGGCCTCCTGACAGTGTCCCGCACCTCGGGTGCACTCAGGAGGAGTGGGGGGCGGCCGCTCCGGGTTCCCGGTTCCCTCCCGGGGTTCCTCGAAACAAACGGATGTGAATCCACCCTGCCCAGCGTGCTAATCTTCCGTTTGTCGCCAGGCGATCGCAGAACAAGCGAAGGTCTGGAAACACCACTCATGCGCGAGTGGCGGAACGGCAGACGCGCTGGCTTCAGGTGCCAGTGTCCTTAGGGACGTGGGGGTTCAAATCCCCCCTCGCGCACAAGAGAGAAGCCCCGCAGACCCACGGTCTGCGGGGCTTCTTCTGTTGCTGCTCCGGTTGTTGCTGCTCCCGTGCGGGCGGCCGGGGCGGTGCGCCCGGCCCGGGGGTGGTTCGTTTCACGTGAAACGTCCGATTGCGGATGTGCCGAAGGGGCCGGGGTTCTATGGACCCCGGCCCCTTCGTGCCGCTCGGGGCGGCCTCGGCCGCGCCCGGATCAGGCGGCGAGCTTGGCGGCGAGCGCCTTGGCCTTGTCCTCGGCGTCGGTCAGCGCCTTCGCCTTGGAGGTCTCGGCCAGCGGGATCAGCTCGGCCATCTGCGGGTTGACGTGGGCCAGCGTGAGCTCCGGCACGATGAAGTCCACCTCGGCGGCGAACATCGAGGTGAGCAGCTTCTCCAGGTAGTTCTGGACGAATTCGGCGTCCGCGCGCGGGGTGCCCTCGGCGTACGAACCGCCGCGGCTGGCGACGACGGTGATCGGGGTGCCGGCGACCGGGCTGTCGGGGCCCACGTTGAGGCCCACGACGATCACGTGGTCGAGCCAGGCCTTCAGGGTCGAGGGGATCGAGAAGTTGTACATCGGGGCACCGATCAGGACCGCGTCGGCGGCGGCCAGCTCGGCGGCGAGTTCGGCGCGCAGCGGGTGCTCGGCGCCTGCCGCGGCGGCCGCGGCGTCCAGGTGCGGCAGCGGGTCGGCGGCCAGGTCGCGGTAGACGACCTCCCCGTCCGGGTGCTGCTCGCGCCAGGTCTGGACGAAGGCGGCAGTGACCTCGCGCGACGCGGAACCCTGGGGGAACACGGCGGAGTCGAGGTGCAGAAGCGTGGCCATGAGGGTCTCCATGGGGATAGCAGAGCGACTGATATGTAAGCAGCCGAAGTTTCGTATGCACCTAGTAATAACATAGGGGCTTACGAATAGTAAGTCCCGCACGCCGACGCAGTACCCTGGGGGCATGGCGGATCACGGCGAGCAGGCGTGCAGGCGGGTGGATGTCGGCATCAGCCGCGTCTTCGAGCTGTTCGGCAAGCGCTGGACGGGGCCGATCGTCTCCGTGCTGATGCAGCAGCCGGTGCACTTCGCCGATCTGCGGCGGGCGATCCCCGGCATCAGCGAGCGGATGCTCTCGGACCGGCTGTCCGAGTTGGGCGCGGCGGGACTGGTGGTCCGCGAGGTCGACGAGGGTCCGCCGCTGCGGGTCTCGTACCGGCTGACCGAGGCCGGCGCCGCCATGGAGCCCGCGCTCAAGGAGCTGGGCCGCTGGGCCGAGACGCATCTGAAGAGCGGCATCGGCGGCTGCTAGGAACCGTCGCGGGGGCGCGGGGCGAGGTTCAGGCGGCGGGGTCGTTCGGGCCGTCCGGGCCGCCCGAGGTGTTGTACCGGAGCAGATAGTCCGCGAAGCGCGCGAGGTCGTCCTCCGTCCACTCCGCGAGCCGTTCCTGATAGGCGGCGCGGCGGCTGGCCTGGGTCGAGGCGAGCGCCCGGGTGCCGGCCTCGGTGGGGTGCAGCACCTGGATGCGGTGGTCGTCCGGGTCCGGATGGCGTTCGACCAGGCCCAGCTTCTCCAGGGTGCCGATCTGCCGGCTGACCGTGGACTTGTCCAGCATGTAGTGCGCGGCCAGGTCCGTGGCCCGGCAGCCGTGCCGGTCGTCGATGTGTGCCAGCAGCGTGTACGAGACCAGGGGCAGCTCCGGATGGAGCCGGGCCGCGGCGGCGCGCGCCCGGCGCGCGAACGCGGTCAGCTCGCGCTGGATGACGTCCAGCGACTCTTCGCGGTCCTCCGGGGTGCCTGGCACGCGTTCACCTTCCTCGACTTTTCAGTTGTATAGTACAACGGAATGGGAGTTGTAAAAGCCAACCATCTGTCGATCCTCCGGAGCGTTCCCGATGTCGTCGTCCTCAGGCCCGAGCGCCGCGCCCGGCTCCACCGCCGCCGCGCTGCGCCATGTGCTCAGCCATCTCGTCACGCCGCTGCTCATGTGCGTCGGCATGGGGCTGGCCTACCTCGGGGCCTTCCACGCCCCCGAGCCGCACGATCTGCGGGTGGACGTGGTCGGTTCCGGGCCGAGCGCCCAGGTACTCGCGCAGACCCTCCAGGACAAGGGCGACGGGGCCCTGACCGTCCGTACGGTCGCCGACCGCGCCGCCGCGGTCGACCACCTCAGGACCCAGGACAGCTACGGCGCCTACGTGCCCGGCACCCGACCCGAACTGCTGGTGGCCTCGGCGTCCTCCGACACCAGCGCGACCGTGGTGGAGAAGGTCTTCACCGAGGTCGCGGCGGGCCAGGGGGCGCCGCTGAAGGTGACGGACACGGCCCCCACCGCCGGCGGCGATCCGACCGGGCAGGGGATTTTCTTCCTGCTGGTGGCCGTGAGCATCGGTTCGTACGCCTCCGTCGCCGTGATCGGAGGCGCCGGCGCGGCGCTGCCGCTGAGGATCCGGGCGGCCCTGGCGGCGGGCGCGTCGCTCGTGGTCAGCGCGATCGGTGTGGTCTTCGCCGGACCCCTCTTCGGCCTGGTGGACCAGGGACTCGGCGGGCTGTGGGCGATGGCCTGGCTCTACGCCGCCGGCATCCTGCTGATCGGCGTCGGACTGCACACCTTCCTGAAGCGCTGGACCACCCTCGGCGTCATGGTGCTGTTCGTCATGCTGAACTTCACCAGCTCCGGCGGGATCTTCCGGCCCGAACTGCAGCCCGGCTTCTTCGGCGCCCTGCATGCGTTCTGGAACGGGGCGGGCTTCGTCGAGGGCGTCCGCAGCCATGTCTACTTCGGCGGCCACGGGCTCGGCCGCGACGTGCTGGTGCTGGCCCTCTGGCTCGTGGCGGGCCTGGTGCTGATGGCACTCGCCGGCCTGGCCGAGCGCAGGCGGAAGACCACTGCGGCGGCTGGGCCGTCGGTCCCGGCGGCAGTGGTCCCGGCTGCGGGGGAGCGGCGCGAGGGCCCGGCGGGGGCGGAGCCGGGGCCTGCGCCGCGGAGCGAGGCCACGGAAGAGGTGGAGGAGGAGATGGAAGAGGTCGTGGGTGTGTGACCAGGTCCGGGGCGGTGTCCGGCGTCCGGGCGTGAGTTTGTCCACAGGTCGCTTCAGGGGTTGTCCACAGGGGCAGACGGCCGCGGGTGGACAGCGGTACGGTCAGCGGTAGTTGATGTTGGACCGGGGACGCCGGACGCCGACCGGGCGCCGGCAGGGGTCGGGGGAGGCTGCGCGCCATGAGTGACATCGAAGCGACGACCGTGCCCGTGCAGCGGGCCGGGTACGAGGGGCCGCGCATTCCGGTCGTGCCCGGGTTCGCCCGCCGCCCGGCCACCGCCCCGGACGGTTCGGCGCTCTCCTCGCCGAGGGAGGCGGGCAAGGCCCTGCGGCAGAGCGTGCCGCGCTCCTCGCACGCCTCCCTGACCCTGCCGGAGGACCGGCCGGACGCGGTGCGGGCGGTCGAGGAGTCGAACCGGGGCAGGGTGCCCGCGCTCACTCCGATACGGGTGGGGCGGATGGCCGCCACCCCGTTCGCCTTTCTGCGCGGATCGGCCGGGCTGATGGCCCACGACCTGGTCGGGACGCCCGTCACCGGGGTCGCCGCCCAGCTCTGCGGCGACGCGCACGCGGCCAACTTCGGCCTCTACGGCGATGCCCGGGGCAGCCTCGTCATCGACCTCAACGACTTCGACGAGACCGTGGTGGGCCCTTGGGAGTGGGACCTCAAGCGGCTCGCCACCTCGCTGGTTCTCGCGGGCCGCGAGGCCGGGGCCGACGAGGAGACCTGCCGCAGGGGCGCGTACGACACCGTGGGGGCGTACCGGCGGACGATGCGGCTGCTGGCGAAGCTCCCCGCGCTCGACGCGTGGAACGCGATCGCCGACGAGGAACTGGTCTCGCACACGGATGCCCGCGATCTTCTCGGCACGCTGGAGCGGGTCTCGGAGAAGGCCCGGAACAACACCAGTGCCCGTTTCGCCGCGAAGTCCACGGAGACCGCCGAGGACGGCGGCCGCCGGTTCGTCGACGCGCCCCCGGTGCTGCGCAGGGTGCCGGACGCGGAGGCCGCGGCCGTGGCGGCGGGGCTCGGCCCCTATCTGGACACCGTGTCCGAGGACCGGGTGCCGCTGCTCGCGCGGTACGCCATCCAGGACGTGGCCTTCCGCGTCGTCGGCACGGGCAGTGTGGGGACCCGGTCGTACGTGGTGCTGCTGCTGGACCACCGGGGCGAGCCGCTGGTGCTCCAGGTGAAGGAGGCCAGGCCCTCGGTGCTGGCCCCCCATCTGGCAGCCGTGGGGTTCGACGTCCCCGAGGCGGGGCACGAGGGCCGCCGTGTGGTGCTCGGGCAGAAGCGGATGCAGGTGGTCAGCGACATCCTGCTGGGCTGGGCGACCGTGGAGGGACGCCCTTTCCAGGTACGGCAGTTCAGGAACCGCAAGGGCAGCGTCGACCCGGCGGCCCTGGCGGCCGACCAGGTCGACGACTACGGCCGGATGACCGGCGCGCTCCTGGCCCGTGCCCATGCGCACAGCGCCGACCCCCGCCTGATCGCGGGGTACTGCGGCAAGAACGACGAACTGGACGAGGCGGTGGCCGCGTTCGCCGTGACGTACGCGGACCGCACGGAGGCGGATCACGCGGAACTGGTCCGGGCGGTCGCCGCGGGCCGGATAGCCGCGGAGGCGGGCGTGTGACGGCCGTTCCGGCGACCGCGCGTCCTCGGCACGGTGGCCGTGGCCATACGCTGGACGGGTGACCGACGAAGCCGCCGGGGTACCGACCTCCCGGAACGACGATGCCCGGCAGGGCGACCTCCCGCCGCACGAGCAGCCCGGCTCTCCGGCCGAGGCGCCCGCAGAGACCGCCGACGAGGGCGCGGAGGGCGCCGGGGCCCCCGCCGGGAGCGGGCATGCCTCTGAGGCCGCCTCCGCCGCCGGTCCGGATGCCGCTGCCGGTACGACGGACGCCGCAGGCATGGCGGACGCCGCGGGTGCGGCAGACACTGCGGGTGCGGCGGACGCGGTCGGTCCGGAGGCCGCCGCCGGTCCGGAGGCCGCCGCCGTGCCGGAGGCAGGTCACGGCTTCGCGACCGGTGACGCCGATGGTTCCGCCGGGGACTCCGGTGCGGGCGATGCGGCTGGGTCGGGTGAGGCACGGGGCGAGGGTTCCGAGGACGGGGACACGCGGCCCGAGGCGCGACTGGCGCGGGCCGTGCGCGTGGCCGAGCAGGCGTTGATCGAGTTCGAGATCGCGGTGGAGACCTTCCGCGTCGAGGTCGAGAACTTCTCCCGGCTGCACCACCAGCGGCTCGGGCCCATGTACGCCCGGCTCGACGAGCTGGACGCGCAGATCGCCGAGGCGCGGGCGGCCCGCACGGGGGATCCGGAGGACCTCCGCAAGGCACAGGACGCGCGGTCCATGGTGCTGCCGATGCCCGGCGTCGACGAACTGTTCCACGACTGGATCGACTCCGACGGCCTGTCCCCCGAGGCCGCCGCCATGCTGACCGAGCAGCCCGTCCGGCCGCCCAAGCGGGTCCGCCCGACCGACGAGGCCCGCAAGCTCTACCGCGAACTGGCGCGCAAGGCCCACCCGGACCTGGCCCAGGACGAGACGGAGCGGGCTCGCCGGGAGGAGTTCATCACCCGGGTGAACGGTGCCTACGGGCGCGGCGACGAGGCGCTGCTCAGGGAACTGGCGGAGGAGTGGGCCGCGGGCCCGGTCCAGCCCGAGCCGGAGATCGGCGAGGCCGAGGAGCTCTACGCCCGGCTGAACTGGCTCACCCAGCGCAAGGAACTGCTGACCGTGCTGGCCCAGGAGCTGGAGGAAAGCGCCATCGGCGCCATGCTGCGGATGGCCCCGGACGACCCCGACCAGCTGCTGGAGGAGATCGCCGAACAGCTGCTCGGCGAGGTCGCCCAGCGGGAGAACGAGCTGGCCGCGCTGGTGCAGTAGCGTTTCCGGTGAGTCCGGTGCAGGTGATCCGGCGCACCGGTCCGGCGCATCGACGAGAGAAGGCATGACCCATGAATTTCGCCCCGCTCCCCGCGGTCGACGTCACCGCGGTCCCGGCGGACGGCTTCGTGCTGGACGTCCGGGAGGCCGACGAATGGGCGGCCGGGCACGTCGAAGGCGCGCTGCACATTCCGATGAGCGAGTTCGTGGCGCGGTTCGGTGAGCTGACCGAGGCGGCGGAGGACGGCCGGCGCGTGCATGTGATGTGCCGGGTCGGCGGCCGTTCCGCCCAGGTCACCCAGTACCTGGTGCAGCAGGGCGTCGACGCGGTGAACATCGACGGCGGCATGCTCGCCTGGGAGAGCGCCGGACGCCCCATGGTCACCGACCACGGTGGTCAGGCGTTCGTCGCCTGACGCCCTGCGTCTGACGTTCCGCGTCTGACACCCCGCGCCTGACGCCCTGCGTCTGACACCCCGCGTCCGACGTTCCGCGCCTGACGTTCACGCGCCCGACCGCAGCCCTGGGCCGGTGCGCCCGCTGCCCGCCCCGTTCCGCGCCGGTCAGTCGACGGGGTGGGCGGCCAGCAGGTCGCCCAGGGCCTCCTCGTGGGCCGCTGCCGGGCCGAGGGAGAGCTCGATCTGCTTCGCCCAGGCGTGGAAGCGGTGCAGCGGGTAGTCGGTGTCGGCGCCGAAGCCGCCGTGCAGATGCTGCGCCGTCTGCACGACCCGCCTGACCCCGTCGGACGCCCAGATCTTGGCCACCGCGACATCGGCGGCCGTCGGCAGTTCACCCGCCCCGCCGGCGGAGATCCGCCAGGCGGCCTGCCAGAGGGTGACCTCCATGGCCCGCAGATCGATGTAGCGGTCCGCCGCCTGCACGGCGACCGCCTGGAACGTCGCCACCGGGAAACCGAACTGCTCGCGCTTGCCCGTGTACGCACTCGTCATGGCGAGCACCGCCTCGCCCAGGCCCAGCGCGAGGGCGCAGGTGCCCGTGGTGAGCAGCGCGCGCAGCCACTCCCAGGCATCGGGTGCGTCGATCAGCTCGCGTCCGGTGACGCGCACGGCGTCCAGCCGTACCTCGCCGAGGAGTTCGCCGTTCGTCGAGACCTGCTCCGCGACGGTGACGCCCTCCCGGCCGCGGCGGACCAGGGCCACGACCGCGCGACCGTCGTCGGTGTGCGCCGGTACCGCGATCAGGTCCGAGACCCCGGCCCACGGCACGCCGGACTGCACCCCGTCCAGGACCCACCCGGCCTCGCCGTCCTCCGTGCCCGTTCCGGAGCCGGTGCCGCCGCTCTCGCCGTTCCCCCGCGCCCCGTCCGGTCGCGCGGTGACGGCCAGTTCCGCCGGTTCGTGGCCCGTGCGGCCGTTGGCGCCGACGGTCAGCACCAGCTCTCCCCGGCCCACGCGGGGCAGCAGCTCGGCGGCCAGGCCCCGGTCCCCGTACCGGTCCACCGCCGTCGCCACCGCGCACGTCTCCAGCAGCGGCACCCGGGCGAGCACCTTCGCGGACTCCCGCAACACCAGACAGAGCGCGATCGGATCCAGTCCGGCACCGCCGTGCTCCGGGGCCAGGGTCAGGCTCAGCAGGTCGCCGCCCGCCAGCCGGGCCCACAGCGGCCGGTCGATGTCGTCGGCCACGGCCCCCGGCACGAGGGCCGGGCTGGGCACGGCGTCCGGGGCGACGCCCGAGAAGACCGCCCGCGCCGCCTCGGCCGCTGCCTGCTGTTCCTCGGTGAAGGTGAAGTCCACTGTCCCGGCCTCCCGCGAACCACTGTGTCCGTACCCTGACCTGACGGAGCGTCAAGATAGAACAGGTTCTACAAGAAGGGAACAGTCCGGCCGCGCGGTCAGCGGTCGAAGTCCAGCTCCACCTCCCCGGTCACCGGATGCGACTGGCAGGCCAGCACATACCCGGCGTCCGTCTCCTCCGGCTCCAGCGCGTAGTTGCGGTCCATCCGGACCTCGCCCGCGACCAGGAACGCACGGCAGGTGCCGCACACCCCGCCCTTGCAGGCGTACGGCGCGTCCGAGCGGCTGCGCAGCACCGTCTCCAGCAGCGATTCGCCGTCCTCCACCGGCCAGGTGCCCGAACGGCCGTCCAGATGCGCGGTGAGCGTGCTCCGCGCGGACGTCCCGGCCCTCGGCCGGGCGGCGGCGTCCGGGACGTCCTCGACGTGGAAGATCTCCTGGTGCACGCGGCTCCGGTCGACCCCCAGGCCGTGCAGCGCCTCTTCGGCGGCCCGCACCAGGCCGAGCGGCCCGCACAGGTACCAGCCGTCGATCCCGGCGACCGGCAGCAGGGCGGGGAGCAGTGCGGTGAGCCGCTCCCGGTCGAGCCGGCCCGAGGGGAGACCCGCCTGCTGCTCCTCCCGGGAGAGCACGGTGACCAGCTGGAAGCGGTCCGGGTAGCGGTCCTTCAGATCGGCCACCTCGTCCAGGAACATGGTGGAGGCGGCCGTACGGTCGCTCCGGACCAGGCAGAACGAGGCGTCGGGCTCACGGGCCAGCAGCGTCGCGGCGATGGAGAGCACCGGGGTGATCCCGCTGCCGCCGACGACCGCCGCGAACCGGCCGGGGCGCGGCGCGATGACGAAGCGGCCCATCGGGGGCATCGCCTCGACCACGTCGCCGACGGCCAGCTCCTTGAACGCGTACGTGGAGAAGGCCCCGCCGTCGACGAGCCGGATGCCCACGCGCAGCACCGGCTCGGCGGGCCGCTCGGTGGCCGGGGCGCAGATCGAGTACGACCGCCGGATCTCCTCGCCGTCCACGGCGTAACGGATGTTGAGGTGCTGGCCGGGCTTGTGGCGGAAGGTCTCGCGCAGCTCGGGAGGCACGGCGAAGGTGACGGCCACCGCGTCGTCCGTGAGCCGTTCGATCGCGCTGACCCGGAGCGGATGGAACATCTACAACTCCTTGAAGTGGTCGAACGGTTCGCGGCACGACACACAGCGGCGCAGCGCCTTGCAGGCGGTCGACGAGAAGCGGCTGAGCAACTCCGTGTCGGTGGAGCCGCAGTGGGGGCAGCGCACCGACAGGGCCAGCGGCACGGGCCCGGAGGAGGGTGCGGAAGCGTCGTGCGGACGCGGCGGTGCGATGCCGAACTCGGCGAGCTTGCGACGCCCCTCCGCGCTGATGTCGTCCGTCGACCACGCGGGGGAGAGCACCGTCTCGACGCAGACCTCCGCCATGCCGTGCTCGTGCAGCACGCGCTCGATGTCGGCGGACATCGTCTCCACGGCCGGACAGCCGGTGTACGTCGGGGTGAGACGCACCGTGACCCGGCCCGGGGCGAGGACGTCCACTCCGCGCAGCACCCCCAGCTCCTCCAGGTTCAGCACGGGCAGCTCGGGATCGGGAACCGAGCCCGCGAGGGCGAACAGCTCCTCCTCCAGCGGGGTCCGGGTCACCATGACGCCCCCGGATGGCTGCGGCGCAGATGCTGCATCTCGGCGAGCATCCGGCCGAAGGGCTCGGTGTGCAGGCCCTGCCGTCCGGCTCCGGCGGCCCACGCCCCCGACTGCGGACCGGCCGGCACGCTCAGCGTCGCCCGCTCCAGCAGCGCGGTCACCGACTCCATCCAGCCGTCCCGCAACGCCTGCCAGTCCACGTCCACCCCCTCGACGGGCTGGAACAGCTCGCCGGTGAAGCGCCACAGCTCGTCCAGTCCGCGCTGCATGCGCGCATGGCTCTCGTCCGTGCCGTCGCCCATCCGCAGCGTCCACTGCTCGGCGTGGTCCCGGTGGTAGGCCACTTCCTTGACGGCCTTGGCCGCCAGGCCGGCGAAGGGGCCGTCTCCGGAGGCCAGTTGTCCGTACAGCCCGTGCTGGTGGACGGAGAAGTAGAGCTGGCGGGCGATGGTGTGCGCGAAGTCGCCGTTCGGCTGCTCGACCAGCTGCACGTTCCGGAAGGCGCGCTCCTCGCGGAGATAGGCCAGCTCGTCCTCGTCGCCCTCCAGGGAGAGCAGGACCCGGGCCTGTCCGAGCAGGTCCAGCGCGATGTTGGCGAGGGCGACCTCCTCCTCCAGCACCGGGGCGTGGCCCGCCCACTCCCCCAGCCGGTGCGACAGCACCAGCGCGTCGTCGCCGAGGGCGAGGGCCGCGGTCACAGGTGCTTCACCCCGTCCGGGATCGCGTAGAACGTCGGGTGGCGGTAGGGCTTGTCGCCGGCCGGTTCGAAGAAGGCGTCCTTCTCGTCGGGCGAGGACGCCGTGATCGCGGTGGAGGGCACGACCCAGAGCGAGACGCCCTCCGAGCGGCGGGTGTACAGATCGCGGGCGTTGCGCAGGGCCATCTCCGCGTCCGGCGCGTGCAGGCTGCCCGCGTGCGTGTGCGAGAGGCCGCGCCGGGAGCGCACGAACACCTCCCACAGCGGCCAGTCGGTCGAGCTGCTCATGCTGTCGCCTCCCTCTTCGTCCCGTCCGGCGTGGCCGTGCGGGCCACCGGTGCGCCGGTGCGCGATGTCGTCGTGTGCTTCGCCGCGTGGGCCGCGGCGGCCTCGCGGACCCAGGCGCCCTCCTCGTGGGCGCGCCGGCGCTGGCTCAGGCGCTGCTCGTTGCACGGCCCGTTGCCCTTCAGGACCTCCTGGAACTCCGTCCAGTCGATCGCCCCGAAGTCGTGCTGACCGCGCTCCTCGTTCCACCGGAGGTCCGGGTCGGGGAGGGTGAGCCCGAGCGTCTCGGCCTGCGGGACGCAGATGTCCACGAAGCGCTGCCGCAGTTCGTCGTTGGAATGCCGCTTGATCTTCCAGGCCATGGACTGGGCCGAATGCGCGGAGGCGTCGTCCGGGGGGCCGAACATCATCAGGGACGGCCACCACCAGCGGTCCACCGCGTCCTGGGCCATCGCGTGCTGCGCGGGTGTCCCGTTGCTGAGGGCGAGCAGGAGTTCGTAGCCCTGGCGCTGGTGGAAGGACTCCTCCTTGCAGACGCGGACCATGGCCCGTGCGTACGGACCGTAGGAGCAGCGGCAGAGCGGGACCTGGTTGGTGATCGCGGCGCCGTCCACCAGCCAGCCGATGGCGCCCACGTCCGCCCAGGTGAGCGTGGGGTAGTTGAAGATCGAGGAATACCGCTGGCGGCCCGCGTGCAGTTTGTCGAGCAGCTCGTCGCGTCCGGCGCCGAGCGTCTCGGCCGCGCTGTAGAGATACAGGCCGTGCCCGGCCTCGTCCTGGACCTTGGCCATCAGGATGGCCTTGCGGCGCAGGGACGGCGCGCGCGTGATCCAGTTCGCCTCCGGCTGCATGCCGATGATCTCGGAGTGGGCGTGCTGGGCTATCTGCCTGACCAGCGAGGCGCGATAGGCCTCGGGCATCCAGTCCCGGGGCTCGATGCGCTCGTCGGCCGCCACCGCGGCGTCGAAGGCCGCCGCCAGGGCCTCGTCGGCCCCTTCGGTGCCCCCCGCTGCCGTCTGCGCTGTCTGGCCCGCAGTCACTGCCGCCATCCCGGACTCCCTACCGACCGATCGTTCGGTTCTCTGTCTTCAATGGTGTGTCCGGGGCCCGTAGGGTGTCAACCCTGTGGATAACTGACCGGGATCGACGGGGATCGGGGCGGGATGGATTCGTACGACGACAAGGGCGTCGGCGGCGGCGGGGGCACCGGCGGAGGTGTCGACGGGCGGGACCACACGGTGCCCGGACCCCAGCCGCTGGAGGACGGCTCGGAGCCTCTTCCACCGGACTCCGCCCCCCCGCGGACCGCTGTCGAGCAGCTGTTTCCCGCGCAGGCGGGTCCCCCCGCCGCCGAACCGGCCCCCGGACCCGGCCGGCCGGCCGGTGCGACCGGTGGCATCGCCGGGCTGTCGTTCCCGTACCAGATCGTCGCCGCCGTCGCGCTGGGGGTCATCGGGCTGATCGGCTGTGTCCAGCTGGCCATGGTGTTCCTTCACGTCGCCCCGTCCAACACGCTGACGAAGGCGCACGGCGAAGCGGTGGACCAGTGGGTCTACCCCGAGTTCGAGCAGAACTGGAAGCTCTTCGCCCCCAACCCGCTCCAGCAGAACATCGCCGTGCACGTGCGTGCGGAGATAGCCGGGGCCGACGGACGGCGCACCACCCCCTGGATGAGTCTGTCCGGCGCGGACGGCAAGGCGATTCGAGGCAATCCGCTGCCCAGCCACGTCCAGCAGAACGAACTCCGCCGCGGCTGGGACTTCTACGTCGGCTCCCACGACAGCCAGAACCGGGCCAACGGCCT
This sequence comes from Streptomyces sp. NPDC057682, assembly GCF_042799575.1. NCBI lineage: Bacteria > Bacillati > Actinomycetota > Actinomycetes > Kitasatosporales > Streptomycetaceae > Streptomyces > Streptomyces sp. NPDC057682. The sequence continues at coordinate 254,235 of NZ_JBHVIN010000001.1, read as the reverse complement.
GCGCGGCCGGCTCTCCGAGCAGTACATCCGGCGCATCGTGATGCTCCGTCTCGGTGAGCACGACTACGGCGGCACGGTCCTGCGCATCCAGGTCAGGTCCGAGACCCGGTCCGTACCGGCGCCCCCCTGGAGCCAGGAGAAGATCAGTACCGAGCCGTCCTACCGGGTCCTGCCCTGGTGGACCGTCACCGCGGCCGACCTCCCCGAGGGCGCCGCATCCCAGGAGGCCGGCCAGTGAGCACCCACGGATCCGGCCACGCGCTCGCCCGCGGCATCCAGCGCATCACCGCCTCGGCCCTCGGCCCGTACCAGAGCGCCGTCATCCGCATCGGCTTCTCCGCCACGTACCTCCTCTTCCTGCTGCGCGAATTCCCGCACCGGCACGAGATGTACGGCCCCGACGCCCCCTGGCGCTGGGACATGGCCCAGCAACTCATCTCGGGCAACCAGGCGTTCACCACGCTGATGTGGACGGACAGCACCGTCTGGTTCGAGATCGTCTACGCGCTCGCGCTGATCGCCGCCGGTCTGCTGATGGTCGGCTGGCACACCCGGGCCATGTCCGTGCTGTTCATGGCCGGAGTGGTCTCGCTCCAGAACCGCAGCATCTTCATGGGCGACGGCGGCGACAACGTCATCCACCTGATGGCGATCTACCTGATGCTGACCCGGTGCGGACAGGTCTGGTCGCTCGACGCCCGCAGGGCCCGGCGTACGGCCGAAGGGGCGCGCGGACCGGGCGACGCGGTCGGGCCGCTGCTCTGGATCGCCTTCGGCGCCGTCCTCGTCTGGGGAATGGCCACCCGGAGCCTCGGCGGCACCGTGTGGCTGCCGACGCTCTTCTGGATCCTGTGGGTCGCCCAGGGCGCCTGGTGGGCCGTGAACCGGTACGCCCCGCGCAGCGAGCACCGCACCCTCCTCGACGTCATCGCCAATCTCGCCCACAACGCCACGCTCGTGGTGATCATGGCCGAGGTCTGCCTGATCTACGCGACGGCCGGCTGGTACAAGATCCAGGGCTCGCGCTGGCAGGACGGCACCGCGCTCTACTACCCGCTCAAGCTCGACTATTTCTCGCCGTGGCCCGCGCTCTCGGACATCCTCGCGTCGAGCGGGCTGATGGTGATGGTGGTGACCTACGCGACCGTGGCCGTGCAGGTCGCCTTCCCGTTCACCCTGTTCAACCGGCGCGTCAAGAACGTGCTGCTGGTCGTGATGATCTGCGAGCACGCCGGAATCGCCGTGCTGCTCGGGCTCCCCTTCTTCTCGATGGCGATGATCGCCGCGGACGCCGTCTTCCTGCCGACCGTCTTCCTGGTCTGGCTGGGCGGCCGGGTGACGCTCGGGCGCGACCGCCTGCTCGGCCGGCGGGCGCGCGTGCCCGCGCCGCGCGACGGGGACGCTCCCGTGCCCGGAACGGGAACGCCGGGAGCGGGAACGGGCGCGTCCGCACCGGGCGCCCGGGAGGCGGCGGAGCACGGCACCGACGGGGGCCATACGCTCGTCGGGTGAGCAGCGAGACGAGCCCCACGAACAGCACGAGCGGTACGGGCACCCAGGGCGCGGGTGCGGACGAGCCGGCCCAGTACGACGACGGGTTCGGGAACGAGATCGGGGTCGGTCCGCATCCGCTGCCCTGGCCCGAGGGCGAGCGGTACGACCCGGAACTGCTCGCCCACGGCGACCGCCGCAACGTGGGGGACGCCTACCGCTACTGGAGCCGTGAGGCCATCGTCGCCGACCTCGATCTGCGGCGGCACGACTTCCATGTCGCGGTGGAGAACTGGGGCCACGACTTCAACATCGGCTCGGTCGTCCGCACCGCGAACGCCTTCCTGGCCAAGGAGGTGCACATCGTGGGGCGGCGGCGCTGGAACCGGCGCGGTGCGATGGTCACCGACCGCTACCAGCACGTCCGCCACCACCCGGACACCGCCGATCTGACCGCCTGGGCCCGTGCGGAGGACCTGCCGATCATCGGCATCGACAATCTGCCCGGCGCGGTGCCGCTGGAGCGGACCGTCCTGCCCCGCCGCTGTGTGCTGCTTTTCGGGCAGGAGGGACCCGGACTGACCGAGGAGGCCCGCGCGCACGCCACGATGGTCTGCTCCATCGCGCAGTTCGGCTCGACGCGCTCCATCAACGCGGGGGCCGCCGCCGCGATCGCGATGCATGCCTGGGTGCAGCGCTACGCGGACATCCCCGATCCCTCCCTCCCGGACGCCGGCGGGGCCTGACGGAGGCCGTGCGGCCCCACCGGTCCGGTGGTGAGTGACCGGATCAGCGCTGGCGGCGGACCTCCACCGTCCGGAAGCGGTTGGAGACGAAGGCGCCGTCGCACAGGGCCGCGTTGGCCGCAGGGTTGCCGCCCGAACCGTGGAAGTCGGAGAAGGCGGCCGTCTGGTTGACGTACACCCCGCCGGTCAGGTTCAGCGAGAGCTGGGCCGACTCGTCCAGGCAGACGTCCTCCACCGCCCGCTCCACCTCCGGCGAGGTCGTGTACGCGCCGACCGTCATCGCGCCCTTCTCGCGGACCGTGCGGCGCAGCAGCTCCACCGCGTCGTCCGTCGAGTCCACGGCCACCGCGAAGGAGACCGGGCCGAAGCACTCCGTGAAGTACGGGGAGGCGTCGTCCGTCTTTGCTCCGTCGAGCTTCACGATCAGCGGTGTCCGCACGACCGCGTCGGGGAAGTCGGGATGGGTGACGGGCCGGGAGGGCAGGGCGACCTCGCCGAGCTGCGCGGCCGCGTCGAGACGGGCCTTCACCTCGGGGTTGACCAGGGCACCGAGCAGTCCGTTCGCCCGCGCGTCGTCGCCCAGGAGGCCGGTGACGGCGGAGGCGATGTCCGCGACCACGTCGTCGTACGACTTCTCGCCCGCGTCCGTCGTGATGCCGTCCCGGGGGATGAGGAGGTTCTGCGGGGTCGTGCACATCTGGCCGCTGTAGAGCGAGAGCGAGAACGCCAGGTTGGCCAGCATGCCCCGGTAGTCGTCGGTGGAATCGACCACGACCGTGTTGACCCCGGCCTTCTCCGTGTACACCTGGGCCTGGCGGGCGTGGGTCTCCAGCCAGTCGCCGAAGGCCGTCGAGCCCGTGTAGTCGATGATCCGGATCTCCGGACGGAGCGCCAGGGTCTTGGCGATGCCCTCGCCGGGCCGCTCGGTGGCCAGCGCCACCAGATCGGGGGCGAAGCCCGCCTCGGCGAGCACCTCGCGGGCCACCTGGACGGTCAGGGCCAGCGGGAGGACGGCCCGGGGGTGCGGCTTGACCAGGACCGCGTTTCCCGTGGCGAGCGAGGCGAAGAGGCCCGGGTAGCCGTTCCACGTGGGGAAGGTGTTGCAGCCGATCACCAGCGCGACTCCGCGTCCCGCCGCGGTGAACGTCTTGTGCAGGTCGAGGGGGTCGCGCTTGCCCTGCGGCTTGGACCAGTCGGCCGAGCGGGGAACGCGCTGCTGCTCCTCGTACGCGTACGCCACGGCCTCCAGGCCGCGGTCCTGGGCGTGCGGGCCACCGGCCTGGAAGGCCATCATGAAGGCCTGGCCGCTGGTGTGCATCACCGCGTGGCCGAACTCATGGGTGCGGGCGCTGATCCGCGCCAGGATCTCCAGGCAGACCAGGGCCCTGGTCTCCGGACCGGCCGCGCGCCAGGCGGGCATCGCCGCGCGCATCGCCGGAAGCAGCACGTCCGGGTCGGCGTGCGGATACTCGACGCCCAGCTCCGGTCCGTACGGCGAGATCTCGCCACCCGTCCATCCGTCGGTCCCCGGCTGGCCCAGGTCGATCCGGGTGTGCAGCAGGGCGTCGAAGGCGGCCTTGCCCTCGGCGGGGCCCAGGCTGCCCGGGGCACCGCCCTCGCCGTACGCCTTCGGGTGCTCGGGGTGGGGCGACCAGTAGTCCCGGGTGCGGATCGCGTCGAGGGCGCGGTCGAGCGTCGGGCGGTGCCTCTCGGACAGCAGGTTCGGGGAGAGCTCGGCGGCCATGACGGACCAACTCCTCGTCGAGCTGGGCAGGGACGGGCGGACAGAGTTAGAGTAACCGAACGATCGGTCGGGACAAGGGGGCCCACGGAACCTGTGGACAACGCGTAGGGGAGGATCGCGGGCATGACCACGGCCAAGCGGGACACGTACACCCCGGAGACCCTGCTCACCGTCGCCGTCCGGGTCTTCAACGAGCGCGGGTACGACGGCACGTCGATGGAGCACCTGTCGAAGGCGGCGGGGATCTCCAAGTCGTCCATCTACCACCACGTCACCGGCAAGGAGGAGCTGCTGCGGCGGGCGGTCAGCCGGGCGCTGGACGGACTCTTCGGCATTCTCGACGAGTCCGGGGCGACGCGGGGACGTGCCATCGAGCGGGTCGAGTACGTCACACGTCGTACCGTCGAGGTGCTGATGGCCGAACTTCCCTACGTCACGCTGCTGCTGAGGGTGCGGGGCAACACGAAGACCGAGCGCTGGGCGCTGGAGCGGCGGCGCGAGTTCGACCAGCGGGTCGCCGATCTGCTCAAGGCGGCCGTCGTGGACGGCGATCTCCGCTCCGACGTGGACATACGGCTCGCGACACGGCTGCTTTTCGGCATGGTGAACTCCCTGGTGGAGTGGTACCGGCCGCTGCCGGACGGAGGGGCGGAGGCGGAGCGGCTGGCTGACACGGTCGTACAACTGGCCTTCGACGGCATGAAGTCCCGCGCGACCGGCCATTGACGCGAACATAGGTCTATACCAGCATCCCGGCATGACCGCTGCGCTCCGGATGTCCGGACTCCTCTGTGCCGCCGCCACGCTGCTCGTCACGGCCTCGCTGGCCGGCTGCTCGGGAGGCGGCGGCGACGGCAAGGACGACGGCGGCGGTGGCACCGCGGCGGAGCAGCCGGACGACTTCACCTGTCTGACGGAGGCGGAGGCGAAGAGCTCGTCGATCACCTTCACGGTCGACGACGGCTCGGAGATCGGCGGCTACGCGCCGAAGGGCGGATCGGGCGCCGGGATCGTGCTCGCCCACCAGGCCGACGGCACGGTCTGCCAGTGGAAGGACAAGGCCGACGAGCTGAGCAAGGCCGGATACCGGGTCCTCGCGGTGAACTCGAACGGGCAGGAGGTCGACGAGGTCGTCGGCGCGGCCGGATATCTGCGCGACAAGGGCGCCAAGAAGATTCTGCTGATGGGCGCGTCCAAGGGCGGCACCGCGGTGCTTGCCGCGGCTCCCCGGCTGAAGCCGCAGCCGGACGCGGTCGTCGCGCTCTCCGCCCCCACGCAGTACCAGGCGATGAACGCGCTGAAGGCCGTCCCCGAGCTGACCGCGCCCGTGCTGTACATGGCCGCCGACGGGGACGGGGACTTCGCCGTCGGCGAGAAGGAGCTGAACCGGCAGAGCGTGAAGTCGTCCGAGCACCGGTTCGTCCTCGTCCGCGGCGAGAGCCTGCACGGGGTGGCGCTGCTCGACGACGCGAAGCGCTGGGGCACCGTGCGGGCGTTTCTGACGAAGTACGGGTCCTGAGGGGCCCGCACGGGCCCGTTCTCGACGGTGGGGGCCCGCTCGGCCGCTCCGGACGGTACGGCCCGCGAGGGAGTCGGGCGGTCGTTCGGTCGTTACGGCTCCGAGGGGCCCGGTCGTCCGTTCAGCTCAGCTCCGTCGGGCGGTCCGGTCCCGGGTTCAGGTCCGTCTCCTCGAACACCAGCAGGGTGCGGGTGGAGAGCACTTCCGGTATGGCCTGGATGCGGGTGAGGACGAGCTCGCGCAGCGACCGGTTGTCCGGGGTGTGGACCAGCAGCAGCACATCGAAATCCCCGCTGACCAGGGCGATGTGCGTAGCCCCTGGCAGCGCCTGGAGCTGTTCGCGCACCGTGCGCCAGGAATTCTGGACGATCTTGAGCGTGATGTAGGCCGAGGCGCCCTGACCGGCCCGCTCGTGATTCACCCGGGCACCGAAACCGCGGATCACGCCGTCGTCGATGAGCCGGTTGATCCGCGCGTAGGCGTTGGCCCGCGAGACGTGGACACGGTCGGCGACCGAGCGTATCGACGCCCGGCCGTCCGTCTGGAGCAGTCGCAGGATGGCGCGGTCGACGGCGTCCAGCGGCCGGGCCGGAGGAATCGGGGCCGGTTCCTCGCTCCCCTCGGCCATTTGTTCAGCTGCCATGCTCCCCTACCTCCCCGTCCTGGACGACCTGTGCCCATCCCAAGCTGTGGAGAACCGTTTGTCCACAGGCTGACGGTGCCTGTAGCCAAAATGCGCTCGCGACCGAACAATCGGTAGGTGAGGCGCGCCACACTCGTGCCTCGCGGATATATGAACAATTCGATGTATTTCGCAAGCGTCGACGCCCCCTCGACACCCCTGGAGACGCTTCGACACCCCGCGGCACCGGGACACCCCCGGTGCCGCGGACGCCGCTCGATACCCCTCGACGCCAGGAGGTGCTTGTCATGACGGTCCAAGAGCTGCCCGGCGCGGCCGCCTACCGGCCCACGCCGCCCCCGGCCTGGAAGCCGCTCACCGATCCCGCGCCGCTGCTCCCGGACCCCGAGCCGTACCGCGTGCTCGGTACGGACGCCGCGGCCGGAGCCGACCCGGAGCTGCTGCTGCGGCTGTACGCCGAGCTCGTGCGCGGCCGGCGGTACAACGCGCAGGCGACCGCCCTGACCAAGCAGGGCCGGCTCGCCGTCTACCCGTCGAGCACCGGTCAGGAGGCCTGCGAGATCGCCGCGGCCCTCGTGCTGGAGGAGCGCGACTGGCTGTTCCCGAGCTATCGGGACACTCTGGCGGCCGTGGCGCGGGGCATGGACCCGGTCGAGGCGCTGACCCTGCTGCGCGGCGACCGGCACACCGGCTACGACCCCCGCGCGTACCGCACGGCACCGCTCTGCACCCCTCTGGCCACCCAGCTGCCGCACGCGGTGGGCCTGGCCCACGCGGCCCGCCTCAAGGGCGACGACGTGGTCGCGCTCGCCATGGTCGGCGACGGCGGCACCAGCGAGGGCGACTTCCACGAGGCGCTGAACTTCGCGGCCGTGTGGCGGGCCCCCGTCGTCTTCCTGGTGCAGAACAACGGCTTCGCCATCTCCGTGCCCCTGGCCAAGCAGACCGCGGCCCCGTCCCTGGCCCACAAGGCCGTCGGATACGGGATGCCGGGCCGGCTCGTCGACGGGAACGACGCGGCGGCCGTGCACCAGGTGCTCTCCGAGGCGGTGGAGCGGGCCAGGAGCGGCGAGGGTCCCACGCTCGTGGAGGCCGTCACCTACCGCATGGACGCGCACACGAACGCGGACGACGCCACGCGCTACCGCGAGAACAGCGAGGTCGAGGCCTGGAAGGCGCACGATCCGGTGCGGCTCATGGAGCGGGAGCTGACGGGGCGCGGTCTGCTCGACGACGAGGGCATCGAGGAGGCTCGGACGGCCGCGGAGCGGATGGCGGCCCAGCTGCGGGACCGCATGAACGCCGATCCGGTGCTTGACCCGATGGAGCTGTTCTCCCACGTGTACGCGGAGCAGACCTCGCAACTGCGCGAGCAGGCCGCCCGGCTCCGGGTCGAGCTGGACGCGGAGCACGACGAGCACGGCACGGACGACAGGGGTGCGGGGCGATGACGACAGCGGCGGCCACGGCCGGGAAGCGTGCCGCGAAGGCCGGTCCCGCCACGATGGCCCAGGCTCTGGGGCGCGCGCTGCGCGACTCGATGGCCGAGGACCCCTCGGTGCACGTCCTCGGTGAGGACGTCGGCACGCTGGGCGGGGTCTTCCGGATCACCGACGGCCTGGCGAAGGAGTTCGGCGACGAGCGGTGCACGGACACCCCGCTGGCCGAGGCGGGCATCCTCGGCGCGGCCGTCGGCATGGCGATGTACGGGCTGAGGCCCGTGGTGGAGATGCAGTTCGACGCCTTCGCCTATCCGGCGTTCGAGCAGCTGGCCAGCCATGTCGCCAAGATGCGCAACCGGACCGGCGGGAGGATGCCGCTGCCGATCACCATCCGGGTGCCCTACGGCGGCGGCATCGGCGGAGTCGAGCACCACAGCGACTCCTCGGAGGCTTACTACATGGCGACCCCGGGTCTCCACGTGGTCACGCCCGCCACGGTCGAGGACGCCTACGGGCTGCTGAGGGCGTCGATCGCCTCCGACGACCCGGTGGTCTTCATGGAGCCCAAGAGGCTCTACTGGTCGAAGGCCGACTGGTCGCCGCAGTCCCCGGCCGCCGTCGAGCCGATGGGCCGCGCCGTCGTGCGGCGGCCCGGCCGCAGCGCGACGCTGATCACCTACGGGCCCTCGCTCCCGGTCTGTCTGGAGGCGGCCGAGGCGGCCGTCGAGGAGGGCTGGGACCTCGAGGTCGTCGATCTGAGGTCGCTGGTCCCCTTCGACGACGAGACGGTCGCCGCCTCGGTGCGGCGCACCGGCCGCGCGGTCGTCGTCCACGAGTCGAACGGTTTCGGCGGACCGGGCGGTGAGATCGCCGCGCGGATCACCGAGCGCTGCTTCCACCACCTGGAGGCGCCGGTGCTGCGGGTGGCCGGTTTCGACATCCCGTATCCGCCGCCGATGCAGGAGCGTCACCACCTGCCCGGTGTGGACCGGGTGCTCGACGCCGTCGCGCGGCTCCAGTGGGAGGCGGAGAGCTGATGGCCCAGGTACTGGAATTCAGGCTGCCGGACCTCGGTGAGGGACTGACCGAGGCGGAGATCGTGCGCTGGCTGGTGGAGGTCGGCGAGGTCGTCGCCATCGACCAGCCGGTCGTCGAGGTCGAGACGGCCAAGGCGATGGTGGAGGTGCCGTGCCCCTACGGGGGCGTGGTGACCGCCCGGTTCGGCGAGGAGGGCAGCGAACTCCCCGTCGGGGCACCCCTGCTGACCGTCGCCGTCGGATCCGTGGAGTCGTCGGATCCGGCGGCGGAGCCCGGGGCGGGACGCTCCGGGGAGACCGCGTCCGGTTCGGGGAACGTGCTGGTCGGTTACGGGACCGGAGCGCCGCCCACGCGGCGCCGTCGGATCCGGCCCGAGGGCTTCGGTGCACCGGCTCAGGCCTCCGGGAGGGCCGCGGCACCTGCCGCCGCGCCGGCTCCCGCCGCGCCCGCTTCCGCCGCGCCGGCTCCCGCCGCGCCCGCTTCCGCCGCGCCGGCTCCCGCCGCGCCCGCTTCCGCCGCGCCCGCTCCCGCCCCGGTGCGGGCGCAGGCCCGGGTCTCTGTTGTTGCTCCGGCCACGGCACCCGCCCCCGGTGACGCGGGCGGGCCGGTGGCCGTCGTCTCGCCGCTGGTGCGCAAGCTGGCCCGGCAGCACGATCTGGATCTGCGCCGGCTGGCCGGATCGGGCCCGGACGGGCTGATCCTCCGGGCCGACGTGGAAGCGGCGATCCGGTCCGTGGCGGAGTCGGCCACCGCGGTCGCCGTCGCGCCTGCCGCATCCGCCGTCGCGCCCGCAGAAGCGCCGCGGGTGGCGTCCGCCGGTGAGCGGATTCCGCTGCGCGGGGTACGGGGCGCGGTCGCCGACAAGCTGACGCGCAGCCGGACCGAGATCCCCGACGCCACCTGCTGGGTGGACGCCGACGCCACCGAACTGATGGCGGCCCGGGAGGCGATGAACCGCGCGGGCGGCCCCAAGGTGTCCGTGCTGGCGCTTCTCGCGCGCATCTGCACGGCCGCGCTGGCGCGCCATCCCGAGCTCAACTCCACGGTGGACACGGAGGCGCGCGAGATCGTGCGGCTTCCGGAGGTCCATCTCGGGTTCGCCGCGCAGACGGAGCGCGGGCTGGTCGTGCCGGTGGTCAAGGACGCGCAGGACCGCAACGCGGAGTCGATCGGAGCGGAGATCGCCCGGCTGACCGAGGCGGCCCGGACGGGGACGCTGAAGCCGGCCGAGCTGACCGGCGGCACGTTCACCCTCAACAACTACGGGGTGTTCGGGGTCGACGGGTCGACGCCCATCATCAACCACCCGGAGGCGGCCATGCTCGGTGTCGGCCGTATCGTGCCCAAGCCCTGGGTGCACGAGGGCGCGTTGGCGGTGCGGCGGGTCGTCCAGCTCTCGCTGACCTTCGACCACCGCGTCTGCGACGGCGGCACGGCGGGCGGTTTCCTGCGGTACGTGGCCGACTGCGTGGAACAGCCGGCGGTGCTGTTGCGGACCCTGTAGAGCCACCGGTTCCCGGGGCCGCGCCCGGCGGCGGATCCCGGGCCGCGCGGGGGCCTCGCGGGGCCATCCAGTGCGAAGGCTGGCGGGCCGCCCGGTGCCGGAGGAACGTCCCGTGCCCGGGCCCCGGTACGGCCGGTGGACGTGGATGTCCGCCGGGTGGGCCGGGCCCGCATACTCGTGGCATGACCGCGTTCGACGCCATCGTTCTTGCCGGAGGGGCCGCGAAACGGCTCGGCGGCGCCGACAAGCCCGGGGTCCGGGTCGGCGGGCGCCCGCTGCTGGACCGGGTCCTCGGGGCCTGCGCAGGAGCGGGGACCACCGTGGTGGTGGGCACCCGGCGGCCCACGGGGCGCGCGGTGATCTGGACGCGCGAAGAGCCCCGGGGCGGCGGCCCGTTGGCCGCGCTCGGCGCGGGCGTACGGCACACGGCGGCGGAGCGGGTGCTCGTGCTCTCCGCCGATCTGCCGTTCCTGGGCCCCGACACGGTGCGAGCGCTCGTGGAAGCGGCCGGCGAGGGGGACGCCGAGGGCGCTGTCTGCACCGACGCGGACGGCAGGGACCAGCCGCTGGTGGCGGTCTACCGGGCGGAACCGCTCCGCCGTGAACTGGCGCTCGTCGCCACCGAGCACGGCGGTCTGGCGGGGCTGCCGCTGCGGCTGCTCACCCGGGAACTGCGGCTCGTCCGGGTGGCTGCGGACCCCCTCGCCTCGTTCGACTGCGACACCTGGGAGGACATCGCGTCCGCGCGGGCCCGGATCAGAGAGCATGGGTCCGTGCTGGATGAATGGATCACCGCAGTCAAGAACGAACTGGGCATCGAACTCGACGTCGACACCGACGTCCTCCTCGACCTCGCCCGTGATGCCGCCCATGGCGTCGCCCGCCCCGCCGCCCCCCTGACCACCTTTCTGGTCGGGTACGCGGCGGCGAAGGCGAGCGGCGAGGGCGGCGGCCCCGAGGCGGTCGCCGAGGCGGCCCGGAAGGCGGCCGCGCTCGCCCTCGGCTGGGCGGACGAGACCGGGACGCCATGAACGGCCCCCACGGGAGCGCCGGGCACCCGCCGGCACCGGACCGCTGCTCCTGCGGAGCGGGCCCCGCCACCGGCTCCGCGCTTCCGGCCGGCCGGGACGGGGACCGCGCGTTCGGAGCCGCCCTCGCCGGTGAGGCCGCCGCTCCCGGCCGGGCCCAAGGCGCCGACCCCGCCGCCCTGGCCGCGGCGGAGGAGGAGCGGGCCGTGGCGCAGGCTCTCGCCCTGGTGGGCCGACAGACGGCACCGCAGGGCGATGCGGAGGTGGTCCCCGGATCCCCTGCGGTTCACGGGGCGCCTGCGGTCCCCGGATCTCCTGTGGCTCACGGGTCCTCTGCGGCTCACGGGGCAGCTCACGCGGCCCCCGCACCGCCCGCGACTCACGCGGCTTCTGAAGCCCACTCGGCTCCCACGGCCCAGGATCCCCTCGCAACTCATGCGACCCACCTGCCGCCCGCGACTCACGCGGCCCCTGAGGCCCACCCAGCCCCCACGGTCCAGGCCTCCCCGGCAACCCCCGACCCGGCAACCCCCGCCCCGGAAGCCGCCGGTTCTCCCCGGGCCGCGCGCACACCCCCGACATCCCGCTCGACGGACCCGCGCGTCTCGACCGCCTCGCCCGGCCCCGGACCACACGCCGAGCCGCGCCCCCAACCATCCCCGGCCCCCGGCTCCCCGGCCTCCGGCCCCGGGCGCACCGATGCCCCCGCCCCCGCACCCGCCCACCCGCGCACCCGGGCATCCGCGGTTCCGTGGGCGGTGGCGCGGGGGATCGCCGCTCGGGCCGGCCGGGCGGTTCCGCCGCGGGCCGAGCGGTTGTCGCTGGGGCGGGCGCTCGGGCATGTGCTCGCCGAACCGCTGGCCGCGCTCACCGATCTGCCGCCGTTCGACACCTCGGCCATGGACGGCTGGGCCGTCGCCGGGCCGGGGCCGTGGCGTATCCGGCCGGACGGGGGCGTGCTCGCCGGGGGCGGGGCGCCCGCGCCGCTCCCCGATGGTGAGGCCGTGCCCATCGCCACCGGTGCCCGGATCCCGGCGGACGCCACGGCGGTCATCCGGAGCGAGCACGCCGAGGCCGACGCGGCCAAGGGGCTGCTCTACGCGGGACGGCAGGTGAGTCCCGGTCAGGACATCAGGCCGCGCGGCCAGGAATGCCGTACGGGCGACGAACTCCTTCCCGCCGGAACGGTGGTGACGCCCGCCGTCCTCGGGCTGGCCGCGGCGGCCGGTTACGACGGGCTGCCGGCCCGGCCCCGTCCGCGCGTCGACGTCCTCGTCCTCGGCGACGAACTGCTGACGGCGGGGCTGCCGCGCGACGGGCTGATCCGGGACGCGCTGGGCCCCATGATCGGCCCCTGGCTGCACGCCCGGGGCGCCGAGGTGACCGCGCCCCGGTGGCTCGGGGACGACGCCGAGGCGCTGCTGCACGCGCTCACCGGTTCCGAGGCCGACCTGATCGTCACCACGGGCGGCACCGCCGCGGGTCCCGTCGACCATGTGCATCCGGTTCTGGCCCGGATCGGCGCCGAGTTGCTGGTGGACGGGGTCGCCGTGCGGCCCGGCCACCCGATGCTGCTCGCCCGGCTGCCGGGCGGAGGCCCGTATCTGGTCGGGCTGCCCGGCAATCCCCTGGCCGCCGTCTCGGGTCTGGTGACCCTTGCCGAGCCGCTGCTCAACGGGCTCGCGGGACGCTGGGCGGAGGACCCCTACCGGGTGCCCGTCCGCGACGAGGTGCAGGGGCATCCGCACGACACCCGGCTCGTTCCCGTGGTGCACCGCGCCGGCCCGGCCCCGGCGTACGGCGGGCGGACCCCCGGCGGAACCGGCGACGGTCCGGGAACCGGGAGGGGCGGGGACCACGTCGTACCTCTGCGGTACAACGGTCCCGCCATGCTTCGGGGCATCGCCGCGGCGGACGGGCTGGCCGTGGTGGAGCCGGGCGGGGTACGGTCCGGCACCGAGGTGGAGATCCTCGATCTACCGTGGGCCCCGGCGACGCCGTGGACTGAAGGGTGTTTCACGTGAAACTTCCCGGCCATGACGCAATGGCCAGACGTGTCGACGAACAGATCGTCCCCACGCGGGTCATGCTCCCGCGCCGGGTCGTCGACCGGCCGGCCCGTCAGGTCGCCAAGCGGCTCTCCATGGCCCTGCTGGTGCTCGCCGTCACTGTCGTCATCGTCTGGGTCGACCGGGTCGGTTACCACGACGCGGCGGACGGCAAGGTCGACCTGCTGGACGCGGTGTACTACGCGACGGTCACCCTCTCCACCACCGGCTACGGCGACATCACCCCGTACAGCGACGGCGCCCGGCTCATCAACGTGGTGCTCGTGACACCGCTGCGTGTGCTCTTCCTGATCATCCTGGTCGGCACGACCCTCGAAGTCCTCACGGAACGGACCCGCGAGGACTTCCGACTGAAGCGTTGGAGAACCCACTTGCGTGACCACACCGTCGTCGTCGGCTTCGGTACGAAGGGCCGCTCGGCGATCCAGACGCTCTGTGCCACCGGGCTGTCGAAGGAGCAGATCGTCGTCGTCGACCCGGCGACCAAGGTGATCGAGATCGCCAACGCCGAGGGCTACACCGGAGTGGTCGGGGACGCGACACGCAGCGATGTGCTGCTGCGGGCCGAGGTGCAGAAGGCCCGTCAGATCATCATCGCCACCCAGCGCGACGACACCGCCGTCCTCGTCGCGCTGACCGCGCGCCAGCTCAACCGGGGCGCGAAGATCGTGGCCGCGGTGCGCGAGGAGGAGAACGCCCCGCTGCTGCGGCAGTCCGGCGCCGACGCGGTGATCACCAGCGCCTCCGCCGCGGGCCGGCTGCTCGGGCTCTCCGTGCTCAGCCCCAGCGCGGGCACGGTGATGGAGGACCTGATCCAGCAGGGCAGCGGACTCGATCTCGTCGAACGGCCGGTGATAAAGGCCGAGGTAGGCAAGAGCGTCCGGGAGACCGAGGACCTGGTCGTCAACGTGCTGCGCGGTCACCGGCTCCTCGGCTACGACGACCCGGCGGCCAGCCCGTTGCAGCTGACGGACCGGCTGATCACCATCGTGCGCGTCTCCAACGACCCGCCGCTGAACCACCCCCGGCCGCCCGCCCCCCGGGGCTGAGCAGGTGGTCCGGCCCGCCCCTTCCCACCTCTCCGCCCCCGCCCGGCTTCGAGGCGGGGCGGGGGCCACGGAGTAGCCTCGCGGCCATGCATGCGATCACGATCCCCGAACCCGGTGGCCCCGAGGCACTCGTCTGGACCGAGGTGCCCGATCCCGTACCCGGCGAGGGCGAGGTCCTCGTCGACGTGGTGTCCAGCGCGGTGAACCGGGCCGACGTCCTCCAGCGGATGGGCTTCTACAACCCGCCGCCCGGCGCCTCCCCGTACCCCGGCCTGGAGTGCGCGGGACGGATCTCGGCCGTCGGCCCCGGTGTGGTCGGCTGGGCCGTCGGCGACGAGGTCTGCGCGCTCCTCGCGGGCGGCGGTTACGCGGAGAAGGTCGCCGTCCCGGCCGGGCAGCTGCTTCCCGTGCCGGAGGGGCTGGACCTCACGCTCGCCGCCGCGCTTCCCGAGGTCACGGCCACCGTCTGGTCCAACGTGTTCATGGTGGCCCACCTCCGCCCGGCCGAGACCCTGCTGGTGCACGGCGGGTCCAGCGGCATCGGCACGATGGCGATCCAGCTGGCCAAGGCGGTCGGCGCCCGCGTCGCCGTGACCGCGGGCGGCCCCGAGAAGCTGGCGCGCTGCGCCGAACTCGGCGCCGACATCCTCATCGACTACCGCAACCAGGACTTCGTCGAGGAGGTCGGCCGGGCGACCGACGGAGCGGGCGCGGACGTCATTCTCGACATCATGGGCGCCAAGTACCTGGACCGGAACGTGCAGACCCTCGCCGTCAACGGCCGGCTCGCCATCATCGGCCTCCAGGGCGGGGCCGTGGGCGAACTGAACCTCGGCGCCCTGCTGAACAAGCGGGCCGCCGTCACCGCGACCTCGCTGCGCGGCCGCCCGCTCACCGAGAAGACCGCGATCGTCGCCGCCGTACGCGAACACGTCTGGCCGCTGCTGGCCGACGGCGTGGTCAAGCCGATCGTGGACCGCACCCTGCCGATGGCGGAGGCCGCCGAGGCGCACCGGGTGATGGAGTCCAGCGCCCACATCGGCAAGGTCCTCCTCCGGGCGCCCTCGGCCGCCTGATCCCGGACCCGTCCGGAGAGCCGCGCACGCGCACGGGAAGGGCCCGGCACCTCGGTGCCGGGCCCTGGTGAATCCGTCGGGTCGAATGCGGGGGTGCGGGCTACAGATACGGGCCGGAGCGGACCGGGCCGTGCGGATCGGCGCCGCCGTCCTCCTCCTCGTGGATGCTGCCGGGCGGCAGCGCGCGCCGCATCTGCTCCAGCTGCGCCCTGGCCGCCATCTGCTGGGCGAACAGCGCCGTCTGGATGCCGTGGAACAAGCCCTCCAGCCAGCCCACCAACTGGGCCTGCGCGATCCGCAGTTCCGCCTCGGAGGGGACGGACTCCTCGGTGAACGGCAGCGAGAGGCGCTCCAGCTCCTCCACCAGCTCCGGGGCGAGACCGTCCTCCAGCTCCTTCACCGAGCTGGCGTGGATCTCCTTGAGCCGGACCCGGCTCGCCTCGTCGAGAGGGGCCGCCCTGACCTCCTCCAGGAGCTGCTTGATCATGCTGCCGATGCGCATGACCTTCGCGGGCTGCTCGACCATCTCCGTCACCGGGACCTCACGCGACTCGTCGTCAGTGCCACCGCCGCCGATCGCCATGCCGTCCTGCCCCACCACGAGGACTTGGGGGTGCTCCTGCGACCGTTCATTCCTCGGCATCTCCATGCGGCCCATTGTCTCGCACATGCGGTGTTCCTCACTGTGGTGCCCCCGGATACGGATGATCCACCGTTTCCGGGGGCACCGAAGTCCCGCGTGAGCCACCGGTCACCCGGCGCGACGGGCCAGGGTCAGCCGGGACCGGGTGAACACCGCCGCCAGCAGCCCGGCCAGCAGCGGGACGGCCACGGCCAGCACCCCGATCGCTGTCCAGGGCAGCACGATCGGCGTGTACGCGGACTCCATCGGATTGGCCCGCATCGCCTCCATGGCCTTGCCCAGATCGGTCAGGCGCACCGCCACCGCGGGCACCAGACCGGCCACGGTGCCCAGCAGGACCCCCGTGAGCGCCACGATCATGCACTGGAACCCGGAGAGCGCCCGCCGGACCCGCGGGGGCGCGCCCACCGCGCTGAGCGTGGTCAGGTCGGCCTCGGCGTCGGCCTTGGCGAGGCCGGTGGTGATCGCCGCGGCGCCCAGGGTCACCACCCCGGCGAACAGCGTCAGGACGAGCAGCATGATGTCGTCCCGGTCCCCCGGGCGGGAGGGGGTCTGGAGCCAGATGCCGCCGCCCGCCTCCTCGATGGCGGCCGAGACCCGTTGTTCCTCGGCGTCCGAGGGCCGGTGCGGCACGGCGTAGACACTGCCGGCCTCCGCGGTGCGCAGGCCGATCCGTTCGGCGGTCTTCCGGGGCATGATCATGCGGATGCCGGGGGTGGTGGCGTACCGCGCGTCGGCGACGTACACCTTGAGCCGGTTCGTGGTCTTCCGGGCCGGACCGGGGTGCAGCTTGCGATTCGCGGTGTCCTTGGCGTTGTACGCGTGCACGGCCTTGAGGGTGACCTCACCGTTCTTCGCGTACGCCTGGTTCAGCAGGACGGGGGTGCCGGCCTCCAGGGCGGCCGCCGCGGCCGGGTCGTCGAGCTTCACGTACAGGCGGAGCAGGTCCGGACCGCCGACCACGATGTTGTTCTCGTCCGTGGGGAAGGCGCCGGTGGAGATGTACTCGTCGACGCAGGCGGGGGAGCGCATCAGTGTGCGGTGCTCCTCCGAGGAGAGCCGTGCGGCCAGTTCCTTGGCGCCCTTGGCCCTGAGGGGACAGGTGTGCCCCTCTCCGGTCGGCTTGACCAGGGTCAGGCTGCCGCAGCCGGGCTCGCCGCCGGGCTCGTCCTCGTAGTAGATGTTGCAGTCGCTGCCGGCCCAGGCCCGGGCGAAGCCGGCGGGTCTGCCGGTCACCGCCATGTTCCCTTCCACGGCGGCGCGGGCCAGGGGCAGCTGTGCGGTCAGCCGTTCGTCGGACGACGACAGGACCATCGTTCCCTCGGTGAGCGAAGGGGTGTAGCGGTAGTCCGACTCCGCCATGGTGCTCGCCATGTACGTCGCCACGGCCACGGTGCCCGCGACGGCGGCCATCACGGCGGCGACCGCCGGTGCGGTGCGGCCCCGGTTGCGGGCGGCGTCGCGCAGGGCCATGCGCGGGGAGAGCGGCAGGCCGCGGCCGAGGCGGCCCAGCAGCCCGACGATCACCGGGATGCAGCCGAGCAGTCCCAGCTCGGCGACGACGGAACCGCCGGCGACCAGCCGGGTGTCGCCGCTGGTACCGCCGTAGACGGCGACGGCCGCCCCCAGTGCCAGCAGGCTCGCGCCCACGGTGGGCAGCACCCGGGAGCTGCGGCGCACCCCGCGCCGTCCGGTCAGGGACTCCAGGACGGACTGCCGGGAGGCGACGATCGCCGGTGCGAGGGCGGCCAGCACCCCGGTGACCAGGCCGATGAGGGCGATGGCCAGCAGCTCGCCGGGGTTCAGGACCAGGGAGCCGAAGCGCTGCCCGGCCCACCCCTCGATCATCGGCCGGAACACCACGGTGAGCAGCAGCCCGGCCGCGACCCCGGTCACCGTGCCGACGGCGCCCAGGACGAGGCCGCCTGCGAGCACCACGGCGCGGATGTGGCGCCGGTCGCCGCCGCAGGTGCCGATGAGACCGAGCTGCCGGCGCGAGCGGCGGGCGCCGACGGCGAAGGCCGGTCCGGCGAGCAGGACGATCTCCAGCACGGCCATGGCGACCACGGTGACGACGGCCGCGCCCTCCTCGGCGGAGGTGCCTTCGGTGTAGGGGGTGTACGAGCGGGCCAGCGGGATCGCGGAGTCCGGCGGCGGGTCCAGGACGACCTGACGGGAGACGACCAGGGCGCCCTTGCGGTTGGCCGCGAGGACGTCGTCCCAGTCGACACCGGAGCCGTCCGCGCCCGTGACGAGCCACTGGGGGGTGCCGGTGTTCGGCGGCAGCACGTCCGGGTCGCGCTCGGCGGCCTTCCGCCACGGGGCGATGACCGCGCCCGGGTCGGCGTACAGCTGCTTCGCCTTCAGGTCGGAGGGGTCCTCGACGATCCCGGTGATCGTGTAGGTACGGCCGATGCTGCGCACCGTGGTCCGGGAGCCGATGCGCAGACCGGAGGACGTCAGGAACGGTTCGGTGGCCACCATCTCGTCGGTGCCGTGCGGGAACGCGCCCCGGACCAGCTCGACCCGGCCCCGCGCCATCGGGTCCGAGACGCGGAACTCGGTGATGTCGGTGCCGGTCAGCCCGTACTTCGTGGTGACGCTCGCGGGCACCGACTGGAGGGTGAGGGCGCGCGCGCCCTCGGGGAGGGCGGCGCGCATGTCGATCGGTGGTATCTCGCCCTCGGGCACGGTGCCGCCGACGGCGTCGTACATGTTCCCGTCGGGCATCTGCTCCAGCGGGCCGATCTCCGGATCGGTGAAGAGGGCGTCGGCCGCGCCCATCCGGGCGGTCAGCTGTTCGGACTCGCTGCTGGCGACCGAGCGGGTCGTGATGTCCGCCGCCGTCACCCCCAGCACGGGCAGCGCGATCATCGCGACCACCAGGGCGCTGCGGCCCTTGGCCCGCAGGGCGTCGCGGCGGGCCATCCGGAGGGCGGCACGCCACCCCGTGAAGAGACTCACTCGGGGCTCCCGGCGGCGAGCAGCGAATCGGCCCCTGAGGTCAGCGTCTGGTCGACGATCGAGCCGTCGCGCAGGAAGACGACCCGGTCCGCCCAGGCCGCGTAGCGCGGTTCGTGGGTGACCATGACGCCGGCGGCGCCCCGGTCGCAGCGGCTGCGCAGCAGGGCGAGGACGGTCTCCCCGGTCTCCGAGTCGAGCGCGCCGGTCGGCTCGTCGGCGAGCACCAGGCGGCGGTCCCCGACCAGCGCGCGGGCGATGGCGACGCGCTGCTGCTGGCCGCCGGACATCTCGTCGGGGAAGCGGTCGGCGACGTCCAGCAGGCGCATCTCCTCCAGCGCCTCCCTGGCCTCCTTGCGGGCCTTGCGGACGGAGACGCCGTCGAGTTCGCGGGGCAGGGCGATGTTCTCGGCGGCGGTGAGGGCGGGGATCAGGTTGTAGTCCTGGAAGACGTAGCCGACGCTGCGGCGGCGCAGGGCGGCCATGCCCTTGCGGCCGAGCGCGGAGATGTCCTGGCCCTCGATGACGACCTGGCCGCCGGTCGCGGTGTCGAGTCCGCCGGCGAGCGTCAGCAGGGTGGACTTGCCGGATCCTGAGGGCCCCATCACGGCGACCAGTTCGCCGGGGCGCACGGTCAGATCGATTCCGCGCAGGGCGTGCACGGCGGCCATGCCGGTGCCGTGGGTGCGGGTGAGGGCGCGGAGTTCGAGTACCGGGGCGTCCACCGGCTGCGGTGGACCGGCCGGGGACGGGACGTGCTGGGACATGACGGTGGGTTCCCCCTCGGAACGGTGGAGTGGTCGGGACCGGCGCCTCCGCGCGCCCCGGTACGGGCCGGGCGGTCGGGCGCGGACGGGGCACCGGGGCCGGTGCCGTGCCGGTCGAGCGGCGTAGGCCGGTGGTTCAGTGGCGTACGCGGGTCGTGCGGCGTAGGCCGGTGGTTCAGTGGCGTACGCGGGTCGTGCGGCGTAGGCCGGTGGTTCAGTGGCGTACGCGGGTTGTGCCGCGTGGGCCGGTGGTTCAGCGGCGGGTGCGGGGCCGGTCGGTGCCCCGGGCCGTGCTCCGGCGGGCGGGCTCCGCCTCGGGCTCCGTGGCGGCGGCCTCGGCGAGCCGGACCAGCCGGGACTCGCAGTGGTCCAGCCAGCGGGCCTCCGCCTCGGCCTGGAAGATCAGCTGCTCCACGACGAGGAGCCAGGCCACCTCGTCGCGGTTGGCGGGCACGTCGGCGAGGGCCTGTGCCTTGAGCCGGGTGTAGTCCTGCATGGCCTTCACCGTGTGGTGGCGCTGGGACTGGATGACGGCCCGGATGTCGACGCCGGGGGCGCCGACGGCCATGGCGAGCTTGATGGCCAGCTCGTCACGGGGCGGGCTGCTGCGGTCGACCGGGGTCTGGAACCAGGAGCGCAGCTCGTCCCGGCCCGCGTCGCTGATGGCGTACAGGGCGTGCCCCTGGTCGTCCTCCCCGTCCTGGACGACCAGGCCGTCGCGCTCCAGCCGGTTCAGCGTCGTGTAGACCTGCCCGACGTTCAGCGGCCAGGTGGAGCCGGTACGGGACTCGAACTCGGTGCGGAGCTGGGAGCCGTACCGGGGGCCCCGCTCCAGCAGGGCCAGCAGGCCGTGACGGATCGACATACTGAGTATGTATACCGAGTATGCTCGCTTACGCAAGGCGTTCCGGTACGCGGCGGCCCGGGGACGCGTCCTCGTCGGAGGGCCGGTCACCGGCCCCGTACGCCCCTCAGCCGGAGCGGCGCATCCGCAGTGCGAGGAAGCCCAGGCCCATTCCCACCAGGGCGATCCCCACCCCGAGCGACATCTGCTGGACGCGTTTCACGGCCGGTCCGCTCAGTGCCTGGTGCGAGGGCCGCCCGATCCCGGCGGTCGCGGTCGTCCCGGGGCTGGCGGCGGGCGGCGTCGGCTCCGGCTCGTTCTCGGAGTCGTCGAGACGGTCGGCCCCGTCCAGCTCCTGGGGGCTCAGCGTCCGGCCCGGCCGGGGCCGCCCCTCCCCGGCGGGCAGCCCGGCCATCGGGGACTGGACGTCCTCGGGCCGGGGCGATCCGGGATCGGGCGAGGAGGAATCCGTGGCGGACGGCGGAGGCGCGGGATGCGCGGGCGCCCCCCAGGACGCGGCCGGTGCCGGAGCACCCGGCGCGGCGGGCACCGAAGCCGTCGCGGACGGCACCGGCACGGGCGCGGAAGCGGAAGGCAGCCCGGTGGCGGAAGGCGGCGCGGCGGTGGACGGCAGCCCGGACGCGGACGGCACGGGCGTGGGGACGTGGGCGACGGGCGGTGGCGCGTACGGCGTACCGGACGGCGGTTCGGCCGATGCCCCTCCCCGGCCGGATGCCCGCGCGTCCGCGTGCGGTTCCCCGGCCATGACACCCCCCAGCGTCGCGGCTGCCGTCAGTGTCAGGCAGGCCACGCACCGTGCGGGCCGGGCGGCCAGGTGTGCTGGAGCCATGGGGCCACCGTCACATGTGACGGTCCGTCCGGCATGTCAGGTGCGACGGACGGGTGGCGGCCCCGGCGCGGGAAGGACCGCGCACACCGGCGGGCGCGTGCCGGGCCGGGCGCGCATCCCCACAGGAAAGGGCGCCCCTGCCGGAACGCGCACCCCCGCCGGAACGCGCGCCCCTCGGGCACCCGGCTACGCCGGGTCGCCCGTGGCGATGCGCAGTTCGAAGTGGGCGCCGACCTTGGGGACGGCGGTGCCGGAGGTCGGGAACTGGTCGATGACCTGGTCCTCCGCGTAGGCGTTGCCGGGGACCTTGATCTGCTTGATGGTCCAGCCGGCGGCGTCGGCGCAGGCGCGCGCCGAGAGGATGTCCTTGTAGAGGAAGCTGGGGGCGTCGACCTTGTTCGGATCGTCGTTGTCCTCCATGGCGTCCGTGCAGTCCTCGGTGTCCATCGTCCGGTTCCGCTCCGGATCCTTGTGCTCACCGGACGGGGACTCGCTCGACGTGGCTTCGGTGCCGCCCTTGTTCGAGTCGTCGTTGTTCAGCGCGAGCGCGGTGATCAGGCCGCCGATGGCGACCAGCGCGACGACGATCGACCCCACGATGACCGGCATGTTCCGCTTGGAGCCGCCGCCCGAGGACGTGGTGTGCGTCTGCGGCGAGACCGTGTACGGCGGCGGGGTCTGCTGCTGCATCGGCGACATGGCGGCCGGGGTCTGGTACGCCGGGGCCGACTGCGGATAGCCGTAGGACGGGGCCGGGGTGGGTGCCGGGGTCGGCGCCCCGTACGGGCCGGGCTGCTGCTGCGACGCGTACGGACCGGGCTGGTAGGGCGTCTGGACGTGCTGCGGTGCCGGGGTCGACTGGTCGACCGGCGGGAAGACGGCGGAGCCGACCCCCGAGCCGCTGTTCGCCGGAGCGCCCCCGCCGTTGACGATCACCGGGGCGCCCGTCTGACCGCTCGCGCTCAGCACGCGCGCGATCTCGTCCTGCATCGCGGCGGCGCTCGGGAAGCGCTCGTTGGGGTTCTTCTTCAGCGCGCGGGCGACCAGCGCGTCCATCGCCGGGGTGAGCGAGCGGTTGATCGTGGACGGGGCGACCGGCTCCTCCTGCACATGCGCGTACGCGATGGCGAGCGGGGAGTCCGCGTCGAACGGGATGCGTCCGGTGAGCAGCTGGAACAGCATGATCCCGACCGAGTACAGGTCGGAGCGGGCGTCCACGCCGCGGCCCAGGGCCTGTTCGGGGGAGAGGTACTGCGGGGTGCCGACGACCATGCCGGTCTGGGTCATCGACGTGACGCCCGACTGCATGGCGCGGGCGATGCCGAAGTCCATGACCTTCACGACACCGCGCTTGGTCACCATGACGTTGCCCGGCTTGATGTCGCGGTGGACCAGGCCCATCTCGTGGCTGGTGTCCAGCGCGGCCAGCACATCGGCCGTCACCTTGAGCGCCTTGTCGGCGGGCATCGCGCCGTAGGCCGCGATGTCGGCCTGGAGGACGGAGCCGAGCGGCTGGCCCTCGACGTACTCCATGACGATGTACGGCATCAGCGCGCCGCCGAGTTCGTCCTCGCCGGTGTCGAAGACGGAGACGATGTTGGTGTGCTGGAGCTTGGCGACGGCCTGGGCCTCGCGGCGGAACCGTTCGCGGAAGGACTGCTCGCGCCCCAGCTCCGTGTGCAGCGTCTTGATCGCCACCTGGCGGTCGAGCGCGGTGTCGTAGGCGAGGTACACGGAAGCCATTCCGCCCTCGCCCAGCAGGTCACGCAGCTGGTAACGGCCGCCGGCGACCGAACCGCCCGCGTAGCGACCCTGGGCACGCTGTGCGCCGTCCTGGCTCATGACTTGCTTCCCCCTAGGGCGCGCTCGCTCGCGCGAAGATCCGTATTACTGGCCAAGTCTGCCCGAGGGGTACGACACGTCAAGCCAGGTGCCCGTTCCGTGACCGTACGCACAAGAAGCGTCTCGGAAGCGTTACAGGATCCCCGTCGAATTTGCGTCCGTGACCCGCCGGCCGGTTGGATGGCCCGTCCCTCTCGAAAACGGTGCGTCGGACAGAGGCTGTAGCGTGACGTGGCAACGCGGCCGACAACGCGGTCGGGGACGCAGCAGGGCACCGTGAGAACCCGCGGACGCGCGCGGACAGACGCGGACAGATACGACGGCGAGGACTGATGGCACCCGAACCCGAAGCAAACGGCGGCGGAGTTCCGGATGGCACCGATTCCTGGGGCATCGGCGGTGTGGTCGGCGACGGACGCTACCGGCTGACGCACCGGCTCGGCCGGGGCGGCATGGCCGAGGTCTTCGCGGCCGAGGACGTCCGGCTCGGACGCACCGTCGCGGTGAAGCTGCTCCGCTCCGACCTGGCCGAGGACCCGGTCTCCAAGGCCCGGTTCACGCGCGAGGCGCAGTCGGTCGCCGGCCTCAACCACCACGCGGTCGTCGCGGTCTACGACTCCGGCGAGGACACGGTGGCCGGCCAGACCGTGCCGTACATCGTCATGGAGCTGGTCGAGGGCCGCACCATCCGCGATCTGCTGATCAACGCCGATGCCCCGCCGCCCGAGCAGGCCCTGATCATCGTCTCCGGGGTGCTGGAGGCGCTGGCCTACTCGCACCAGCACGGCATCGTGCACCGGGACATCAAGCCGGCCAACGTGATCATCACCAACTCCGGTGCGGTGAAGGTGATGGACTTCGGCATCGCCCGCGCGCTGCACGGCGCGCAGTCGACGATGACCCAGACCGGCATGGTCATGGGCACGCCGCAGTACCTCTCCCCGGAGCAGGCGCTCGGCAAGGCCGTCGACCACCGTTCCGACCTGTACGCGACCGGCTGTCTGCTCTACGAACTGCTCGCGCTGCGGCCCCCGTTCACGGGCGAGACGCCGCTGTCCGTGGTGTACCAGCACGTCCAGGACACCCCGGTCCCGCCGTCGCGGATCTCGGACGCGGTCCCGCCGGAGCTGGACGGGCTCGTGATGCGCTCGCTCGCCAAGGACCCGGACGACCGCTTCCAGAGCGCCGAGGAGATGCGCGGACTCGTCCAGTACGCCCTGCAGATGCTCCAGGCGCAGGGCGGTCACACGGGTGCGTGGAACACCGGCCCGGTCGTCCTGGGCGACGGTCCGGGCACGCCGCCGCAGGGCATGACGGGCGCCACCCATCAGATGGGGTACGCGCAGTACGGCGACACCTCGCAGGGTCCGATCCTGCCGCCGATGAACCCGGACGACGGCGGTTACGACGGCGGCGGCCGGCCCGGCGGGGGCCGCGGCAAGCTGTGGCTGTTCGTCGTGCTCGCGCTGATCGCGATCGGGGTGGGCGTCGCGATCGCGGTGAACGCGGCGCGGGACGGCGACGGGAAGCCCAAGTCCCCGGCCACCTCGACGTCCAGCAGTCCCTCCCCCACGGAGACCTCGGCCAAGCCGACCGAGGAGCAGACGACGCAGGACACCGACCAGCCCGGGAACAGCGGCGGGGACCAGCAGGAGCGGCCGCACAAGCCCTCCTACACCCCGTCGTTCACCCCGAGCCGTACGGCGGACCCGTCGCCGCCGCCCACCCCGTCCGAGACGGACACCCAGGGCACCGGCGACGGCGGCACGGACGCCGGGACCGACGCGGGTACGGACGCGGGCACGGACGCCGGGACCAACGCGGGCACGGACGCGGGCACGGACGCCGGGACCAACGCGGGTACCGACGCGGGCACGGACGCCGGCACCAGCACGGGCACGGACGCCGGGGCGGCCTCCGGGGCCAGCGCCGGCGCGGCGGCGGGCGCGGGCGGCGGCGCGGGGCAGCAGTAGTCCCCCGCCCCGGCGGTGCGGCCCCGGGGCCGCACCGCCGGGGCTCATCCCGTGAAGGCCTCGCGCACCGCGTCGTACGCACGGGTCCACCACACCACCAGGGCCGACACCGCGGGGAACTGCGGGTCGGCCCTGCGGTCGTTCAGGCAGTAGCGCCAGTGCAGTATCCAGAAGTCGTTGAGCCGCTCCCACCACACCCGGTGCACGGCGGCGGCCAGTTCATCGGCCCCGGCGCCTGCGGCCCGGCGGTAGGCGCGGGCGTACGCCCGCACCTTCGCGAGGTCCAGTTCACCGGCCGGACGGACGAAGAAGATCGCCGCCGCCCGCACCGCCTCCTCCGCGCGGGGCTGCACACCGAGGCGGTCCCAGTCGAGGATCGCCACCGGATCGGCGCCCCGGTAGAGCACGTTGAGCGGGTGGAAGTCGCCGTGCACCCAGCCGGTGGCCGGTCCGTCCGGGGCGGGCGGCCTGCGGTCGGCGTGCTGCTCCAGCAGCGCGCGCCGCTCCTGGAGCCGGTGCTCGGCCAGTTCGTCGAAGGAGTCCCGGGGGCGGCGGGAACGGGCCGCCGTCAGCAGCGTCTCGATCAGCGCGAAGGTGTCGGCCGGATCGGCGCTCGCGTGCCCGGATCGCCCGTCGGCCGCGGCTCCGGGGTCCATCACCTGTTCCAGACCGGTGTGTACGGCTCCGAGGAGCGCCCCGAGCCGCAGCGACTGGGCGAGGGTGAGCTGGGCGCCCGCGCGGTGGAGTCCGTCGACCCAGGGGTGCAGGGCGTAGCAGCGGCCGCCGATCTCGGCGACCGTTCCGCCCTCGGTGTCCTCCAGGGGCGGGGCGACGGGCACTCCGAGTGACTGGAGGCGCTGGGTGGCCCGGTGCTGGCGGACGATCGTGGCACGGTCGCCCGTGGTGTCGTCCAGATGGTGCTTGAGAAAGTAGGAGCCGCGCGTGGTGGACACCCGGTAACCATGGTTGAGCAGGCCCTTGTCCAGCGGTTCGCAGCTGAGCGGGGTCCCCGTACCGGGGTACCGGAGCAGCACGTCGCGGACGGGCGGAACAGGGGGATCGATGACAGATGAGCGCGGCACGCGACAGATGTTAGATCACGCTGTGTTGCGGGATTCGCGGAGTTGCGTGGAAGTCCAGAGTGTGCACAGTGACGAAATGCGGGTCGAGCCGGAGGTAGGCCGGGTCGAAGGGTTCGCCGTTGACCTCGGCCGGTGCGGGGCCGAACAGCTCGCGCTGTTCGCAGGTCGGCTCGACGAGCCGCGCGGGGCCGGTGAACTGCACGGACCACAGATCGCGGGCCCCGGCCGAGGTGGCGGCGTTGTAGTTGTCCGCTCCGTAGGCGACGACGGTGCCGTCGCAGGCGTCGTGGTAGCCCAGACCGCTGTGCAGCCGCAGCACGACATGGCCGTCGGCCACGATGTGGCGGGCCACGGTCAGGATCGGGAGGGCTCGCATGCTGGTCGCCAGCCGGCCGTAGGGCACCCGGTGGAGCAGCTCGATCGCGTGGAGTTCCTCAAGGGACATGTCCTCCACTGTCCCCGGCCGCGCGGGCCGGAAGAAGAGGCCGGGGCCCCGGCCTCGCAGGGACCAAAGTCCCCTGTCGGACGGCCCTCAGCGCTTCTCGGCCTGGATCCGGGCCACGTACGCGGCGGCTTGCGAGCGGCGCTCCATGCCGAGCTTGGCGAGCAGGCTGGAGACGTAGTTCTTGATCGTCTTCTCGGCGAGATGCAGCCGTTCGCCGATGACCCGGTTGGTCAGTCCCTCCCCGATCAGGTCCAGGATGCGGCGCTCCTGTTCGGTGAGGCTCGCGATCCGGTCGTCCTCGCGGCCCTTCTTGCCGTCCCGCAGCCGCTCCAGCACCCGCGCGGTCGCCACCGGGTCCAGCAGCGACTTCCCGGCCGCCACGTCCCGTACCGCGCTCAGCAGCTCGTTGCCGCGGATCGCCTTGAGGACATAACCGGAGGCACCGGCCATGATCGCGTCGAACAGCGCCTCGTCGTCGGCGTACGAGGTCAGCATCAGACAGTGGATGGACTCGTCCTGGGAGCGGATCTCGCGGCAGACCTCGACCCCGCTGCCGTCGGGCAGCCGGACGTCGAGCACGGCCACGTCGGGACGGGTGGCGGGGATCCTGACCAGCGCGTCCGCCGCGGTCCCGGCCTCGCCGACGACCTCGATGTCGTCCTCGACCGACAACAGCTCATGAACGCCGCGTCGGACGACTTCATGGTCATCCAGGAGAAAAACAGTGATTTTTCCATCTTCGCGCACAAACGCAGTCTCACACACTCCCCCCTTCCCTGCCGCTGTCGGGCGGGATAACGTGCCGTTGTTCCGGCAGCCTGCGAGGCTGTGACCAGTGCTGTGACCAGCGAGAGTTCCCGATTTCCGCGATTTACTTGGATATCCAAGCAAAAACGCAGGTCAGGAAGGGTTTCGCAGTTATGCGAAGCACTGGGTAACGTGCCTTGAACAGGGCGCTCGCCGGGGCACCTGTCACGCCTGTTCCCGGCCGAGCGGCACCCACCCCGTGCACGGGTACGGACACAGGCGAGCCGCACTGGTCTCCCGGCAGACCCCGGGGACCGGACCGACGGAGGAGCACGCACGTGACCGTGGAGAGCACTGCCGCGCGCAAACCGCGACGCAGCAGCAAGCGGACCAGCGCCGCGAAGACGCCACAGAGTTCCGGACCCGAGCTCGTACAGCTGCTGACGCCCGAGGGCGAGCGCGTCGAGCACCCGGAGTACTCGATCGACCTGACCGCCGAGGAGCTGCGCGGGCTCTACCGGGACATGGTCCTCACCCGCCGCTTCGACGCCGAGGCCACCGCCCTCCAGCGCCAGGGCGAGCTGGGCCTGTGGGCCTCCCTGCTGGGCCAGGAGGCGGCCCAGATCGGCTCCGGCCGGGCCCTGCGCGACGACGACTACGTCTTCCCGACCTACCGCGAACACGGTGTGGCCTGGTGCCGGGGCGTCGACCCGACCAATCTGCTCGGGATGTTCCGCGGGGTGAACCACGGCGGCTGGGACCCCAGCACCAACAACTTCCACCTGTACACGATCGTCATCGGCTCGCAGACCCTGCACGCCACCGGCTACGCCATGGGCGTCGCCAAGGACGGCGCGGACTCGGCCGTGATCGCGTACTTCGGCGACGGCGCCTCCAGCCAGGGCGACGTCGCGGAGTCCTTCACCTTCTCCGCCGTCTACAACGCCCCCGTGGTGTTCTTCTGCCAGAACAACCAGTGGGCGATCTCCGAGCCGACCGAGAAGCAGACCAGGGTTCCGCTCTACCAGCGCGCCCAGGGCTACGGCTTCCCCGGCATCCGGGTCGACGGCAACGACGTCCTGGCCTGCCTGGCCGTGACGCGCTCCGCCCTGGAGCGGGCCCGCCGGGGCGAGGGCCCCACCCTCGTCGAGGCGTTCACCTACCGCATGGGCGCGCACACCACCTCCGACGACCCGACCAAGTACCGGGCCGACGAGGAGCGCGCCTCCTGGGAGGCCAAGGACCCGATCCTGCGGCTCCGCGCCTACCTGGAGAAGCAGGGCGCCGCCGACGAGGCGTTCTTCACCGCCCTCGACGAGGAGAGCGAGACCCTCGGCAAGCGGGTCCGCGAAGCGGTACGGGCCATGCCCGACCCGGACCGGATGGCGATCTTCGACCACGTCTACGCCGACGGGAACCCCCTCGTCGACGAGGAGCGCGCCCAGTTCGCCGCGTACCAGGCTTCGTTCGCCGAGGAGGGCAAGTAGCCATGGCCACGGAAAAGATGTCGATCGCGAAGGCGCTCAACGAGTCGCTGCGCA
The DNA here is from genome assembly GCF_042799575.1 of Streptomyces sp. NPDC057682. Taxonomy (NCBI): domain Bacteria; kingdom Bacillati; phylum Actinomycetota; class Actinomycetes; order Kitasatosporales; family Streptomycetaceae; genus Streptomyces; species Streptomyces sp. NPDC057682. Next base: position 225,191 of record NZ_JBHVIN010000001.1, on the reverse strand, counting down.
AGGCCCTCGACACCGACCCCAAGGTCCTGATCATGGGCGAGGACGTCGGCAAGCTGGGCGGGGTCTTCCGGATCACCGACGGTCTCCAGAAGGACTTCGGCGAGGACCGGGTGATCGACACCCCGCTCGCCGAGTCCGGCATCGTCGGCACGGCCATCGGTCTCGCGCTGCGCGGCTACCGGCCGATCGTGGAGATCCAGTTCGACGGCTTCGTCTTCCCCGCGTACGACCAGATCGTCACCCAGCTCGCGAAGATGCACGCCCGCGCGCTCGGCAAGGTCAAGATGCCGGTCGTCGTGCGCATCCCGTACGGCGGCGGCATCGGTGCCGTCGAGCACCACAGCGAGTCGCCCGAGGCGCTGTTCGCGCACGTCGCGGGCCTGAAGGTGGTTTCGCCGTCCAACGCGTCGGACGCCTACTGGATGATGCAGCAGGCCGTCCAGAGCGACGACCCGGTCATCTTCTTCGAGCCGAAGCGCCGCTACTGGGACAAGGGCGAGGTCGACACCGAGGCCATTCCGGGCCCGCTGCACCGCGCGACGGTCGCCCGCACCGGCACGGACCTCACGCTCGTCGCGTACGGCCCGATGGTGAAGGTCTGCCTGGAGGCCGCCGCGGCCGCCCAGGAGGAGGGCAAGTCGATCGAGGTCCTGGACCTGCGCTCGATGTCCCCGATCGACTTCGACGCCATCCAGGCCTCGGCCGAGAAGACCGGCCGGGTGGTCGTGGTGCACGAGGCGCCGGTGTTCTACGGCTCCGGCGCGGAGATCGCCGCGCGGATCACCGAACGGTGCTTCTACCACCTGGAGGCACCCGTGCTGCGGGTCGGCGGCTACCACGCCCCGTACCCGCCGGCGCGGCTGGAGGACGAGTACCTGCCGGGCCTCGACCGGGTGCTCGACGCCGTCGACCGCTCGCTGGCGTACTGAGGGACTGGGGCGTGACAACGATGACCGACACTTCCAACGCCGCTCGCTTCCGTGAGTTCAAGATGCCCGACGTGGGCGAGGGACTGACCGAGGCCGAGATCCTCAAGTGGTACGTCCAGCCCGGGGACACCGTCTCCGACGGCCAGGTCGTCTGCGAGGTCGAGACGGCGAAGGCGGCCGTGGAGCTGCCGATCCCGTTCGACGGGGTCGTCCACGAGCTGCGTTTCCCCGAGGGCACCACCGTCGACGTCGGCCAGGTGATCATCGCGGTGGACGTGGCGCCGGGCTCCGGCGACGCGGCCCCGGCCGCCGCGCCGGAGCCGGAGGCGGCCCCGGACGCGGAGGAGCCCAAGGGCCGCCAGCCCGTGCTGGTGGGCTACGGCGTCGCCGAGTCCTCCACCAAGCGGCGCGCCCGCAAGGGCACCGCTCCGGCCACGGGCGCGCCGGCGGCCGCCGCGGCCGCCGTCCAGGGCGAGCTGAACGGGCACGCCGGACGTGTCCCCGACGCCCGTCCGCTGGCCAAGCCGCCGGTCCGCAAGCTGGCCAAGGACCTGGGCATCGACCTGGCGACGGTCACCCCGACCGGTGAGGGCGGCATCATCACCCGCGAGGACGTGCACGCGGCGGCGACGCCCGCGCCCGCCCCGGTGGCGGCCCCGGCCGAGTCCGTCGTGGCGGCGCTCGCGGACGAGGCGGCTCCGGTCGCCGTGCCCGTCGAGGCGGGTGCGCGCGAGACGCGCATCCCCGTCAAGGGCGTCCGCAAGGCGATCGCGCAGGCGATGGTGGGCAGCGCGTTCACCGCGCCGCACGTCACCGAGTTCGTGACCGTCGACGTGACGCGCACGATGAAGCTCGTGGCGGAGCTGAAGGAGGACAGGGACATGGCGGGGGTGCGGGTCAACCCGCTCCTGATCATCGCCAAGGCCCTCCTCGTCGCGATCAAGCGGAACCCGGACGTCAACGCCGCCTGGGACGAGGCGAACCAGGAGATCGTGCGCAAGCACTACGTCAACCTGGGCATCGCCGCCGCCACCCCGCGCGGCCTGATCGTGCCGAACATCAAGGACGCGCACGAGCAGACGCTGCCGCAGCTGGCCGCGTCGCTGGCCGAGCTGGTCTCCACCGCCCGTGAGGGCCGGACGTCCCCCGCCGCGATGGCGGGCGGCACGGTGACCATCACCAACGTCGGCGTCTTCGGCGTCGACACCGGCACCCCGATCCTGAACCCGGGCGAGTCCGCGATCCTCGCGGTGGGCGCGATCAAGCTCCAGCCCTGGGTCCACAAGGGCAAGGTGAAGCCGCGTCAGGTGACCACGCTGGCGCTGTCGTTCGACCACCGCCTGGTCGACGGCGAGCTGGGCTCCAAGGTCCTGGCGGACGTCGCCGCGATCCTGGAGCAGCCGAAGCGGCTGATCACCTGGGCGTAGTGACGCGCCCGGCAGGCGTTTAGCAGGAAAGGGGCGGGTCCGTGCGGTTTTCGCGCGGGCCCGCCCCTTGTGCGTGCGCGGGCCCCTACGCTGCGAAGCGGCCGGGCAGTTCACCCCCGCGACCTGAGGAGAGAGGCCCTGTGACATCGAGTTGCGATCCCGCGTTCGCGTCCGTCGGCGATGTGAGCGCGGCCCTCCTGCTGATCGACTCCCGCCTCAAGGGCGTCTACGACGGAGGGTCGAGCTCCCCCGAGCAGCGGGAGCTGGCCGAGCAGTACCTGACGTCGCTGGGTCCCGAGGGCGCCGCCGAGGTCCTGGACGGGACGTGCACGCTCATCTACATGTTCATGACCTGGCTGCGGCGGACGCACGAGGCGCACGACAAGGACGTCATCGAGTACGTGATCCCCGGTCTGGTGGTCTCGCTGGGCCGGATGCCCCGGAGCGTGAGCCCCGAGGTCATCCCCACGATGGCGGGACTGGTCATCGCGGCCGGCACCGGCCTGAGCCCGAACCTCTGGCGCAAGCAGTACGGGGAGTGGACGAGCGCCGAGATGAATCCGCTGGAGGCCACGGCGTTCCTGCTGGCGGAGCAGATCAACCGGATCACCGACGACCGCGCGTTCGCGACGCGGATGATCGCGGAGGCGCTGGAGCGGGCGGACGGCCTCTGAGCGGCGGGTCCCCGGGACTACTTGTGCAGGCCGGCGCCCTGGGCGTGGATCAGCGCCCGCCAGGTGTCCTCGTCGGCGGTGCCCGTGGCGGGCAGGGCGTGGGAGGACTGGAACTCCTTCAGTGACCGCATGGTCGAGGGGGTGTACGTCCCGGTGTTGTCGGTCTGCACCCCGGCGCGGTGGAGGAGGTACTGCACGGCGGTGACGGCGTCCGCCTGGGTGGTGCGGGAGTCGACCCGGATGATCAGCAGCCGCCAGGTGTCGGGGCCCACCCTGCCGTCCGGGTTCAGCCCGTGGGCGGTCTGGAAGCGGGTGACGGCGGCGGCCGTGGCGGGGCCGTAGTCGGCGTCGACCTTCACGTCGTACGCGTGGGCCCGCAGCAGCAGTTGCACGGTGCGGGCGCCCCAGAGGACATGGCCCTTGCTGATGACCGGCCAGTCCGCCGCGCTCGTCGTCGCGGCGGTGCCGGTGGTGGCCTTCGCGTCGTCGCCGGGTGCCGGTACCGCCCACCACACGAGCCCCCCGACCACCAGCAGGAACAGAGCGGTGACCGCCAGGCCGGGGAGGACGGCGGGGAGCCGGGTCAGGGGGCGGCGGGGGCGCGGCACCTCGGCGGCGGGGGCCGGTGCGGCCGTGGTGGTGGCGTCGGGGCCGGAGTCGTCCAGGGCTTCCGGGGCTTTCGGGTCCTGGGCCTCCGGGGCCGGGGAGGGGGCGCCGGTCGTACGCCGGCGGCCGGGCGCGGCCTCGGCCGCCGCGTCGGCCAGGGCGCACGCCCGCGCGAGGTCGTCCTCGGGGGCGTGCAGCACCTCGTGCAGGCGCTCGACGATCCGGCGCGGGGCGTTGGACGTGTGGCGGGGGTTCAGATAGCGCGACAGCGTGGTCTGGTCGATCCCGAGCCGTTTGGCGAGGGACTGCTGCGTGGGTTTGTCGCGGCCTTCCCGGGCCGACGCCTCCCACCAGGACCTCAGGAGTGCGGCGAGGGCCCGTCCGGGCTGCGTCCCCTGGGCGGTCCCCGTGGTCTCCGTCATGCGTGTCTCCGAAGCGTCCGTGTGCATAGTCGCAGGTCAACGCCGTGCATCAGGAGCATGCCTAGGCGCATCGACGTGCGGGACGCAGATCGTAGTGAAAGCCGCGTTCCGTGCGGCACAGTTGAGGAGCGGACGGCCCGAGAGCCCCGCGACCCCCACCCCGATACCGCCCCTTCGCAGGGGTGCTCCGGCCTGCGCGTTTCGTGACCGGCGGGGAGCCGTGGGGCCCGTTCACCTCAGAAGCAAGGAGTTCCGCGTATGCATCCGACATCACCCGTACGAGTGCGTGCCGCGCTGGCCGGAGCGGTCGTGGGAGCGACGCTGCTGACGCTCGGCGCCCCCGCGCCGGGGGCCCAGGCCGCACCACCCACGTCGTACGCCGTGACCGGTGTGGACACCAGCCACCACAACCACGGGAACAAGAGCGACACCGCGATCGACTGGAAGCGGGTGGCGGGCTCCCACCGTTTCGCGTTCCTCAAGGCCACCCAGGGCGTCTCGGTCAAGGACGGCTGGTTCGCCCGTGATTACGCCGCCGCCTCCCGGACCTCGCTGCTGCGCGCCCCGTACCACTTCTTCGACCCCCGCAGCACGGGCGACGGCGCCGCCCAGGCCCGCCACTTCGTCACGACCGTCCGGGCCGCCGGCTACAAGGGCGGTGCGCCGGGTGAACTCCCGCCGGTCCTCGACGTGGAGAAGCTGCCCGTCAAGGGCGGCAAGGAGGTCTGCCCGAAGGCGCTGCGCGCGGACCAGATCCGGGCCTTCCTCAACGAGACGAAGAGGGCCTTCGGCGTCACCCCGATCGTCTACACCCGCGCGTCCTTCGTGCACGACTGCATGAACGGCAAGGGCCAGGTGTTCGCCGGACACCCCCTCTGGCTCGCCCGCTACGGCAGCGGCGCGAAGGAGCCGCAGCAGGTGCCCGGGGCGGGGCGCGCCTGGACGTTCTGGCAGTACACCGACCGCGCCCGCGTGGCGGGGATCGACGGCCCGGCCGACCGCAACGTCTTCCGGGGCAGCGCGGCGGAACTGAAGGCCCTGGGCACCCGCACCAGCTAGCCACCACGGCTCGGGCGCCGACGTTGCACGATCCCGCCCACCCACCCCATCAACGCCACACCGTCACCGAGGAGTTCCCATGACTACGTCCCTCCCCGCGCACCGCACCGCCGCCCGCCTGCTGGCCGGCCTCGTGGCCGCGACCGCCCTGACCACGTCGGTCGCGGTGGCGTCCGACCGCCCCGCCCTCAAGGCGGACACCCGGGCGTCCCTCGCCAAGCAGATCCTGGCCCAGAAGCAGATCAGCCTCGCCACGGTCCACCCGGGCGGCACGCACGCCGGCTCGACGGTCCGCCAGAACGTCATCGACACGGCCAACGGCAAGGGCGCGCTCACCAGCCCCTGGGGCGACAAGCCCAACCGCCGCGTGGCGCTCGACCCGCGCATGCTGAACGGCCTGCTCAAGCTCCGTACCCAGTACGGCTTCCGCATCTCCGTCTCCGAGATGGTCGGCGGCGACCACAGCACCCGCTCCCGCCACTACGCGGGCATCGCCTTCGACCTCAACTACATCAACGGCCGCCACGTCGGCAGCGGCGCCCCGCACAAGCAGCTCATGGCCGCCTGCAAGAAGCTCGGCGCGACGGAAGTCCTCGGCCCCGGCAACGCCGGTCACAGCCGCCACGTCCACTGCGCCTGGCCCCGCTGACCCCCGGGGCCCCCTTCGGCAGGCCGTCAGCCCACGGGCAGGCGGCCTGCCGCCGCGTCCGCCGCGTGCCCCAGCACCAGTTCGGCGAACACCGTCTTCCCCACGCACCGGGGCTCGACACCCCAGCGGTCCGCGATCGCGTCCACGACCACCAGCCCCCGCCCGAAGCAGTCCGTGTCCCCCGCCTCCCGCACCCCGGGCAGCCGGTCCGCCCGTGGATCCGCCACCTCGATCCGCAGCACGTCCCCCACGACCGCGACCCGCACCTGAAACAGCCGCTCCCGCACCGATCCGTGCAACAGCGCGTTGGTCGCCAACTCCCCGGTCAACAGCGCCGCCTCCCCGGCCCGCGCCCCGTACCCCCACTCCCGCACCAGCCGCGCCACCCGCCTCCGAGCCAACGTGACGCTCCGCGCCGTCGGCGTATACGCGAGCGTGTCCTCGTGAAGCGGGGGGACGGGGTCGGGCGCGGGGATCTTCTCCTGGGCTGCGGTCATGGTCGCGTGCCTCTCTGGGTTGGGCGGTGGCAGTGCTGGGCCCTGCGGGGCAGGGTGGTGCGCTTCCGCCAAGGCGATGCCTCTGGGTGTTGCGCTCTGCACCGAACGTAGCGATCCGGCGACTCCGCCACAATCTCTCGGAGATAATTATCCCCGCAGGAGTGATTGTGGCTGTCCGATCGTCCGATGCAGACTGGTGCGACACGTGGGAGGTTGAACGGTGCGGAAGTCTCAAGCAGCTCTGGGGAATCGGGTTTCCACCGTTCTCGCGCGACAGTTGGGCGGGCAGTTGCTTGCCCTCCGAGAGGCTGCCGGGCTCAATCAAGCGCAGGCCGCAGAGGCTCTCAGCGCCCAGGCGGCGAAGGTTGCCAAGATGGAGCGTGGCTGGGTTCCCTTCCGCGATCCCGACGTTGTTGCCCTGTGCGGTCTGTACGGAGTGGAAAGCCCTCAGGCCGTGCAGTCCCTGCTGCGGCTGGCCAAGCTCGACCGGGAGCGCCGCAAGGCGAAGGGGTGGTGGGTCGGGTCGCTGTCGGCGGGCAATCTTCGGGAGTACATCGCCATGGAGGACGTCGCCGTAAAGGTACGGACGTGGCAACTAGCGCTCGTTCCCGGCCTGTTCCAGACGCCCGAGTACATGAGGGCCTTGGCCGTGGCGGCTGTGTCGCCGGACGAGATCGACGAAGTCGAACGTATCGTTGACGTTCGTGTGCGTCGCCAACGGAGGTTGCGCGGCGCTGAACCCCTCCGCGTGCATGCCGTGGTGTGGGAAGCCGCTCTCCGCCAGATGATCGGCGGACCCCAGGTCATGCGTCAGCAACTTGAGCACCTGCGGGCGCTGGCAGACGAACCGACCATCGATGTCCAGGTGCTCCCCTTCAGGGCAGGGGTACATTCTTGCGGTGGTGGGTCCTTCAATATCCTCACGTTTGCCGAGGAGGGGGCGGTGGACGTCGTGCACATGGATGGGCTGCGTACCACCAACTGGGTGGAGGGCGTCGAGGAGAGCGCTTCGTATGCCGAGCTGTTCGCCCGCACCTGTGCCATGAGCCTGTCGCCGTACGACTCGATGCGATTCATCGAGAGCATCGCCAAGGGGATGAACGAATGACTGACTTCCGCTTCACCAAGTCCAGCTACAGCGAACCGAACGGCGAGTGCGTCGAGGTCGCCCGCAACGTTCTCGCCACCGTCGCCGTCCGCGACTCCAAGCGGACCGACGGTCCCGTCCTCGTCGTCGCCCCCGCTGCCTGGGACGCCTTCCAGGCCGAGATCCGCCAGGGCTGAGCCGCGAGCGGAGGCGCCCCGCCACGCCTCATTGCATGCCGAAAAAGCGCGTCCACCATGTGGGTCGCTCCGTATGCCGGCCCAGTTCGCACGGGCCCTGGTAGTCGGTCTCCAACAGCTCCTCGGGGACGCTGACATAGCCGAGAGCGGCCAGGGCCCGTTCCACGAGGGCAAGGTCCGAAGGGGCGAGCGCCCCCTCCGAGCGGGCGTCCTCCGTACCGAAGTAGGCGCCCGGATTGTCGGCGCAGACCTCGGCCAGGAAGCCGAACTTGCTGACGCAGACGACGATCCGTGTGCCGCAGACGGTCGCCTCGGCCGGGACGTGGACGCGTCCGTACGCGCTGGTGTCCTGTTCGTCCTGGTCGAACGGGCAGGGCGCTCCGAAGTCCTTCTCAAGGCGGCGCACCAGCCTCTCGAACGTGGCGGCGACACGGGCCCGGTCATAACCCTTCGGCCACTCCAGATGGTGGGGGTCGTCCAGTTCCCGCAGAAGATTCAGGAGTTCCGCCTCACTCATCACCATCCGCACATCATGACCTGCGCTGCTCGCGGAGTTCCCTCAGGACAGGGAGACGTACGGTGCCCGAGGTCCTCCGGGAGTGAGGGGCTTATCGTGATCATCCGCAGCCGCACGGGGGGGGCGCGAAGAAAGTTCGGAGAAAGTGTCGGCCCGATGTCGAGGCCCGGCCGTCCGCTCCGACTGAAGGGTGACAGCGCGCCGGAGGGGTGCGCCGGAGCGGGAGGACACCCGAGATGAAGTACATCGCGATGATCTACGGCAACCAGGAGAAGTGGGACTCCTTCCCGGCCGAGGCGTGGCCGGAGGCGATCGCCGCGCAGGAGGCGTTCAACGCGAAGTACCGCGAGAGCGGGGAGCTGTTGGGGGCCTACGGGTTGGCGGACGCGGTCAACGCCAGGCTGGTGCGGCGGAAGGACGGGGTGCCGGCCGTGACGGACGGGCCGTACCTGGAGACGAAGGAGTACATCGCCAGCTTCTACCTGCTGGACTGCGAGAGCCAGGAGCGGGCGGAGGAGATCGCGGCGGACATGCCGTTCGCGTCGGAGGACCCGGTCGAGCTGTGGCCCGTGCTGCACGAGTCCGCGGCGGACGTGTGAGTCAGGCTGGTTGCGCCGAGGACGTCCCTGCCGAGGACCGCCACCGCGTGGAGGGCGGCCCCGCCGAGGACCTTCGCACCGAGGACCTGCTGCGTGAGCTCGCGCCGCAGGTCCTCGGCGCGCTGGTGCGCCGGTACGGCGGCTTCGACGCGTGCGAGGACGCCGTGCAGGAGGCGCTGCTCGCGGCAGCGGTGCAGTGGCCGGTGGAGGGGACGCCGGAGAACCCCCGGGGCTGGCTGGTCACCGTCGCCTCGCGCAGGCTGGTGGACCAGGTCCGCAGCGAGCGGGCGCGGCGGCTCCGCGAGGACCGGTTGGCGCTGGCGACCCCGCAGGCGGAGCTGCTGAGCCGGGCCGCCGACGCGGACGCGGCCACGGACCGGGACGACTCGCTGGCGCTCCTCTTCCTCTGCTGCCACCCCGCCCTGTCCGCACCGAGCCGCATCGCGCTGACGCTGCGGGCGGTCGGGGGCCTGAGCACCGCGCAGATCGCGGCGGCGTTCCTCGTACCGGAGGCGACGATGGCCCAGCGCATCAGCCGGGCCAAGCAGACGATCAAGGCATCCGGGGAACCGCTGCGGATGCCCGGTGCCTCGGACCGTGCGGAGCGGCAGCGGGCCGTGCTGCACGTGCTGTACCTGATCTTCAACGAGGGGTACGTGACGACGGACGGGGACGATCTGACCGCACCGGCCCTGTCCGCCGAGGCGATCCGGCTGACCCGCTGGCTGCACCGGCTGCTGCCCGAGGACACCGAGACCGCCGGGCTGCTGGCGCTGATGCTCCTCACCGACGCCCGCCGCCCCGCCCGCACGGGCCCCGGCGGCGATCCGGTCCCGCTGGCCGAGCAGGACCGGAGCCGCTGGGACCAGGACCTGATCGCCGAGGGCGTCGCCCTGCTCACCGCGACGCTGCCGCGCGGCGAGGTCGGGCCGTACCAGGTGCAGGCGGCCGTCGCCGCCGTCCACGACGAGGCCGCGCACGTGGACGCCACGGACTGGCCGCAGATTTTGCTCCTGTACGGACTCCTGGAGGAGTTGGCGCCGAACCCCATGGTCACGCTCAACAAGGCGGTCGCCGTCGCCATGGTGCACGGGCCGGCGGCCGGGCTCGACCTGATCGCCGGACTGGAGGACGACAAGCGGATGGCCGGCCACCACCGCCTCTTCGCCACCCGCGCCCATCTCCTGGAACTGCTCGGCGACACCGCCTCCGCCGCCGCGCAGTACCGGGACGCCGCCCGCCGGGCCACCAGCGCCCCCGAACGACGCCACCTCACCGCCCGTGCCGCGAGGCCGGCCGCCGAAGTCCGGTGAGCGGGCCATCGGTTCGGGGGTGAGATCGCGTCCCTCCCACGGTGCGGCAGCCATCTTGTGGCAGGAGGCGTGCGCGTAGACGTCGCGCGGCCCCGCCGTCGCGGGAACGGCCGCGCTACGGCCGTTCCGCCTCCGAGGCCCCGCTGTTGCCGGAGAGTTCCAGGAGAAGCCGGGCCGTGCCCTCGGGGTCGACGGTCTGGTGCAGGTGCTCGCCGGGCAGAAGCGCCGTCCGCCAGCCCCGTTCGCGTGCGTCCTCGGCCGTGTCCTCGTACGGCGGCCCGAACAGCAGATAGGAGCAGGGGTGGTCGTCCCAGCCCTCGGGGACCGGTACGTGCTGCTCGTAGTAGGAGAGCGGCAGCCTGGGCTGCTCCTCGGTGATCCGCCGGCGCAGGGCCGGGTCCGGGCCCGGGAACATCGGGGCCACGTCCGCCTCGTCCCACCAGTCCGTCCAGCGCGGCAGCGTCCCGTCCACGGCCAGGGGGCGGAGGAAGTCCAGGAGTTCGGGCGGTGCCACGGGGGTCGGGCCGGTGCGGGCCGGCAGCGCGGCGTCGACGAAGACCGAGGACGCCACCGGGTGGTCCAATTCCGCACGGACGGCCGGGAGGAACAGCCCCGCGTTGCTGTGCGCGACCAGGACGACGGGGTGGTCCGCCGGAATCCCGGCCAGCCCGTCCCGGACGGCCGAGGCGGCCCGGGGCCAGAACGGTGGTCCGCCCGCGCCCACATCCAGCAGGGACGGCACGCGCACCCGGTGCCCCAGGTCCGTCAGCCGTTCGGCCACCGGCTGCCAGGTGGAGGGCCCCACGGAGGGGCTGTGGACAAGGACGAGAACGGGGCGCATGCGGGCATCGTGCCGCCGTGCCGTACCGCGTGCCACCGGATCGGCCGACGGCGAAATCCTCTCGGCCGCCTCGCGAACCCCTCGCCCGGCGGCCGTTCAGCCGGCTGCCGTCTCCGTCCACGGTCCCGGGAGCGCGGTCAGGCTCTCGTCCAGCGCCTCCCGCGTCAGGGCGCGGACGTACAGCCGTCCCGCCTCCACCGCGTCGTCCGTGCGGTCGTGGTGCACCAGGACGTCGGCGCCCGCGTACCAGCGGCCCGCCCTCTCCGTGCCGCCCACGGTCAGCAGCGGTGGTACGAGGGCGAGGGACCGCTCCAGGCGCGCGGTGTCGCCGGGCAGCCCTTCCCGGGTCCAGCCGCCCCAGTCGCCGCACAGGGTGTTCTCCGACAGCACCGTTTCCACGCACGCGGTGGAGAAGCGGTCCGCGTACGGTTCCCAGTTCTCGTACGCCTGCGAGGTCCCGTCGATCACCACGGGCGGGTCGGCCTCCCCGCACCGGTCGAGCGGCACGGCGATCTGGTACAGCCAGAAGCTCTCCACCTGCCAGGTCAGGGCCTCGTCGTCCGCCTCCAGCTCGTCCGGGGGCAGCAGTGTCCTCGCCCCGTGCAGGAGGTCGTGGCGGCGTCCGAACCGGCCGTACCACTCGCGCATCGCCTCCGGCAGCCGTAGTCCGAGCCGGCTTTCGGCGGCGGCGAGTTCGGACTCCGGGAAGCCGTCGTCCGGTCCGGCCGGTGCGCCGAGTCGTGCGGCGAAGCGTTCGACGAACCGCCAGGCCGCCGGGGGTCCGGCGAGGGCGGCGGGCAGTTCGTCGCGGAGGTCGAAGGCCGGGGGCATCCGCCCACCCTAGGGTCTGCCGGTGACGGGGCGGTCGGGCCTCCCCGCACACGACGGGAGGGGCCCCGCGGCGTGCGGGACCCCTCCTGTGACGTGCCGGCCGACCCGTGCCGGGCCGAGCGGGCTACTTCTTGAAGCCGTAGTCCATGAGCTTCTTCGCGTCCGAGGTGCGGGCCGCCTCCGAGGTGGAGGCCAGGACGGTGCCGATGACCGTCTTGCCGTTGCGGGTGGCCGCGAAGACCAGGCAGTACTTGGCCGTCGGGCCGGAACCGGTCTTCAGACCGATCGTGCCGCTGTAGGTGCCGAGCAGCTTGTTGGTGTTGGTCCACGCCATGTAGCGGTAGCCGCCGCTCTTCGTGGTGACCTTCTGCTTCGTCGACTTCGTCTTCACGATCGTGCGGAACGTGGAGTACTTCATCGCACTGCTGGCGAGCTTCGTCAGATCGCGCGGGGTCGAGTAGTTGGACCCGTTCCCTATGCCGTCGAACGAGTCGAAGTGCGTGTTCTTCATGCCGAGCGACTTGGCCGTGCTGTTCATCTTGCCGAGGAACGACTTCACCCGGGCCGCGCGCGTGGTGCCGGAGCCGAACTTGTCGGCCAGCGCGTACGCGGCGTCGCAGCCGGACGGCAGCATCAGGCCGTACAGCAGCTGGCGGACGGTGACCTTGTCGCCCACGATGAGGCGAGCCGAGGAGGCGCCCTTGGCGACGATGTAGTCGCTGTACGCCTTCTGGATCGTGACCTTGGAGTCCAGGTTCAGGCCCTTCTGGGCCAGGACCACCCGGGCGGTCATGATCTTCGTGGTGGAGCCGGTGGAGCGGCGGGTGTCCGCGGCCTTGGTGAAGAGGGTCTTCCCCGTGCCGTTGTTCATCACGAAGCCGCCCTTGGCGACGATCGAGGGAGTCGGCGGCGTGGCGGCCTGTGCCGTGGAGGCGAAGGCGCCGCTCGCGACGACGGCCCCCGCGGTGAGCGCCACCGTGGCGGTGGCGGAAACGCGCCTTATGCCCTTAATGCCGATTTTCAAGTTGAACGCTCCAAACGCCCCTGGAATGCGGCCACATGAGGGTGCCGCGCGCTGATGAGACTTTTGGGGGGCATGAATGGTTGCGGTGCATGAGGGGTGATTTCTCGTGACATCCGGGGGCGGTGCTTCCGGTCGCCGGCGTCCGCATCCTGGAACGGTTCCGTCTTGCGTCCATGTTGTATCTATGCTGTGTGCATGCCTGCCCCAGCCCCGTCCCCCGCCCTGCCGCCCGTGAAGCCGCCGCCCGCCGCCGAGCGGGTCTACACCCACATCAAGGACGCCGTCCTGGACCGCCGCTACGAGGGCGGGACGCTGCTGACCGAAGGCCATCTCGCCGAGGCCGTGGGGGTGTCCCGGACGCCCGTGCGCGAGGCGCTGCTGCGGCTGGAGGTCGAGGGGCTGATCAAGCTCTACCCGAAGAAGGGCGCCCTGGTGCTCGCCGTCTCCGCCCAGGAGATCGCGGACGTCGTGGAGACCCGGCTGCTGGTCGAGGAGTTCGCCGTACGCCGGGCGGTGCCCGCCCCCGCCACGCTGATCGTCCGGCTGGAACAGCTGCTGGAGGAGCAGCGGCAGCTGTCGGAGGCCGGTGACCTGGCCGCCGTGTCCGTGAAGGACCGCTGCTTCCACGCCGAGATCGTCCGCCACGCGGGCAACGAGATCCTCTCCCGCCTCTACGACCAGCTGCGTGACCGCCAGCTGCGGATGGGCGTCGCCGTCATGGAGGCCCACCCCGGCAGGATCGCCGCCAACATCGCCGAGCACGGCGAGCTGCTGGAGGCGATCAGGTCCGGTGACGAGGAGGGCGCCGCCCAGGTCGTCCGCCGCCACGTCGGCCGGGTCAAGGTGCTGGTCCGGGGTGAGGACCGGTGAGTTCCGCCGCCGCCCCCACCCTGTCCCTGCCCGGTGATCCGCCCGGCGGCCGGCGTGCCGCCTGGGTCTGGGGCATCGGCGTCGCCGTCTACTTCGTCGCGATCATCTTCCGCACCAGCCTCGGTGTCGCGGGACTCGACGCGGCCGACCGCTTCCACGTCAACGCCTCGGCGCTGTCCACCTTCTCCATCCTCCAACTGCTCGTCTACGCGGGCATGCAGATACCCGTCGGCCTCATGGTCGACCGGCTGGGCACCAAGAAGGTCCTGGCCCTGGGCGCCGTGCTGTTCACCCTCGGCCAGCTCGGCTTCGCGCTCTCCCCGTCGTACGGCACCGCGCTCGCCTCCCGCGCCCTGCTGGGCTGCGGCGACGCGATGACGTTCATCAGCGTGCTCCGGCTGGGGGCGCGCTGGTTCCCGGCCCGGCGCGGACCGCTGATCGGGCAGGTCGCGGCCCTGTTCGGCATGGCGGGCAACCTCGTCTCGACGCTCGTGATCGCCCGCTCCCTGCACGGCTTCGGCTGGACCCAGACCTTCGTCGGCAGCGCCCTGGCCGGTGTCGTGGTGCTGGTGCTCGTCCTGCTCTTCCTGAAGGACCACCCCGAGGGCTTCGAGCCGCCGCCCGTCGAGCACGCCGGTGTCGCGTACGTCCGCCGGCAGATCGCCGCCTCCTGGCGGGAGCCCGGCACGCGGCTCGGGATGTGGGTGCACTTCACGACGCAGTTCCCGGCCATGGTGTTCCTGCTGCTGTGGGGGCTGCCGTTCCTGGTGGAGGACCAGGGGCTGAGCCGGGGGACGGCGGGGGAGCTGCTGACGCTGGTGGTGCTCTCTAACATGGCGATCGGCCTGGTCTACGGCCAGATCATCGCCCGGCACCACGCGGCGCGGCTGCCGCTGGCCCTGGGGACGGTCGGGACGACCGCGCTCCTGTGGGCGGCGACGATCCTGCACCCCGGGGACCGCGCCCCGATGTGGCTGCTGATCACCCTGTGCGTCGTGCTGGGTGCCTGCGGGCCCGCCTCGATGATCGGCTTCGACTTCGCCCGCCCGGCCAACCCGCCGGAGCGCCAGGGCACGGCCTCGGGCATCGTCAACATGGGCGGTTTCATCGCCTCGATGACCACGCTCTTCGCCGTCGGCGTGCTGCTCGACGCGACCGGTGACGACTACCGCGTCGCGTTCTCCTCGGTCTTCGTCCTGGAGGCGCTCGGTGTCGCGCAGATCCTGCGGCTGCGGCTCAAGGCCGCGCACCGGGAGCGCGAGCACCATGTGATCAGCCGCGTGGAAGCCGTGCACGTACCGGCCTGACCGGTCCAGCGCGTCCGGCGGTGCCCACTCCCCGACGGGGGCGGGCACCGCCGGACGACGCGTTACGGGGTGACCGCGAAGTTCCGCAGGATGGCCTCGGCCAGCTCCTGGTCGCCCTCGGCCTTGACCCGGTCCGCGACCGCGCCCGGCCGCACCCGCCCGCAGGCCAGCCGTACGTACGTCTCCCAGTCCATCGCCAGCGTCACCGCGGGGCCCAGCGACGGTGCGCCGTCCACCGAACCGCGGCCCTCGGCGTCCACCCTGACGGTGCGCAGGAACTCCACCGGACCGTGCACATCCAGCACGACCGCCGAATTGGCCGGGGCGCCCGCGTCCTTGGCCACCACCTTCGGCAGCCCCAGGAGCAGGATGTCCCGGGCGACCGCAGCACCGGGAGAGTCCAGATTGCCGGGCCGGCCCAGCGCGGTCCGCAGATCCTGCTCGTGCACCCACACGTCGAAGGCCCGCATCCGCAGCGCCACTTCGAGCGTCTGCTCGGCCCCGAGCGGCGCCCGCGTCATGGTCTCCGGGGCACGCGTCTCGTTGCGCAGCTGACGGGAGCGCCGAATGATCGTGTACTCCAGCTCGGAGGTCATCTCCGGGCCGGTGTGGTGACGGCGGACGTCGACCTGCATCTCCATGTAGCGGGCGAAGTCGCTCTGCACGTGGTAGAGATCGCGCGGCAGGGTGTGGATCGGACGCGGATCACCGAGCTGTTCGCACTCCATGCCGATGATGTGCGACACGATGTCGCGCACCGACCAGTTGGGGCAGGGCGTGCGGCCGTTCCACTCCCCCTCGGTGAGCGGGCTCACCAGCTCGGCTATCGACTCGATGGAGTGGGTCCAGGCGTCGGCGTAGGTCTGGAGGCTGGGATGGACGGTCACGGGACCCCTCGTGGCGGTTCTGCGGTGCATGGGCTGGCGTGCTGGGTGCGGGCTGCGAGCTGCGATGAGGTTCGGTCGCTAAGTTACGCTGCGATCAGGCACCCCGGCAGTGCTTTCGTGTGACGATCGTAGGCCGGTGTTGACGGCTCGAATGTCAGGACGGTGGTAGTGTGCGCGCCTCCCTCATCCAGATCGCAGTAGACCCGGACGAATCCGTCAGTTCCCGCAGGGACCGCGCGGTTTCCCTCGTCCTCGCGCAGCGGGGCGCGGATCTGGTGGTCCTGCCCGAGCTGTGGCCGGTCGGCGCCTTCGCCTACACCGCCTTCGAGGCCGAGGCCGAGCCGCTGCTGGGCCCCACCCACACCCTGATGGCCGAGGCGGCCGCCGAGGCGGGTGTCTGGCTGCACGCCGGCTCCTTCGTCGAACGCGACCCGGACGGCACGCTCTACAACACCACGCTCGTCTTCACCCCCGAGGGCGCGCGGGCCGCCGCCTACCGCAAGATCCACCGCTTCGGCTTCGACAAGGGCGAGGCCGTCATGATGGGCGCCGGCGAGACGCTGGTGACCGTCTCCCTCCCGGACACCACGCTCGGCCTCGCCACCTGCTACGACCTCCGCTTCCCCGAACTCTTCCGCGGCCTCGTCGACGCCGGCGCCGAAACCCTCGTCGTCGCCGCCGGCTGGCCCGAGCGCCGCCGCGCCCACTGGACCCTGCTCGCCCAGGCCCGCGCCGTCGAGAACCAGGCGTACGTCCTCGCCGTCGGCTCCGCCGGCACCCACGCCGGAATCGAGCAGGCCGGCCACAGCATCGTGGTCGACCCCTGGGGCGAGATCCTGGCCGAGGCGGGTTCCGGTGAGGAGATCCTGACCGTGGAGTTCGACCCGTCGAAGGTCGGTTCCACGCGCGAACAGTTCCCGGCGCTCAAGGACCGGCGGCTGTAGCCGGCCACACCGTCCCGCTCCGCCCGGTCTGCCGAAGGGCCCCTGTTTCACGTGAAACAGGGGCCCTTCGGGCGGTACGGACCGCTCAGTCCTCGTGTTCCTTCTCCGCGAGGACGATGACGCAGACCGCCACCGCGATGAGGAGGGAGGCGTCGGCGTCGTCGCGGACGATGTCGATGCCGTAGGTGTCGCGGACGGTGAGCCAGCGGCGGGAGATCTGGGCAAGGAGTTCGCCATCGTAGTCGACGGCGAACTCGCGGTCGAGGATCTTGCCGCTGACATCGAGCTCGGTGCCGTCGACGAGGGTCACGCGGTAGTGGTTGCGGAGCAGGGAGAGGCGCTTGCGCTTGACCTTGGCCAGTTGTTCGCCGTCGCGCTCGATCAGCATGGTGTCGCGGAGGCTGAGCAGCTTCTGCCGGATCTCCGCGACGATGCGGCCCTGGGAGTCCTTCAGCTCGAAGGTGTCGCGCACCCGCATGGCCTTGCCGTCGACGAGGAAGACCTTGCGGCCGTTCTCGTCCTCGATCCAGTAGTCGTCACCGATGCCGAACAGTCGCTCACGCACAAGAAGTCTCATGGCTCACAGGTTCCCCGAGCCCCTGGGGGAATGCGGGAACGCCACGGTGCTGTTGACTGTTCCCATGGCGACACGTGCACGCGTCCGGGCCCCCGAACTCATCGGCAAGGGCGGCTGGCTCAATACAGGCGATCAGCAGTACACCCTCTCCGACCTGCGGGGACGCATTGTCATCCTCGATTTCTGGACCTTCTGCTGTGTGAACTGTCTGCATGTGCTCGACGAGCTGCGCGCGCTGGAGGAGAAGCACCGCGACACCGTCGTGATCGTGGGCGTGCACTCCCCGAAGTTCGTCCACGAGGCGGAGCACCAGGCGGTCGTCGACGCCGTCGAGCGGTACGAGGTGCACCACCCGGTGCTGGACGATCCCGAGCTGACCACCTGGAAGCAGTACGCGGTCCGCGCCTGGCCCACCCTCGTCGTGATCGACCCCGAGGGCTATGTCGTCGCCCAGCACGCCGGTGAGGGCCACGCCCACGCCATCGAGAAGCTGGTCGAGGAGCTGGAGACCGAGCACGCCGCCAAGGGCACCCTGCGGCGCGGTGACGGGCCCTATGTGGCGCCCGAGCCGGTCGCCACGCATCTGCGCTTCCCGGGCAAGGCGCTGCTCCTGCCCGACGGCGGCTTCCTGGTCTCCGACACCACGCGCCACCGGCTGGTCGAGCTGGACGCGGACGGCGAGACGGTCCGCCGGCACTTCGGCTCGGGCGAGCGCGGCCTCACGGACGGCGGGCCCGAGAAGGTCCGGTTCAGCGAGCCCCAGGGGCTGGCCGTCCTGCCCGACGGGCGGATCG
This sequence comes from Streptomyces sp. NPDC057682, assembly GCF_042799575.1. Lineage (NCBI taxonomy): Bacteria > Bacillati > Actinomycetota > Actinomycetes > Kitasatosporales > Streptomycetaceae > Streptomyces > Streptomyces sp. NPDC057682. The sequence continues at coordinate 207,140 of NZ_JBHVIN010000001.1, read as the reverse complement.
CCGTCGCCGACACCGTGAACCACGCGATCCGCGCCCTCGACCTCGCGACCGGGGAGACGACGACCCTCGCCGGCACCGGCCGCCAGTGGTGGCAGGGCGCGCCCACCAGCGGCCCCGGCCCGGAGACGGACCTCTCCTCGCCGTGGGACGTCGCCTGGTTCGACGGCAGGCTCTGGATCGCCATGGCCGGTGTCCACCAGCTGTGGACGTACGACCCCGAGGACGGCACCGTACGGGTCGCGGCCGGCACCACCAACGAAGGGCTGGTCGACGGGCCGGGCGCCGAGGCCTGGTTCGCCCAGCCCTCCGGGCTCGCCGCGACCCCGGACCGGCTCTGGGTCGCCGACTCGGAGACCTCCGCCGTGCGCTGGGTCGACCGCGACGGAGCCGTGCACACCGCCGTCGGCACCGGCCTCTTCGACTTCGGCCACCGCGACGGGGCCGCGGGCCAGGCGCTGCTCCAGCACCCGCTGGGCGTCACCGCGCTGCCCGACGGATCCGTCGCGATCTGCGACACGTACAACCACGCCCTGCGCCGCTACGACCCCGCGAGCGGCGAGGTCACCACGCTCGCCACGGACCTGCGCGAACCGAGCGACGCCGTGCTCGTCGACGGCGATCTCGTCGTCGTCGAGTCCGCCCGCCACCGGCTGACCCGGCTGCGGCTGCCCGAGGAGGCGGTACGGGTCGCGGACCGGGCCCACCGCACCCAGCGCGCGGCCACCGAGATCGCCCCCGGCACCCTCCGGCTCGACGTCGTCTTCCAGGCGCCCGCCGGACAGAAGCTCGACACCCGCTACGGGCCCTCGACCCGGCTGCTGGTCTCCTCCACCCCGCCGGAGCTGCTGGCCTCGGGCGAGGGCGCGGGCACCGATCTCTTCCGCGAACTGGTCCTCGCCGACGGCGTCACCGAGGGCGTCCTGCACGTCTCGGCGATGGCCGCCTCCTGCGACGACGACCCCGACAACGAGTACCCCGCCTGCCACGTCCACCAGCAGGACTGGGGCGTTCCCGTCACGGTGACCGCGTCGGGCACCGCACGGCTGCCGCTGGTCCTGGCCGGAATGGACGAGGAGGGCTGAGACCGGAGCGCCCGCGACGGGCGGGGGACGCGGGCCGCCCGCGCGTACCCCGTCCGGAGAGGCGGGCCCGCGCACCCGTACCACGGCCGCCCGGCCCGCCGTCGGCCGGAGCGGCGGTCCGTGCGCCCGTGCCCGCCGCCCGCCCCGCCGCGTGCACGCGTTCGGCCGGGCAGGGACGGCCGGAGCAGCGGGCCGTGTCCCCCGCCGCCCGTCCGGGCCCCCGGCTCATCCGTCGGCGGAGAGCCGCCTGACCGCCTTCTCGTACCGTCGTACGTGCTCCGGCGCCGCGGTCACCCGCAACAGCGCCTCCAGCGCCCGCACCGCGCCCTCGTCGTACCCGGACCGCTCGGCCTCCGAGGCCGCCAGATCCAGCAGCCGTGCCCCCTCGGCCTCCTCGCCCAGGGCGAGCCGCGCCTCACCGCTGACCGTCGTCAGCAGCACCCGGCGGGCCGTCTCCTCGGGCTCGGGACCCAGATCGAAGGCGGCACCGGCCGAGTCCAGGGCGTCCTGCGGCTGTCCCGCCGCGAGCTGCATCCGGGCGAGGTGCTGGAGGGCCAGCATCTCGGTGTGGGCGTCGGACTCCTTCCGGGCCAGCTCCAGCGCCCGTCCGCACCCCTCCAGCGCCAGATCGAGCCCGCCCTGCTCGGCCTGGACGAGCGCCAGGTTGATCAGCGCCGTCGCCTCGCCGAGCCGGTCACCGACCTGCCGGGCCAGCCCCGGCGACGGCTCCAGCAGCGCCACCGCCTCCGCCGTCCGGCCCTCCTCCGTCAGCACCCAGCCCAGCAGATTGCGCACCCGGGACTCCGCGTACGGATCCCCGATCGCCTCCGCCGCCGCCAGGGCCAGCTCCAGCATCGGCGCCCAACCGTCCCGCACCCGCCACACGACGTGCGGCCACTGGAGCAGGATGATCCGCCAGGCCCGGTCGTCGAGCCCGGCGCCCCGGGCGGCCGCCGCCGCCAGCGACAGGTCCTCGCGCTCGGCCGCCAGCCAGTCCATCGCCGCGGTCCGGTCGGTGAAGTCCCGCACGGCGGCGGGCCGCCGGAAGTCCCCGGGCAGCACGAAGCACGGCTCGCCGCCCGGTTCGGCGGTGTCCGCCGCGGCGAGCGCGGTGGCGATGTAGTGGTCGAGCACGCCCAGCAGCGCCCCGGGCCCGGCCGCCGGATCCAGCTCCCGCGCGTACAGCCGCACCAGATCGTGCAGTATCCAGCGCCCCGGCCCCGCCTCGCTGACCAGATGGGCGGTGGCGAGCCGCTCCAGCGCGGCGGCGGCGGCCACCGGATCGGTGCCGGCCAGCGCGGCGGCCGTGTACGGATCGAAGTGGCTGCCCGGGTGGTGGCCCAGCCGGGCCAGCTGGTGCACGGCCTCCGGCGGCAGATGCTGCACGGTCAGCCGCAGCGCGGCGGAGACCCCGGTGTCCTCCACGTCGAGATAGCTCAGCCGGCTCCGCTCGTCGGCCAGTTCGTCCGCCATCCCGGCCAGCGTCCACTGCGGGCGCCCCGCCAGCCGGGCCGCCGTGACCCGCAGGGCGAGCGGCAGCCCGCCGCACAGCTCGGCGAGCCGCCGGGCCGCCACCAGCTCCGCGCGCACCCGCTCCTCGCCCAGCACCCCGGCCAGCAGCGCGGTGCCGTCCAGGGGTTCGAGCACGTCCAGCGGGACGGGCACGGCGGCCTCGGAGGCGATCAGCCCCTCCAGCCGGTGCCGGCTGGTGATCAGCGTGACGCAGTCCGCACCGCCCGGCAGCAACTGCCTGACCTGGGCGGAGTCCCGGACGTTGTCCAGCACCACGAGCAGGCTGAGCCGGTCGGTCAGGGAGCGGAAGAGCGCCGCCGCGCCGGCCACGGACTCCGGGACCCGGCGCGGCGCGACCCCGAGCGCCAGCAGGAACTCCCGCAGCACCTCCAGCGGCGTCGGCTCGCCCGTGTCGCCGAATCCGCGCAGATCCGCGAAGAGCCGCCCGTCGGGGAAGGCGGCGGGGGAGCGGCGCGCCCAGTGCAGCGCCAGCGCGGTCTTGCCCACCCCGGCCGGCCCGGTGACCAGACAGACGGGCGCCTCGCCCGCGGCGGCCCGGGAGAGCGCGGTCAGTTCGGCGGCGCGCCCGTGGAAGCCCCGGGGGGCCCGGGGCAGCAGATCGGCGGGGTGCGCCGGGACCGGTGCGGGGAGGACGGGCCCGGTGGCGGGGCGGGGCGGGACCGGGCCGCGCCGGTCCCGTGCCCCGGGCACCGCGGCGGGTACCGGTGGCGGCTCCGCCGGAGCGGCCGCCTCCGCCGGATCCGCGGCGGCCGGAGGTTCCGGTTCACCGCGCAGGATCTGCGCGTACGCGTCGGCCAGCTCGCGCCCCGGATCGATGCCCAGCTCGTCGGCGAGCAGCCGGCGGGTGCGGTGGAACCAGTCCAGGGCCTCCGACTGGCGTCCCGAGCGGTACAGCGCCGTCATCAGGGAGGCGGCCAGGGTCTCCCGCATCGGATGGGCGACGGACTCCGCCCGCAGCACGGCCGCCGCCCGGTGGTGCTCGCCCTGCTCGCCGTAGGCACGGGCCAGCTGCTCCACGGTCGCCAGCCGGGACTCCTCCAGCGCCTGCACGGCCGCCTGGAGCGGGGCGCTGGGGTACGTACCGGTGAGCGCCGGGCCCTGCCACAGGGACAGGGCCTCCCTCAGCATGAGGACCGTGTCGGCCGGGGTGCGCTGCTCCCGGGCCAGCATCAGCAGTTCCTCGAAGCGGTGCGAGTCCAGGAGCGTCTCGGGCACCCGCAGCACGTAGGCGTCGCCCAGCGTGGCCAGCTCCACCCCGTACGCCTCGGCGTCCGCGCCGACCAGCAGCGCGCGCAGCCGCGAGACATGGCCCTGGATGACGGTGCGGGCGTGCAGCGGGGGCGCGTCGTCCCACAGGCAGTCCGTCAGCCGGGCCATGGAGACCGGGGTGTTGGCGCCGAGCAGCAGCGCGGCCAGCAGGCTGCGGCGTTTGGCGGGGCCGAGCGGCAGCGGCCCGGTCAGCGTGTCGACGCAGACCGGGCCGAGCAACCGGAACTCCACGGGCGGCTCCCTGACAGGCCTTGCGCGCCCGGTTCCGGGTCACGGACAAGTGCCCAGAATATCGGGGATCACCGGACATCGGAGCACACGGGTCGGCCGCTCCGGGGCCGGATCACAGCCGGCGGTCGTCCTCGGACACCACCGTGGTGGAGGGCGGTACGACCATGCGCCTGCGCCGCATCACCGACGCGTAGACGAACACCCCGACGACCCCGACGATCATCAGGATCCAGCCGACCAGTCCGACGTTGACGCTGTCCAGTTCCCAGTCCGTCGCGAAGGCCAGGATCGCCCCCACGCCGATGAGAATGATGCATCCTCCGAGTCCCATTGATTCCGCCTCCTCGACGGTCCGGAGGCTCCGGACCGTGTATGCGGCGGGTACCCGGCCCGGCCGATGCCATGCGGCGGGGGGCCGGGCCGCGGGACGGGCGGTCAGCCCTCCAGGAAGGCGGTCAGCGCGTTCGCCAGGTGGACCGGGTCCTCGGCGCCGCACAGCTCACGGGCGCTGTGCATGGACAGGATGGCCACACCGATGTCGACCGTCTGGATGCCGTGGCGGGCGGCGGTGATCGGGCCGATCGTCGTGCCGCACGGCATCGAGTTGTTGGAGACGAACGTCTGCCACGGCACGTCCGCCCGCTCGCACGCCTCGGCGAACACGGCCCGGCCGCTGCCGTCGGTGGCGTACCGCATGTTGACGTTGACCTTCAGGATCGGTCCGCCGTTGACGACCGGGTGGTGCGTCGGGTCGTGGCGCTCCCCGTAGTTGGGGTGGATGGCGTGACCGGTGTCCGAGGAGAGGCAGACGGTGCCGGCGAAGGCGCGCGCCCGGTCCTCGTAGCTGCCGCCGCGGGCGAACACGGAGCGCTCCAGGACCGTGCCGAGCAGCGGGCCGTCCGCGCCGGTGTCGGACTGCGAGCCGTTCTCCTCGTGGTCGAAGGCGGCCAGCACCGGGATGTAGGGCAGCTCGGCGTCGGGCAGACCGGCGACGGCGGCGAGCGCGGCGGTCGCGGCGTGCACCGACAGCAGGTTGTCCATCCGGGGACCGGCGACCAGCTCGCGGTCGCGGCCCAGGTAGGAGGGGGCCTCGACGGGGTGCGGCATCAGGTCCCAGCCGGTGATGTCCTCGGCGTCGACGCCCGCCTCGTCGGCGACGAAGCGGATGAGGTCGCCCTCGGCCACGTCACCGAGGCCCCAGATGGGCTGCATGTGCTTCTGGCGGTCGAGCTTGAGCCCGTCGGGATTGACCGAGCGGTCCAGGTGCACGGCGAGCTGCGGGACGCGCAGCAGCGGCCGGGCGATGTTCACGAGCCGGTGCGTGCCTCCCCCAGAGCCTTCGGCCTGGGAGGTGCCCCCTCGCAGCGTGATGCGCCCGGCGAGCCCGAGGTCGCGGTCCAGCCAGGTGTTGAGCAGCGTGCCCCCGTAGATCTCCACGGCGACCTGCCGCCAGCCGTACGCGCCGGTGTCGGGCAGCGGCTTCACGCGCAGGTTCGGCGAGTCCGTGTGCGCGCCGACGATCCGGAACGGGGTGTGGGCCCCGGCGCCCTCCGGCACGTACCAGGCCACGATCGCGCCACCGCGCAGGACGTACTTCCCACCCGTCGTGCCGTCCCAGGCGGCCGTCTCCTCGACCTGGCGGAATCCGGCCTTCTCCAGCCGCGCGGCGGCGGTCGCCACGGCGTGGTACGGGGACGGCGAGGCCATCAGGAAGGCCATCAGGTCATCGGTGTGCGTGCGGTCGAAGCGGGGGGAAGTGCTCATGTTCTTCACTGTAACGAGAAGCCGGTGTCCGGTATCCGGCGACCGGGGTCACGAGCCGGTCACCGTCCGGTCGTCGTGCGGCACCACGCACGGCACCGTCACCCGGACGCCGGTCCGGGTGACGGTGCGTGGGGGCGGGAAGGCTAGAACGCGGCCTCGTCCAGCTCCATCAGGGAGTTGTCGACGGACTCCGCGAGGGCGCGCTCGGTGCTCACGCCCGGCAGGACGTTCGCGGCGAAGAACTTCGCGGCGGCGATCTTGCCCTGGTAGAAGGGGACGTCCTTCGCGGTGGCGGACGGCAGCTTCTCGGCGGCCACGGCCGCGCCCTTGAGCAGCAGGTAGCCGACGACGACATCGCCGGAGGCCAGCAGCAGACGGGTCGAGTTGAGGCCGACCTTGTAGATGTTCTTGACGTCCTCGCCGGTGGCGGTGAGGTCGGTGATCATCGTGCCGACGATCGCCTCCAGGTCCACGGCCGCCTTCGCGAGCTGGTCCAGCGCACCGCCCAGCTCGGCGTGGCCCTGGTGGCCCGAGAGGAACTTCTTGATCTCCTCGGAGAGCGTGTTGAGCGAGGCGCCCTGGTCGCGGACGATCTTCCGGAAGAAGAAGTCCTGGCCCTGGATGGCCGTGGTGCCCTCGTACAGCGTGTCGATCTTGGCGTCACGGATGTACTGCTCGATCGGGTACTCCTGGAGGTACCCGGAGCCGCCGAAGGTCTGAAGCGACTGGGCCAGCTGCTCGTACGACTTCTCCGAGCCGTAGCCCTTCACGATGGGGAGCAGCAGGTCGTTGAGGCCGTGCAGCGCCTTGGCGTCCTCGCCCGCGGCCTCCTTCTCCTGGATCGCGTCCTGGACGGAGGCGGTGTAGAGGACGAGGGAGCGCATGCCCTCGGCGTACGCCTTCTGCGTCATGAGCGAGCGGCGCACGTCGGGGTGGTGGGTGATGGTGACCTTGGGGGCCGTCTTGTCCATGAACTGCGACAGGTCGCTGCCCTGGACGCGCTCCTTGGCGTACTCCAGCGCGTTGAGGTAGCCGGTGGAGAGGGTGGCGATGGCCTTCGTGCCGACCATCATCCGGGCGAACTCGATGATGCGGAACATCTGGCGGATGCCGTCGTGCTTGTCGCCGATCAGCCAGCCCTTGGCGGGGTGCTGGTCGCCGAACGTCATCTCGCAGGTGTTGGAGGCCTTGAGGCCCATCTTGTGCTCGACGTTGGTCGCGTAGACGCCGTTGCGCTCGCCCAGCTCGCCGGTGGTCCAGTCGAAGTGGAACTTCGGGACCATGAAGAGGGAGAGGCCCTTGGTGCCCGGTCCGGCGCCCTCGGGGCGGGCCAGCACGTAGTGGATGATGTTCTCGGACATGTCGTGCTCGCCCGAGGTGATGAAGCGCTTCACGCCCTCGATGTGCCAGGAGCCGTCCTCCTGCTCGACGGCCTTGGTGCGGCCGGCGCCGACGTCGGAGCCGGCGTCCGGCTCGGTCAGCACCATCGTCGAGCCCCACTGCTTCTCGACGGCGATCTCGGCGATCTTCTTCTGCGCCTCGTTGCCCTCCTCGAAGAGGATGCCGGCGAAGGCCGGGCCCGACGAGTACATCCACACGGCCGGGTTGGCGCCGAGCAGCAGCTCCGCGTAGCCCCAGATCAGGGAGCGGGGCGACGTCGTGCCGCCGATCTCCTCGGGCAGGCCCAGGCGCCAGTACTCGGAGTCCATGAAGGCCTGGTACGACTTCTTGAAGGTGTCCGGGACCGGCGCGGTGTGGGTCTCCGGGTCGAAGACCGGGGGGTTGCGGTCGGCGTCGGCGTAGGACTCCGCCAGCTCGTTCTCCGCGAGGCGGGTGACCTCTTCGAGGATGCTCTTCGCCGTCTCGACGTCCATCTCCGCGAACGGTCCGGTGCCGTACAGCTTGTCGCGCCCGAGGACCTCGAAGAGGTTGAACTCGATGTCGCGGAGATTCGACTTGTAGTGCCCCATGGGAAGGCTCCGTAATCAATAGCAGTGGCGCGCAGCGCCCCGTACAGGGGTGGCCCGGACGTATCAGCTGACCTCTATGATGATGCTACCCGTCAGTAATAAGACGCAACCCCTCTTGGGCCAGATGTGTCCGATTACTCTTTGTCCCATGTACGGCTACGACCAGAACCAGGGCGCACAGCAGCCGATGGGCGGCTACGGCGAGCAGCCGCTGTACCCCGAGCCCTCGCCGCCTTCGCTGGGGGACGCGGTCCGGGCCTTCACCACCGGTTCGCTGGCCGCCGAGGACTTCCAGCAGATCTTCGCGACCTCGAAGGTCTACTGCCCGCGGGGTGACAATCCGGGGTTCCTGGCGCTGCACAACACGCAGCAGCCGGTGATCCCGATGTTCACCACGCTCAAGGAGCTGCGGCTGTACGCGGGCAAGGAGTCCAAGTACTTCGTGATCACCGGGGCCGAGGTGATCGACCTGCTGCCCACCGGCTACGGCTTCGTCCTGGACATGGAGGGTGAGCACCGCATGGTCTTCGACGCCAAGGCCGTGGAGCAGATGGTCGACTTCGCGATGCGTCGGATGTACGGCTGACCACCGCCCTCCCGCGCCTCCGGAAGGGGTCCGTGCCGCCCGGCACGGACCCCTTCCGCGTGTCCGGGGGCGGTCCGGGAATGAACCCCGCCTTGCAGGATGTTCACCATTCAACTAAATTGGATCCCGAACGATCCCCGGAGGTGGCTCCCATGCCCGCAGTGACTGTCGAGAACCCGCTGACCCTGCCCAAGGTCGCCGCGTCGGCCGACGCGACCGCACGCCCCGTGCTCGCCGTCACCACGGCGCCGAGCGGCTTCGAGGGCGAGGGCTTCCCGGTCCGCCGCGCCTTCGCGGGGATCAACTACAAGTACCTCGACCCGTTCATCATGATGGACCAGATGGGCGAGGTGGAGTACGCGGCCGGCGAGCCGAAGGGGACCCCCTGGCACCCGCACCGCGGCTTCGAGACCGTGACGTACCTGATCGACGGAACCTTCGTCCACCAGGACTCCAACGGTGGCGGCGGCACCATCCAGAACGGCGACACCCAGTGGATGACGGCCGGTTCCGGCCTGCTCCACATCGAGGCGCCGCCGGAGTCCCTCGTCCAGTCCGGCGGCCTCTTCCACGGCCTCCAGCTCTGGGTGAACCTGCCCAAGGCCGACAAGATGATGGACCCCCGGTACCAGGACATCCGCGGCGGCCAGGTCCAGCTCCTCGCCTCCCCCGACGGCGGCGCGCTGCTCCGGGTGATCGCGGGCGAGATCGACGGCCACGAGGGCCCGGGGATCACCCACACCCCCATCACGATGATCCACGCCACCGTGCGCCCCGGCGCCGAGGTGACGCTGCCGTGGCGCGAGGAGTTCAACGGCCTCGCGTACGTGCTCGCCGGACGGGGCACCGTCGGCGAGGAGCGCCGGCCGGTCCACATGGGCCAGACCGCGGTCTTCGGCGCCGGCTCCTCGCTGACCGTCCGCGCGGACGAGAAGCAGGACGGCCACACCCCGGACCTGGAGGTCGTGCTGCTCGGCGGCCGCCCGATCCGCGAGCCGATGGCGCACTACGGGCCGTTCGTGATGAACAGCCAGGCCGAACTGAAGCAGGCCTTCGAGGACTTCCAGGCCGGCCGCCTCGGCACCGTGCCCGCCGTCCACGGCATGTGAGTCCCGCTCGTACGGGTGACGGGCCGCCGTATGACGGCCCGTCACCCGTACGGCGGCGCGGGCGGGACACCACCCGCACGGCGTGATCGGGTGGGAGGGTGCAGACCCAGAAGCCCCTCCTGCCCGAGGCCGCCCGGCGGACGGCCGCCTGGTGCGGTGTCGTCCTCCTGGTCGCCGGTGTGGCCGGTGTCGCCGTCTTCCTGTGCATCGTCCTGAAGACCGCGGTCACCCCGGTCCTTCTCGCCCTCCTCGGCACCGCGCTCCTGGGCCCCGTCAACCGCCGGCTCACCGCGCGGGGGGTGAACCGCTCGGTGGCCGCCGGCATCACCTGCGTGCTGCTGCTCGCGGTCGGCGGCGGCGCGGTCTACATCGTCGTCGCGGCGCTCATCGAGACCGGCGACCAGATCGTCGCCTCGCTCAAGGACGCCGGACAGTGGGTCATCGACCACTTCGGCCTCGAGGACGGCGCGAACGTGGACGCGCTCGCCGACAACGCCAAGAAGCTCGTCGAGAAGTTCGGCGCCAGCGCGGCGGGCGGGCTGCTCTCCGGAATCAGCCTGGTCGGCTCCTTCCTCGCCACCGCCGTCCTCTCCCTCCTGCTGACCTTCTTCTTCCTCCGCGACTCCGACCGGGCCGCGAACCTCGCCCACACCGTCGCCCCCCGGGGCACCGGAGACCTGGTCGAGGCGATGGGACGGCGCGCCTTCGAGGCGGTCGAGGGCTTCATGCGCGGGACGACGTTCATCGCGCTCATCGACGCCGTCTGCATCACGATCGGGCTGCTGATCCTGCGGGTGCCCGGGGCGGTCGGGCTCGGCGCGCTCGTCTTCGTCGGCGCCTACATCCCGTATCTGGGCGCCTTCCTCTCCGGTGCCGTCGCCGTCCTGGTGGCACTGGCCGACCGCGGCTTCGCGATCGCCCTCTGGGCGCTCGGGGTGGTGCTGGCCGTGCAGGTGCTGGAGGGCCACGTCCTGCAGCCGATGATCCAGAGCCGGACCGTGCAGATGCACCCCGCGATGATCATGATCGCGCTGACCGCCGGCGCGAGCGTCGCCGGGCTGCTGGGGATGCTCCTGGCCGTCCCCGTCTGCGCCGCCGCCTTCGGGATCATCGGCGAACTGCGCGCGGGCCCGCCCGCGCCCCCCGAGGAGCCGCCCGTCGCGCCCGGCGAACCCGAGCCCCGCACCCCGTAGCCCCCGGGAGTGTCACCCGGGCGGCAGCTCGTCCTCGTACAGCTCGAACCAGATCGACTTCCCCGCGCCGCGGGGGTCCACCCCCCACGCGTCGGCCAGCATCTCCATCAGGACCAGCCCCCGGCCGCTGGAGGCCATCTCGCCCGGCCGCCGCTTGTGCGGCAGCTCGTCGCTGCCGTCAGAGACCTCGACCCGCAGCCGCCGCTCCCCGTGCTCGCCGACCGCCTGCGCCACCATCAGGGCGTCGCCGTCCGTGTGGACCAGCACGTTCGTCACCATCTCGGACACCATGAGCACCGCCGAGTCGATCTGCTCCGCGTCCGCCCAGTCGTGCAGCATCTCGCGCAGCAGCTGCCGGGCCGCGGCGATGCGCTCCGGTTCGGCCTGGGCGATGCTCAGCGCGGTGCGCCGGGGGGCGGCCGGAAGCGCGGTGGTGGGCTCGCGCCGCAGGAGCAGGACCGCCACGTCGTCCTCGCGCCGGTCGGCGAGCGGGCCCGTCGTGTAGTGCGAATCGGGACCGTGGACCGCCTGCACCAGCGCGTCGGCGAGCTTCTCCAGGTCCTCGGTCCGCCGCTCCAGGATCGGCCGCAGCCGCACCCAGCCGGTGGCCAGGTCGTGCCCGCCGGTCTCGATCAGCCCGTCCGTGCACAACATGATCGTTTCGCCGGGTTCCAGGGTGACCCGGGTCGTCGGATAGTCCTCGTCCGCCTCGACGCCCAGCGGCAGCCCGCCCTCGGTCTGCCGGATGACGGCCGTGCCGTCGGCGGTCACGACCACCGGATCGGGGTGCCCGGCCCGCGCGATGTCCAGGACGCCCGTCTCCGGGTCCGCCTCCGCGTACAGACAGGTCGCGAAGCGGGCGCCCCGCACGGGGTCCTCGGACGCGTCCGTGAGGCCGGACAGGAAGCGCGAGGCACGGGCGAGCACCGCGTCGGGGCGGTGGCCCTCGGAGGCGTACGCGCGCAGGGCGATCCGCAGCTGGCCCATCAGCCCCGCCGCGCGGACGTCGTGCCCCTGGACATCGCCGATGACCAGGGCGATCCGGCCGTTCGGCAGGGGGATAAGGTCGTACCAGTCGCCGCCGACCTGGAGCCCGCCGCCGGTCGGGACGTAGCGCGCCGCCACCGTCATCCCGGGGATGTCCGGCCCGAGCGAGGGCATCATCGAGCGCTGGAGCCCCAGCGACAGCTCCCGCTCGGACTCCGCGGCCTCCGCCCTGGCCAGGGCCTGGGCGAGCATCCGGGCCACGGTCGTCAGCACCGAGCGCTCGTCCGGCGAGAACGCCACCGGATGGCGGAACCCGGCCATCCAGGTGCCCATGGTGCGCCCGGCCACGATCAACGGCAGAAAGGCCCAGGACCGCCGTCCGAACCGCTGCGCCAGCGGCCAGGTCGCCGGATAGCGGCCGCGGTAGTCCTCCGGCGAGGCCAGATAGATCGCCCGCCCCGTCCGCACGACCTCGGCGGCCGGGTAGTCGGTCTCCAGCGGCATGTTCGTGAAGGGGCCCTCGTCGCCCATGTTGTGCCCGTGGTGGCCGATGATCGTCAGCCGCTCGCCCTCGACCCCGAAGACCGCCAGCCCGTCCGGTGAGAAACCGGGCATGGAGAGCGCCGAGGCGACCCGCAGCACCTCCGCCGTGGACCGGGCCTCGGCCAGCGCCCGCCCCGCGTCCAGCAGGAACGCCTCGCGCGAACGCCGCCAGTCGCCGGTGATCGGGGTGCGCACCCCGGCCGCGCCCGGCTCCGGGTCCGCCACCTCCTGGAGGGTGCCGACCAGGACGAATCCCTCCTCGTCGGCCGCGTCCGGCAGCAGCGGCTTGGAGCGGCTGCGCACGGTGCGCAGCACCCGGCCGTGTCCGTCCACGATCCGCAGCCGGGCCTCGGCGAGGGTGCCCTCGGCGACCGCGAGGTTCACCACCCCGTTGATCTCGTTCCAGTCGACGGGGTGAAAGCGCGAGCGCACCTCGGAATCGCGGAAGGTGCTGTACTCGGCGGGCAGCTCCAGCAGCCGGGCGGCCTCCGCGTCGAGCGTGACGATGCCCGCCCGGTTGTCCCAGCGCCAGAGACCGGTCGCGGTCGCGGCCAGGACGTCCTCGGTGCGCATTGCCCCACTTTATGAAGATGTGCACCCCGGACGCCACCGAAGGGCCGGAGGGCGGGGGCCCGGACGATCTTGGCGCGGGCAATGACAATGAAACGGTCCGGTCGCGGGCGGTAGCCTGGGGAGGCTGAATCCACCCCAACCGCGAAGACTGGATGAACGACGATGCATCGGTACAGGTCCCACACCTGCGGCGAGCTCCGCGCCTCTGACGTCGGCACCGACGTCCGGCTGAGCGGCTGGCTGCACAATCGCCGAGACCTGGGCGGCATCCTCTTCATCGATCTGCGCGACCACTACGGTCTGGTGCAGCTCGTCGCCCGTCCCGGCACCCCCGCCAACGAGGCGCTGTCGAAGCTGACCAAGGAGACCGTCGTCCGCGTCGACGGCACGGTCTCCGCCCGTGGCGCCGACAACGTCAACCCGGAGCTGCCCACCGGCGAGATCGAGATCGAGGTCTCCGAGGTCGAGGTGCTGGGCGAGGCCGCCCCGCTGCCCTTCACGATCAACGCCGAGGACGGGGTCAACGAGGAGCGCCGCCTGGAGTACCGCTTCCTCGACCTGCGCCGCGAGCGCATGCACCGCAACATCATGCTGCGCTCGGCCGTCATCGCCTCCATCCGCTCCAAGATGGTCGCCCTCGGCTTCAACGAGATGGCGACGCCGATCCTCACCGCGACCTCCCCCGAGGGCGCCCGTGACTTCGTCGTCCCGTCCCGGCTGAACCCGGGCAAGTTCTACGCGCTCCCGCAGGCGCCGCAGCAGTTCAAGCAGCTGCTGATGATCTCCGGCTTCGACCGGTACTTCCAGATCGCGCCCTGCTTCCGCGACGAGGACGCCCGCGCCGACCGTTCGCCGGGCGAGTTCTACCAGCTCGACGTCGAGATGTCCTTCGTCGAGCAGGAGGACGTCTTCCGGCCGATCGAGAAGCTCATGACCGAGCTGTTCGAGGAGTTCGGCAACGGCCGCCACGTCACCTCGCCGTTCCCGCGCATCCCGTTCCGCGAGTCGATGCTGAAGTACGGCAACGACAAGCCGGACCTGCGCGCCAAGCTGGAGCTGGTCGACATCTCCGACGTCTTCGCGGACTCGGAGTTCAAGGCCTTCGCCGGCAAGCACGTCCGCGCCCTGCCGGTGCCGGACACCGCCGGTCAGTCGCGGAAGTTCTTCGACGGTCTCGGTGAGTACGCGGTCGAGCACGGCGCCAAGGGCCTGGCCTGGGTGCGCGTGGGCGAGGACGGCACGCTGGCCGGTCCGATCGCCAAGTTCCTCACCGAGGCGGACATCAAGACGCTCACCGAGCGGCTCTCCCTCGTCCCCGGCCACGCGGTGTTCTTCGGGGCCGGCGAGTTCGACGAGGTCTCCAAGATCATGTCGGCCGTCCGCGTCGAGGCCGCCAAGCGCGCCGGCCACTTCGAGGAGGGCGTCTTCCGCTTCTGCTGGATCGTCGACTTCCCGATGTACGAGAAGGACGAGGACACCGGGAAGATCGACTTCTCGCACAACCCCTTCTCGATGCCCCAGGGCGGTCTGAAGGACCTGGAGGAGAAGGACCCGCTGGACATCCTCGCCTGGCAGTACGACATCGTCTGCAACGGCATCGAGCTGTCCTCCGGCGCCATCCGGAACCACGAGCCCGAGCTGATGATCAAGGCCTTCGAGATCGCCGGCTACGACCGCGACACCGTCGAGCGCGAGTTCGCCGGCATGCTCAAGGCCTTCCGCCTCGGCGCCCCGCCGCACGGTGGCATCGCCCCGGGCGTCGACCGCATCGTGATGCTGCTGGCCGACGAGCCCAACATCCGCGAGACGATCGCCTTCCCGCTGAACGGCAACGCGCAGGACCTGATGATGGGCGCGCCCACGGTGCTGGAGGAGGCCCGTCTGCGCGAGCTGAACATCCAGCTCCGCAAGCCTGCCGCCGGCACGAAGGACGCCGCCGACAAGTAAAGAACGATGCGCCCTTCGGGTGCATCTGCCGTGTTTCACGTGAAACGGCCCCCGCGACGGAGCGCACGCTCCCGGCGGGGGCCGTTCCGCGTCCCGTCCGGAAGCGGGCCGGTCACTGCTGTCCCTCCCACAGGAACGCACAGCCCGCGCCCATGTCCCTGCCAGCTCGGCGGCCTAGCCTCCCCCGCATGACGGACAGACAAGAACCCGCGCACAAGCAGGACTTGACCCGCCGACGGATGATCCTGGCCGGTGGAGCGGCCGTCGCGGCGGCCGGGATCGGCGCCGGGGCGGTCGCGAACGCCTCGGCCGGGGAGAGCGGCGGCCGGGGGAAGAACCCGGCCGGCCAGGGCGAGGCCTGCTACCGGCTCACCTCGGAGACCACCGAGGGCCCGTACTACATCGACGCCGACAAGATCCGGAAGGACATCACGGAGGGCAAGGAGGGCATCCCGATGACCCTCCGGCTCAAGGTGATCGACTCCGACACCTGCAAGCCGGTCGCGAAGGCCGCCGTGGACATCTGGCACTGCGACGCGCTGGGCCTGTACTCGGGGTACGAGAGCATGAGCCAGGGCGGCGGCCCCGGTGGCCCCGGCGGTGGCGGCACCCCGCCGAGCGGTGCCCCCACGGACGCCCCGACCGGGATGCCCACGGACGCGCCCACCGGCACCCCTCCGTCCGGCGGCCCCGGAGGCGGCGGGCACAGCGAGCCGACCGACGACAAGCGCTACCTGCGCGGCACCCAGCTCACCGACAAGCACGGCCATGTGGAGTTCCGGACGATCTTCCCGGGCTGGTACCAGGGCCGGGCCGTACACATCCACACCAAGGTCCACGTCGGCGGGACGATGACCGACGCGGGCTACGAGGGCGGGCACACCTGCCACACCGGCCAGTTCTTCTTCGCGGAGCAGGCGGTGCTCGACTCGGCGGAGGTCGCGCCGTACTCGACCAGCACCACCACCCGCACCACCCTGACCGAGGACACCATCTACGACCGGAGCGGGGTCACCGGCGGGCTGATGAAGCTCTCGTACCGCAGGAAGCACATGGACCGGGGCGTCGTCGGCTCGATCACCATGGGCGTCGATCCGGACGAGACCCACGACGGCACGGGGATGTGAGCCGCCGGGACTGACCGCAGACCTCCCCACCAGCCTCCTCAGGCCTCCGTCCCCCCGCGGAGGCGAAGGGCCCGGCCACCGGACCGTCCACCCCGGTGCCGGGCCCTTCGCGCACGGTCCGCCGTCCGCCGCCCGTGCGCGGGCATACACATACGACGAATCACCCGAACGACGAGACCCGGATGGCCCCGGCCACGGATTGGCGGTCTCCGGCGGCGGCAAAGACTGCCTGGGACGACCCCGGCCCGGACCCGCGGCCCGTGCCCGCGACGGCCCGGCGGCCGCCCGCCCCACCGCTGAGGAGCTCTCCGTGCCCGTGTCCCGTCCACGCGTTCAGCTGCGTCTCCCGTACGTCGTCTGCGCCACCGTCCTGCTGCTGCTGGCCGGGTACGGGTCGGGCGCCTTCCGCGGGCCGGACGGCGGGGCCGCCACCCGGGCCGACGGGGCCGCGGGCGTACCGGGCCCGCCCGGTGCCGCCGCCTCCGCCCGTCCGCCGCGCCCGGCCCCGCCGCGCGAGATCCCCGGGCTCGGGCCCCTGACCAGGGCGCGGATCCCGGACGGAGCGCGCCAGGCCTTCGTCGTCACCGGCGAGTCCCCGGACTCCAACCGCTCCACGGCCGTCCTCTACACCCGGGACGACCCGGCCCTCGGCTGGCAGGCCGCCCTGGCCCCTTGGCCCGCCCACAACGCCCTGAACGGCTGGACCCCCGAGCACTACGAGGGCGATCTGCGCTCCCCCGTCGGCGTCTTCTCCCTCACCGCCGCCGGCGGCCGCCTCGAACCCCCGGCGACCACCTTCCCGTACGACCTCAGCCCCGACTTCACGGCCTCCGGCGACGGCTTCCACGGCGAACCGCTGGAGGGCTCCTTCGACTACGTCATCGCCATCGACTACAACCGCCTCCCGGGCACCTCGCCCCTCGACCACACCCGCCCCCTCGGCGACGAACGCGGCGGCGGCATCTGGATCCACGTCGACCACGGCGGCCCCACCCAGGGCTGCGTCTCGGTCACCGAGGACCGCATGAAACAGCTCCTCACCGTCCTCGACCCGGCGAAGGAGCCCGTCATCGTGATGGGGGACGCGGCGTCGCTGAGCGCCTGAAAGCCCCGCTCGCAGGGCCCTTCGGCCCGTAATCTGGTCACCGCCCGACCACTTCCAGGAGGCGGACATGAGCGTGGCCGACGAGAGGTTGCTGTCCCAGGAGATCTTCGAGGACCTCGCCCGCCATGCGGTACGTGCGGAGGAATCGCTGCGTCTGGAATTCGTGAACGGGAGACTCGGGGTCAAGGCTGTTCCGGACGGGAGCCATGGACGGATCATCGTCTGGCTCACCCAGCAGTGCGTGCAGGCGGATTCCAGCCTCTGGCTCTACGCCGGGCAGGGGCTGCGGATCGAGAGGCACCACAGGGGGAACGCCCGGCCCGACGGGGCGCTCGCCCGCAGTGGCACCTTCGTCGGCCAGGGCGAATGGGCCAGCCCGGACGGCGTTCTGATGGTCGTCGAGGTGACCTCCTACGACGAGGACACGGACCGCCGGGACCGGGTCGAGAAGCCGCGGGCGTACGCCGAGACCGGCATTCCCGTCTATCTGCTCATCGACCGCGAGACCTGCGAGGTCAAGGTGCACTCGCAGCCCGACGGGGTGCGGTACGAGACGGTGGTGACCGTGCCGTTCGGCAAGAGCGTCCTGCTCCCCGACCCGGTGGGCATCGAGCTGGACACCGAACCGCTCAAGGACTGGACGCGCTGATCCGGGAGACGCGAAGAGGGGCGGGACCGTCGTGCGGTCCTGCCCCTCTCGTGCGGATGATCCCGTTACGCGGGCTTCTCCTCCAGGCGCGGGAACAGCACCGCGCCCTTCGTGACCGTGGCGCCGGCGGGGAGCAGGCCCCAGGTGCCGGCGTCCTGGACGTGCTGGTCGGACAGGGCGCCCAGGGACTCCTCGGCGCCGAGGGACTCCCACAGCTTCTGGGAGGTCTCCGGCATGACGGCGTTGAGCAGGACCGCGACACCGCGCAGGGACTCGGCGGCCGTGTACAGGATCGTCGCCAGGCGGGCGCGGCCCTCCGGCGAGTCGTCCTTGGCGACCTTCCACGGCTCCTGTTCCGTGATGTAGCCGTTGACCTGCTTCACGAAGTCGAAGACCGCCAGGATGCCGCCCTGGAAGTCCAGCTCCTCGCCGATCTTGCGGTCGGCCGTGGCGACGGCCTTCGCCAGTCCGTCGCGGACCGCCTGCTCGGCCTCGCCCGCGGCCGTGGCCTCGGGGAGCGCGCCGCCGAAGTACTTGCCGACCATGGCCGCGACGCGCGAGGCGAGGTTGCCGTAGTCGTTGGCCAGCTCGGAGGTGTAGCGGGCGCTGAAGTCCTCCCAGGAGAACGAGCCGTCGCTGCCGTACGCGATGGCCCGCAGGAAGTACCAGCGGTAGGCGTCCACGCCGAAGTGCGAGGTCAGGTCCTGCGGCTTGATGCCGGTCAGGTTGGACTTCGACATCTTCTCGCCGCCGACCATCAGCCAGCCGTTGGCGACGACCTTGCCGGGCAGCGGCAGGCCCTGCGCCATCAGCATGGCCGGCCAGATGACCGAGTGGAAGCGCAGGATGTCCTTGCCGATCAGGTGCACGTTCGCCGGGAACGTACCGTCGAACTTCTCCTGGTTGGCGCCGTAGCCGACGGCCGTCGCGTAGTTCAGCAGCGCGTCGACCCACACGTAGATGACGTGCTTGTCGTCCCACGGGACCGGGACGCCCCAGTCGAACGTCGAGCGGGAGATCGACAGGTCCTGGAGGCCCTGCTTGACGAAGTTCACGATCTCGTTGCGCGCGGACTCCGGCTGGATGAAGTCCGGGTTGGCCGCGTAGAACTCCATGAGCTTCGGGCCGTACTCACTGAGCTTGAAGAAGTAGTTCTCCTCCTTGAGGATCTCCACCGGCTTCTTGTGGATCGGGCACAGCTTGACGCCGTCCTCGTCCTCGATCAGATCGCCGGGGAGCTTGTACTCCTCGCAGCCCACGCAGTACGGGCCCTCGTAGCCGCCCTTGTAGATCTCGCCCTTGTCGTACAGGTCCTGCACGAACTCCTGCACACGGTCCGTGTGCCGCTTCTCCGTCGTCCGGATGAAGTCGTCGTTCGCGATGTTCAGGTGCTCCCAGAGGGGCTTCCAGGACTCCTCGACGAGCTTGTCGCACCACTCCTGCGGCGTGACGCCGTTCGTCTCGGCCGTGCGCATGATCTTCTGACCGTGCTCGTCCGTGCCGGTGAGGTACCACACCTTCTCGCCGCGCTGGCGGTGCCAGCGGGTGAGCACGTCGCCTGCGACGGTCGTATAGGCGTGGCCCAGGTGAGGAGCGTCGTTTACGTAGTAGATGGGGGTCGAGACGTAGAACGCCGTCGCCGCCTGCTTCTCGGATCCAGTGGCCGCCATGGTCGAAATCCTAACGGTCCGGGGGAGAACCGCTCGCACGGATAAACCCCGCCCCGGGGACGGAGACCTTTGCGAAACATCCCTTCCCGTAGCAAAGACGCATCCTGGGAGGGAGTGGACACGCATGCACGAGGCAGGGGACATCACGATGCGGGTACTGGTCGCCGAGGACGAGGAGATTCTGGCGGAGCTGGTCGCCACCGGGCTGCGACGGGCCGGGTTCGCCGTCGACACCGTGTACAGCGGCGACGCCGCCCAGGCCTACCTGGGCCTGCACGACTACGACGTCGTCGTCCTGGACCGCGATCTGCCCCGGGTGCACGGCGACGACGTCGCCCGCCAGCTGGTCGCCTCCGGCTCCCGCACCAGGATCCTGATGCTCACCGCCGCCGGCAGCATGGAGGACCGGGTCTCCGGCCTCGACCTGGGCGCCGACGACTACCTGGGCAAGCCCTTCGAGTTCCCCGAGCTGGTCTCCCGCGTCCGCGCCCTGCGGCGGCGCAGCGCCCGCCCCGTACCGCCGCAGCTGGCCCGGCACGGCATCCGGCTCGACACCGTGCGCCGCACCGCGAGCCGGGACGGCCGCGAGCTGGACCTCTCGCCGAAGGAGTTCACCGTGCTCCAGCTGCTGCTGGAGGCCGACGGCGGGACGGTCAGCGCCGAGGAACTGCTGGAACGGGCCTGGGACGCCAACGCCGACCCCTTCACCGGGGCCGTCCGCGTCTGCATGAGCAAGCTCCGCGCCAAGCTCGGCGAACCGAACGTCATCCGCACCGTGCAGGGCGTGGGGTACGCCCTGTGAAGCGCCCGCCCCTGCCGCGCCTCACCATCAGGACCAGGATCGCGCTCGTGTACGGCGGGGTCTTCCTGGTGCTCGGTACGGCGCTGCTCGCGACCGTCAATCTGGCCTCCCGCTCCGGAACGGACTCCCAGGCCCGCGCCATCGCCCGCAGCGCCGCCGTCGTCCAGCCCGGCTACGCGGTCAACGGCCCCCTCGTCACCCGCCGCAGCCTCGGCCCACCGACCGTCTACGACCTCACCGACCACGTCAGCGACGCGGCCGGGGACCAGCTCCTGTACTGGTCGATCGCCGCGCTGCTGGTGATGACGGCCTGCGCGGTCGCGGTCGGCTGGTGGACCGCCGGGCGGGTCCTGCGGCCCGTGCACGCGATGACGGCCAAGGCCCGCCGGCTCTCCGCGCACACCCTCCACGAGCGGATCGCCTCCCAGGGCCCCGACGACGAGCTGAAGGAGCTGGGCGAGACCCTCGACGCCCTGCTCGCCCGGCTGGAGAAGGCCTTCGACGGGCAGCGGCGGTTCATCGCCAACGCCTCGCACGAACTGCGCACCCCGCTGGCCACCCAGCGGGCCGCGATCCAGATCGGTCTGGACGACCCGACCCCGGAGGACCTGGTCCGCACCCGGCAGACGCTGCTGGACAACAACCGGCGCAGCGAACGGCTCATCGAGGGGCTGCTGCTCCTCGCGCGCAGCGAGCGGGGGCTCGGCGAGAGCGAGCGGGAGGCCGTGGACCTGGTGCGGGTGGTGGCGGAGGAGGCGGCCTGCCGTCCGGGTGTGACGGTCGACGCGTCCCCCTGCGAGGTGCGCGGGAACCGGGTGCTGCTGGCCCGGCTGGTGGCCAATCTGGTGGCCAACGCGACGACGTACAACGTGCCCGGCGGGCGGGTGGAGGTGTCCCTGACGCAGGTCGGCGCGGGGGTGCTGCTGGAGGTGCGCAACACCGGGCCGGTGGTGGACGCGGCGGACGTCCCCGGGCTCTTCGAGCCGTTCCGGCGCGGTGAGGGGCGGGACCGGATGGGGCCGGGCTCGGGGCTCGGCCTGTCGATCGTGCGCTCCATCGCGGTCGCGCACGGCGGTACGGTCACGGCGGTGCCGGGCCCGCAGGGCGGGCTCGCCGTGACCGTACGCCTGCCGGTCGGTCAGGCGCCGGCGTCGGGCTCGCGGGCGGCGAACCAGGCGGCCGGGGCGGCCAGGACCTCGCGGTAGAACGCGGCGTCCGCGACCTCGCGGGGCGCGGGGCCGGCGTGGAAGAAGCCGGCGTTCGGGGCGTCCAGCTTCCGCAGGAAGTCGAAGCCCTTGGCGTCCTGCTCGCCGAAGGCGACGAACTGGAAGAACAGCGGCAGCCGGGCCGCGTCCGTCAGCGCCTGGCGGGCGGCCTGCTTGACGTCCGGCGGGCCGTCGGTCTGGAAGACGACCAGCGCCGGGCCGGTCCGTCCGGACGCCTCGTAGTGCGAGACGACCTCCTCGACGGCGCGGTGGTAGTTCGTCCGGCCGAGGCGGCCGAGGCCGGCGTTCAGCTCGTCGATCCGGCCCGCGTGGCTGTCCAGCTCCACCGTGCCGGTGCCGTCGATGTCGGTCGAGAAGAACACGACCTGGACGGTGGCGGCCTCGTCGAGGTGCGCGGCCAGGGCCATCGTGCGGTCGCCCAGGTGCTGGGCGCTGCCGTCCTTGTAGAACGGGCGCATCGAGCCGGAGCGGTCGAGCACCAGGTAGACGGCGGCCCGCGTACCGGTCAGGCCGTGGGCCTTCAGCCCGGCCTGGGCGGCCTTGTACATCCCGGCCAGCTCGGGCGCGCGCGCCTTGACCTTGGCCGGCGTGAGCGCGGACTTGCCGGCGGGGGCGGCGGGCGCGGGGGCCTCGGTGGTGGCGGCCGGGGCGGGCGCCTCGGCGGGGGCCGGTTCCGGCTCCGGGGTGGTGGCCGGCGTCGGCTCCGGTTCCGGGGCGGTGGCCTCGGGCTCGGTGGCGGGGGCGGGTTCCTCGGCGGCGGGCTCTGCGGCGGGTTCTTCGGCGGCGGCAGCCGGCTCGGCCTCGGTCGGCTTCGGCTTCGCCTCGGCCTCGGGCTTGTCGTCGGCCTCGGGCTTCCCCGAGGCCTCCGCTTCCACCGTGGTCTCGGTGGTCTCGGCGGTCTCGGCCGTGTTGCCGGCCTCAGTGACCGCCGCAGTCTCGGCCGTGTCGCCGGTCTCAGCAGCCTCCGCGACCTCGGCCACTTCCGTGGCCTCCGCTGCCTCAACAGTCTCCGGCTCAGCAGCCTTCGCGGCCTCCGGCTCCGCAGCGTCAGCAGTCTCCGGCTCAGCGGCCTTCGAGGCGGCCTCCGGCTCCGTGGTCTCCGGCGCCGACGTGCGCTCGGTCTGGGCCGGGACCGTGGGGGCGGGCTTCGGGGCGGGGGCGGCCGGGTTGTCGAAGGCGGCGGCCACCAGGTCGGATGCCGCGTCCCGCGATGACGTGGAGCGCTCCGGCGACGCGGGCGCGGGCACCGTGGCCCGGGCCGCGGCCGGGGCGGGCTCGGAAGCGGCCTCGTCCGCCGGCTCCGGCGCGCCCGCGGACTCCGGCTCCGTGGCCAGGGTGCGCTCGCTCTGGGACGGGACCGTGGCCGTCGTCGGCTCGTCCTGCTCCGTGCGGTCACGGCCGAACACCTTGCGCAGCAAGCTCCGAATGCCCATGGGCGAGGCCTTTCGCATGAGTTGGGTGCGATGAATGTCCGTACTGCGGGAATTGATCCCTGGCCAGGGCGGATACGTAAGGTTAGCGGCCGGATCCGGCCCTCCGGTGGTGCGGCCCGCCCTGCGGGGGAACCGAGCCGCAACCGATCCCGGACCGATCCCTGACCGACTCCGGACCGATTCCGGACCGAGTCCTGTGCGGGTGGTGTGCGGACCTTGTGGGTGTCGTCGACATGTGTCCGTTGTCTGCCGCAAGGTGCTCGTTCCTGTTGCTAGCGTGATCGAACGGTGTGTCTGACGATCAGTCAGGCACACCGATTTCTTTGGTCCTCCCATGTGCGACAAGAAGGGCTCTCCCATGCGGAACCCATCCCGCCGAATACGGCTCGCGGCCTGTGCCGCGGCGGCCGGGGCGATGCTTTCCGGCCTGGTGCCGGCCGCCCACGCCTCGGCTCCCGCCGCCGGCCCGGCCGCCGCGGCCCCGGCCGCCGACGACCCCGTACCGGATCACGAGAGCATGCCCGACGACGGGTTCGACGACGAACCCGAGGGCGAGCAGGACGATTCGGCCGGACCCGGCACCGCCGCGGCGAGTCGAGGAGCGCTGGCGGCGGCCGCTCCGGCGCCCGGCCGGCCCGCCGACTTCGCCCTGGCCAAGGGCGCGGATCTGTCCGGGCTGGTCGCGAAGCTGACGGCGAGCCTTCCGAGCCAGGGCCTCACCGAGTTGATGACCCAGGCCAACCGCGATTCGCCCGGCTGCGGCGCGGCCACCGTCTACGGCCCCGACCTCACCGCCGACCAGCGCTTCTGCTGGAAGTCCGACGACGCCACCTCCACCGAGTGGGTGCCGCAGGCCATTTCGGGCGTTTCGGACGCCCAGGAGGACGAGGACTGGGGCACGTCGGACGCCGAGCCCGTCGCCGTGGCCGGGTACGACGCGAAGAACCCGGGCCGCAGCGACTACGCCTCCGGCCGAGACAACTGCCTCCAGGCCTCCGCGTCCGACGCCTGCAACGAGAAGGGCGTCCGGGTCACCTTCTTCAACCAGAAGACCCGGATGTACCGCCATGTCCTGCTGGCCTGGCCGTACATGAACTCCAAGGACCACATCTCCTTCGACGCCCTGCACGCCTCCGAGGGCAGCTGCACCTCCACCGTCACCCCGAGCTGCGCCGCGCAGAACGGCATCCACGCGGGCGGCATGGTCTGGTACGGCAACTACCTGTACGTCGCCGACACCGCCAACGGCATGCGGGTCTTCGACTTCCGCCGGATCCTGGACCTCAACCCGGACAACGACGCGGCCGTCAACGACCCGACCCCGGACGGGCTCGTCAGCGACGTCCAGGACAAGAAGCGGATCGGCCGGCAGAGCAACGTCTGGTACGCGTACGGCTACCGCTATGTGATGCCGCAGGTCGCCACGGTGAACTTCACCGCCGCCAAGAACGGCGGCCCGACCTCCGGCAACCAGTGCTACAACACCGGCCGCCCGAAGGCCTCGTACCTCTCGCTGGACCGTACCGGCACCGACCACATGATCATCGGGGAGTACTGCAACACCAACAACGGCGGTGACCCCGGCCGGGTCGCCACCTACCCGATGGCCTCGCTCGCCGCCGCGGTCGAGGGCGCGACCGGCACCGCCGTGAGCGCCGACGAGGCGTACGGGCTTCCGGTCGGCGCCACGTTCAACGGCGAGGCACTGTGGCACAAGTTCCAGGGCGCGATGCGCTACGAGGGCTCCTGGTACTTCCACCGCAGCAACGCCTCCTCCCACGGCCTGCTGCTCCAGGCCACCGTGGGCACCGTCGACGGAGCCGCCCGGCTCGTCGGCAACACGAAGACGCTGAAGTCGACCATCGGACCCGAGGACCTGTACCTCGCCCACGGGCGCGGCGACAACCTGCCGCCGAGGCTCTGGTCGCTGAGCGAGCACGCCACCACCGCCGACTGCTCCGCCTGTGCCCGTGAGGTGTACAGCTACCCGATGGCGGACGTGGTCTCCTCCTTCGGCTGACGGCTGACGGCTGACGGCTGACGGCCGCCCGCCGCTCACCGGAGGCCGCCGGCCCGCACTACAGTCGGGGCCATGGTTTCCGGTGAGGCGCCGCAGGCGGCGGGCAGTGTGCGGGTCGATGTCTGGATCTGGTCGGTCCGGCTCACGAAGACCCGCGCACAGGCGGCCGCCGCCTGCCGCGCCGGACATGTGAAGGTCGCCGGCGAACGGGCCAAGCCCGCCCAGGCGGTGCGCGTCGGGGACGAGGTACGGCTGCGGCACGCGGGCCGGGACCGGATCGTCGTGGTGTCGAAGATCGTCAAGAAGCGGGTGGGGCCGCCGGCCGCCGCCGAGTGCTTCATCGACAACAGCCCGCCCCCGCCGCCCCGCGAGGCCGCGATCCAGATTCCGGTACGGGACCGGGGCGCGGGCCGGCCGACCAAGCGGGACCGCCGCGAGATGGACCGGCTGAGGGGCGGCGGAGGCCCCGCCGACTGACCGCCCGCTACGGCGCGGGCGAGGCGATCGCCCGCGCCGCCGCCACCTCCTGGCGCAGCGGCGCCAGCACCCCCTGCTCGTCCCCGGGGAGTTCGGCGCGCACCTCCACCAGGACCTCGCTGGCCCGCAGCCCCTCGGCCAGTTCGCGCAACTGGGTGGCGACCGCGGACACCTCCGCCGGTTCCGGTTCCGGTGCCCCGTGGTCGACGCGGACCCGTGCGGCGGTCGTGGCGTCCACGATGCGTTCCACGGCCACCACCAGCGGCCACCAGGCGGCGGCGCGCGGTCCGGTGGGCGGCGGTTCGGTCAGGGCACGCTGGAACTCGGAGCGCACGGACGACAGATCACGGTAGAGACGGCGCCGGGCCCGGACCCGTTCCGCCTTGTCGCCGCCCGGTTCGAAGGCGTACGCGACATAGCCGGCGGTGTCCGCCACCGCGTCGGCCAGCCGGTGCCCGATCCGGGTGTGCCAGCTCTCCGGCCAGAGCAGATATCCGGCCACCAGCACGATCGCGCAGCCGATCAGGCTGTCCAGCAGCCGCGGCCAGACCAGGTCGACGCCCTGGTGGTTGAGCAGGTCCGACAGCAGCAGGATGACCGGGGTGACGGCCGCCGTCTGGAAGGCGTAGCCCTTCGCGGTGAGCGCCGGGATCAGCGCCGCGAGCACCATCATCACCGGCACGTCCCACCACCCGATCGGCACCTCCGCGAGCACCGGGGCCGCGACGACGAGCCCGGCCGCCGTGCCCACGGCGCGCAGCACCGCGCGGGAGAACACCGAACCGAAGTCCGGCTTGAGGACGAAGGTGACGGTGAGCGCCACCCAGTACGAGCGGGGCACGGCGATCAGCGACGTCAGCGCCTGGGCCAACCCGATGCAGAGCGCGAGGCGCAGCCCGTACCGCCAGGACGTCCCCGAGAGCAGCACCGTGCGGGTGGCGCGCCGGATCCGGACACCGAGCGCGGCCGGCCGGCCCAGCCGGTCGTCGACGTTGAACGGGTCGGGGTCGGTCTTGTGGACGACCACGGCGGCGTGCCGCAGGGCGCCGTCCACGGCCCGGGTGGCGGGCGAGCCCGGGGCGGGCAGGTCGGGTTCGCCGCCTCCGGTGCGGCCGGCGGCCATGTCCGCGGCCAGGGCGCGCACGGCCGCCGGGATCGCGTCCGGCAGCCGGATCCCGCGCACATGCACGGCGGGCGCGGCCTCGACCAGCGGGATCACCACGTTGAGCTGGGAGAGCAGCCGGACCCCCGTGCCGCTGCGGCCGTGGTAGCGGCTGCGGTGGGCGAGGATCAGGTCGTACGAGGTGTTCAGGGACTCGGTGACCGCCTGCCGCTTCTTCTCGTACGCCGGGCCGCCCGCGGCGGCCAGCAGATCGGCGACCGCCAGATAGGTGGACACGACGGCGGCCCGCTCGGGACGTTTGCTCCGCAGCGGCCAGGCCAGCAGCGTGAGGGCCAGGACGAACAGCCCGCCCACGGTCAGCAGCAGCGGGGCCACCCACCACGGGTCCGGCATCGGCAGACCCGCGCCGACCACCGCGTTGAGCAGGAGCAGCAGACCGGACACGGAGGCGACCGCGCCGATCGTCGACATCATCCCGGAGACCAGGCCGATGAGCGTGAGCACCAGGACGGCCGTCCAGCCCGTCCCGTACACCAGGGTGCCGGTCATGATGCCGAGGGCGCCGAACACCTGCGGCACGGCGATGTTGAGGACCCGCATCCGGTACGCGTCGGCCGTGTCGCCGATGACCCCGGAGAGCGCGCCCATGGAGACCAGCGCCCCGTAGACCGGCCGGTCCGCGGCGAAGCCGACGGCGAGCGGGGCGGCCAGGGCGACGGCGGCGCGGCCGACGGCGGCCCAGGGCACGGGGGTGGGGCGGGGGCGCAGTCCGTAGCGCAGCCAGACCGGCGGCGTGCCCCGGCGCTGCGCCGGGGTGGTGGACGGCGTTCCCTCGGCCCCGGTGGTCACCGCATCCCCCTCGTCCGTGCTCCGTGTGCGGCGGTCCCGTGTGCCGCAGGTCCTGTCCGCGGTGGACCCGTGTGCCGCGGGTCCCGCGTTCAACGGGTCCGTGGGCACCGGATCCCGCGTTCAGCAGGTCCCATGTTCCCGCAGGACGAAGACGGTCTTGCCGCGTGCCCCGCCGCTCCGCCCCCGGCCCAGCTCCCGCGGGGCCTCCGCCAGCGGGAGTTCGGCCTCGATGGGGACGCGCAGCACGCCCTCGGCGGCCCCCGCGGCCAGGACGCCGAGCAGGACCGGGTTCGGTTCGAGGCGGAAATCGACGGGCCGGACCCCTTCGGCGGAGGCCGCGACGCCCCGGGTGGAGAGCGCGATGCCGCCGGGCCGGACCGTCGCGGCGTACGCGGCGAACGCGGCGGGCGTCGCGGAGGCCAGGTCGACCAGCGCGTCCACCCCGTCCGGGCAGGCCTCCCGGATCGCCCCGGCGACCCCGCCCCGGGTGGTGTCGACGGTGACGGCGGCGCCCAGCGAACCCATCCTGGCCCGTTCGTCCCCGCGCACCACGGCGATCACCCGGACATCGCGGGCGCGGGCGAGCTGGGTGAGGCAGCTGCCGACGCCGCCCGCCGCGCCCACCACCAGCAGGCTCTCGTGGCCGCGCGGCGCCACCGCCTCCAGGATCTGCGCGGCGGCCATCCCTGCGGACGGCAGCGCGGCCGCGATGCGGGCGTCGAGCCCGCGCGGGACGAGGGCGATCGCGGAGTCCTGGGGGACGCACACGTAGTCGCTGTAGGTGCCCGCGCCCGCCGCCGGTCCGCCGGACCGGCCGAAGACGTGGTCGCCGACCCGGAAGCGGTTGTCCCCCGGGCCGATCATGTCCACCCGGCCCGCGTAGTCCACCCCGACGACCAGGGGAGGGGCGGGCGGCGGGCGGTGGCCGGGCGGCTCGCGGTCGGGCGGGTTGAGCGCGGCGTACTCGACGCGCACCCGGACCTCGCCCCGGGCCGGATCGGGTTTGGGGAGTTCGACGAGGGCGGGATCGGCGCTGGGCGTGCTCACGGCGATGGCGCGCATGCGGAAGACCTTCCAGTCGCCCCCGGCAGTCACCTCCTCCACTGTTGCCCGGCCGGGTCCGGTGCGCACCTCGGCGGTGTCAGGCCCCGGCCGGCGCGGTCGAGGAGGCGGGGGCGGCCGGGGCGGGGGGCGTCGGCCCGTACCGGATCCGGGTCGCCAGCGCGCAGACCGCGCAGGCCAGTCCGACGCCGAGGACGATCCACACCGTGGTGCGCAGCGAGGCGGTCAGCGCGTCGTAGACGGCCGCCGCCGCGTCCCGTTCGGTGCCGTTCACCTCCGCGAGGATCCGGTCGCGGGCCAGGGCGAGGGCCCCGCGCAGCACCAGCGCGCCCAGCGCGTAGCCGGCCCCGGCGACGGCGGTGGCGGCGAGCAGGGCGCGGACCCGGCCGCGCCGGGCCGGTCCGCCGCGCAGCCATGCCGTCACGAGACCGAGCAGGGTGAGCACCAGGGTGCCGACGGCCGGCCACACACTGGCGGCGCGCAGCCAGCGGAAGCTCTGGCGCAGTTGGTCGGCGCGGTCGGCGGAGATGAGCCGGATGTCGGTGTGCTCGACGGGGATCTGGTCGGCGAAGGGGACCCCGTTGTCGACGAGGTTCTGCCGCACCTTCTCGGTGACGGGCGCCAGATCGATGGTGACGCTCTCGCCGGTCTGTCCGTCGAGCGCGGCGGTGACGGCCTCGTGGGCGGTGCGGTTGGCGGCGTTCCACGCGGCCTGGAAGGCCTCGGTGGTGGTGAAGGACTCGACGGCCTGGTGGAGGAAGTCGCGGACGGGGTCCTGGAGCGGGCCCACGTCGATCTGCTTCATCGCCTCGTCGGTGATCAGATCCGCGACCGTGTTCCGCACATCGGGGTCGGAGGCCAGCGGCGCCACCGCCGCCACGTACCGGTCGGTGTCGTCGATCTCCAGATCGACCCAGGCGGAGAGCGCGCTCAGCGGCACCAGGACGGCGAGCAGCACCAGGAAGGCCGCCGAGAGCACCGCCGAGAAGTAGGTCCGCACCCCACCAGGGAATCCCGGATGCCCGGGGCGTGCCGGGGGCCGTAGTCCATCCGAGTTGCCGGGGGACCCGGCCGGGTGTGCCCTGGAGGGAAAGCGGGGGCGACGGAAGGAGCTCTCAGCCATGGCCACACATGCTTCGGTGCCG
The DNA here is from genome assembly GCF_042799575.1 of Streptomyces sp. NPDC057682. NCBI lineage: Bacteria > Bacillati > Actinomycetota > Actinomycetes > Kitasatosporales > Streptomycetaceae > Streptomyces > Streptomyces sp. NPDC057682. The sequence goes on along the minus strand of NZ_JBHVIN010000001.1, from coordinate 177,665 downwards.
GCGCGCGGAGCGCACGCGCGTCCCCGGCACCGTTCGACGCTCAGCTGGGCGGTGCCCGTCACCCTCGGGGTGATCCTCGGCTGGTACGCCACCTCCATCGTCCGCGGCGGCGGGGTGCTCACCGGTACGCAGCTCGCGCTCGGCCTGGTCTCGGGCGCCGTGCTCGCGGTGCTCTGCTTCGGGCTCGGCCGGGTGCAGAGGCGTCTGCCGCGGGAACTGAGCGCGGGTGCCTACGGCGCGCTGTTCGGCGGCTCGATCGGCTTCCTGTACAGCCTGTCCGGCAAGAGCGTGCTGGCGGCCTCGGTGCTGGGGCTGCTGACGGGAGCGGCGATGCTGCTGGCTTCGTACTACATGTTCTACACGCGGGAGGACTGAGCCCTCCCGCGACCGCGTCCGCGCGTCCGGCCCGTGCCCCCGCGGGGACGCGGGCCGGACGCGTGCCGGGGACCGGAGGCGGATGTCAGTCGCGGACGACGGTCACCGGGCAGGGCGCGTGCTGGGTGACGTGCAGACTGACCGAGCCCAGCAGCGTGGCCTTGAAGCCGCTGTAGCCGCGCGCCCCCACGACCAGCAGGTTGGCGCCCTTGGCCCGGTCGAGGAGGGCCTGCGCGGGGTTGCCGATCACGATGACCTTGGTGACGGCGGCGGCGCCCTCCGCGCCGAGGGCCTCCTCCAGGGCCTCGTTGAGCGAGACCGTGGCGACGGCCTGCGGGTCGAAGTCCTCCGGCATGCCCGGCATCATCGACGCCCAGCTCGTCGTCGGGTACTCCCAGCTGTTGACGGCCTCGACCGTGTCCCCGGTCAGCTCCGCCTGGCGCACGGCCCAGTGCAGCGCCTTGATCGACGACTCGGAGCCGTCCACGCCCACCACGATCCTGCCCATCTCTGCCTCCAGCTCGGTTGTGGCTCGCATGTGCGGGCGTGGTGCGGACACCCGCACCACGCGCCTTCCCGACTCACTGTAGTCAAAACGGACAAAACCACAGTGTTCGGGGTGATCAGGCCGGCCGGAGCCCGGCCAGCTGCTGCTCGAAGGGGATCACCTCGTCGTCCAGGCCCGGGGCCTTGGAGGCGCCGGAGACCGCCCCGCCGCCGGAGACCGCCCGCGCCAGCTCGCCGCCCGCGCGCCGGATCCGGGCCGGCAGGCCTTCGGTGTAGTCGTCGCCCGAGGCGCCCCAGTCCTCCGAGGCGGCGTACACGGACGTCGGCAGCGTGACCGCCCGCAGATAGGCGAAGAGCGGGCGCATCGCGTGCTCCAGCACCAGCGAGTGGCGGGCCGTGCCGCCGGTCGCGGCGACGACCACCGGCTTGCCGGTCAGCGCGGTGTTCTCGACGAGGTCGAAGAACGACTTGAACAGTCCGCTGTACGAGGCGGTGAAGACCGGCGAGACCGCGATCAGCCCGTCGGCCCCGGTCACGGCCGCGATCGCCTCGGCCAGGGTCTCCGGGGGGAAACCGCTGACCAGGTGGGACGCGATGTCGTGGGCCAGGTCGCGCAGTTCGATCACCCGGACCTCGACGGCCCGGTCCTGGTCGGCCTCCAGCCGTTCCCGGGTCGCGGCGGCCAGCCGGTCGGCGAGCAGCCGGGTCGAGGAGGGGTTGCTCAGCCCGGCCGAGACGGCGACGATCCTCAGCGGTTCGGTGGCGAACACGGTTCAGCTCTCCTTCGGGGTGGTGGCGGTGACGGCCGGGTGGAGCGGCGCGGACTCGGGGACCCCGGCCGGCCGCAGCGCGGCGAACTCCTTGCGCAGCACCGGGACGACCTCCTCGCCGAGCAGGTCGAGCTGCTCAAGGACGGTCTTGAGCGGCAGCCCGGCGTGGTCCATCAGGAACAGCTGGCGCTGGTAGTCGCCCACGGCGTCCCGGAAGGACAGGGTCCGCTCGATGACCTCCTGCGGGGAGCCGACGGTCAGCGGGGTCTGCCGGGTGAAGTCCTCCATCGAGGGGCCGTGCCCGTAGACCGGCGCGTTGTCGAAGTACGGGCGGAACTCCCGTACCGCGTCCTGGGAGTTCTTGCGCATGAACACCTGGCCGCCGAGGCCGACGATCGCCTGCTCGGCCGTGCCGTGGCCGTAGTGCGCGTAGCGCTGCCGGTAGAGCTGGACCATCTTCTTCGTGTGCTCCATGGGCCAGAAGATGTTGTTGTGGAAGAAGCCGTCGCCGTAGTACGCGGCCTGCTCGGCGATCTCCGGGGAGCGGATGGAGCCGTGCCAGACGAACGGCGGGACGCCGTCCAGCGGGCGGGGGGTCGCGGTGAAGGACTGGAGCGGGGTGCGGAACTTGCCCTCCCAGTCGACGACGTCCTCGCGCCACAGCCGGTGCAGCAGGGCGTAGTTCTCGATGGCGAGCGGGATGCCCTGGCGGATGTCCTTGCCGAACCAGGGGTAGACCGGTCCGGTGTTGCCGCGGCCCATCATCAGGTCGACGCGGCCGTCCGCGAGGTGCTGGAGCGTGGCGTAGTCCTCGGCGATCTTCACCGGGTCGTTGGTGGTGATCAGGGTCGTCGAGGTGGAGAGGATCAGCCGCTCGGTGCGGGCGGCGATGTAGCCGAGGGTGGTGGTCGGCGAGGACGGGACGAACGGCGGGTTGTGGTGCTCGCCGGTCGCGAAGACGTCGAGTCCGACCTCCTCGGCCTTCTGCGCGATGGCCAGGGTCGCCTTGATCCGCTCGTTCTCGGTGGGGGTCCGCCCGGTCGTCGGGTCGGTGGTGACGTCTCCGACGGTGAAGATCCCGAACTGCATGGCGCCCGCCTCCTTGGTGCTCGCCGCTGTGGCCGAAGTCGTTGTGACCGAAGCCGGGGACGGCCGGGTGGCCGATCCCTTGTTGTTGAACGTTGAACTATCTGGACACACCCTACAACGGAGTGCCCCGCCGTCCTATTCCGGCGCGTCCGCATCCGCCGCGCGCCGTTCCGCCACCCAGCGCTCGGCCCGCTCCACCGCCTCGTCCTGCGCCCCGAAGATCTCCTCCCGGGCGGGCACCACCCGGTCGTCGCCCAGCTCCGCGGTGAGCCCGGTGCGCCGCAGCACCGCCAGCAGCCGGGGCTGGACGCCCGCCAGATAGAGCCGCCCGCCGTGCGCCTCCAACTCCTCCGCGTACCGGCTCAGCAGCTTCACCACCGCCGAGGAAGGCACCTCCGGGGCGGTGCGCAGCGTCAGGACGACCGCCGAGCCGCGCGCCCGCGACACATCGGGCCACTGGGCGTCGATCCGGGGCGCCTCGGCGAACAGGCTCGCCCCGCCGTAGAAGAGGACCCGCACCTCACCCGGTCCGACCCGGTCGGGCGGATCGGTGAACCGCCAGCTGCCGGGGCCGGGGCCGCGCTCCAGACCGCGCAGCCCGCTCTGCCGGGCCGCCTGCACGCAGTACAGCAGCAGCGAGAGCAGCGCCCCGATCACGATCGCCTGCTGGAGCGGGAGCTGGGTGGTGGCGACGAAGGTGACCACCATCGCGGCGGCCGGCAGCGGGGACGTACGGACCACCAGCAGGATGTCCTTGCGGCGGCCCCAGATCAGCTCGCAGCCGATCACGATGATCAGCCCGCCGATGACGGGCATCGGGATCCGCTCGGCCAGCGAGCCCAGCGTGAGCACCAGCAGCGCCAGCCACACCCCGGCGAAGATCCCCGTCCACCGGGTGCGGGCCCCCGCGCTCACGGCGACCCCGGTCCGCGACATCGAGCCGCCGGCGGGCAGCGCGCCGAAGAGGCCGCCGCCGATGTTGCCCAGACCCTGGGCGACGAAGTCGCCGTCCACGGACGACTTCGAGCCGTCGGGGTTGCGGACCGTCGGGCCGATCGAGGCCGCCTGGGCGAGCGCGACCAGCGCCACGGCGAAGGCCCCGGGCAGCAGCGTGCCGACCGTGGACAGGTCGGGGGCGGTGAAGTGCGGCAGCGAGGCCGGGATGTGCGCGATGTCCCGGGCCAGCTTCACATCGACGGAGAGCAGCCCGACGCCGAGGCCGACCGCGACCAGCGCGATCAGGATCGCCACCGGTTCCAGCCGCCGCACCAGCCGGACCAGTGCCCAGACGGCGACCGTCACCAGGGCGGTCAGGGTGGTGGTGAGCCTCCAGTCGCCGATGTGCACGAGCCAGTCGCCCACCTGGGTGAGGCGGTTGTGGCCACGTGGCTTGTAGCCGGTGGCGTCGTCCAGCGAGCCGGTGATGATCTGCAGGGCGATCCCCGTCGAGAACCCGGTCATCACCGCGTTCGAGACGAAGCTCATCACCGCCCCGAGCCGCAGCAGCCCCAGCACCACCATGACCAGCCCCGCGAGCACGGAGACGGTCGCGATGTTCCCCGCGTCCAGGGGATCCAGATCCGCCCCCGACAGCACGCTCTGCGAGGTCAGCGCGATGGCCGAGGTCAGGGTGGTGACCATCAGCACGGTACGGGCGAAGAACGAGCCGAGGATCGTGGGCACGACGCCCGCGTAGATGCCGCTGACCGGACTGAAACCGCCGATCGCCGCGTAGGCCATGCCCTCGGGGATGGAGAAGAGCCCCGTGACCAGACCGGCCGACACATCGGAGGGTGTGGGCCGCCCCAGCCCCGGTTTCCTGCCCGCCTCGCTCATGGCACCCCAGTAGAACCCGGTCGGGTGAGTCCCGCACCTCGTCGCTCCGCCCGCCCGCCCGCCCCGCGGTGCGTACCCTGGAGAGCGGTGGCCGCACGGGCCCCACCGGACGGAGGCGGACCATGAGCGGCACCGGAACGACGGGCGCGGACATCCCCCGTGCTGCGGACACCCCCCGTGCCGCCGACGACACCCGCGCCGCCGGCGGCACCGAACGCTGGAAGGAGCGCGGCGTCGCCCTGCGCGTCGGCGTCTACGTCTTCGCCACGCACCTGTTCGCCGGGTTCATCTGGATCCTCTTCTACGTGGGCGAGCACGCGAAGAAGTAGGCGGAGCCGCCCCGCCCCGCGCACCCGCCGTGGAAATCGGCCGCACCGCCCCCGCACCCGCCCCTATGCTGGGCCCATGACCTTCCTCCCCTGCCGTCGCTGGTGGCGCTCCTCCTAGGAGCGGCCACCTCTTCAGCACGGGACCAGGGCCGTTCGAAAGGACGGCCCTTCTCCATGTCTTCTTCCGGTACGGCTCCGAGCCGGAAGGGCCGTCCTCCCCGCATCCGCCACCGCGAGGAGAGACCCGCCATGACCACGACCCACGCCCCGGACACCGTCCCGGACACCGCCCCGCTCGACGAGCGTGTCCGGCGCGACCCCGCACGCTTCCGGGTGATGACCGGAGACCGGCCCACCGGGGCCCTGCACCTCGGCCACTACTTCGGCACCCTGCACAACCGGGTGCGGCTCCAGGAACTCGGGGTGGAGGTGTTCGTCCTGGTCGCCGACTACCAGGTGCTCACCGACCGGGACACCGCCGAGCGGCTCACCGAGAACACGGAGGGCCTGCTGCTCGACTATCTGGCGGCCGGGATCGATCCGGAGCGCTCGGTGGTCTTCCACCACAGCGCCGTCCCCGCGCTCAACCAGCTGATGCTGCCCTTCCTCAGCCTGGTCTCGGTCGCCGAACTCGGCCGCAACCCCACGGTCAAGGACGAGATCACCCACTCCCGGCAGGCCTCCGTCAGCGGGCTGATGTACACCTATCCGGTCCACCAGGCGGCCGACATCCTCTTCTGCAAGGGCAATCTGGTGCCGGTCGGCCAGGACCAGCTGCCCCATCTGGAGCTCACCCGCACGATCGCCCGGCGGTTCGACGAACGGTACGGACCGGTCTTCCCGGAACCCGAGGCGCTGCTCTCCGAGGCACCGCTGCTGCTGGGCACCGACGGCACGAAGATGAGCAAGAGCCGGGGCAACTCGATTCCGCTCGGCGCCGACGCGGACGAGACCGCCCGGCTGATCAGAAGGGCGACCACGGACGCGGAGCGGCACATCACCTACGACCCCGCCCGCCGCCCCGGGGTGTCCGGACTGCTCCTGCTCGCCGCCCTCTGCCTGGACCGCACCCCGCACGCGGTGGCCGAGGAGATCGGGAACGGCGGCGCGGCGGCGCTCAAACGGACCGTCACCGAGGCCGTCAACACCCGGCTGGCCCCGATGCGGGCCCGCCGCGCCGAACTGGCCCGGGACATGGGGTACGTACGGTCCGTGCTCCGGGCCGGCAACGCCCGCGCGAACGCGTACGCGGAGGCCACGCTGAAGGAGGTGCGGGAGGCGATGGGCGGGCTGGTCTAGGAACCGGTCGGGGACGTGTCCGCCGGGAAGGTCCCGGTCGGGGACGTCTCCGCCGGGTCGGGCTCCGGACGGGGCCAGGCGTCCCGGGCCGCCAGGTCCAGGATCAGGGCGGCGATGTTCCACGCGTCGTCCGCGCCGCTGTGGTGGCGGCCCTCCAGGGGCAGCCCCGCGACGCGCAGTGCCTCGGCCATGCCGGGGCGTTTGCGCAGCCCGTGGGCGGCGGTGAAGGGGATCTTGGCGTTGGTGTGGCGGCGGCCGAACGGATACGGGGTGCCGGTCGCGCGGCACTGGCGCTCGAACTGCTTGCGGTCGTAGTCGCCCCAGCTCGCCCAGGGCCGGACCCCGGCCCCGTGCTCGGCCGCCAGCAGCCGGCAGGCCTCGGCGAAGGGGACGCCGGTGGCCACCTCCGCCGGGGTGAGGCCGGTCAGCCCGGTGCAGAAGGCGCTGACGGAGGAGCGGGCGGGCCGGACCAGGACGCGGTGGCGGGCGAGCCGCGCACCGGCCCGCAGATCCACGACGGTCAGCCCGATCTCGATGATCTCGCTCACCGCACCGGGCGGCGGTTGGCCGTCCCAGCAGGTGGCCTCGATGTCCACGACGTTGAGGAGGTCCCCCGGGCCGCTGTCCATGTCCATGCGGGGCAGCGTAGGAGGCGGGACACGGGCCGGGCATCCCCATTTCGGGGGCCCGACCGGCCCGCCGCCGTCAGTGCCGGGTCAGCGAGGCGCGTCTGCGCAGCAGTTCGGCGAGACCGCGCCGGGTCGCCGCGATGACGACCCGGTCGGTGGGCTGGAGGACATAGCCCGGGTGCAGGTTCCAGACGAGGCCGCCCGGGGATTCCTGGGCCGTACCGGGCGGCTGCGGCGACAGATCGGGGCGGCGGTCGGCGGGCGGGGCCACGTCCAGGGCCAGCACCCGCCAGGCCCCGGCCCGGAACGCCTGCTCGACCGTCCGGCCCTCCAGCTGCGGATGTCCCGCGACCTCGACCGCGGCGAACAGCATCACCTTGCGCTCCACCGGCACCGCGCCCAGGATCTGCCGGCCCATCATCGCCACGGCGAAGGAGGGCGCCGCCAGATGGGAGACCGAGCGGGAGCGGGTCAGAGCCTGCGGATGGGCGGTGCGCAGGGTGCGGTAGACGGCGGTGGCGAACTCGTCGTCGAACAGCCGCAGCGTCACCCGCAGATCCGGCTTGACCGAGCGCGCGTACAGCGCGGCCTCCAGATTGGTGGTGTCGACGCTGGTCAGGGCCAGCAGCGCGCGCGAGCGCTGGATCTTCGCCGCCTCCAGGACGCCCTCCTGGGTGACGTCCCCGATGACCACCGGCACGTGCAGCCGCCGCGCCACCGGAATGCCGCGCGCGTCCGGGTCGTCCTCCACGCACACCACGGGGATGCCCAGTTCGCGCAGTTGCACCAGGACCCGGGTGCCGATCTTGCCCAGTCCCAGCAGCACCACGTGCCCGGAGAGTCCGCGCGGCGGGCGGCGCAGCGACGAGGCCGTCCGCAGCGAGCCGAAGGCCTCCAGCACCCCGGCCACCAGCAGCGGGAGCAGCATCAGCCCCGCCACCCCGGAGAGCAGCTGGATGATCTGGCGGGCGGTCGGGTCGCCGATCGCCGGATCGCCCATCGCGAACAGGTCGAGCAGGGTGAGATAGGCGGCGTGCAGCGGATCGTCCCCGGTGGTGAACGTGGACGCCACCGCCAGGCCCAGCACGGCCGTGCCCACCCCCAGCGCCGACCAGCGCAGCCGGCGCGAGAACACCTGGCTCAGCGGCGCGCCCCGCCCCCGCATCCGGCGCCGCCGCCCGGCCGGTCCGGCCTGGCTGACGGCCTCCAGGACCACGGTCCCGCGCCCGGTCGCGGCGGCCACCTGCGCCTGGTCGGGCAGCAGTCGGGGGCCCTCCTCGCCGCTGCTGTCGGAGCCCTCCGCGCCGGCCGGGTCGTGGGTCGTGGAGGAGAGCAGGGCCAGGGTGCACAGGCCCGGGTCGGCGACCTGGCCGCCGGGCGGCGGGGTGCGCTCGGCGGCCCTCAGCAGCAGGCCCTCCGCCTGGATGACCTTGCTGGAACCGGCGAGCGCGGTCGCCGCCAGCGCGGGCGCGGCGGTGTCCGCGTCGGACAGGACCGTGGTGGAGGCGTCCAGCACGGTCTGGTCGATGCCGGGCGAGGCGACGGCGGCGGCCTGGTCGAGCAGGTTCTCCAGATGCTGGCCCAGCTTGCGGTTGTAGAGCCGGATCACCAGCCGGACACGGGGGTTGAGCCGTCGGGCGGTGAGCGCGGCCCGGATGTTGCGCTCGTCGTCGTCGTAGACGAGGGCCAGGGCGGCGGCCGAGTCGACGCCCGCCTCCTCGAAGGCCTCGTCGGACGGCTCCGCGGCCTGGAGGATCCGGACCGCCTCCACCCCGGCGTTGGTGTCGTTGTCCCCGTTCCCGCCGCCGTTGCCGAAACTTCCGGAGCGGTTCATCGCGGACGACATCCGGCCGAACAGCGCGGCGGCCCGGCCGCGTCCGGTCAGCGGCAGTTCCGGGCGGTCCCGTCGGCCGGGCTCCGGCGGCACGACCAGGGTGACCCGCTCCCCGTAGACGTACCGCAGCTCGACCGCGAGCCGCTGGGCGAGCGCGTCGTCGCCGCAGACGACCATGTGGCCGGAGAACGGGGAGCGTTGGGGCTGCTGCGGAAGTGGAGGCACGTGTCCCAGCATGCCCTGGTCCTTTCGCGTGGGCGGAACGGTCGGCGGTCCCCGGGTGTGCCGGGCACCCGGCACGGGGTCAACGTTCAGCGGTCCTCGTACGTCCCCGGATCCGGGCGGGCGAGGAGCCGGCGCGGATCGGCGGCGCGGCCGATGGCGCTCTCCACGGCCGCGATCCGGTCCGCGAGGAGGCCGAGCGCGGCCACCGCCCGGGTCATCGGGTCGCCCTCGGGCCCGCCGAGCGCCTGGGCGCGGACGTACGAGGCGGTGACGGCGGCCCGGCGTGCGGCCTGTTCGGCGTCGAGCGTGCCGCGCAGCGCGCCGAGCTTCAGCAGCGCAGCCTCGGCGCCCGAGGTGAGCGTCTGGGCCTCGCCCGCGTAGTGGTCCTCGACGACGGCGTTGAGCTCCGCGTCGTTCATCACGGGCATGATCCGCTCGGCGATCCGGTTCATGTTGCGGTACGAACCCTGGAGCCGGAACGGCGGTTCGGTGCGGCTGGCGTCGGTCTGCGCGGCCGAGGCGATGTACGCGGCGTTGACCGCGAGCACCGTCTCCCGGGCCGTCAGCAGATGGCGCAGGACGGCGGTGATCCGCTCCACCTCGGCCGGGGTGCAGGGGTGTTCGAGCCGGTCGGCGCGGGCCGCCGGGTCGCCCGCGGCCAGGCGCAGCAGCAGGGCGAGATCGGCGCGCGGGCGTCCGGCGAGCGGGGCCAGGACCGGGTTGGCGGTCAGGGCGTTCTCGACGAAGCTCAGGGCGAAGACGTCCTCGCGTCCGCTCAGCACCTCGCCGAGGTTCCAGACGTCGGCCCGGTTGGCGAGCATGTCGGGGATCCGGAAGCGCTCGCCCGACTCGGTGTACGGATTGCCCGCCATGCAGACCGCGAAGCGCTTGCCCCGCAGGTCGTAGCTGCGCGGTTCGCCGTCCCTGACGCCCTCGACACGGCGGGTGGCGTCGCAGAGCGGGATGAACTTCTGGAGCAGTTCCGGCGAGGTGTGCTGGATGTCGTCCAGGTACAGCAGCGTGTTGTTGCCCGCCTCCAGCGCGAAGTTGATCTTCTCGATCTCCTGGCGCGCGGTCGCGCTGCCCGCCCGCGCGGGGTCGAGCGAGGTCACGTCGTGACCCAGGTTGGGGCCGCTGATCTTGACCAGGACGAGGCCCAGCCGGTCGGCGACGTACTCCATGAGCGTCGTCTTGCCGTAGCCGGGCGGCGAGACGAGCAGCAGCAGCCCCTGCGAGTCGGTGCGCCGGTCGGCGTCGGCGGTGCCGAGCTGCTTGGCGAGGCTGTCGCCGATCAGCGGCAGGTACACCTCGTCGAGCAGCTGGTTGCGGACGAACGCCGACATCACCCGCGGCCGGTGGTCCTCCAGCCGCAGCCGCGCGCGCTCGGCGTCGACCAGGGCGGTGCGCCGCCGCTGGTAGGCGCGGAAGCCGGGGACCGTCTCGGCGCGGAACCGCGCGGTGCGGGCCAGCAGTTCGTCGATGCGCACGGTGAGCGCGCCGCGCTCGATGCGCGGATGGACCCCGAGCAGACCGTCCACGCGCGCGGTCAGCGGCGCGTCGCCGTCGTAGCGGACCAGCACCGGTTCGGGGCACAGCTCGACGGCGACGGCCTCCGCGAGAAGACCCGCGTCCGGCTCGGTTCCGCTCGACGCGGCGTACGCGCCGAGCCATCCCTCCACCAGCTGGCGGCGGGCCGGCAGATCGTCCGCGAGCGCGGCCAGGTCCTCGTCGTACGCCGGGGTCCCGGTCGTCCGGCGGAACTTGTCCAGGAAGGTGCGGACCCCGGCCGCCGTGACGAAGCCCTCCGGACCGCCGGTCAGCTCCTCGAAGAGGTACGCGGCCACCGCCGCCGCCCCGTCCCCGGCGATCTCCGCCGACCACTCCTCCTGGAGCGCGTCCACGGCCCCCGACAGCCCGAAGGTCTCCCGGGCGCGGGCCAGCGAACGGGCCCGGCGGGTCCACGAGACACGGCGCGCCTCGTCCGTTCCGTACGCCCAGAAGAGCTGGGCGGCGGCGCGGACGGCGGGCGAGTGGCGCAGCAGCCCCGCCCCGGGGTACAGCTCCAGCAGGGCGGTCAGGATCGCGGTCGCGTCCTCGTCGTGGACCCCGCGCTGATATCCCTCGTCGTACGCGGCGGCGGCCGACTCCCGCACCAGCGCCGCCAGCTCCGCTTCGTCCAGCGCGGTCAGCCGGTCCGCGCCGTGCTCGGCGAGCAGCCGGGCGGCCAGGTGCTCGCCCCGGTAGACGTCCGGGGACTCCGAGGGCAGCGTCTGCTCCCAGTACGGCCGGGTGGCGGCGAACTCCGGGTCGGTGACCGGCATCCGGTAGTCGGTCCCGGTGACGGCGAAGGCGAGCCCGTCGTCCTGTGGCACCAGGGTCAGTTCGAAGGGCTGGGTGTTGACCGCGAAACGGTGCCGGCCCAGCCGGATCGTCGCCCCGCCGTCCGCGTACAGCTCGCCCCGGTCGCGCAGCGCGCGCGTCGCCTCCTGGCGGGCGGCCAGCAGCTGCCCGTCCAGTTCCTCGGCCCGTACGGTGTCGCCGAGTCCGCGCAGCTCATCGGCGGTGCGGCGGACCTTGGCGACCATCGGGTCGGAGGCGAAGTAGGTGTGGACGGCGTCCGCGTCGGCCAGTGCGGCGCTGCGGCGCGCGACGGTCTCCAGCACCCGGTGCGCCGAACCGGCGAGCCGCTCGGTGCGGCGGGCCAGCTCGTCCGCGAGGGTCTGGCGGCGCGCCGAGAACGCCTCGTACACCTCGGTGCGGCGCTCGGCCAGTTCGGCCAGGAAGTCGTCGAACTCCGCGAACCGCGCCTCCAGGTTCTCCAGTTGGAGCAGCAGCCGGGCGAGCTGGTCGGAGCAGGCGTCCGGGGTGTCCGAGGCGGCCAGCGCGGCCGTGACGGCCTGCCCCAGCAGCGCGGACTCGGCGGCGAACTCGGCCCGCCCCTCCCGGTCCGCCAGCTCCCGGCGGCGGTGGCCGAGCGTGGCGCGGGCGCGGTTCACACCGCCCAGCACCTCCGCGATCCGCTCCAGGATCGAGGTGCGCACGACGCCGTCGCCGATGTCGAGACCGGCGACCACCTCGGTCACTGTGCCCAGGCCGTCCGTCATCGACGCCAGCCGCTCGCCGAGCGCGGAGGCGTCGGTGACGGTGGTGAGGGCGGCGGCCTCCTCGGTGAGCCGGGCGACGTCCTCGTGGTAGCCGGTGAAGGCGTCGGGCCCGGACAGGAACGCGACCGCGCGCCGGCCCGCCGCCTCGATGTCCTCCGCCGTGCTCGCGGTGAGCCGGGCGATCCGCTCGGTGTCCGCGTACCGCATCTCGGAGAGCGTCGCCAGATGGCCGTGGGCACCGCGCAGCGCGGTCAGCCGGCCGACCCACTCGGCGGCCGTGCGCGGGGCCTCGCCGCGCACCGTGCGCACCAGTGCGGTGATCCGCTCCGCCGTCTCCTCGACGGCCTCGGCGGCCCGCCGGGTCTCCTCCTGCACGGAGGCGAACTCGGCCAGCACCTGGCGCGCGGTGCCGCTCAGCTCGGCCAGCGGCTCGCCCAGGGCGCCGAGCGCCTCGTCGTCGAGCCAGTGGTAGCGGTCGGTGGCGCGGGAGCAGTCCGCGACGAGCTGTTCGTAGACCGCGGTGGTCGGGGTGGTCGCGGCGGCCCCGTGGGCGAGCGCCAGGCAGTCCGAGATCCCGCGCACCAGGTCCGCGTTGCCGACCCGGGCCAGCGGGCCGTCCCCGGCCGGGCGGGAGGCGGCATGGGTGTCGGAGACGTACGGCGTCTGCCAGCGCTGCACCGGATGCACCCGGGCCGCCCCGCCGTCCGGCCCCTCCACGGGCTCCCGCAGCAGCAGCAGGGTGCCGTCGTCGAGCAGCCCGTGGCCCCGGCCCTGGAGCGGGGTCGCGACCTCCTGGCGGATCAGGTTGTACGGGAGCAGCAGACCGCGCCCGTCCTCGCGCGAGCGGAAGGCGTACAGCACGTCCTCGCCGTTGGGGGAGCGCACGGCCCCCTCGAAGACGGGATCGGTGAGCGGCTGCGCGATGTCGAAGGTCTTCGCGGTGCCGGAGGTCAGGTAGTAGCCGCCGGGGAAGATCAGGCCCTGGTCCTCGGGGAGCCGGTGGCAGGCGGGGCCGATCCCGTCGAGCCGGACGACCGTGCCCAGCAGGGAGTTGAAGACGAGGTGGCGCCGCGCCTCCTCCTTGTAGGGGCGGATCCGCAGCAGGACCAGCGGGCCCAGCTCCGCGTACTCGACCTCGGCGTCGGCCAGCGACTGGAGCGGTTCGGCGACCGGCTCCCGGTAGATCCCGTCGGGGGTGTCCGTGTCGTTGACGGTCTTGACCGTGAGACGGCCGTTCAGCGTGTCGACGAACAGCCGGGGCTCCTCGCCGATGGCGATGTGCGGATGCCGGCCCGCGACATGGGCCTCCCGGCCCGCTGTGACCCAGGTGACGTCGTGCTGGGGCGGGAAGACGTGGTCGCGCTCGCCCCGGGCGTCGAGGAAGGCGCCCGGCGAGCCGTCGGCGTTCAGCGCCCAGCGCAGCACCCGGATGTCCTCGGCGCTCTCGCCGGTGCGGAAGACGGCCAGCAGCCGGCCCTCGGTCCGGCGCAGCCGCAGCAGCCGCGCGTCGCGGAAGTAGCGGTGCAGTCCGTGGAACTCCCGGACGAACGCCTCGTCCGTGAGCAGCCCCCCGGTGCCGGGCGTGAGGTCCGCCGCGTACAGGGCGAGCACCTCGTCGACGCCCGGTTCCCCGCGCAGCCCCGGACCCCGCTCGAAGCCGACGAGGAACTGTCCGCCGACGGCGACGAGGTCCCGGGGGACCGAGGGCCGTTCGGTGCGGACCTGCTCGCTGCCGAGCAGCCGCAGCCCGGTGGAGCCGAACTCCTCGGTCCGGCGGGCGTTGAGCGCCTCGGCCCGGCGCACCAGCTCCGCGGCCTGGGCGCCGAGCCGGCGCCGCAGCACGTCGTAGGCCCCGGCCTCGGGCCCGGCGGGGGGCGCGGTCACGGTGTCCATGCGGGTCTCCTTACGGGGGGCGTCGAGCGAGCGGGCGCGCCCGGTGACGGGCCCGGCCGGATGGGGCCGGGCCCGGGGACCGTGACCGTTTCACGTGAAACAGCCGCGGTCGTGGGTGTTCGTACCGGTCCGGACCGTCGCGGTCGTGGTGTTCGTACCGGTCCGGACGCCGGATCAGGCGACCGGCGTGCCGTTGCGGGACGGCGGCACCAGCTCGGTCACGGGGACGTCCGCGAGCCCCAGCGAGCGCGCGTGGTCCAGCAGTTGACGTACCTGGTCCGCGCCGACGCCCGCACCCGGCGCCTGTGCCATCCGCATCAGCAGCGACGACACCGTGAGGTTCCGTACATCGCCGGTGGTCACCGAGGAGAGCACCCGGGTCAGGTCGTCCGTGAAGGACGAGGTGCCGTCCAGCCACGGTCCGGCCAGCGACTTCGCCGTCTCGGAGTTCTCCACGAAACCGTCCAGGCTCTTGCCCATCGAGATGGACGAGACCAGCCGGTCGAAGAAGACCGACTCGCCGCCGACGATGTCGATGTCCGCGTTCTCCAGACCGGTGGCCAGGACGGTCGCCTGGGCCTCGGCCACCTGCCGCTGGACCTCCAGACCGGCGAGCCGGATCTCCTTCTCGGCCGCCAGCCGCAGGCGGTACTCCTCGTGCACCCGCGAGGCGTCGTCCAGCGCCGCCATCGCGGCGGCCTTCTCCGTCAGACCCGCCGCCTCGGCCTTCAGCTTCTCGCCGATCATCGCCGCGTCGGCGGTCGCCTGGGCCTGGGTGCCCTCGGCCGTGGCGAGCGCCTTGAGCCTGGCCCCTTCCGCCTCGGCCCGCAGCCGCGCGGACGCGGCCTCGGCCTCGGCCAGACCGGTCTTCTCGATGACCTCGGCCGCCGCGTCGCGCACCTGCACGTCCGCGAGGCCCGGCGCCGCCGACTCGGCCTGGATGCCCTCGGCCAGCCGCAGCTTCGCCTGCGCGTCCAGGTCCGCGGTCTTCAGCCGGGCCTCGGCGAGCGTCAGCTGCTCGGCGGCCCGGTGGGTCGCCGCCGCCTCGGCGGCCTCGGCCGCCTTGATGTCCTTGACCAGCTGCTCCTGGGCCTCCGCCTCGGCGGCGATGATGACCGACTTACGGGTGCGCTCCGACTCCTCGACGGACCGCAGCGTCTTGATGGACTCCTCCTGCTCGGCGACCGTACGGTCCACCGCGATGCGCTCGCGGATCACATCGGCGACCTCGCGGCGCTCCGCCTCGACCTCCTTCGTCGCGGCGATCCGGTTCAGCTCGGTCTCCCGCTCCCGGCTGATGACCTCGATCAGCCGGTCCTTCTCGATGCGCTCGTTCTCCACCGCGATGACCCGCTCGCGGTTCTTCTGCGCGACGGCGATCTCCCGGGCCTGGTTCTCCCGCTGGATGCCGAGCTGCTCCTCGGTCCTGATGAACGCGGCCTGGGCGCCCAGCCGCTCCTCCTCCTGGACCCGGGCGGTCGCGGACTCCTCACGGGCCCGCAGCGTCTCGACCTCGCGGCGCTGCTTGATCTCCGCCTCGGCCTGCCGGCGCTCCAGCTCCAGGATCGTCTCCCGGGCGTCCACGTCCTGGCGGGTGATCTCCTTCTGCTCGGTGCGCTGGAACTCGTTGGTGCGCACATGCTCGATCGCCGTCAGCTCGGTGATCTTCCGGATGCCCTGGGCGTCGAGGATGTTGGCGCCGTCGAGCTGCGCCATCGGCGTCTGCTCCAGGAAGTCGATCGCGGCGTCGTCGAGGTGGTAGCCGTTCAGATCGGTCCCGATGACCCGGATGATCCGGTCCCGGAACTCCTCGCGCTTGGTGTAGAGGTCGACGAAGTCCAGCTGCTTGCCGACCGTCTTCAGCGCCTCGGAGAACTTCGCGGCGAAGAACTCCTGGATGGCGACCTTGTCGCTGGCCCGCTCGGTGCCGATGGCCTGGGCGACCTTGATGACGTCCTCGACGGTCTTGTTGACCCGGACGAAGAAGGTGATGTGGATGTCCGCGCGGATGTTGTCCTGGCAGATCAGACCCTCGCGCCCGGTGCGGCGGATCTCGATCGTCTTGACCGAGATGTCCATCGACTCGGCCTTGTGCAGCACCGGCAGGACGACGGCACCGGTGAAGGTCACGTCGACCTTCTTCGTCTTGGAGATGATCAGGGCCTTGCCCTGCTCCACCTTCCGGAAGAGCCGGGTGATGATCAGGAGCAGGGCGATCGCGATGAGCAGGACCACGGCGACGAGCAGGCCGAGGCCCAAGGAGATGGCTTCCATGTCAGTCCTTGGCGGCTGGTGGTGCGGAACGGAAGAAGTCGAAGGGGCCGGCGCGGCACCCGGGACGGGCGGTCGCGTGGCGGCGGGCCGGACCGGCGAGGGCGGGTCCGGGCGGTGGGCGGCACGGTGCACGGGCGCTCCGGGAGGACGGAGCGGCGCGGGGCTCCGGGGTTACGGAGCCGCTGTCGGTGGGCCCGGGTCGAGCGCACGGTCGTACGGCGAGACCCAGAAGAACTCGCCGTCCTCGTCGTACGCGTAGAGCAGCCCGGGGCTGCCCGCCGTGAACTCCGCGTCGTCCGGCCGCAGCTGGCGCACCTGGACGATCGCGGTCGAGCCGTCGGCCGCGGCGACCTCGGCCTGGCCGAAGTCCGTGCCCACGGAGCCCGTCCGGATCGTGCAGACCCGGCCCAGGAAGTCCTGGCGCGATGGAGGAGGCTGATCCGGGAAGAAGCGCCGGAAGTGGCGGACGAGCAGCCGCACCACGGCCCAGGAGACCAGCAGTGCCCCGGCGAGGACCGCGCAGGCCAGGACGGCGCGCAGGGTTCCGGCGGCGTCGCTGTGGTGCAGCAGTACGGCACCGGTCAGCGAGATGAACCAGCCGACCGCGACCATGACGGAGACCGACAGCGTGACCGGCACCCCGCCGATCCCGGCGGCATGGGCGTCCAGATCGGCGTCGAAGGAGTGGTGGTCGGCGGCGCCGACCAGGACGAGCAGCCAGAAGGCGATGACGACGACCAGCGCCGCGGAGAAGAGGACGGTCGGGAAGGACAGTGCCGCGTCCAGGAACTCCCGCATCGTTTCCACCCCCTGCCGTTCCGCCGGCGGCTCGGGCCGGCTCCTGTCCGGAGGTGTGCGGCGGTGACCCCGGTGCCGCGACGCCGCTGTGCGCGGCCCCGCGGCGACCGGGTCTTCCCCCGTTCCCCCCGTGCACCCCCGTGTTTCCCCCGTGGTCCCCCGGTCGGTGCTGAAGAGATCGTGTCATCCGGGGTCCCCGAACCGCATTGCCGGATTCCGGCAGTGTTGCTCCCCGTCGGCATGCCGGGCACCGGCACTCACCCGTATGGGTTGTGCAAATATCTACGCGACACAGGAGTGGAGGCGGGTACGTGGCGGAACCGGTGATTCCCGACCATTTCCTTGAGGGCTATGCCCGGATTCTGGCCGACGTGGCCGAGTCCGGCCGCCGGCTCACGCGGGAGGAGCTGGAGACCCGGCGTTCGCTGGGCCGGCAGGCCGCCGAGGCCGGGCACCAACTGCGCGCCCTGGTCCGGATGCACCTCGCCGAGACCCGCACCGGCTGGCCGGGCGCCGCCCCCGGCGCCACCCCGGCCGCCACCGCCGCGGCCGCCGAGAGCGTGCTGGCCGCCGTGGAACAGGCCGTCGACGCCTTCGCCGAGGGCTTCGAGCGGGCCCAGCGGCTGACCGTGCGCCGCGAGGAGGCGGCCCGCCGGGAGTTCATCGACGACCTGCTGTACGGGCGCAGCGATCTGGGCCGGCTCGCCGAGCGCGCCACCCGCTTCGGGCTGCGGCTCTCCCGCGCGCACGCCGTCGCGGTGGCGGCGGGCCCGGAGGCGTACACCGAGACGGACGCCGTGCCCCGGCAGGTGGAGTCCGCGCTGCTGACCCGCTTCAGCGGCCGCAAGATCCTGCTGACGACCAAGGACGGGCGGCTCATCTGTATCGCGCCCGGCAGCCAGCCCGATGTGCTGCGCTACTTCGCCAAGCAGGCGCACGCCGCGACGGACGGCGGCCGGGTGGCCGTCGGCCGGGCGCACCGCGGTCCCGGCGGAGTGGTCCAGTCGTACGACGAGGCGCTGGAGGCGCTGGAACTGGCCGAGCGGATGGGGCTGGACGACCCCGTGCTCTTCTCCGCCGATCTGCTCGTCTACCCCGTGCTGACCCGCGACCGCCAGGCGATGGCCGATCTGGTGCGCAGCGAACTCGGCCCGCTCCAGGAGGCGCGGGGCGGCGCCGAGCCGCTGCTGAAGACGCTCGCGGTCTACTTCGACTCGGGCTGCGTCGCGGCCGAGACGGCCCGGCGGCTGGCGCTGAGCGTCCGCGCCCTCACCTACCGGCTGGAGCGGATACACCAGCTGACCGGTTCGGATCCCTCCGACCCGATGCACCGCTACACCCTCCAGACCGCGGTGATCGGCGCCCGGCTGCTGGACTGGCCCGCCAAGGAGGTCTGAGCGCCCGTCGCGGGTGGTGGCGGGCCCGCTGCCGGAACCCGGCAGCGGAAGCCGTCAGCGGGTCCGGCCGCCCGGGGTGCGGGCGCTCTCCTCCAGCCGGACGAACGGGATCGCGCGGCCGGCCCGGCGGTAGTCCTCCGCGCCGCCGGCAGCGCCGTCGACGGGCAGCCCCATGAACGCGCAGAGCCTGCGCGCGGCGCGGGGATGGCGCTGGGCGTAGCGGGCCATCAGCTCCGCGCCCTCCTCGGGCTCCAGGAACCGGGCCGTCACCGCGTGGAACGCGCGCCCCACCTGCACGGTGGCCTGCGGCGTCCCGCGCAGATTGCGGTACCAGTCGGCGCCGGGGCCGAATCCCGACGCCACCGTCCAACTGCGCCGGCCGCCGTCCGCGGCGGACTCCACGACCTCGATCACCGTGCGGCGGTTCAGCCCCGAACTGCGCCCCGTGTGCACCAGGAGCAGCAGCCGTCCTCGGAACAGGGGGCCGAGCCCCGCCCGGAACATATGGACGGGCAGCCGGGCGAGGGTCCGCCGCCAGCCGGTGGGCAGGGGTGGCCGGTGCGGTTCGGGCGAGGACGCGGCTTCAGACATCACCCCGCAAACGTTGCACAGTCCAAAGGTTCTGTCATGGTCACGAGTGGCGGATTCGGTACCGGTTCGACACCGTTTCGGACTCGGTCCGTCCGCACCGTACGGACGGCTACCCTCGCGGGCATGTCCGAATCCGCCGCTCTCACCGCCACCCGCGAGGCCTACGACGCCGCCGCGCCCACCTACGCCCGGCTGTTCCGCGACCAGTTGCGCGACCGCCCGCTGGACCGGGCCATGCTCGGCGTCCTCGCCGAGGCCGTCCGGGAGACCGCGGACGCGGGCGGACCGGCACGGATCGCGGATCTGGGCTGCGGGCCGGGCGACGTCACCGCGTACCTCGCCGGGCTCGGCGTCACCGTGTGCGGGGTCGACGCCTCGGCCGAGATGATCGCGACCGCCCGGCGCACCCATCCGGAGCTGCGGTTCACCACCGGGTCGATGGCCGGGCTGGACCTCGCCGACGGCTCGCTGGCCGGGGTGCTCTCCCGGTGGTCCGTCATCCACACCCCGCCCGAGGAGCTGCCGGCGATCCTGGCGGAGTTCCACCGGGTGCTGGCGCCCGGCGGGCATCTGCTGATCGGTTTCTGGGCCACCGACGACGCCGCGACCCCGACGGAGGTCTTCGATCACGCGGTGGCCCCGGCGTACCGCTGGTGGCCCGGTCATCTGGCGGAGCTGCTGCGCGCGGCCGGTCTGACCGAGGTGGCCCGCGCGGTGCGCGAACCGCAGCCGGCCGACCGCCGGCAGTTCCGCGAGACCCATCTGCTCGCCCGCCGGGACTGAGCCGGTCGGGGCCGAGCGGGTCGGGACTGAGCCGGTCGGGGCCGCGCGCCGGGACTGAGCCCGTCGGTACCGGGCCCGTCCGTACCGGGCCCACCGGGCGTGAGCCCGTACCGACCCCGCCGTACCGGGCCTGCCCGGCCGCCCGCCCGGTTCCCGTTCCGGGAACGATTCGAGTACGCCGCCCCCGCGCGGTACAAAGAGGCATGGCCGCGCACGAACAGTCCGCCGAGGAACGCCCGTCGGGCCCGGATGCTCCCGACGCCCCCGACACCCCGGGGCGGGACGACGTGGACGCGGTGACGGGCGCGGTGCTCACCGCCTCGCGGCTGCTGGTCGCGGTCTCCGCCCGCTCGCTGGCGGCCGTCGAGGACCGGGTGACGCTGCCCCAGTTCCGGCTGCTCGTCGTGCTCGCCACGCACGGCGAGGCCAAGCTCGTCGCGCTGGCCGAACGGCTCGGCGTGAACCCGTCCACCGCGATGCGCATGGTGGACCGGCTGATAGCCGCCGGTCTGGTGGAACGCCGGATCAATCCGGCCAGCCGCCGCGAGACCGCCCTCCGGTTGAGCCCGGAGGGCGGCCGGCTGGTGGCGGACGTGACCTCCGCCCGCCGCCGGGAGATCGCGGCCGTCGTCGCCCGCCTCGCCCCGGAACAGCGCAGCGCGCTGATCGACGCCCTCACCGCCTTCACCGCGGCGGGCGGCGAACCGGCCGCGTCCGGGGGCGGCGCGGACGCCTACCCGCTGGGCTGGGCCCCCGACCTCCCGGCCTGACCGGGTCCGACCAGGCCGGGTCCGACCAGGCCGGGAACGTCCGGGCCGGGAACGTCCGGGCCGGCTCCGACCGCGCCGGGAGCGACGCGGCCACGGGGAGCGGGCGTCAGGACCCGTCCTTCGAACCGGCCAGTTCCTGTTCCTGGTCCGCCGTCGCGGCGGGCGCCGGAACCGCGGCCTCCGTACCCGGCTTCACCGCCTCGGCGGTCTCGGCGGTCTCGGCGGTGTCGGCGACCGGGGCGGCCGGGGCGACCGGGACGGCCGCGGCGGGTGTCGGTGCCGCGGTGCCGCGGCGCTTCTGGATCATTTCCACGACCGGCTGCGTCCAGCGCGCGGTGAGCGGTCCGACGATGACCAGGATCAGGACGTACGCGGTGGCGATGGGCCCGATGCGGGGCTCGGTCGCCACGGCCAGACCGGCGATGACGATGGAGAACTCGCCGCGGGCGACGAGCGTGCCGCCGGCCCGCCAGCGCCCGCGCGACCCGATCCCGGCCCGCCGGGCCGCGTACCAGCCGGTGCCGATCTTGGTGAAGACGGTGACGACGGCCAGCAGCGCGGCCGGCAGCAGCACCGGCGGGATCTCGGCCGGATTGGTGGAGAGCCCGAAGAACACGAAGAAGACGGCGGCGAACAGGTCCCGCAGCGGGGTCAGCAGCTTGCGCGCGCCCTCGGCGACCTCGCCGGAGAGTGCGATGCCGACGAGGAACGCGCCGACGGCGGCCGAGACCTGGAGCTGCTGGGCGACCCCGGCGACCAGGACGGTCAGTCCGAGGACCACGAGGAGCAGCATCTCCGGATTGTCGGAGGAGACCGCGCGGCTGATCAGCCGGCCGTGCCGCAGCGCCAGATAGAGGACGAGGCCGACGGTGCCGAGCGCCACGAGGAGCGCGAGGCTGCCGCCCGCCAGGCCGACGCCCGCGAGCATCGCGGTGAGGAGCGGCAGATAGACGGCCATCGACAGGTCCTCGATGACCAGCACCCCGAGGATGACGGGCGTCTCCCGGTTGCCGAGCCGGCCCAGGTCCGCGAGGACCTTGGCGATGACGCCGGAGGAGGAGATCCAGGTGACCCCGGCCAGCGCCACCGCGCCCACCGGGCCCCAGCCCAGCAGCAGGGCGGCGACGGCGCCCGGTGTCGCGTTGAGCACGAAGTCGACGGCGCCGGACGGGTACTGGGTCTTGAGACTGGTGACCAGTTCGGAGGCGCTGTATTCGAGTCCGAGGAGCAGGAGCAGCAGGATGACGCCGATCTCGGCGCCCACGGCGGTGAACTCCTCGCTGGCCCCGAGGGGCAGCAGGCCGCCCTCGCCGAAGGCGAGGCCGGCCAGCAGGTAGAGCGGAATGGGGGAGAGCCCTATGCGGCCGGCGAACCGTCCGATGATGCCCAGCCCGAGGATGACGGAGCCGAGCTCCACCAGCAGTGCGGTCGTGTCGTGCACGGTCAGCCCTCCGCAATGATCTCGGCGAGGGTGTCCACACCCTCGCGCGTACCGACGGCGACGAGCGTGTCCCCGATGGCGAGCCGGAAGTCCGGCCCGGGAGACGGATGCGCGCTGTGGGTGCGCAGCACCGCCACGATGGACGCCCCGGTGCGGGTGCGGGCCCGGGTCTCCCCGAGCAGCCGGCCGCCGTACGGGGAGCGCGTCCCGAGCGGGATGTGCTCGGTGACGAGGTCGATGCCCTCGGTCCGTACGGCGTCGATCGGCGCCGAGTCGATGAGATGGGCGAGCCCGGTCGCCTCCTGTGGGGTCAGGGGTACGGAGAGGCGGCACGAATCAGGGTCGTCCTGGTCGTAGAAGCCGATGAACCGCCGCCCGTCGTGGTGGACGACGACGGAGATGTGCTGTCCCGACTCGGTGGTGTAGTCGTACTGGACGCCGACTCCGGGCAGCGTGGTGCGGTGGGTTCCCATGGCTTCCTCCCGAGGGGCGCGGTTCGCCTGACGTTCTTGGCCGTCTCTTTAGATCCGCATTACCTTATCCGGAGGCTTCCGCCGGTCCACCGCGTGGGGAAGGGTGCCCTCAGTTGGCGAAGCCGCCCCGGGGCTCGATGATCTCCAGATTCGTTCCGTCCGGGTCGTTGAAGTACGCGACCTTGGTGCCGAGCGCGGCCTCCGGGGTGACCTCGCCCGCGAGGAAGGTGTAGGCCTCGCCGAGGAAGTCGTATCCGGCCTCCTTCATCCGCCGGTGCACCTCGTCGAAGCTGTCGACCTTGAAGCAGAGGTGCATGGAGCCGGGGCGGTTCGCCTTTCCGCCGGTCGGTTCGCCCACCGGGTCGGTGAACTGGATGAGGTCGATGCCGAGGCCGTCGATGTTGATCGTGGCGTACTGGAGCGTCGCGACCGGCAGACCCTGCGACCGGCCGAACGGCACGCTGTTCATCGTGCCCCGGGCGACGGGCTCCCGGCCGGTGAGCGCGGTGTAGAACGCGATCGACGCGTCCAGGTCCGAGACCGAGATCCCGGCGTGCGCGGCCCGGGTCAGGTTCATGGGGGTGGGGGCGACAGCCATCTGCGATCTCTCCAGGGTCCGGTGAGGAAGGGTCGTCACCATTCTTCTGGAAGATCCCTTGTACGCACTTCGTCGGGAACGGGGTGGGGCTCGGGCCGGTCCCGTGCCGGCCCCGTACACGGCTGTGCCCGGCCGGTACGGGACCGGTCGGGCACGGGAGCCGTGTGGTGCGAACCGGTGTCAGTCGCTGATCTCGATGGCGCCGTTCTGCTCGGAGGTCTGCGGCTGGGCCGGGACCGGCGGCTTCGCGGACGCGCCCTTGAGGTTGCCCAGCAGGGCGCCCAGGTCGACGCCGGTGGTGGAGCTGAGCAGTTCCATGCCCTGGGCGACGTTCTCGGTGACCGTGCGCGACAGCTGGCTGGCACCGTCCGTGGAGATGACCGTCATCTTGTCGATGGCGCTCATCGGCTCGGAGGCCTTGGCGACGACCTGCGGCAGCACCTCGACGAGCATCTGGAGGACGGCCGCGTCCCCGTACTGCTTGAAGGCGTCGGCCTTCTTCTGCATGGCCTCGGCCTCGGCGGCACCCCGCGCGGCGATCGCGGCGGCCTCGGACTCGCCCTCGATGCGCACCGCCTCGGCGAGCGCGGAGCGGTGCAGCTTCTCGCCCTGACCGGTCAGCCGGGCGCGCTCGGCGTCCGCCTCGGCCTCCTTGACCTGCGCGATCCGGCGGGCCTCGGCCTCCTGCTCGGCCTGGTAGCGGGCGGCGTCGGCGGGCTTGCGGACCTTGGTGTCGAGTTCGCGGTCGGTCAGCGCGGCCTGCCGCTCGGCGACCTTCTCCTGCTCGGCCAGGACCTCCTGCTGGCGGGCGGCCTCGGCGAGCGGACCCGCGGCGTTGGCCTTGGCGGCGGCCGCCTCGGTCTCGGCCTTGATCTCCGCCTGCTTGAGGTAGAAGGTCCGCTCGGCCACGGCGATCTCCTCGGCGGCCTTCAGCCGGGCCTGCTCCGAGGCGCGCCGGGCGATCGCCTCGGCGATGTCGGCCTCCTGCTTGGCGCGGGCGGCCTCCGGGCGGCCGAGGTCCTCCAGGTAGGAGCCCTCGGTGGTGATGTCCTGGATCTGGAAGGCGTCCAGGATCAGGCCCTGACCGGACAGGCTGGCCTCGGCCTCCTCGGCGACCTGGGCCGCGAAGGCGGCGCGGTCGCGGATGATGTCCTCGACCGACATCCGGCCGACGATGGCGCGCAGCGCGCCCGAGAGCACTTCCTGGGTGAAGCCGACGATGCCCTGCTGCTGCTGGAGGAAGCGCTGGGCGGCGGCGCGGATGGCGTCCTCGCTGCCGCCGACCTTGACGATGGCGACGCCTTCGAGGTTGGACTTGACCCCGCGCAGGGTGACGGCGCCGCGCACGGCGACCGGGATGTGCCGGCTGGAGAGGTCGAGGGTGAACTTCTGCTGGACGAACGGGACGACGAAGACGCCGCCGCCGACCACGACCTTCTGGCCGCTGTTGTCGATGCTGGCCCGGCCGGTCACCGGATCGATGGACTTCTTGCCGCGGCGGCCGGTGATGATGAACGCCTGGCTGGGACCCGCGACCTTGTAGCGGGTGATGACGGCGAGCGCGATCAGGACGAGGAGTACGACGACTCCGACGACGGCGATCAGAACTGGACTCATGAGGCGGTCCCCCTCTGCCTCCCGACGGGGACGGCAGTCGTGTGGCGTCCGGCGGACCTTCTGGCGTCCGGCGGAACTACTAGCGTTCGACGGGGCGGACGGCGACCGAGGTCGTCGAGAGCGTCGCCTCGACCCAGACCTCGGCACCGCGCGCGACCGGCACCGGGCTCTTCGCCGAGAGCTTCACGGGCTGTCCGCCGAGCCGCAGCAGCACCTCCCCGTACCCGTCGGCCGGAATGGCCGTGACCACGGAGCCCGAGGTGCCGACGAGGTCCGACTCGCGCGGTGTGGCGTCGGTCTGGTCCCTCATCAGGGCCCTGCTGAACTTCCAGGTCAGCCAGGCCGCGACCAGACCGGCGAGGGCGCCGGCGGCGGTCGCGACGACGGTGCCGGCCCCGGTCGTGCCGAGCACGATGGCGCCGCCGAAACCGAGCATCGAGAGGAAGCCGGCGACGACCGGCAGCGAGACGAGCCCGCTGAACAGCCCTTCCAGCAGCCCCCCGAAGAGCCCTTCGAGGATTCCGTCGAAGACCAGGGACAGGGCCAGCAGCACGATTCCCGCGATACCGAGACCGAGGAACACGGTCATCCGATCACCCCTCCCCGGCCCTGCGGCCCCCGCCGTACCTCCGTCGAACTGGCTGGATCGTCCCATACCGGCGTGGCGGGGGACACTGCCGTGTCCCGGCAGTGTTCTAGCTGTTACGGATGCCGGACACTTGCTTCGCCAGGGTGTCGAGCGACTGGAACGTGGCCCCCAGCAGCGCCACGTGCTTCCACCGCAGCACGCCTTCGGGGTCGACCAGGAACACCGAGCGCCGCACCCCGATCCCGGGCGCCGCGACCCCGAAGGCCCGCGCGGTCTCGCGCTCCGGGTCGGCCAGCAGCGGCATCCGCAGCCCGTGCGCGCGGGCGAACCCCTCATGGCTGTCCACACCCTGGGGGCTGATCCCCCAAACCTCCGCGTCCAGCCCCTCGAAGGTCTCCAGACCCGAGGAGTACGCGCAGAGCTGCTTGGTGCACACGGCGGTGTTGTCCCCCGGGTAGAAGGCCAGCACGAGGGCCCGGCCGCGGGCCCGGGAGAGCGTGTAGTCGCGGCGTTCGAAGGAGTCCCCGGCGAGGACGCCTCCCGCCAGGGTGAAGTCGGGGAGCGTGGTGCCGAGTTGCGGTGACGATGCCATGGTGTGCCCTTCGGTGTGCGGCGCTGGTGGACGGAGCGGCCCGTGCTCCGTACAGCATGCGCGCCCCCGGTGCGGCGCCCGCACGCGGAGGGGTCAGCCGGCCGGGGCGGCGTAGTAGCCCAGGAACATGTCCACGCCGTGGGTGATCAGCCGGTCGGTGGCGTCGTCGTCGAGCGTGGTGCCGTACGAGCCGAAGACCAGGTGCGGGAAGACCAGCAGCGCGTACAGCTGGATGATCGCCGTGTCCAGGTCGGGGACGACGAGCCGTCCCCGGTCGGCGAGCGCGCGCAGGGCGTCGGCGACGGCCGGGTGGTGGCCCTCCGGACCGCTGCCCCGCCAGCCGTGCGCCAGCTCCGGGAAGCGGTGCAGTTCGGCGGCGACGAGGGTCCGCAGGGCGATCACGTCGGCGTTGCCCCGGACGGCCGCGACCCAGCCGCGGGCCGCCTCGGTGAGGGCGGCGCGCAGGTCGGAGGCGTCGGGGAGGGCGGCGAGCGCCGCGGCCGACGCGCCGCCGAGCGGTTCGTCGAGCGCGTCCGCGATGACCGCGGTGAACAGGGCTTCCTTGCTGCCGAAGTGGTTGTAGACCGTCACCTTCGAGACGCCCGCGTCGGCCGCGATGGTGTCCATGCCGACCCCGAACCCGTCCCGGAGGAACGCCGCGCGCGCCGCCTTCACGATGGCGGCCCGTTTGGCCTCGGCGCGGGGTCCGGTGGGGCGCGGTCTGTTCTCCATGGGGCGATGCTAACAGCGACCTGAACTGTACGGTTGAGTTCATGTGAACTGGACCGTACAGTTCAGATCATGACGCCTGACGAGACCTCGCCGCGCTCCGGCGCGCCCGCCGCCACCCCTCCGCACGGCCGCACCCACCCCGGCCACCACGGCTCCCACCCGCCGCCGCCCGTCCTCCGCCGGCCCGGGGTGCTGCTGACGCTGCTGTGCGCCGCCCAGTTCATGCTGGTGCTCGACGTCACCGTGGTGAACGTGGCGCTGCCCGACATGGCCGCCGATCTGCGCCTGGACCGCACCGCGATGACCTGGGTGGTCACCGCGTACACGCTCTGCTTCGGCGGACTGATGCTGTTCGGCGGCCGGCTCGCCGACGCGCTGGGAGCCCGGCGCGTCCTCCTCACCGGTCTGGCCGTCTTCACCGCCGCCTCGCTGGCCTGCGGCCTCGCCGACAGCGCCGCCGTCCTGATCGGCGGACGCGTCGCCCAGGGCCTGGGGGCCGCGCTGCTCTCCCCCGCCGCCCTCGCGCTCGTCACCACCTCCTTCCACGGCGCGGCGCGCACCCGCGCGCTCGGCGTCTGGGCCGCGATCGGCGGCACCGGCTCCGCGGTGGGCGTGCTGCTGGGCGGCGCGCTGGCCGGGGGACCGGGCTGGAGCTGGGTCTTCCGCGTCAACGTGCCCGTCGGCCTCGCCCTGCTGGCCGTCCTCCCCGCCCTCCTGCCGCCGCCCGCCCCCGTCCGGCGCCCCGTCCGGCTCGACCTCCCCGGCGCGCTCCTCGTCACGGCGGGCACCGCCGCCCTGATCTACGGACTGGTCGAGGCCGGGGACAGCGGCTGGGGCGAACCGGCCGCCCTTCTGCCGCTGGCCGCCGCCCCCCTGCTCTGGGCGGCGTTCGCGGCGGTCGAGCGCGCGTCCCGCCGACCGCTGATGGACCTGCGGATGTTCACCCGTCGGCCGGTGCTCGCCGGGGCGTTCCTCATGCTGATCTCCACCGGGCTGCTCCTCGCCTTCTTCTTCCTCGGCTCGGTCTACCTCCAGCACGGCCGGGGCTACGGGGCCCTGCGCACCGGGCTCCTCTTCCTGCCCGTGGCGGTGGCCGTCGGGGCGGGCGCCCATCTCGGCGCACGGCTGGTCACCTCGGTGGGCAGCCGGCCCACCGCCGTCGGCGGCATGGTGATCGCCACCGCCGGCTGCGTGCCGCTGACCGGCCTCGACGCGCACAGCGGGGTGTACGGGACGCTGCTGCCCGCGCTCTCCGTGTCCGCGCTCGGCCTCGGCGCGGTCTTCGTCACCGCGACCACCACGGCGCTCGGCATGGTCGCCCACGAGGAGGCCGGGCTCGCCTCCGGCGTGGTGAACACCTTCCACGAGGTCGGTGGCTCCGTCGGTGTCGCCGTGGTCTCCACGGTGGCCGCGGCCGGTATCGGCGGCGCGGCCGGCACCGTGACCGGCTTCGCCGACGCCTTCCTGGTCTGCGCGGTGGCCGCGGGCGGATGCGCCGCCGTCGCCGGCGTGCTGGTGCCCCGGGGCAAACCGGAGACCGGCGGGGCGATGCCGCTGCACTGAAGCACGACCCTCTGGGGATGCGGGCGCGGTGCGGTCGGCCCACGATAAGGACCGGGCGGACAGGGTGTCCCGCGCCCCGCCCGGGAGGTGGACTTGCAGGCCGAAGCGCACGCCGACATGCCGTCGCCGCTGGACGCCGGGGCGCTCGCGGCGCTGCTCGACGGCACCACGGCGGGGGTGGGCGTCCTGGACACCGGGCTGCGGTACCTCTACGTCAACCCGGCCCTCGAACGGCTCAACGGCCTCCCCGCCGCCGCCCACCTCGGCCGCACCGTCGCCGATGTGCTGCCCGGGGTCGACGCCCGGGAGGACATGATGCGCGCGGTACTGGCCGACGGACGGGCCCGCGAGATCACCTCCAGCGGCTGGACCCCCGCCGCCTCCGGCACCGCCCGGCGCTACTGGCACGGCGCCTACCACCGGCTGGAGGTGGCCGGCCGGGTCGTCGGCCTCGCCGGAATCGTCCTGGAGGTCATGGCCTCCGACGAGGAACAGCGCCGGCTGGCCCAGGCCCGCCGCCATCTGACCCTGCTGGACCTCGCCGGCACCCGGATCGGCACCACCCTCGACATGGACACCACCTGCGCCGAACTGGTCGACCTGGTCGTCCCGGAGCTGGCCGACCTCGCGACCGTCGAGGTCTTCCCCCGGGACGTCGCCCCGCCGGTGCGCCCCGCACCCCCGGGCCTGGTCCGGCTGCGGCGGGCCGCCGCCACGGCGGTGCCGGAGCTGCGCGGGGCGCTGGCGCGGTTCGGCGCGACCGGCGACTACGTCGACTACCAGGAGGACGCCGCCGTACCGCGCTGTCTGGCGGACAACCGGCCCGTCGTCGAGAACCTCACGACCGACGTCCAGCTCGGCCGCTCCGCACCCTCCCCGGACCGGGTCGCCGCCTACCGCTCCCTCGGCATGCACTCGGCGGTGATCGTGCCGGTCTCCGTGCGCGGCGAGCCGATCGGCGTACTGGGCCTGGTCAGGGCCGGGGACTCGCCCGTCTTCACGGAGGACGACGTGCTGATCGCCCGCGAGCTGGCCGGGCGGGCCGCCGTCGGGCTCGACCACGCGCGCCGCTTCACCCACGAGCACACCATCGCCCTGGAGCTCCAGCGCTCCCTGCTCTCCGAACCGCGCCCGCCGCACCCGCACATCGAGATCGCCACCCGCTATCTCCCGGCCGACCGCAGCGTCCTCGTCGGCGGCGACTGGTTCGACGTCATCCCGCTGCCCGACGGGCGCCATCTGAAGGCCATGGGCGATGTGATGGGCCACGGCGTCGAGGCGGCCGTCGCCATGAGCCACTACCGCTCGCTGCTGCGGCTGCTGGCCGACGAGCAACTGCCGCCGCACCGCATCCTGGAACAGCTGGACCGGATGGTGGAGCGCTCCGGGCTCGACCGGGCGGCGACCTGTCTGCTCGCCCTCGTCGACCGGGCCGGGCAGATCTGCCAGGTGTCGAGCGCCGGCCATCTGCCCCCGGTGTTCATCGACCCCGGCCCCGGCGGTACGCGGATCGGGGACGTCCCGGCCGGGCCGCCGCTGGGCACCGGCTTCGGCGGCTACCGTACGACCTCGATCGCCTGCGGCCCCGGAACGGTGCTGTTCATGTACACCGACGGCCTGGTCGAGCGGCGCGGCGAGGACATCGACGTCTCCGTCCGCCGACTCGCCGACCTGACACTGCCGCCCAGCGGCGCGCTGGAGGAGCTGCTGGACACGGTCCTCGACCGCTTCGGCCCCGGCGCCGAGGACGACATCGCGGTCCTGGCCTCGCGCGCCCGCCCCGGCCCGCCCGCCTGACCGGCAACGGGACGCGGCGCCCCGCCCTCACCCCAGCAGGAACGCGCCCGCCGTCGCCGCCCCCAGCGCCGCACCGGCCGTCACCTGCGCGGTCGTGTGGTAACCGAGTGCCACCCGCGACCAGCACACGGCCACCGTCATGACGTAGCCCGCCAGCCACCACGGCGAGTGCACCGCGCTCAGCAGCGCCACCGAGGCCGAGGCGACGGAGGCGTCCACGGAGATCTTCCAGACCGTGTTCACCGCCAGGAGCACCACGGTCATCGCCCACAGGGCGAGCATCGCGGTCAGGATGCCCGAGGGCGCGCCGCCCGCCACCATGACGGCCGAGCCGGCGCCGATGGAGCCGAGGATGACGAAGAAGATCGGGGCCCGTTTCGTCCGGTCGACGACATGGCGGTCGCCCCAGGTGCCGCGCCCGCGCTCCCATTCGATGTACCCGGCCGGGACGATTCCGGCGCACAGCGCGCCGAGCAGCCCCCAGAGGATCCCGGTCCAGTCGCCCGCGGCGGCCAGCCCGATGGCGAGCATCCCGCCCAGCAGGACGTTGCGGGGCTGGAAGACATCGGTCACGGTGCGGGCGACGGGGTGCTCGGCCGCGGGGCCGGCGGTGCTGTCGGTGGTCGTGGTCATGCCGGGTGCTCCTCGACGGCCGCGGGGGACTCCAGGATCCGCCGGGCGTCCTGCCCGGTGGCAGTACGGAAGGCGGCGGCGACCCGGACGAGCCGGGCGATCTCGCCGTCCTGGTCGGTGGCGTGCTGGGCGGCGACGGCGGCGGCCGGGCCGGCGGTCGCGCCCGCGCCCCGGGCCACCAGCGCGGCCCGGATCCAGAGCGCGTCGGCCACCGGACCGGGCCCGCCCGCGGCGGCCTCGGCGGCCGGCAGGAGCGCGTCCGGCACGTAGTGGCGCAGCTTCTCCACCGCGTCGGCGATGTCCGCCGCCCAGCGGTCGATGCGCAGATCGGCCGGGGTCCCGAACCGGGTCAGCTCGCGCGGCAGCGACCGCGGGGGCTCGAAGGGCTGCTCGGGGAAGGCCGTCATCAGCTCGTACCAGAGGGGGTGCAGCCGGGCCTGGGCGCGCCAGAGCTTCGCGCGGCGTGCGACGTTGTGGCAGGCGGGCACGGAGGCGCCGACCGCGAAGAAGGCGAACAGGACGAGCTGGGCGGCCTCGGTGATCTCGTCGAAGCGCAGCGCGAACGCCTCGCCCGGCCGGTCCACGACGCTGATCCACAGGAACAGCGTGCGGCTGACGGTGTAGCCGACGCCGATGAACATCGCGAACGTCATCATCCCGAGCCCCACCCGCAGATGGAGCCGCCGGGCGCTGCCGGTGGCCAGGGCCCACTGGTAGGCGCAGACGGCGGACGCGGCCCCGAGGTAGAGGTAGAAGACCGTCATGTAGAGCGTCGCGCCCCACTGTCCGGCGTGGTCGGCGACGAAGCGGTCCGAGGGGGTGGAGCGGTCGACGACGGTGAAGAAGAGGACGGTCAGCAGGACGAGCGTGGCGACCGAGGCCTTCGCCGCGACCTGCTGGATCAGCCGGGCGAACCGCACATGGCGGGGGACGTCCCCGGCGTCCGCGTAACTCCCGTAGATCGCCACGATGTAGCTGAGGATGGCGAGGATCGCGACGGTCGCGGTGTAGTGCTTGATGAGGACGGACAGATCGGTGACCGGGCTGTCGTTGAGCCCGATGCGCACGATGCGGGTCTTGGTCCAGAGCGCGGCCGCGAATCCGGCGTAGCAGCCCCAGAGCGCCCGGCGCCGCCGGTCCTCCTCGTCGCCCCACAGGGCGGCCGGCATGCGCCACAGGGCGACGGCGGTCATCAGGCCGGCTATGAGGTAGCCGGCGGCGTCGAGCGGGGTCACGGCAGGGGTCCTTGGGGTGGGGGGACGGGGAGGGGCCGGCGGGTCAGGACCGGCGGAAGAACCCCCGGCGGCGGTGGGCGACCGGCCGTGCGAGCGAGTTGGCGAGCCGTCCCACCATGTCGTCGCTCGTCACGTCCCGGGCCATCCGGGGGATGAGCGAGGCCCCGAGTTCGGCCATGCGCTCGTCGTGGGTGTCGTACTGTGCGCGGGCCTGCACCGCGTCCGGGGCGAGCACCGCCTCCGGCCCGACGACCCGGGCGATCAGCGAGGTGTCGAAGACGGGCAGCAGCCGCCGCAGTTGCTCGGCGTCCAGCGAGGCGCCGTGGTCGAACCACTCGTGGCACAGCTCGTGCAGGATGACGTGCTGGGTCTGGTACGCGGTGGGGCGGCGGCGGAAGAGGACGAAGCTGGTCCCGCCGGCCTTCAGCCGCAGCCCGCACGCGGTGTTGACGCGGGCGAGCCGGTCGGGCATCTCCTGGAGCACGATGGTGCGGCCGGTGGCCTCCGCCATGTTCGCCACCAGCCCCTCGACGGTGAAGGGGAAGGGAAGCGGCAGACCGGCCAGCCCCGCCTCGCACTCCTTCCTCAGTTCACGCATGCACGAACCCTAATCCTCGGGGCCGTCCGGGGTCTCCCGGTCCTTCGCGTCCTGGAGGAGGTCCAGGGCGAACTGGAGCAGTTCGGGCGGAAGTCCGTCCTCGTCGAGGCCCCGGCCGGCGATTCCGCTGATCTCCCCGGTCCGCCGTTTGGCGAGGAACTGGAGTCCGGCGACGACGTCGTCGACGACCTCGGACTCCTCCTTGAAGAAGCGCCAGTCCACCCCGAAGCCGAGCCCGAGCGCCTTGAGGATGTCCTCGGACGGCTGGGTCACCTTGCCGGCGAGGATGTTGGAGAAGTAGCTGTGGGAGAGGGAGCCGCCGCGCTCCCTGACCAGGTCGGCGAAGACCCGGCCCGAGATCTTCCGGCCGGGAAAGGTCTTCTCGACCATGTACTCGACCTTCTGCCGCAACGTCCGCAGCTCCGGCGCGCGTTCCCCGCCGCTGTCCATCCGGCCCCCCACGTTCCCGTCCACCGCGCGGGCGCCTGTCCGGCCGTCCGCGCTGCTCGTTTCGGTCAACGGGCTCGTACTGTAACCAACCCGCGGGCCCGGTCGGCCGCCCGGGAACCCTGGCGGGACACCGTAGTGGGACGAAGTGGAGCATGTCGCTCCGGTGCTCGGAGCGGGCTTGCGCAAACACTCTACGTCACTGTTAACTCGAAAAAACATGGGCAGGGGACCACGAGGGGAGTCCCTTGCCCATGAAGACGTATGCGCGGGTGACCCGGGAAGACGGACGCGCGAGCGCCGCGAAGACGTGCGCGCGGGCCCGTCCGGGGGAAGAGGGCCCGCGCACACAGGGGTGTAGCCCTTCACGACGGGGGATGCGTGAAGGGCTACCTCTGCATTATGGCCCCTGGTCAGGCAGTCATCAACTGACCCGCCGGTCAGTGCCCTTGGCGGGTGTCCCGGCTCGGCGCCGCCGGCCGCGCCCGCCGGACCGCCGCACCGCCGGGAAATGCCCTTCGGTGTCCCCGCCGAATTCTCCGCGGGGTGCGGACGGAAATGATGGTCCGACCGGTCCGTCGCAATTACATGCCGCGCTTGTTCGGATTCATCGTGCTACCGTGGATCTCAGTTGCAGTTGTGGTTCCCGATGACGTCGGTGCTTCTCCCGGAGAAATGGCCCGGTGAGTGCGCTTCTGTATTTCCGGTGCATTGTCCGGACGGGGTAATCATCGCGACGACGTGGGACCTGCACGGTGCGGGTTCCCGGGCTCTGCCCCAGAAGGAGAAGAAACATGGCCAGCGGTACGGTCAAGTGGTTCAACGCGGAAAAGGGCTTCGGCTTCATCGAGCAGGACGGCGGCGGCGCCGACGTCTTCGCCCACTACTCGAACATCAACGCCACCGGCTACCGGGAACTGCAGGAGGGCCAGAAGGTCTCCTTCGACGTCACGCAGGGCCAGAAGGGCCCGCAGGCGGAGAACATCGTCCCCGCGTGAATCCGATGGCACCGGCGCTCCGGCGCCGTGTGGACATTCACGGCCGGGCCCCGCACCACAGGTGCGGGGCCCGGCCCGTTCGCGTATACCGAAGGGCCGTTCCAGTGATTTCCGTTCCGCCATGCACGTCGAATTCCCCGATACGCGTCCGGTCGAGGAAGGACACTCCATGAACCGCGACCGTCCGGGCCGCCAGGACCGTTCCGGCCGTTCCGGCCGTTCCGACGACGGGGATTCCCGTGCGCGGGGCGGCGGCCCCCGGCGGACCCGTTCCGGTGGATTCCGCGCCCAGGGCCAGGACAAGCCCGGCGCCCGGCGGCGATTCGGCGCCCCGGTGCAGCGCGCCACCGGGAGCGCCCGCCGCACCGCCACCCGCAAGGGCGAGTTCACCCTGCCGGAGACCGTCACCCCGGCGCGGCCCGCCGTGGACTCCTTCGCCGCCCTGCCGCTGCTGCCCGCCCCGCTGCTGGCCGCGCTCGACGCCGAGGGCGTCACCGTTCCCTTCCCCATCCAGGGCGCCACGCTGCCCGACGCGCTCGCCGGTCGCGATGTCCTCGGCCGCGCCCGCACCGGCTCGGGCAAGACCCTGGCCTTCGGCCTGGCGCTGCTCGCCCGCACCGAGGGCCGCCGCGCCGCCGCCCGCCGCCCGCTCGCCCTGGTCCTCGTCCCCACCCGCGAACTGGCCCAGCAGGTCACCGCCGCACTCGCCCCGTACGCCCGCGCGCTGAAGCTGCGCACGGCCACCGTCGTCGGCGGGATGTCCCTCGGCAAGCAGAGCGCGGCGCTGCGCGGCGGCACCGAGGTCGTCGTGGCCACGCCCGGCCGCCTCAAGGACCTGATCGAACGCGGCGACTGCGCCCTGGAGCGGGTCATGGTCACGGTCCTGGACGAGGCCGACCAGATGGCCGACCTCGGCTTCATGCCGCAGGTCACCGCGCTGCTCGACCAGGTCCACCCGGAGGGCCAGCGGATGCTGTTCTCCGCCACGCTGGACCACAACGTCGGCTCCCTGGTCGGCCGTTACCTCCACGACCCCGTGGTGCACTCCGTCGACCCGGCCGCCGGCGCGGTGGCGACGATGGAGCACCACGTCCTCCACGTCCGGCCCGGCGACAAGGACGCCACCACGACGGAGATCGCCACGCGCGAGGGCCGGGTGATCATGTTCCTGGACACCAAGCAGGCCGTGGACGAGCTGGCGAAGCACCTGCTCTCGCAGGGCATCGAGGCCGGGGCGCTGCACGGCGGGAAGTCCCAGCCGCAGCGCAACCGCACCCTGGAGCGGTTCCGCACCGGCCAGGTCCCGGTGCTCGTCGCCACCGACGTCGCCGCCCGGGGCATCCACATCGACGACCTCGACCTCGTCGTCAACGTCGATCCGCCCACCGACGCCAAGGAGTACCTGCACCGCGGCGGACGCACCGCGCGGGCCGGCGCGTCCGGCAGTGTCGTCACCCTGGTGATGCCCTCCCAGCGCCGCGAGGTGGCCCGGCTGATGGCCGAGGCCGGCATCACCCCGCACATCGCGGAGGTGCGCCCCGGCGCGGCCGAGCTGAGCAGGATCACCGGGTCGCGCCCGGCCCGAGGGAAGGCCGGCGACGGGAAGGCCAGCGGGAAGGCCGCCGACGGGGAGGCCGCCGACGGGGAGGCCGGCGGGAAGGTCAGGCCCACATCGCGTCGGCCAGAGTGACCCCGGCGAAGGCCGCGCCGAGGCCCGCGACCACGCTCGCCGCCGCGTTGACGGCGGCGTAGAACCGGGCCCCGTCCTCGGCCAGCCGCAGCGTCTCGTAGCTGAACGTCGAATACGTGGTCAGCGCCCCGCACAGCCCCGTGCCCACCAGCAGCTGGACGTGCGTGGAGGCGGCCCCGGCCGCCACCGCGCCGGTCAGCAGCCCCAGCACCAGGCTGCCGCACACATTGACCGTGAACGTCCCCCACGGGAAGACCGTGTCGTGCCGGGCCTGCACGGCACGGTCCGTCAGATAGCGCAGGGGGGCGCCGACGGCCGCGCCGGCTATGACGAGCAGCCAGTTCACCGCTGCTCCCCCGTGCCCCGCTCCGGGTCCGGCGCGGGCTGCGGCCGGACGATCTCGCAGGCGTCCAGGGTGACCGGCCCGCCGTTCGTCAGCTCGGCGATGCGCGGCAGGAAGGCCCGGATCCGTTCCTCCGTGTCCACGACGACCACCGCCACCGGCAGGTCCTCGCTCAGCGAGAGCAGCCGCTGCGTGTGGATCATCGAGGAGGCGCCGAACCCCTCGATGCCCCGGAAGACGCTCGCGCCCGCCAGCCCCGCCGCGTGCGCCCGGTGCACGATCTCCGTGAAGACCGGGCGGTGGTGCCAGGTGTCCGTCTCGGCGACCAGGACGGTCAGCCGCAGACCCGGATGTGACGCCGATGCCGTCATGCCTGCCTCCAAGCCAGTGCGCGGCGGGTCAGCCACACCGCGCTCCACACCGCCGCGAGGGCCGTGCACAGGGTCAGGGCCAGATAGGCCAGCCCGGTCCGGGCCCGGCCGCCGTCGACCAGCCGCTCGATGTCCACGGCGTACGTCGAGAACGTGGTGAACCCGCCCAGCACCCCCGTACCGAAGAACGGCCGCACCAGCCGGTGGACCGGCCACGCCTCGTTGATGACGACCATGAACACCCCGATGACCGCGCAGCCGGTCGCGTTGACCACGAGGGTCGTCCACGGGAAGCCGCCGGCCGGGGTGGGCCAGAGCAGCGAGGCGCCGTACCGGGCACAGGCGCCCACGGCACCGCCCAGCGCGACGACCG
Source organism: Streptomyces sp. NPDC057682 (assembly GCF_042799575.1). Lineage (NCBI taxonomy): Bacteria > Bacillati > Actinomycetota > Actinomycetes > Kitasatosporales > Streptomycetaceae > Streptomyces > Streptomyces sp. NPDC057682. The sequence goes on along the minus strand of NZ_JBHVIN010000001.1, from coordinate 141,072 downwards.
CGACGACCGCGGTCTGCGGGTTGCGGACCTTCTCGGACACACGTCTCCTACCTGCCGGGGCGACCGCCGGACGCGGGCGCGCGCACGTACGCAAGTAGGGACCGTTGGCGGTACGACGACCGCGGTTCGGGTACGGCGGGCCCCACCGCCGCGCGGCGACCGACACCGGTCCCCGCTCCCTCCAGATTATCGCCCGCGTCCGGCCGGGGCGTACCGGGCGGATCAGAGGCCCTAGGGTGACCCGCGTGTATGCCGGCGGGGAATTGCGGACGACAGTAGAAGACAGGGTGCGGGTGCCACTGCCCCGCCGTGCGGACGGAGGGGAGACGGCGGCCGGGGCGGTCGCGCCGCCGTGGTGGCGGCGGCAGCGGGTCCCGCTGACCGCCGTGGCCGTGGTGGTCCCGCTGTACGCCGTATGGGGGCTGTTCCTGGCCACCGGCGGCGGCGACCTCGCCGCGCAGCTGGCCTGGACGGGGTTCACCGCACGGCATCCGGGCGCCGCCTACAACCTGTCCTGGTACGGCGGGACCCACACCGCCAACTACAGCGTCTTCTCCTCCTACGTGATGGCGTTCGTCGGCGTGCGCACCGTCTCCGTGGCCGCCGGGCTCGCGGGGACCTGGCTGCTGGCCGTCCTCTTCGAGCGCCGGGGCATGGCGCACCCCCTGCTGCCCGCGCTGTTCGGCGCGTTCGCGCTGTGGTGCAACGTCGCCTCCGGGCGTACGACGTTCGCCCTGGGCGTCGCCATCGGGCTCGTCGCCTGTCTGTACGCGGAGCGGGCGGTCGTCGCCGTGGCGGCCGGGGCGCTGTCGACGATGGCCAGCCCGGTGTCGGGCCTGTTCCTCGTGGTGACGGGGGCCGCGTATCTGCTGGACCGGCAGTGGCGCAAGGGCGTGTACCTCGTGGTGCCGTTCTTCGTGGTGGTCGGGTCCACGTCGCTGCTCTTCCCGTTCCACGGCGAGCAGCCGATGCCCGGGAACCGGGTGTGGATGCCGCTCGCGGTGTGCGCGGTGCTGGTGGTCGCGGCCCCGGCGGGGCGCGCCTGGCTGCTGCTGCGGTACGGCGCCGTCGTGTACGCCGTGGGGGTGGTGCTCACCTATTTCGTCGCCTCACCTATCGGGACGAATGTGGAACGGCTGCTCGGCCTGGTCGCGCCGCCCCTGCTGCTGGCGGCGGCGAGCGCGCTGCGCCGGGAGGGGTCCCGGCGGCGGGCTGCGGTGATGGCGCTGGCCCTGGTGGTGTCCTGTGGCTGGCTCCTCAACAAGACCGTGAGCGATCTCAGGGTGTCCAGCAAGGAGCCGGTCTGGGCGGCGCACACCGAGGGCGTGGTCGCCGAACTGCGCCGCCTGGGCGCCGACCGCGGCCGCGTCGAGGTCGTCCCGGCCCGCAACCACCGCGAGGCGACGGTGCTCTCCCCGTACGTGAACATGGCGCGCGGCTGGAACCGGCAGCTCGACGTCGAACGGGGCCGGCTCTTCTACGACGGGACCTTCTCGCCGAAGGAGTACCGGGCCTGGCTGGACCGCTGGGCGGTGGGCTTCGTGGTGCTCCACCACGGCAAGCCGGACGGCCCCGCGCGGGCCGAGGCGGAGCTGGTCGCGGCCGGACAGCCCTGGCTGACCCCGGTGTGGCGGGACGCCGGCTGGACCGTCTACCGGGTGCACGACGCGACGCCCCTGGTCCAGGCCCCCGCCCAGGTGGTGCGCGGCGACGACGCGGAGCTGGTGGTGCGGATGCCCGAGGCCGGTTCGGTGACGATCAGGGTGGCCCATTCGCCGTGGCTCCGGGCGCGCGGCACGGACGGCGGGCGGGCCTGTCTGCGGCCCGACGGCGAGTGGACCCGGCTGACGGTGCCGAAGGGCGGGACGTACCGGCTGGACTCGGCGTACCGGCTGCCCCGCGACGGGGGCTGCTGAGGTCGCTGAGGCCGCTGGGCCGGGCGGGGCCGTGCGATCGGGGGCTGGTGGGGCCGGGTCTGCGGGGGCTGCTGAGGCCGCTGGGCCCGGTCTGCGGGGCGCGTGGGGGTCGCGGGAACGTGGGGCGCGCCGGGCCGTCCCCCGGGGCGTCCACCCCGGGCCGTGTCTCCCGGGGCGCGTCCCCGACCAGCGGTTTCACTCGATCGGCCACGGTTTCTGCGCACCGGGCGGTGAGGCCGCAGGGTGGAGGTCATGTGGCCCCATCAACGCATATGGCTGGGCGCCGCGGTCCTCCCGCTCGCCTTTCTGATGCTGCGGGACGCCCCGGTGCGCTTCATCTCGTCCGCCCCCGCCGCCCCGGTGCACGAACGGGCCCCGGGGGTTCCGCAGCCGACGATCGTCACCCGCGCGGACTGGCACGCGGACGAGGGCATGGTGCGTGAGCACGCGGTGTACACGGGGGCGGTGCGCGCGGTCTTCATCCATCACACGGGGGAGTCCAACGCCTACGACTGCGCGGACGTGCCGCAGATGCTGCGGGCGGTCGAGGAGGCCCACATCAAGGGCAACGGCTGGGACGACATCGGCTACAACTTCCTCGTCGACCGGTGCGGAACGATCTACGAGGGCCGGGCCGGCGGCATCACGCGCCCGGTCCGGGGGGCGCACACCACCGGCTTCAACGCGGACAGCGTGGGCATAGCGGTGCTGGGCAACTACGGGCGCGGGACGAAGGTGCCCCGGGCCCTCGTGCGGGCACTGGCGGAGGTCGCGGCCTGGAAACTGCGGCCCGGTTCCGATCCGCGCGGCACGGTCCGGCTCGTCTCGACGAACGACGCGAGCCGCTACCGCAAGGGCGAGGCGGCCGTTCTCCACGTCATCTCCGGCCACCGCGACGCCTATCAGACCAACTGCCCCGGCGAGGCGCTGTACGCGGCGCTGCCCGAGATCCGGGACGAGGCGGCGGCCCTCCGGCAGGCCCGCACCGGTACGGCGGACGCGGAGTCCCCGCGTGGGCCGGAGCGGGACGGGAGGTCTCCGGACGGGCCTGAGCCGGGCGGGGGATCCGGCCGGAGCGGGGTGCCCGGCGGAGGCGGGGACGGGGCGCCGTCACTCCTTCGGGTTTCGCACTAGTACGTATTCTTGTTTTGTCTAGTGTGAATGACCTAGCATGGCGGTATGCCCGCGACGCAGCCTCTTCCCGTGACCCTGACCGGCCGCCATGTCCGCATCGAGCCGCTGTCCCTCCACCATCTCGACGACCTCTTCGCCGCCGGAGGCGACGACGACGAGGTCTGGCGCTGGCTGGGCCGCCCGACCCCCCGCACCCCCGAGGATCTGGCCGCGGTGATGGCGGACCTGCTGGAGGACGCCGGGCGAGGTGCGTACGTCCCGCTCGCCGTCATCCACCGGGAGAGCGGCCGGGCGATCGGCTGGACCACCTTCATGGACATCCATCTGCCCGACGAGCGCCTGGAGATCGGATTCACCTGGTACGGCCGCGCCCACTGGCGCTCCGCCGTCAACACCGAGACCAAGATCCTGCTGCTCACCCACGCCTTCGAGGAACTGGGCATGGGACGCGTCCAGTTGAAGACCGACCATCTCAACGTCCGCTCCCAGGAGGCGATAGCCCGCCTCGGCGCCCGCCGCGAGGGAGTCCTGCGCCGCCACCGCCGCCGCCCGGACGGCACCTGGCGCGACACGGTCTACTTCTCGCTGCTCGCCGAGGAGTGGCCGGAGGCCAGGGCGCGCCTGTCGGCCCGTATATGAGGGGCGCGGAGGGTTTCCGCCGCCCCTGAGGGGCGCGAGGGGCGTGCGCGGTTCTATTGAGGGGGGCGTCCGCCGCTCCTCAGGTGGTGGTGGTGGCGGGGCCGTACGGGGAACGCCCCCGGGCCCGTGTCCACAGGTCGGGCCGTACGGGGGGACGCCCCCGGGCCCGTGTCCACCGGTCGGTGGACACCGGGTTCCACCGGCCGGGGCTGCCGGCCGGAGCACGCCCCGGACCAGCATGAACGCATGACAATTCGCCCCGTACGCATGGCACGTTGGAGCGCCAGGCACCCCTGGCGCGCGATCACCGGCTGGTTCCTCTTCGTCCTGCTCTGCCTCGGCGCGGGCATCGCCGCCGGGAGCAACTCCGCCACCACGGAGGACTTCTGGGTCGGCGAGGCCGGGCACGCCGAGTCGATGGCCACCGAGGCCGGTCTCCAGCGCCGCCCCACCGAGCACGTCCTGATCCGGTCCCGGTCCGGACCGCTGGACACCGCGCGGGCCGGCGAGGCGGCCCGCGACCTCACCGCCCGCATGACCGCGCTGCCCGAGGTCGCCGAGGTGGCGCCGCCGGTCCGCGCGAAGGACGGCAGCGCCCTGCGGGTCACGGTCGTCCTGAACGGCCCCGAGCTGGAAGGGAAGGAGAACGTCGTACCGCTCCTGGAGCGGACCGCGCGGGTGGCGGAGGCCCACCCGGACCTGATCGTCGAAGAGACCGGATCGCCCGCCATCAGCAAGGGCGTCAACGACCAGCGCGACGACGACCTCGCACTGTCGGAGCGGCTGTCGCTGCCGGTGACCCTCGTGATCCTGCTGGCCGTCTTCGGATCGGCCGTCATGGCCGGGGTGCCGCTGTTGCTGGCGCTCTCGTCCATCGCCGCCGCCATGGGCCTGTCCATGCTGGCCTCGCACGTGCTGCCCGACCCCGGCGTCGGCACCAACATGATCCTGCTCATGGGCCTCGCCGTCGGCGTCGACTACACCCTCTTCTACCTGAAGCGGGAGCGCGAGGAGCGGGAGCGGGCGGGCGGCCGGCTGGGGCCCGAGGCCCTGGTGGAGCTGGCCTCGGCCACGGCGGGCCGGGCGGTGCTGGTCTCCGGTCTCGCGGTGATCGTCTGCACCTCCACCCTCTACCTGGCCACCGACGTCATTTTCTCCTCCCTGGCCACCGGTACCGTCCTCGTCGTCGCGGCGGCCGTGCTCAGCTCGCTGACCGTGCTGCCCGCGCTGCTCGTGAAGCTCGGCCACCGCGCCGAACGGCGGGCCGCGCGGAAGGCCGCCCGCCGGACGCGGCGCGGGACACCGGCCCGGGTCCGCGGGGAGCGGTCCGGGAACGGCCGCCTCTTCGAGGCGCTGCTTCGCCCGGCCCGGCGGCGGCCCGCGCTCACCCTCTGCGTCTCCGTCCTGGTCATGCTCGCCGTCGCCGCCCCCGCGCTGGGCATGAAGCTGATCGACCCGGGCAAGGACACCTTCTCCCGCTCCATCCCGGCGATGCGGGTGTACGACCGGCTGACCGCCGCCTTCCCCGAACTCCTCGTCACGCACGAGGTCGTCACCCGCAACGCTCCCGGCCGGGCCCCCGAGGTCAGGAAGGCCCTGGACGAACTCGGCCGGCGGGCCCAGGCCGATCCGCTCTTCGCCCGAGGCACCGCGCCCGTGGTGCGGACCTCGGCCGACGGCCGGACCAGCGTGCTCGCCCTGTCCGTACCGCATCCGGCACCCTCCGACGAGGCCATCGCCTCGCTCGGCCGGCTCCGGGACCGCTACATCCCCGCGACGGTGGGCACGTTGACGGGAACGGACACGGCAGTCAGCGGGGACGTGGCCCGGGGACAGGACTACGTGCACCACGAGCGCGGTCAACTCCCGCTGGTGCTCGGGCTCCTGCTGCTCCTGACCTTCGCCACGACGGCGGTGGCGTTCCGCTCCACGGTCATCGGGCTGCTCGGCGTCGGACTGAACCTGCTCTCCGCCGCCGCCGCGCTCGGCGCGCTCGTCCTGGTTTTCCAGGGCACCTGGGCCGAGGGCCTGCTGGGCTTCGACTCGCTCGGGGCCATCGCCTCCCGGGTGCCGCTCTTCCTCTTCGTGCTGCTCTTCGGGCTCTCGATGGACTACCAGGTCTTCGTCGTCAGCCGGATCAAGGAGGCCCTGGACCACGGGGCGACGGCGCGCGAGGCGGTGCTCGACGGCATCGCCCGCTCGGCCAAGGTGGTGACGAGCGCGGCGCTGGTCATGGTCACGATCTTCGCGGCCTTCGTCTTCCTGCACCTCACCGAGATGAAGCAGATGGGCTTCTGCCTGGCCGTCGCGGTCCTCCTGGACGCCGTCGTCATCCGGCTGATGATCCTGCCGTCCGCCCTGCTCCTGCTCGGCGAACGGGCCTGGCGCCCCCTGCGCCCCGGCCGGCGGGCCCCGGCCCCGGCCCCGGACCCGGTGACCGCTGCCGTGCCGGCCGCGCCGCCCGTAGTCTGACGGCCATGCTTCAGCGGCCCCGGAAGGGCGATCCGGTCTGGATATGGGTGCTCCACGGATGGGAGGCCCTGTCCTGGGCCCTCACCGCCCTCGTCGTCCTGATCACCTCGCTGGGCGGCACCCCGGGGGACCGCAAGCTCGGCATCCTCGCGCTGACGGCCGCGCTCGCCCTCTGCTACGCGGCGGTGCGGCTGCGCCCCGGCAACCGGGTGCTGAGGCCGTACGGGTATCTGGGCGTCCTCGTCGCGGTGCTGGGCGGACTGGCGTATCTGGGCGACGGGTACGGCGTCTTCTACACGGTGATGCTCGCCCAGTTCCTCGTCTTTTCGGACAGCCCCCGGGGCGTCGTCGTCCTCACCGGCCTCGGGGCCGTCGCCATCACGGTCGGGGGGAGCCTGCGGGAGGGCGGCGGGGCGGAGGTGTTCCTCACGAACACCGTCTCCTCCGCCGCCGTCTGGGCCGTCGCGGTCGTCATGGCGCTGCTGACACCCAGGGCCCTGGCCCAGCGCGACGAACGGGCGGTGCTACGAGCCCAGTTGACCAGCACCCGGCTCGAACTGGCCGAGATGTACCAGCGCCAGGGCGCGGCCGAGGAACGCGAACGCATGGCCCGGGAGATCCACGACACCCTCGCCCAGGGCTTCGCCTCCATCATCGTGCTCGCCGAGGCGGCCGCCGCCCAGCTCGACGTGGACACCGCGCGCAGCGCCCAGCAGCTCCGCTCCATCGAGCGGACGGCCCGCGAGAACCTGGCCGAGGCCCGGATCCTGGTCGGCTCCGCCCCCGCGGGCGGGGCGGTCCCAGGCTCCCTCGCGACGACGCTCCGCCGCACCCTGGACCGTTTCGCGGAGGACACCGGGCTCGCCGTCACCGCCGAACTCGACGACGTCGGCTGCGACCGCCCGGCCCGGATCGCCCTGCTGCGCTGCACCCAGGAGTCCCTGGCCAACGTCCGCAAGCACGCGGGCGCCACCACGGTGGGGGTCGTCCTGGCCCGGGGGCCCGGCACCGTCGAGCTGGAGATCACCGACGACGGACGCGGGTTCGCCGTCAAGGAGGCCCGGGGTTTCGGCCTCGACGGGATGAGGCGCAGGCTCGCGGAGTTCGGCGGCGGTCTCACCGTCACCAGTTCGCTCGGCGACGGCACCCGCGTCCTCGCCACTCTTCCGCTCCCTCTCGACGGACAGGTGTGACCATGACCGAAGGACCCACGGGGCCCGTGCCCCCGCTGCGGATCGTCCTGGCCGACGACCACACCGTGATGCGCTCCGGCCTGGTCGCCCTGCTCTCCTCGGAACCCACCGTCGAGATCGTCGGCGAGGCCGGCGACGGCGCCGAGGCGGTGCGCCTCGTCGAACGCCTGCGCCCCGACGTGATCCTCCTGGACCTGCGGATGCCCGTCCTCGACGGGGTGGGCGCCACCGAACGCATCGTCGCCGGCGACGCCCCCACACGCGTCCTCATCCTCACCACGTACGACACCGACGCGGACATCGAGCGCGGCGTGGAGGCGGGCGCCACCGGTTACCTCCTGAAGGACGCCACCCGGGAGCAGTTGGTGGAGGCCATCCACTCCGCGTCCCGGGGAGAGACGGTCCTGGCCCCGAGGGTCGCCCAGCGCCTGGTCGCCCGTATGCGCCGCCCCGCCGCCGTCACCCTCACCACCCGCGAGGCCGAGGTCCTGCGGGCGGTCGCGGACGGTCTCTCCAACGGCGAGATCGGCCGCCGCCTCTTCATCGGCGAGGCCACCGTGAAGACCCACCTCCTCCGCATCTTCGCCAAACTCGACGTCAGCGACCGCACCCGCGCGGTGGTGGTCGCGATGGAGGCGGGGCTGCTGAGCGGGGAGTGAGCCCCGGGCCCATGACGCGAGGACGCCCGGCCGGAGACCCGGCCGGGCGTCATGCCGATTCCTCTTACCCCTACCGCCGGGCGGTGAAGTGGTCCGCGCCTGCGGCGGTGGCGAACGACGAAAGCGCGGCGCGGCTGATGAGCAGTGCGGGGCCGTGCGGGTCCTTGCTGTCGCGGACGGCGACGGTCCGGGCGTCGAGGACGCCGCATTCGACGCACTGCGCGCCGCTGTCGCTGTAGGAGGACTTCCACCAGGTCACCGGCAAGGTGGAGGCGTCGTGGATGTTGCTCATGTGCTCTTCCTTATCTCTGTGATGAGAGCCGCCGACGCCTCGACGGAAAGCGCGGCGGCGCTGAGACGCTGCCAGGCGTCCCGGTGAGCGGCGACCTGCTCGCGTTCCTCGACATAGAGCGCCGAAGTCAGCCCCTCCGTGTGGACCACGTCGAGGTCCGCATGCGGGCCGAAACCCAGAACGGTGAAGCTCCCCAACTGCCCGACGTGCAAGGGTGCGTGGGAGGGGAGCACTTGGATGTTGATGTTCGGGCGCTTGCCCGTGGTGAGAAGGCGGCCCAACTGTTCACGCATCAATCCATCGGTGTCCGCAGTGGAACGCAGCGCCTGCTCGGCGATGATCGCCCACAGAGTGAGCGGGTCCTCGCGCGTGAGTACGGCCTGGCGGCCGAGCCGCACCTCGACCAAGGAGTCGACGCGCGCTTCGACCGCTTCCGACATTGCGGTCGCCCGGATGATGTCGCGGGCGTACTCGGCTGTCTGGAGCAGACCGGGGATCACGCCGAGCTGCCATGACGAGATGGACTCCGCCTCCGTCTCCAGGCTGATCAGGTCCTCGTACACAGGTGACACGATGCCCCGGTAGGAATGCCACCAGCCGCGCTGCGCGCCCTCCTTGGTGAGGACCAGCAGCGCCGCCCGCAGTTCGTCGGTCACCTCGCGCCCGATCTCCGCGTAGAGGTCGAGCAGGGTGTCGATGTCCTTCGCCTTGGCGGCGCTTCGGGCCGTCTCGATCCTGGACAGCTTCGAGTAGGCGAACTGTCCCTTGGACCGCTCCGCGACCTCTTCGAGGGTGAGTTCACCGCGCAGCGCGCGCAACTTCGCACCGAGGCGCCGACGGCGCACTGTAGGCGTACTCACTTCTTTGCCCTCCCCTTTGGCGGCGTGCTCGACAGTCTGCCGTGAGGGTTCACGGCCTGTCACCTGCGTGCTTCGTACTGGTGTCTTAGCTTCTAAAGGCACATGCAAATTTCTACAGTGTTGTGATTCTGCTTGCACAGTGAGTAGCTGAAAGAGCACTCTGGTGTGACGAAGAATCGCAGCCTCATGGAGCGTGCGGCTGACTCGTGCGCGCCTTGACGCCTGCCTGTGAGGGGATACGCATGATTGAACAATGGCAGACGGCTTTATCCGCTTCCTGTGCACCACTCGTCGGCCCGCCGCCTGTCCTGCTGCTCGCGAGTGAGCCTCAATCCGCCAAAGTGGCACGGGACTTCGTCCGTGAGTTCGTGCCGTACCACGTTCCGGGGGTTTCCGAGGGCTACGTGGAGACGGTCGTCCTGGTGGCGTGCGAGCTGGTGACCAACGCGGTTCGCTACGGCACCGAACCAGGCGACTCCGTGCGCGTCGTGCTCGACAGCGACGACAAACGGACGCGGATCGAGGTGCACGATCCGGTACGAAGGCACCCACGCCCCCGGCCCCCGTCGTGCGAACGTGACCGGGGGCGGGGACTGATCATTCTTGACGCGTTGTGCCCCGGTGCCTGGGGGATCTACGACATCCCGTTCGGGAAATCGGTGTGGGCCGAGTGTGCCATGGGGCCGCCGGGGCGGGGATGAACGAAGAGGAACGCCCGCCCGGCGGGGTGACCGGGCAGGCGGTCCGAAGGAAAGAAGGGGCTCAGGCCGTGGTGCAGAGGGTGGTGCCGAGGCGGAAGGCCGCGGGGGCGGTGCTGTTGCCGGTGTGGGTGGCCTGGTAGCCGATCTGGACGGAGGCGCCGGGGGCGAGGGAGGCGTTGTAGGGGAGGTTGGTGGCGGTCACGGTGCCGGTGGTGGGGGTGTAGCCGGCGTTCCAGCCGGAGGTGAGGGTCTGGCCGGGCGGGAGCGTGAAGCCGAGGGACCAGCCGTTGAGGGGGGTGGTGCCGGTGTTGGTCAGGGTGAGGGAGGCGGTCAGGCCGGTGTTCCAGACGCTGGTGGTGACGGCGACCCGGCAGGCCGAGGGCTCCGGGTCGGTGCCGGGGTCGGGGTCCGGGTCGGTCGGGGTGGTGCCGTCCAGACCGAAGAAGGTGATGGCACGCGCCTCCATGCCGGACATCGGCAGGCTGTGGCCGACGCCCTGGACGCTGATCGCCTCGACGGGGGCGTGGTCACCGGTGGCCCCGTAACGGGTGCGGGTCCAGCCCGACTGCGGGGTGTCGGTGGAGACCGGGGTCCGGGAGACGCCGAGGACGTCGGTCCACTGGTCGATCTCCTCACCGAAGTTCGGGTAGCGCAGCGTGGTGTCCTCGGTGCCGTGCCAGAGCTGCATCCGGGGACGGGCACCGCTGTAGCCCGGGTACGCGGCGCGTGCCAGGTCGCCCCACTGCTGCGGGGTGCGGTCCACCGTGCCGTTGGCGCAGGCGCTGTTCCAGCCCGATCCGTCCGTGGTGGCGAAGCAGGAGTGCGGGACGCCCATGAAGGCCGCGCCCGCCTTGAACACGTCCGGGTAGTCGCCCAGCAGGACGTTGGTCATCATCGCGCCGGAGGAGGCGCCGGTGACGTACGTACGGTCCGGGTCGGCGCCGTAGCGCTGCTGGACGTACCCCACCATCGACCGGATTCCCACCGGGTCGCTGCCGCCGTCCCGCCGCAGCGCCTGCGGGGACGAGACGTCGAAGCAGTTGCCGCTGCGGGTGGCGGAGGGGTAGATCACGAGGAAGCCGTACCGGTCGGCGAGCGAGGCGAACGCCGTACCGGAGTAGAAGGCCGGTCCGGAGCCCGTGCAGTAGTGCACCGCCACCAGGACGGGCGGCCGGGCCCCGGCGGAGGCCGGCACGTACAGATGCATGCGCAGGCCGCTGGGGTTGGCGCCGAAGTCCGTCACCTCGGTCAGCGAGGCGGCGGAGGCCGGGGGCGACACGGCGAGCAGGAGCGCGGAGAGCAGCGGCAGCACCCCGCCGAACAGCGCGGTCAGCCAGCGCCCGAGCGGGCGCCGACCCGGCATCCGGCCACGGGCGGCGGCCGGTTCGTACGGGGTGCGCGGAGACGTCCTCCGGAGGTGCGCGAGGCGGCCGGCCGGGGTCGCGGTTCGGCCGGTCATGGATCTATTGGTCATGTCCCTGTCCTTCCTAGACTGCCCGCTGTGAAGGGATTGCTGCTGCGGCTCTCGGCGCTGGACGCCGATGCCGCCACCGCTGTGCGCGTGATCGCCCACTTCGAGGCGCTGCTCGGCGGCGGTCCTGACCCGGTGTCCCTGGCGCGGTCCACGGCGGGTCTGGCCGGGTGCGCGGCGGGGCTGGAACTCCCCGACGGGCGCGCGGCACGTTTCGGTCCCGGCGGCGCGGCCCTGCGCGGGGCGCCCGTCCGGGTCTCGGGCCGGGTGGTGCTGGAGCCGTCCGGCGCGGTCTGGCTGGAGCGGCCGGGCGCCCCCGAGCCCTTCGACGAACTCGTCCTGGAGTGGATGGCCATCACCGCCCGGGTCCTCGCCGGCCGCCCCTGGCAGCCGCCGGGCCTGCGCCCCGCCGATCCGGCCCTGGTCGAGCTCGTCCTCTCCGGCCGGGAGGACGTTCCCGACCGCGTCCGCGCCCTGCGGCTCCTGGGGTTCTCCCCCGACACCGGACTGCGCGTCGTCGCCGTCGCCGGCCGCCCCGGCACCGACGCCGGGGTCGAGGCCGTGGCCCTGCTGGGGCGGGGGGCGCCCATGGGCACGGTCCGGGTGGCCAGGGTCGGCGCGCTGGGTGCGGTGCTCGTCCAGCCCGGTACCGACGCGGCCGGGGACGATACGGCGGCCCGGCTGCGGGAGGCGCTGCGGACGCGCGCGGGGGAACGGGGGGCGGTCGCCCCGCCCGGGAGCCGTCCCCCGGGCTCCGGCACGGCTCGTCCCTCCCCGCCCCGGGCCACCGGCTCCGACGGGACGCGTCCGCATGCCCCCGCCCCCGGAATCAGGGCCGGGGTCGGCGGCGAGGCCGACCCGCTGGACGCGCGGGCCTCGTGGTGCCAGGCGCGGGCGGCGCTGAGGTTCGCGGTGGCGGGGGATCCGCTGGACGCGGTGGCCGACCACACCGAACTGGGCCCGGTCGCCCTGCTCGCCGACATCCCGGCCGACCGGCTCCGCGCCCAGTCGGACGTGCGCGGGCTCGGACGGCTGGCCCGGGACGACCGGGCCGGCCAGGGGGCCGCCCTGCTGGCCGCCCTCTCCGCGTTCTGCCGCACCGGCACCCTGCGCCGGGCCGCGGCCGAACTCCACCTGCACCACAGCTCGGTGGCCGCCCGGCTGACCCGGGTGGAGAAGGAGTGCGGCTGGAACCTCCGCGACCCGCGCGACCGCTTCCACGCCCAACTCGCGCTGTACGCGTGGCGGCTGGCCGAGGCGGGGGAGGCCTCGGACGGCGGGTGAGGGGGGTGTGTCCGTCCGACTCCCGCGTGGGACGGCCCGGCCGTCCGTAGGCGCGGCTCGCACAGTGCCTCGGGTGAGGGGCGGGAGCGTCCTTCCGGACCGACGCGGGCGGCGACTCGGCGCCCGTACGCGCTCACCGGCCGGTCCGGTCCGTGCCCACCGGTGCTCAGCGGCCGGTCCGGTCCGCGTCCGCAGGGCCTCACCGGCGCCCCAGTGCCGTGCCGAGGACGGAGACGGCCTCGCGGGTGGCGTCCTGGATGACGGCCGCGTGGTCGACCGCCCAGGCGCCGTGGAAAGTGCCGGGGAGCAGGCGGATCGTGGCGGGGACGCCGGCGGCGGCCAGCGCGTGGGCGTAGTCGATGCCCTCGTCCCGCAGCGGGTCGAACTCCATGACCGAGATGTACGCGGGCGGCAGCCCGGCCAGCGAGGCGGTGGGGGCGCGGCCGGGTGCGGCATGGACGGGGACGACCGCCCCCGGATGCGGCCGGCCGCCCAGGTACGCGTCCCAGCTCAGCCGGGCGTTGTGCCGGTTCCACACCGGCGTATCGGTGAACAGCCGGGCGCTGGGCGTCTCCAGGCGGTCGTCGAGCGCGGGGCTGCACAGATGCTGGAAGCGGATCGCGGGGCCGCCCCGGTCCCTGACGAGGAGGGTCAGCCCGGCGGCCAGACCGGCTCCGGCGCTGTCGCCCCACAGGGCGATCCGGTCGGCGCGCACCCCCAGCGGGCCGGCGCGGTCCACCAGCCCGCACAGCCCGGCGTAACAGTCCTCCAGGGCGGCGGGGTAGGGGTGTTCGGGCGCGAGCCGGTAGTCGACGGAGACGACGAGCACCTCCAGTTCCCGGCAGAGCAGCACGTTCCAGTCGTGGTCCACGTCCGGTGAGCCGAGGACGAAGCCGCCGCCGTGGATGCCGTACACGACGGGCAGCGGCCCCGGCCCGCGCGTCCGGCGCCGGGGCCGGTGGAGGCGCAGCGTCACGTCCGGGGCGCCCGGCGGACCCGGGACGCGCAGTTCCTCGATGTCCACGCCCTCGGTGTCCGAGGCGGCCAGGGCGACCGCGAGCTGTTGGGCCTGGGCGGCCCGCGCGGCGGCCAGATCAGAGAGGTCCACCTCGGGCATCAGCGCGAGCGCGGCGGCGAGTTCAGGATCGAAAGCGTGCTGGGTGCGCATGTCTCTCCTCCGGTCCCGGATCTGCCCGGCGGGGGCGGTGGTCAGACGCTCTCACGCCGTGTTCGCGCAGGTCATCCGACGTACGTCGGGAGGAGGGGCGGGCGGACCCGACACGGCGGAGCAATCTGCGGGAACCTCAGCCGCCCGAGTACGGGGGAGAACCGCTTCCGACCTGCTGATTCGGCGCCCGCGCAAGGGAATTGGGTCCTCTTGACGCGGGTGTACGGCGTCCCTAGGTTCTCCTCGCTCGATCGATATCACACTCGAAACTTTCGGCGTGGGGGCGGTAGTGAACAGGAACAGAAGGCGAGGCAGGGGTGCAGGTCGCCGTGCGGCCGGACGCGGGTCCTCCGCCCGTCGTCGCGGCCTCGCCCGACGCGTGGCACCGCTGCTGGTCACCGGCGGGATGTGCCTGAGCGCGCTGACGGTGACCGGGACCGCCCGCGCGGACCAGGCCGGCACCGGCATCGTCGACTCCACCCGGCACGGTGGCCGCACGGTCGCGCTGACCTTCGACGACGGGCCGAACCCCACCGACACACCACAGCTGTTGAAGGTGCTGCGCGCCCACCACGTCAAGGCGGTGTTCTGCCTGTGGGGCGACCACGTCCGGGCCCATCCGGAGCTGGTGCGGGCGATCGTGGCGGGCGGGCACACGCTGTGCAACCACACCATGAACCACGACGATCTGGCCTCCTGGTCCCCCGAGCGGATCCGGGCCGATCTGGAGCGGACGAACGCCGAGATCCGCCGGGCGGTCCCGGGCGCGCGCATCCCGTACTTCCGCGCCCCGTACGGGAGCTGGGGGCAGAGCCCGCAGGTGGCGAGCGCTCTGGGGATGCAGCCGCTGGGCTGGCGGCTGGCGGTCGGCGACTGGGAGCCGCCGGGCACCGAGGAACTGGTCCGCCGGCTGGAGGAGGGCATCACCCCCGGCTCGGTGGTGCTGCTGCACGACGGCGGGGGCGACCGCAGCCAGACCGTGGCCGCCGTCGACCGCATCGTGCCGAGGCTCAGATCCCAGGGCTGGCGCTTCGAACGCCCCGCCCGCCACGCGTAGGACCCACTCACGTCAGGAGAGCTGTATGGATACGCATTCCGTGCGACACCACCGGCGTTCGGCGCCCGGGACCCGGCCGCGTGCCCGTCGGGCCGGGGCCCGGCTCGTGGCCCTGGTGGCCGGGGCCCTGCTGCTGGCCACCGTGCAGCCGACGAGTGCCGCGCCCCGGCCGCACGCCGCGCAGACCGCCGGGCAGACCGCCGCGTCGGGCCGGGGCGCGGCGGCCGGTTCATGGACGGGCAGTTGGGCGACCACGCCCACCGAGCGGCCCGCCTCGGACACCACCGTGTTCGAGGACCAGACCCTCCGGCAGGTCGTGCACCTGAGCCTCGGCGGGGACCGGGTGCGGCTGCGGCTGTCGAACGAGTTCGGGGACCGGCCCCTGGTGATCGGGCAGGTCCGGGTGGCCCGTCCGGCCGACGGGGGCGAGGGCGCGCGGACCGACCCGCGCACGGACCGGCCGGTCACGTTCGGCGGCCGGACGTCCGTGACGGTCCCGGCGGGTTCCCCGCTGCTCAGCGACCCGGTCGACCTGCGGGTGGCAGCCGGCGGCGATCTCGTCGTCAGCATCCACCTCCCCGAACGCACCCCCGGCACCACGCTCCACGCCTTCGCCCAGCGCCAGAACTACGTCGCCTCCGGTGACGTGACCGCCCGCGCCGGCATCGACCCCACCGCCACCAACGACCGCTGGTACTTCCTGACCGGCGTCAGCGTGAGCGGCGGGGCCCGGGGCGCGGCACGTCCCTCCGCCGTGGTCGCCCTCGGCGACTCCATCACGGACGGCGCGAACACCGAACCGGGCGCCGACCACCGCTGGCCCGATCTGCTGGCCGAGCGTCTGCGGACCGCCTCCGGGCCGTACGCGCGGGGCGTCCTCAACGAGGGCGTCAGCGGCAACCGGCTGCTGCACGACCCGAATCCGCCCGCCGGGTCCGACGCCGAGAACTTCGCCGCCTACTTCGGCCGGAGCGCCCTGCGCCGCTTCGACCGCGACGTCGCCTCCCAGCCGGGCGCGTCCCATCTCCTGGTGCTCCTGGGCGTGAACGACCTCGGCCACCCCGGCACCGTCGCCCCCCTGTCCGAGCGGGTGACCGCGCAGGACCTGATCGACGCCCACCGCCAGCTCGTGGCACGGGCGCACGACCGTGGGCTGAAGGCGTACGGCGGCACGATCCTGCCGTTCAAGGGGGACACCCTCGGCTTCTACAGCGCCGAGAACGAGGCCGCGCGCCAGACGTTCAACCGCTGGCTCCGGACGAGCGGCGTCTACGACGGCGTCGTCGACTTCGACCGGGCCCTGCGTGACCCGGCCGACCCGCAACGGCTGCTCGCCGCGTACGACAGCGGCGACCACCTCCACCCCAACGACGCGGGCGCGCGGGCGATGGCGGACGCGGTGCCGCTGAAGCTGCTGCGCTGACGGGGGCGGTCCCCGGCGGGGACCGTTGGCCGGACGGGCCCCATCCGACCCGCCGATCCCGTCCGGCCGGCCGCGAACCCCCGACGGGCCGGGCACGGGGCCGGGCCCGAACCGATGGGGCCGGTCACGGCCGACAGCGCGTCCAGTCCCGCCGGACCGGGCCCCGAACCCCACGGGGCCATTCACCGGCCGGCCCCGAACCGACGGGGCCGCGCACCGCCTACAGCGCGTCCGGTCCCCGCTCGCCCGTGCGGACCCGGACCACCGTCTCGACCGGCTGCACCCACACCTTGCCGTCGCCGATGCGGCCGGTGCGGGCCGCGTCGGTGAGCGCGTCGATGACGTCGTCCGCCTCCGCATCGGCGACGACGACCTCGACGCGGACCTTGGGGACCAGGTCGACGCGGTACTCGGCGCCCCGGTACACCTCGGTGTGGCCGTGCTGCCGGCCGTAGCCGCCGGCCTCGGTGACGGTGAGCCCGTGCACCCCGCGTTCCTGGAGGGCGGCCTTCACCTCGTCGAGGCGGTGCGGTCTGATGACGGCGGTGATCAGCTTCATGGGGCGGGGTTCCTGTCCTGGGGGAGCGTGGCCGGCCGGGTGGTCACGGCCGGCGCGGCACCGTGACCCAGGGCGCCGTGATCGTAGGCGCTCTCCGCGTGCTGTGTCTGGTCCAGGCCCGTCAACTCCTCCTCCGCCGAGGCCCGCAGCCCCATGACGCGGTCGACGGCCCGGCCGATCGCGTACGTCATGCCGAAGGTGTACGCGGCCACCGCGACGACCGCGACGGCCTGCCGGGCGAGCTGGCCGAAGCCGCCCCCGTAGAACAGCCCCTCGGCGCCGCCGGTCATCGCGGTGGTGGCGAACAGGCCGATGAGCAGGGTGCCGACGACCCCGCCGACGAAGTGCACGCCGACGACGTCCAGGGAGTCGTCGTAGCCGAGGCGGAACTTCCAGGCGACGGCGTACGAGCAGACGACACCGGCGGCCAGTCCGACGGCCGCCCCGCCGAGGACGCCCACGGTGCCGCACGCCGGGGTGATCGCGACCAGTCCGGCGACCGCGCCCGAGGCCGCGCCGAAGGTCGTGGGGTGACCGTCGCGCCGCTGCTCGACGAAGAGCCAGCCGAGCAGTCCGGTGCAGCCGGCCACCAGGGTGTTGAGGACGGAGGCCGCCGCCAGACCGTCGGCGGCGAGCGCGGAACCGCCGTTGAACCCGAGCCAGCCGAACCAGAGCAGACCCGCGCCGAGCATCACCATGGGCAGGCTGTGCGGGCGCATCGCCTCCTTCCGGAAACCGATGCGCGGCCCCACGACCAGGACGAGTGCCAGCCCGGACGCCCCGGACGCGATCTCCACGACGAGTCCGCCCGCGAAATCCAGCGCGCCCAGCGACTCCTTGATCCAGCCGCCCGGTCCCCACACCCAGTGCGCGACCGGGGCGTATACGAGGAGCGTCCACACCGGGACCAGGACCAGCCAGGCCGCGAAGCGGGTGCGGTCCGCGACCGCCCCGCTGATCAGCGCGGCGGTCAGGATCGCGAACGTCAGCTGGAACGTGGTGAACAGCAGCGTGGGCACCCCGCCCGTGAGGCTGCCGGGCCCGATGCCCGCCAGGCCCGCGTGGCCGAGGTCTCCGACGAGCCCGCCGAAGGCGTCGTCCCCGAACGCCAGCGAGTAGCCCGCGAGCAGCCAGACGACGGTGACGAGCGCGATGGAGACGAAGCTCATCATCAGCATGTTGAGTACGTTCTTCGTCCGGACCATCCCGGCGTAGAACAGGGCCAGTCCGGGCGTCATCAGCAGGACGAGCGCGGTGGCGGCGAGCAGCCAGGCGGTGTCACCTGTGTCGAGGCCTGCCGCGGCCACGGTCACGCGGGCCATGGGCGTTCCTTCCTCGGGGGTGCGGGCGACTGCGAGCGTGACCCGTGCGCGTTTCGTCCCGAGGTCCCGAAGGTTTCCGCCGCATTTCATTGCGTGCCGGTTGCCGCGTGCTCACGGCGGGGCGCGGTGACCGCCGGAGCACCCCCGAGTCCGTGCCCGTCGACGGACACGGACCGGGGGTGGACCCGGGGGTCGCCGGGACCGCCGAATACGGCTTGCGGCGTCGCCGCCCGCACGGCGTACGGCACCGCGCCCCCGGGCCCCTACTCCTCGATACGGGCCCCGGCCCCGCTCACCCGCACCCGGGGGTCGCCCGCGCGCAGTTCCACGCGCAGTTCGCCGGGGCGGCCCAGGTCCGCGCCCTGGTGCAGCAGGAGGACCGACTCCTCCGGGACCAGCCCCCGCTCCCGCGCGTACGCCCCGAACGCGGCCGCCGCCGCGCCGGTCGCCGGATCCTCGACCACCCCGCCGACGGGGAAGGGGTCGCGGACGTGGAAGACCGTCCCGGACTCCCGCCACACCAGTTGCAGGGTGGTGAGGTCCAGCCCGGTCATGAACGCCTTCAGCCGTTCGAAGTCGTACGCGAGCGCCGCCAGCCGCTCCCGGGTCGCGGCGGCGAGCACCAGATGCCGGGCGCCCGCGTAGCCGATCCGGGGCGGCAGCGCCGGGTCCAGCTCGTCGGCGTCCCAGCCCAGGGCCGCCAGCGCCTCGGCGACGTCCTCGTCCGCGACCGTGTGGACCGAGGGCTCCACGCTGGTGAGCGTCGCCCGCAGCGTGCCGTCCGGACCGCGCACCACCTCGACCGGGACGGTCCCGGCCCGGGTGGCGAGGACCAGCTCGCCGGGGCCGTGGCGTTCGGCGTGCGCCACGGCGGTGGCGATCGTGGCGTGCCCGCAGAAGGGCACCTCGGCCACCGGTGAGAAGTAGCGCACGGTGAAGGCGCGTTCGCGGTCGCGCAGCTCTGCCGGGGGCGCGGTCAGGAACGCCGTCTCGCTGTAGCCCAGCCGCGCGGCGACGGCCAGTTGCTCCGCGTCGGACAGCCCGGTGGCGTCCAGCACGACGCCGGCCGGGTTGCCGCCCGCCGGGTCGGTGGAGAAGGCGGTGTAGCGGAGGATCTCGGGGGCGGGGCGCGCGTGGGGTGTCGGTGTTGGTGTCGTCACCGGGCAAGCATGCGGGCGCCGGGCCCCGTAGGGGAGGAACGGCCGGCCCGCGCACCGCCGCGCACGTCCATGATCATGTGGGCTTCCTCACAGGGAAACCACAGGCCGGCGAGGCAACTGCCCCCTTTGGTCGGGAGTGTCGGACCGGGTGCCGCCGGACCGGGCGCAGGTGTGAAGAAACGGTGGCGACGGATCGGGGTGCCGGTCATACGATCACCCCATGTCGTGGGCGTGGGGCCCGTCCGCCGCGACCGCGAGCCCACGCACGCCTTCACTGACGCCCCTCGTTCCTTCCCGTCCTCCTCCCGATCCGAAGGGCCCTTGTGACGATTCGCCGCATCCTCGCCACCGCCGTCGCCGCCGCCGTGACGACCCCCGTTCTCCTCCTCTCGGCCGGACCGGCGTTCGCCGACGCCCGGCCCGCGGCCCCGGTCCAGGGGAAGCAGACCCAGGGGAAGCCCTCCGTCGAGGAGCTGGAACTGGCCGCGGCCGCCGCGCAGAAGGCGTACGACGAGGCCGTGGCGGCCGAGAACGCCGCGCTCGACGCGCTGAAGGCACTCCTCTCCGACACCCATCCGCTGGCCGTCGCCGTCACGGACGCCAGGACCGCCGCGGCCGAGGCCGCCACCGCGAAGACCGCCGCCGACCAGGCCGTCGTGGACGCGCGGGCGGCGCTGGACGCGCTCCCGGAGACGGCCACCGAGGAGGAGCGGACCGCCGCGGCGGCGAAGCTCACCGAGGCGGAGGGCAAGGCCGCGGAGGCCGCCACTGCCAAGACCGCGGCCGACACCGCGGTCACCACGGCCCAGACCGCGCTCGACGACGCACGGGTCGGCGCGGCCCGCGCTATCGGGGAGGCGCGGAACGTCACCAAGCAGGCGCTGGCCGACAAGAACGCCGCCGACGCGGCCCTCGCCAAGGCCAAGGAAGAGGCGGAGGAGGACGACGAGGACGGTGAGGACTGCGTCGCCGAACCCCGTCTGACCACCGTCGTCACCGGACTGCCGTCGACCGTGGTGGCCGGTACGAAGGTCGACTTCAAGCTCCGGGTGACCAACGGAACGGAGAAGACGATGGACGAGGTGCTTCCGTTCGCCTACGTCCACGCCACCGACACCAGCGGGCGCGGCAGCCTGGAGGACCTGGTGCGCCTCCAGTGGTCGTCCGGGGCCTCCGGCACCTGGAAGACCGTCGACAACAAGAACTACATGGACGGCGTCAGCCCGTTGAAGGCCGGTGCGCACGCCGACATCAAGCTGCGGATGACGATCGACGCCAAGACCCCCGCGGGCAACGGCGTCACCTTCGTCGCCGGTGACTACTTCAACGAGGACGGCAGCTGCGGCGGCAGCCCGGACCTGGCGGAGTACGGCTTCACGATCGCCGCCGCGGGCAGCAAGCCCGGCAAGGTGGACGACGCCAAGCCCGAGCCGACCGCCTCCGGTTCCTCGGACGTCACCCCGCAGACCGGCGGCGGCGCGCGTACGGCCAACGGCACCCTCGCCGCCACGGGCGCGTCCTCCGCGACCCCTCAGCTCGCCCTCGCGGGCGGTGCGGCCGTGGTGCTCGGCGCGGGCGCGGTGTTCGTTGCCCGCCGCCGCAGGGCCGGTTCGCACATCTGATCCGTCGGCGGGACGCGGCGCGGTGCGCCGCCGACCTGTGACGCACGGGCCCGGCACCCTCGTGGTGCCGGGCCCTTCGCGTGTCCGGGAGAGGGCGGGCGGGGGCACGACGCCCCAGGTCGCGGCGGGCGCGGGCCCGTTGGCATCCGGTGCGGGAAACCGTCCGACACTGTCCCGGAACCGCCGTCTCTGTCGCAGCGGCCCTGCAGAATTGTCCGTGATCGGTAACCGTGCTATCCCGAAGGCCTGTTCGCATGTCTTGATGGGTGCACGGCATCGGTGAGGGCGACAAAGGGGCGGGGCGGACATGGCGAAGCACAAGGGCAGAGCAGGGCACTTCCGGCTGATGGCCGCGGCGCTCGGGGTGACGGCACTGGCCGCGGCGACCTCGCTGTGGACCGCGCAGGCCAACCCGGCCGACGGCAAGCCGCAGGCCGGTATCTCCTCGCCCGCCGCCGAGCACCACGAGGAGGCGGAGGGGGACAAGGTCGTCAAGGTCGCGGAGGACATCGCGCACGCCTCGGACCGCGGCGAGCACGGCGTCAACATCACCATCGACGACGGCCCCGACCCGCGCTGGACCCCGCAGGTGCTGGAACTCCTCAAGGAGAACAAGGTCAAGGCCACGTTCTGCATGGTCGGCACGCAGGCCGAGGCCTATCCGAACCTGGTGAAGGCGGTCGTGGCCGGCGGGCACAAGCTCTGCAACCACACCGTCTCCCACGACACCGCGATGGACAAGAAGTCCGAGGCGTACCAGTCGAAGGAGATCCTGGACGCCGAGCGCATGATCACCAAGGCCTCCGGCGGGGTCCGCCCGCAGTACTACCGCGCCCCGGGCGGCGCGTTCACCCCGTACAGCCGGCACCTCGCCGCCTCCCACGGAATGCGCCCGCTCGGCTGGAACGTCGACTCCAGGGACTTCGAGCGCCCCGGCGTCGACACGATGGTCGCCACGGTCAAGCGCGAGATCGCCAACGGCCCGACGGTCCTCTTCCACGACGCGGGCGGCGACCGCTCCCAGACCCTGGAGGCGCTGCGCCAGGTCCTGCCGTGGCTGCGCGAGCAGGGCTACGAGTTCGGCTACCCGGTCCGCTGACCCGGGCGCCCGCCGCCGTATCGCATCACCACCGCCCCGACCGCCTGACGGACGCCCCCGTCAGGCGGTCGCGCGTGCGAGCACGTCCGTCAGTTCGGTGAGCCGCTCGATCCGCAGGTCCGAGCCGTCGGCCCGCGGTGACGGGCCGCCCGTGTAGAAGTCCACGCCCCGGTCCAGCCAGACCCCGGTCAGCCCGGCCCGCACGGCCGCCCGCGCGTCGCCCTCCAGCACATCGCCCACATTGACCGCCCGCGCCGGATCCACCCCCATCCGCGCACACGCGGCCCCGTACGCGTGCGGCTTCGCCACCCCGAGTTCGGCGGGCGTCAGCACCGCCTCCACATGGTCCAGCAGCCCGAACCGCTCCAGCTTCGCCCGCTGCTGCCCCGCGTTCCCGTTGGTGAGCACGGCCAGCCGGGGCCGCCCCTCCAGCCCCCTCAACTCCTCCAGGCACGGCAGCACATCGGGATAGCACCGCCAGTTCTCCGCGAACGGCGCCAGATACCGCTGCGCGATCCACGCGTCCAGCCCGTTCCCGTCCGGCACCTCCTCCCCCAGCACCGGCAGGAACGCCCGCAGCCGCCGCCGGTGATGCTCCCCGAACGAACACTCCCCGGCCAGGTACTCCCCCATGTGCCGGGCCTCCAGTGCCCACCACAGGTCCGCCAACTCCCCCGGCGGGGCCGTCGCGTTCGGGGACTCGCGGGCGATCCGGCCGATGGTCTCGAAGACCGCGCCGCGGTGATCGACGAGGGTGCCGTCGAGATCGAGGAAGATGACGTCCGCCATGGGGCGATCATCCCCGGGGCCGGATGTCGGTGCCAGGTCGCACACTGGAACTCCTGCCGCACGACCGACGTTCGCGCACGGATGGAGGGAAGGCCATGGACTGGCACGAGACCGTCGCCCGGTACGCCTGGGCCGAGAGCGACGACCTGATGGCGTACACGTTCTCGGTGATCTCGGGCGCGACCGAGGACGACGTGGTGCGGGCGTTCGGCGGGGACCCCGGGGACACGCGGCGGATGACGTTCGACGAGGCCGCCGACGAGTCGGCGGAACACCTCTACCAGGACCATGCCCTGCTGGGGGTCGTCACCTTGGACCGGCACGTCCTCACCGTCGAGTCCGGGTACCACGGCAGTGTTCCGGAGATCGCCGAGCGTGCGTCGGCCGGCGGGGGAGAGTTCTTCAGCGTCTATACGTCGGTCAACGGAGTCCACCAGGTGCTGTACGCGGTGGACGGCAAGGTGGACGGCATGGTCGACCCGGCGGATCTGGAGGACGCCGCGTGGATGGACCCCGCCCCTGTGATCCCCGGATGGGCCCAGGGCGTCGACTTCCATCTGGAGAGCGTGTGCGCCGAGTCGTTCGCACTGATGGAGCGCGTGACGGGGGCGGTGGTGGACCCGGGGTGGCTGACGGCACCCCTGCGCACGGTGCGCCTTCCGCCGCTCGACGTGCTCCTCGGCGATCAGGGGACGACTCAGCCGTCCTGAGGAGCGGCCGGAAGCCGGCCCCTCCCGGAACCACCCGCCCCCGCCCCACGTCATGAGGATCATGGAACTGGCCGGAAGCACCATGGGCGACGATCCGTCCTGGGGCGAACTTCTGTTGGGGTTCGTGATCGTGGGGGTGGTCCCGCTGGTGATCGGCGGGGCGGTGCTGTTGAGCGTGATCGGGTTGGCGATGTGGGCGACTGCGCCGTTGCGGCGGCGGGCGCGGGAGCGGGCGGAGGCGGTGGAGCCCGGCGCGGAAGGGTCCGCGCCGGGATCCGGTTCGTGAGGTGAGGCGGGTGCCTCGGGGGCGGGTCAGCGGACGTCGACCGCCTGGATGATCTGCTGGGTGACGGTGCCGCCCTTGTCGTCCTCGGCACCGGCCTTGAGGGAGATCGAGGCCGCGTCGCGCGGGACGTTGAGGGTGCCGGTCCAGGAGGCGCCGGAGCCCTTGAGGGGGACGGACTTCCAGGTGGTGCCGTTGTCGTAGGAGACCTGGAGGGTGCCGCCGCTCAGGGTGCCGGTGCCGGCCGCGCCCTTGACGTACGCGGCGGAGAGGCCGATCGGGAGGCGGGTGCCCGCCTTGACCGTGCCGGCGAGGTCCGTGTCGAGGGCGTAGTCGAGGTTGATCAGCGGGAGGAAGGTGTACCGGTCGTCCGGGGTCTCGGCCGAGCGGAAGGTCCACTCGCTGTGCGCGGTGGTGCCGATGCCCCAGACCTTCGGGTCGAGTGCGGTGTCGGTGGCCACCTTGAAGGGCAGTTCGGAGCCGTCGGTGACGCCGAACTGGGCGGTGCTGCCCAGCCTGCGGCCCGCGCTCTCGCCGTCGACCCAGGCCTCGGTGTACTGGGTCGTCCCGGCCGCCGCGCTGTACGGGTCGCCGAATCCGGTGTGGTCGGGGCCGGAGTCGCCCCAGCCGGGGATGTTGAACTGGAGGGAGTTGCCCCGCCGCTGCTGGCCCCAGCCGAGACCGCTGCCGCCGTACGGGTGCCAGACCGGCTTGAACCAGTTCAGCTCGGTGCGCCTGCCCGCCGGGTAGGTGACCAGGCCGCTGCGCTGTTCCAGGCTCTCGCCGATGTTCACCGACTCGTGCCACTGCTGGCCGTCCTCGACCGACACGTAGTCCGTGCGGTGACCGGGGAACGTCCGCGCCTCCTGGAAGCCGCCCGCGACCCGGAAGGACGGGTCGACGGAGTAGCGGAACTCGGAGCCGGCGGCCTTCTTGTTGCCGTAGTAGGTGCTGTCGACGGTGGCGAGCTGGTTCGCGCGCGGGGCGAAGACCAGGCTGCGGTCCGGGATCGCGCCCCGGTAGCCCTTCGACAGGTCGTAGACGTAGTCGAGCGTGTCGCGCGGCGTTCCCGTCGTCTCGGCCTTGCGGCCTTGGCGCTCCATGGTCAGCAGCCGGGCGAAGTCCGCCGCGTCCACGCTGGTGATCTGGAGCGGGCGGTCGTTGCCCGCCTCGTCGTAGAAGACGGTGTTGAGGCGTCCGGGGGCGTCGTCCGTGAGGAACAGCGCCTTGGCGCCCGCGTCCTGCGCGGCCTGGGCGATCTGTGCGGGGGAGAGGGTGCCGTCGACGTGCACGAGGGCGGCCCTGCCCTTGACGTTCCGGCCCGCGTAGTCGGCGGGCGCCCCGGCCCCGGCGTTCACCAGGGCCAGCCGGTTGCGGCCCGGGAGCACGGTGGAACCGGGCTGGTTCCAGGACTCCTCGACGCCCTTGGTGACGACCTGCGGCTGCCCCTCGCGCCAGGTGGTGCGGAAGGCGTACGTGCCGTCGGTGACCTTCTCGGTCGGCGCGGCGAGCAGCGTGTCGTACTTGATGGGCATGAGGACCATGCCGAAGACGTCGGTGCCGCCCGCGTTGCGGTCGTACTGGATCAGCGTCTGGTGCGGCTCGGTGTCCTTGGCGACCCTGGTCCCGACCTCGCGGAGCGTGCTGCCGTCGAGCGTGACCTCGCGGTCGCCGGTGAGCGTGATCTCCGGGGAGGAGAGGTAGCCGAGGCCCAGGGAGTCCTTGCCGTGGGTGCCGGGCACGTCGAGCAGTGTGTCCAGGTAGTACGAACCCGGCTTGAGGCGCAGCTGGACGGTGCCGGAGTCGCCGACCTCGGCGCTGCCCGGGAGGGCGCCCTTCGCGAGCTGCATGAAGCTCAGCCCGGCGGCCGTCGGCTTTCCGGCCCGGTCCTTGACGTGGACGGTGAGGGTGTAGCGCTCCTCCTCCTTGACCAGGCCGAACGCGGTGTGCGCGACGACCGTGCCGCCCGAGGTGGCCGTGATCTGCCCGGAGTTGGTGCCGACGGCTCCCTTCGCCCCGTCGCCGGTGACGGTGGTGGAGGCGGTGCCGTGCGCGGGCACGGTCAGCTTCCGGTCGGCGAGCGTGGCGAGGCCGGCGGCGCCGCCCTCCACGGCGAGGTCCAGTTCGACGGCGGTGTCGGAGGCGTTGGAGTAGGTGACGGTCCGGGTGACCGGCTCGTTGTCCTCGTACGGCCAGGCGTACATGCCGAGGTCCACGCTGCCGGTCGCGGTGACCTGCGCGGCGATCGCGTCCGGGACGGAGACCCGGCCCGCGCCGATCGCGTACGCCGAGGCGTCCAGCCGCTTCGACGAGGACATCAGCGCGTCCTTCAGCTGCCGCCCCGTCCAGTCGGGGTGCTCCTGCGCCACCAGCGCGGCCATGCCCGCGACGTGCGGCGTCGCCATCGACGTCCCGCTCATCGTGGTGTACGCGCCGGAGCCCTCCACCAGTGAGGAACGGGCGGCGAGGATGTCCACGCCGGGTGCCGAGACGTCCGGCTTCAGGCCGTTGTCGCCCAGGCGCGGGCCCTGGCTGGAGAAGCCGGCCCGGCGGTCGTCCGCGTCCACGGCGCCGACCGTGAGCGCGGAGTCGGCGGCGCCGGGCGAACCGATCGTGCCCGGGTTGTACGCGTTGCCCGCCGCGATGACGAACAGTGCGCCGGTCTCCGCGGAGAGGGTGTTGACGGCCTGGGCCATCGGGTCGGTGCCGTCCGAGCCGGTGTCCGAACCGAGCGACATGGAGATGACCTTGGCCTTGATGTCCTTGGCCGCCCACTCCATGCCCGCGATGATCTGCGACTCGTCGCCGTAGCCCTCGTCGGAGAGGACCTTGCCGACGGCGAGGGTGGCGTCGGGGGCGACGCCCTTCTCCTTGCCGTCGGACGCGGCGCCGGAGCCGCCGACCGTGGACGAGACGTGCGTGCCGTGGCCGTGGCGGTCGGCGACCTCCTGGCCGGCGATGAACGACTTCGACTCGGTGACGCGCGAGGCGAGATCGGGGTGCGAGGCGTCGTAGCCGGTGTCGAGGACCGCGACCTTCACGCCCTTGCCGGTCAGCCCGGCCTCCCACGCCTCGGGCGTGCCGATCTGGGCGTTGGACTCGGCCATGTCGGCCTTCACCCGGCCGTCCAGCCAGACCTTGCCGATGCCGGAGGAGTAACCGGCCTTCGCGGTCAGGCCGTTCCAGAACGCGCGGCCCTTGTCCGCGTCGAGGGCGGCACCGCCGATGGCGCCCAGTGTGCGGGTGCGCTCCGCGCCGCGGGGTGCGGCGGCGGCGCTGCGGGCGGCCTTGCCGCGGTAGGTGACGATCAGCGGGGTGGCGTCGGCCTTCGTGTCGGCGAGCCCCTGCTCCAGCAGGCCCGTCACGTCGAAGAGCCGCCGGTCGAGCGTGCCTGCGGCGAGATACGGCCGGGCCTCGTCGGGTATGACGCTGATCCGTCCGTCGACGACCTGGGTGCGGACGAGTCCGTCCACACCCTGGGGACGGGTGACGTCGACGGTCTGCCGGCCGCCGCCGATGTCCGTCACGGTCACCTTGTCGCCGGTCACCAGCGTCACCGTGTGGGCGGCGCGGGCGGCCTTGGTTGCCGGGGCGGGCGCGGTGCCCTGCACGGCCGGTGCGGCGGAGGCGCCGGCCATGGGCAGGAGCGCGAACGCGAGCCCGGCCGACAGCAGGGCCGCGCCGTGTCGCGCGGTACCTCTTGTCATCGTTGCCCTCTCCTCGTAGCGGCGCCGGGCGAGGGGTGTCACCCGGCGTTGCGACGAGTGTCCGGGCGGTGATCGGCCCGCACGAGGTCCCTGACCTGGCGGGAAACTGCCTCGGCATGTTCCCGCCAAGACCGGTCACGGCAGTGGGACGGGGCGTGGACGGGAGGGAGGAGACGGGAGGAGGGGGACAGGAGGGGCGGAACGGGAGGGGACAGGAGGGGGAACGGGAGGGGTGGAACGGGAGGGGCGCAACGGTGACGGCCGGGGCGGGCCCGGGGCGTTGTCCGGCCCGTCCCGGGCGGGCCCGGGGGCGTCCGTCGTCAGGACAGCCCCGGGCGGGCCCAGGGGTTCAGACGGTGGGCGCGTCCGCCGGCACCGGGCCCGGGGCCGTCCGCGCTCCCGCGGTGACGACGGGGCGGCGCCGGGCGGGCAGCCCCATGGTGGGGTTGGCGACGCCCCAGGCGGCGCCCTTGCAGACGACCTCCTTGTAGAAGGCGGCCAGCCGGCCCGTGAGGGCACGGTCGACGGAGCGGTCGTCGGCGGTGACGAACTGGATCAGCCCCTCGCCGCGACCCAGCGAGACGCACTGGTTGAAGTAGCGGAGCGGGACCTCGGGGACCTTGACCCCGGTGAGACGGGCGGCGATGGCGTCCGCGGCCTGCCAGGCCATGGGCACGCCCGAGGCGCAGGACATGCGCAGCGGCTTGTCCTCGGCACCGAGGGCCCGTGCGGCGTCGCCCACGGCGTACACGTCCGGGTGCGAGACCGAGCGCATGGTGCCGTCGACGACGATCCGGCCGTCGTCGGCGAGCTCCAGGGCGGTGCTCCGGGCGAGGCCGTGGGTGGCGAAGCCGGTGGTCCACACGGTGACGTCGGCGGGCAGGCTCCGGCCGTCGGCGGTGGTGACGTGGTTGTACCCGACGGAGTCGACGGCCGCGTGCTCGTGGACGGTGATGCCGAGCCGCCCGGTCACCTTCCGCAGGTGGGCGCGGCCCTTCTCCGAGAGCCAGTCGCCGAGGGTGCCCCGCACGGCCAGCGAGACGTCGAGCCGGGGGTGGGCCTCGGCGATCTCGGTGACCGCCTCCACCCCGGTCAGCCCGCCGCCGACGACGACCACGGACCGGCCGTCCGCCAGGGCGGCCAGCCGGTCGCGGAGCCGCAGCGCCCCGGCGCGCGAGGAGAGTTCGTGGGCGTGCTCGGTGGCGCCGGGGACGCCCCCGTCGTTCCAGCCGCTGCCGAGGGCGTAGACGAGGGTGTCGTACTCCAGAACCTCCTCGGCCCCCGGCTCCGGGCCGTCCGCGGCGGCGACCGTCACCGCCTTGCGCTCCACGTCCACGGCGGTGACCCCGGCGAGCTTCAGCCGGACGCCGGTGCCGGCGAACATCGCGCGGAAGGGGCGCGCCTTGAGGTCCTGGCCGGCCGCGAGCTGGTGCAGCCGGACGCGCTCGACGAAGTCGGGCTCGGGGTTCACGAGGGTGATGGTCACGTCCTCGGGGCGCAGCCGCCGGGCGAGACGGCCGGCGGCGATGGCTCCGGTGTAGCCGGCTCCGAGGACGACGATGCGGTGCTGCATGTCCGTGCTCCTGTCTGGGCGGTCCGCCGTGGTTCGGCGTCGTGTCACCCCCTGAACCGGACAGCGCCCCGATCCCTGACAGCCTTGTGGTGTGACCCGCGCCACACCACCGAATCCGTGCGGTGGACGATGCCGTTGCCCCAGGTCAGAGCCTGTACAGGGGCTCGTCCCCGCCCCGTGTGGCGGTCCATCGCTCGGTCGCCCGGACGAGCTTGTCGGGATTGACCTGGCTGAGGATCGACACGATGCCGTCCGGGCCGACCTCCAGGCAGCTGATGCCGATGACCCGCCCCTCGACGGTCACGACGAAGGCGGGCATCCCGTTGGCGGTCGTCGCGTGGAGCTCCGGCACGCCGCCGACCAGGGCCCGCTTGGACTTCCCGGGCTTGAAGATCCCGCGCAGGAACGTGGCGACCGCGACGGCCCCCACGAACCCCTTCGCACGGGCCGGCACCTTGCCGCCGCCGTCGCCGACGGTGAAGGCGTCGTCGGTGAGCAGCTGGATGAGGGGTTCCGTACGCCCGCTGGTGGCGGCCGCCAGGAACTCCTCGACGATCCGCAGCGCGGCGGCCTCGTCGATCTCGGTCCGGGCACGGCCCTCGGCGACGTGCTTCTTCGCCCGGTGGAAGATCTGCTGGCAGGCGGATTCGGAGAGGTCGAGGATGCCCGCGATCTCCTTGTGCGGATAGCCGAACGCCTCCCGCAGCACGTACACCGCCCGCTCGTTGGGCGTCAGCCGCTCCAGGAGGACCAGCACGGCGTACGACACCGAGTCGCGCTGCTCGGCCGTGTCGGCGGGCCCGAGCATCGGGTCCCCGGCGAGCAGCGGTTCGGGCAGCCACTGGCCCACGTACGTCTCGCGCCGGGCCCGCGCCGAAGTCAGGGCGTTCAGGCACCAGTTGGTCAGCACCTTCGTCAGCCAGGCCTCGGGCACCTCGATCCGCCCCACATCGGCGGCCTGCCACCGCAGGAACGTCTCCTGCACCGCGTCCTCCGCCTCGGCCGCCGAACCGAGCAGCCGGTAGGCAATGGCTTCCAGGCGGGGCCTGGCCGCCTCGAACCGGTCCACATCATTCACGGTCAGCGCCATACCGGGATGGTAGGGCCTGCCACCCGGACGGCGCGTGGGCGAGCGGCTGTCGGCGTGGTCACACGGGGACGGACGGCGGCTGTGGCCGTACGGGGGTCGCCGCCGTGGTCCTCCGCGGAAATCCGGTGGGCGGCGGCCCGGGCGGCCTGCTGGGATGACGCCATGACGCATCCACCGCTCCCCACCGCCCCGGCCCCCGTGTCCGTGACCTTCCCCGTCAAGGTCCGCGATCTGACACCGGCCGATCTCCCGCACTGCGGATGGTCGGGCTCGGCCCGCCATCTGGTGCACGTGGAACACGAGTTGGTCCGTGCCGAGGCCGGCGAGGTCGACTACCTCGCGGTGTGTACGCCGGCGGACCTCCCCGTGGCGATCGGCGGCGTCGACTACCGGGCCAGGCCCGGCGCCGGCACCCTGTGGCAGCTCGGTGTGATGCCGGCCCTCCAGTCCTGCGGTCTGGGCACCGTGCTCGTCCGCGCCGCCGAGGCCCGCATCACCGCGCGCGGTCTGAGCCGCGCGGAACTCGGCGTAGAGGAGAGCAACCCGCGCGCCCGCGCCCTGTACGAACGCCTGGGGTACGTGGCCTTCGGCAGCGAACCGGACGCCTGGGACGTGGAGGAACCGGACGGCACCCTGCGCCGGTACGAGACGATGTGCACGCTGATGGGCAAGGACCTGCCGTAGCAGGCGACTTGTCCGACGAACCCGGGGGAAGCGTGACCGCACAGATATGGACCTCTCTGCTCGCCCTGGCGGGCGTGGCTCTCGGCGGCGGCCTGACCGCCTTCTCCCAGCGCGCCGTCCAACGCTCCGCCGAGCGGGCCGAGGAACGCCGCCTCACCACGGCCACCGGCGAGGCCCGCCGCGCCGAACAGCTCCAGGCCGTCAAGGACTTCCTCGTCTGCGTCCAGGAAGCCGAACGCCGCGCCTACAGCCGCCCGGAGAACTGGGGCGACGACGAGACCTGGTACAAGGCGACCTCGGACGCCATGACCGCCCTCTGGATCGCCGAACGCCACCTCGCCCTCCTCTGCGACCCCCTCCTCCACGCCCCGACCCAGGCCTACGCCCGCGCCCTCAACCAGGCCGTCTGGCGCGAGATCGGCGACGCCGAGGTCAACGAGCACGTCGACCCCCACAAAACCGCCTTCATGACGGCGGCCCGCGCGAGCCTCAATGCGGTGGGGGCGGGTGGGAGGCGGGGCAGCGAGGAGCCCCCGACCGCGACCGGTGCGACCGGCGGCTGATGTCGAGGGCTCGGGCGGTTCCCTAGCGCAGGGGCTCTGCCAGTACGCCGCAGTAGCGCTTCGTCACTGCGTCACGTCAGGGGCTGGCTGAGCGGCATCACTATCATGATGAAGCCCGAGCCGGCCAGGCAGAGAACGGTCGCCAGGATCTTGTGCACGTGCAAAGTCCCTTCCTTCTGTTCTGGGGTGAGGGCGGGACAGTACCAAAGTGTGAGACCGTAAGGGAATTTCAGGCCAAGGCTTGTCTGTGGCATATGCCAAAGTCATGTGTCGATTTTGGAAATCCGAGCGGAGTCATGAGCTCAGAGGCGGCGTCTGGATTCCTCGGTGCGGACTTGCTCGATTTCGCTCAGGCGCCGACCGATGGCACGCGCCTCCGCGGGGTTGTGGGGGCGTACCAGTGCGAGCGCCCGGTGCAGGGCTTCGCGGGCTGTGTCGAGGTCTCCAGCCGCGACCCGCACCTCGGCCAGCATGGTGTGGGCCTGCACCTCGTAGTGAGTCGCCCCGATGGTCTGCGCGATCGTCAGCGCCTCCCGGAAATGCCGTTCGGATTCTTCGGAATTCCCGAGCCGACCATGGGCCTTGCCCAATCCGATGAGGGTTTCAGCCTGGGACTTCCGGTCCGTGAGCTCTTCGAAGGAGGCGAGCGCGGTCCGAAGGACCGGAAGCGCGGAGGCGGGGTCGGGGGAATCGATCAGAGTCTCCGCGAGATTCCTCTGCACAGTGGCCCGGTCGTATCTGCTGCCACCGGATTCCAGGAGGATCAGCGCTTCTTCGAACGATTGACGTGCGCTGCTTTGCTCACCTAATTGCGACTGCAATTCACCAATGTTGTTCAGGCTTTTACCTGCCGAGACGATGTCGTTGGCCCTTTTGAAGTCGCGGAAGGCGTCGCGGAAGTGGGTGAGGGCCTGGTCGGGCTCGCCGACCAGGAACAGGGCAACTGCCACATTATTGCGGCTTCGGGCCTTGTCCCAGATATCGCAGGATGAGGCAACATTGATGGCCAGCGAAGCCTGAAGCAGCACCAGCGCCTGCCGGTTCTCCCCCAGGTGCCAACTCAGCGTCCCCAGACCCCTCAGCGCTTCCGCCTCCGCGGCCGCGTCCCCCGACGCGCGGGCGAGGTCGAGGGCGCGCTCGCCGGCCGTCGCGGCGTCCGCGTACTCGCCGATGCTCGCGTTGGCCGCGCAGAGGTCGATGAGGGCGTGGCGGAGTTCGGAGGGGTGGCCGCCGTCCGCCCGGTCCCAGTGGGCGACGGCGTGGTCGAGGAGCCTCGTGGCGTCCTGCCAGTGGCACTCGGTCTGGAGGAACCCGGCGACGCTGTACGCGAGCCGGGCGGCCGGTCCGGGGGCGCCGTTCCTGCGGGCGTGGTCCTCGACGGCGAGGAGGTTGGCGTGCTCGGCGGTCAGCCAGGCCCGCGCCGCGGCGGAGTCGGGCCAGAGCGGCGGGGGCAGCGGCGGGGGCGGCGTGGGCGGGGCGGGCCGTACGCGCCGGGGGTAGGCCATCCGGTCCGCGCGGTCGGCGGCCACGACGTAGAAGGCCGTGAGCCGGTCGACGGCCTGCCGGCGGTCCTCCTCGCCGTCCTCCGAGGCCGCCAGCCCGGCGGCGTACTCGCGCAGGAGGTCGTGGAAGCGGTAGCGGTCCGGCACCGGCTCTCGCAGCAGGTGGCAGGCGAGCAGCGCCTCCAGCACCCGTTCCGCTTCGTCCTGTTTCGTCCCCAGCAGGGCCGCCGCGGCAGCCGCGGTGAAATCGGGCCCGGGATGGAGCCCGAGACGGCGGAATGCGGTCCGCTGCGGTGGCGTCAGCGTGCGGTAGGAGAGGGCGAACGCCCGCGCCATCTCCTGTTCCTGGTCCGCGCTGTGGATCTCGGCCAGCCGCCCGGGACCGCGGGCCAGACGCTCCGCGAGGACCGTCAGCGTCCACGACGTACGGGCCCGGAAACGGTGGGCGACCAGTTCGATGGCAAGTGGCAGACACCCGCAGAGGCGGACGATACGACGCGTCTCCATGGTGTCGCGCGTGCGCTCCTCCCCGGCGAAGCCGCGGAAGAGCGCGATGGCGTCCTCCTCCGGCAACGCGTCGAGCGGTACCGACAGCGCATGGGGGATACCGGTCAGATGCCGGCGGCTGGCGATGATCGTCAGGGACGGCGAACCGCTCGGCAGCAGCGGCTCGACCTGCTCGGGGCCGGTCGCGTCGTCCAGGACGATGACCATGCGGCGCTCGGCCATCATGGTCCGCCACAGGGCCGTACGCCCCTCCAGCTCGGGCGGAATGGAGGAGGCCGACGCCCCCAGCAGCCGCAGCAGGGTGGCCAGCGCGGCGCGCGCGGTGAGCGGTTCCCCGGTCGGCGAGTGGCCCCGCAGATCGATGTACAGCTGCCCGGCCGGATAGCGCTCGGCGAGCAACTCGGCCGTGGCCACGGCCAGCGCGGTCTTCCCCACCCCGGCCATTCCGGAGACCGCCTCCACGGTGACGACCGATCCGTCCCGCGCCCCGTCTCCTCCGAGCGCCGAGAACAGGGCCCGCAACTCCGCGCGGCGCCCGACGAGTGCGGGCTGCACCGGGAGGTTGCGACGCGGCGGGATGACGGGCACCGGCGGTGCGACGGGCTGAGCGGGGGCGGTCCGGGGCGGGGACGTCTCCCCAGGGGACGCCTCCGCAGGGGAGGCGGCATCGTCCCCGGCGCCGGCGGGACGCGGAACCGGAGCGGGATCGGGGTCGGGATCGGGAATCGGAACCCGAACCGGAGCGGGAACCGGAACCGCGCCCCCCACCACGACCGGAACCGAGCCGGCGGCCGGACCGGAACCGGAACCCCCGCCCCCGGCCCTGCCTCCCCCGCCCCCCTCCACCAGCTCCCGCGCCGGAACGCGGGCCAGCACCCCCTGATGGATCAGGTTCAACTCCGCGCCGGGGAGTGCCCCGTACTCCGCCATGAGGGTCTTGCGGGCCCGCTGGTGCACGCGGAGGGCGTCGCCGTAGCGGCCGCTGCCGTAGTAGGCGACCATCAGCAGACCGAGGAGCGTCTCGTCGCCGGGGTGGGCGTCGGCCAGCGCGGCGAGTTCGGGGATCTGCTCGGCGTAGCGGCCCAGTCGCAGTCCGGCCGCGAGACGCGAGGTGGTGGCGGCGAGCCGTGATTCGGCGAGGGTCCGCCGTACCGTCGCTGCCCAGAACCCGGGGAGACCGGCCAGCGCCTCGCCCTGCCACAGGGCGTCCGCGCGGGCCAGGGACGCGACGGCACGGGCGTCGTCCTCCTCGGTACGGGCCGTGTCCACGAGGCGCTGGAAGCGCCGGCGGTCGACGGTGTCGGGCGAGGTGATCAGGGTGTAGGTGTGGGACCGCCCGTCGAGGACCGGGGCGTCCGGACCCGTACCGGCCAGGCGCAGCTTCCGGCGCAACCGGGAGACATAGGTGTGGGTGTTCTCGCGGGCACGTACGGGAGGATCGCCGTCCCAGAGCCGTTCGATCAGCTCACCGATGGCGACGGGGCGCCCCGCGTCGAGAGCGAGCGCGGCCAGCAGCATCCGTTCCTTGTCCGATCCGAGCGCCAGCCACTGCCCGTTCAGACGCAGTCCCACCGGTCCGAGAATCTGGATGTCCACCAGCGCCCCCGCTGGTCCGTCGGATGAAGCATGAGCATGGCACCGCGACGTGAGTTCCGCTATACGGTGCCGGGGCGCTCGAATGATCCGGCTCAATTCTGACGGTCATTCCATGGCGACTCGGGGTAGAACGCGAAAGAGTTCGGGCCAGTCGCCAATCGATCTACGGGGGCGAAGAGTTGACCGATGCGACGGCGGCCTCACCGGGTCCGCACCGAAATGAGATCGGTGGCGAGGCGACGCTCAATGGCCCCACCATTCAGGCCCGGGAGGTGCACGGAGGAATTCACCTCCATCCCGCGCCGGCGGCGCCCCCTCAGCCGGCCTCCCCTCCACCGCCTCGCCAACTCCTCCCGGTACCACCGCACTTCACCGATCGCTCCGCCGATCTTGCCGCGTTGGACGATCTTCGGGACAGCGGAATGCCGTTGATCGTCGTCAGCGGTCAGGCGGGAATCGGGAAGACGACCCTGGTGTCGAAATGGATGCGTTCCCTGAGCGCAGAATTTCCCCATGGGCAGTTCTATGCCGATCTTCGGGGTCATTCGGGAGGCGTGCCGGTGGGACCGGGGGAGATCCTCGGCCAGTTCCTCCGGGCGCTCGGCGCGGGACCTCCCCCGGCGGACCCGGTGGAAAGGGGTGCGCTGTGGCGGTCGCTCACGGCGGAGCGGCGGATCGCGGTCATGCTGGACAACGCGTTCACGGCCGCCCAGGTCAGACCCCTGCTCCTCGCCGGTACGGACGGTCTGGTCGTCGTGACCAGCCGGCGGCGGCTGACCGGGCTGCGGATGCAGGGAGCGGGCTTCCACCAGCTCGACGCGCTGGGCGCGGACGCCGGAATCGAGCTGATCACCCGGGGCATCGGCGAGGACCGCGTCGCCGGTGAAATCGCCTCGGTACGGCGGCTGGTGGCGCTCTGCGCCGGACTGCCGCTCGCGGTCTGCCTGGCCTCGGCCCGGCTCGCGACCCGGCCGCGGCAGTCGGTCGGCGCCCTGGCCGACGCCCTCGCGCGGAACGCCGGGGGAGACCGGCTGGCCGCCCTCGAAGTGGAAGGAGAGACCTCGGTGCGCACGGCCCTGGACGCCTCGTACGCGGTGCTGAGCGAGGAGACGGCGCGGCTGTACCGGACGCTCGGCCTGCTCCCGGTGCGGACCTTCGACGCGCTGACCGCCGCCGCGGCCTGCGGCGAGTCGCTGGACTGGGCGGAACGCCGCCTGGACGAGCTGGTCGAGGCCAACCTGGTGGAGGACGTCGGACCGGACAGCTGCCGTCTTCACGACCTGCTGCGCATCCACGCGCACGACCGTGCGGTGGAGGACGATACGGAGGCGGCCCGCGAGGAGGCGCTGAGACGTTTCTGCGACTGGAGTCTGTTCACGGCCACCGCCGCCCAGCAACGCCTGACCCCCGCGCAGTTCACCCTTCCCCGGGTCTACGCCCACCCGCCCGGCCCCGGTCTGCCGCTGCCCTTCGACGACGACGTCACGGCGCTCGGCTGGCTCGACGCCCACCGGACCCAGCTCCTGGACGCCGTGCGGCTCGCCTCGCGGAGCGGCTGGTACGACACGAGCTGGATGCTCACGGACGCCCTGTGGCCGCTCTTCCTCCGATTACGCCACTACGAGGCGTGGATCGAGGCCCACGGGATCGGCCTGGACGCCGCCCGCCGGGCCGGGAACCGGGAGGCCGAGCGCCAGATGCTCAACTCCGGGGCCATCGGGCTCGGAGCCGCGGGGCGCACCGAGGAGGCCACCGCCTGGTACCGGGACTCGCTGGCCGCCGCCCGTGCGGCCGGCGACGTCCGTGACGAGGGGCAGGCGCTGATGGGCCTCGGCGCATGCCACCGCGAGGCGGGCCGGCCGGACGAGGCGGTGTCCCATCTGAACCGCGCCATCGCCGTATGGGAGGAGTGCGGCTATCCGAGGGGCGCCGCCCTCGCCCGTACGACCCTCGGTGAGATCGCCCTCGCGGCGGGTGACCCGGAGGAGGCGTCCGCCTGTTTCGCGCATGCTCACGCCGCTCTGGTCGCCGTCAACGACCCGCACGACGCCGCGCGTTCCCTGGTCTTCCTGGGACGCGCGCGGGTTCGCGCGGGGGCGTACGCCGAGGGCGTGGCGAAGATGAACGACGCGCTGGCGGTCTTCACCGCCTCCGGAGCGGCCTTCTGGCAGGCGCGCGCCCTGGAGATGCTGGGCGACAGCGCGGCCGAGCAGGGCGACGCGCCGTCCGCAGAAGCCTTCCTCGCCCGTGCCCGTGCACTGTTCGCCACCACCAGCCCGGCGGACGCGCGCCGCCTCGCCGTGAGCGGGTGACCGGGGCGTGGGGATCGCCGGGTCCGGGCCGCCGACGCCGGCGGCCCGGACCCGGCACCTCCCCGTCCCCCGGCTCAGCGGGGCGCTCCCTCAGCGCGGCAACGGGGCCTCGCAGGCGTACGGCCACTCGCGGAGCGCCCGCCCCGCGACCAGCCATGCGTGCAGGCACGACGGAAGCAGCGACTGCTCCGCGTGTGCGGACCCGGCCGAGGGCATCGCGGAACGGCAGGCCACGACGACGAGACCCCCGTCCGTGGTGTCCGCACCGCACGCCAGAGCCCATCCACCCGCGCGGTCGACGCCGTCACCGCCCTTTCCCGGGTAACCGTCGGGGCGGATCAGCGGTACGGCGGCGAGACCGCACGCCGGGTGGGCGGAGAGGAGTTCCGCCAGCCGGCGGCGTGCCCCGGCGACGGAACGTGCCCGGCCGGCCTGGAGGACGTCCGCGCAGTCCAGCAGGGACACGTCCCGGCAGCTGTCGGGGTCGACGACGAGATGCTCGTCGATGACGGACGCGGGACGCCCCCGGCCAGCGGACCCCGGACGTACGCGGAGCGAAGGGGCGGCGACCGGGCCGGCCGACGCGGCGGCCCCGTGCCCCAGGCGCACGCGGAGCGACCCGTCGGCGCAGTGGGCGTACAGCACCTCGGGGAACGGTCGCGCCTCGACCCGCACGAAGCGCTTCACGCCGAGACCTCCCCGTATCCCGGTGTCCAGGTCGTCAGCGGCGGCGGCTTCGGCAGCGGGACGGTCACGGGCTCGTGGGCGGGCTGCCCGATCCTCAGGATCCGGTACATCAGCCGCCGCATGTTCCGGTTGAACCGGCCGGGCTCCGACGTGATGCGCGACCGGATCGGGGCGTAGTCCTCGTGCCGGTACTCGCGTTCCGCGTAGTCGAGCTGGTCCGGCAACGGGTGGGTGGGCGAGAGCGTCGGCGCCTGGGCGGCGAGGGCGGCGGCCGGCGAGGCGGGGTTGATCTCGTGCTCGGGCGAGGCGGCCAGCAGCATCGGCGCCCCCGTCAACGTCGCGTACATGCTCACGGAGCCGTGGTCGCCGATCACCGCGTCGGCCGCGATGAGGATGCTGCGCCAGTCCGCCTCGGGCGGTACGACCCCGAGCCCCAGCCGCGCGCACCGCGCCAGCCAGGACCGCACCTGGTAGGCGCCGTGCCCGGCCCACACATTGGGGTGGAGGAGCAGGGCCGTACGGTAGCGGCCCGCCGGCAACTCGCCGATGAGCCGGGGCAGCAGCGCGTCGAACCGTCCGAACGCGGAGCTCGCTCCCCACGTCGACACCGCCACGACGAGCTTCTGGCCGTCACCGATGCCGAGCGCGCGGCGGTACGCGGCCCGCAGCGGCAGGCTCGCCGTGATCCGGTCGTGCGCAGGGTCACCGATGACATGCGCCAGCGGCAGCACCTCCGGGCAGCTGCGCGCCAGTTCACGCAGCTCGTCCCGGTGCGGCACCCCCACGGCGGCCGGCGGCCGTCCGCCGGGCAGCAGATCCTGCCGCCGCAGTCCCGCCACCCCCGCGCCGGCCCCGCCGACGACCCGCTTCAGATAGCCGGCCCCGTGCGACAGCGTGATCAGCGGCGCGTCGATGTGCTCCACACCGCGCGGCCCCGCGGCGAGGGCCAGATCGAACGACATCCGGGTCGCCTGCTCCCACGGCAGCACCACGCTCCCCAGCCGCGCGAGGAAGGCGGGCACGTCGTCGCCGAACGCGTGCGGTGGCGCGGTGAACAGCACCTGGAGCCGGAAGTCCGCCTCCAGGAGCGACAGGACGTCGAGGAGCCTCTTCCCGTACGTCACCGTGTGGATGACCGCCAGGACCTTCTTCCGCCCGACCAGCGTCAGCCACTGCCGCGCCTCGGGCCCCTGCTCCGCCCCGGCGCTCTCCACGACGCCCGCCGCCACGCCTTCCCCGTCCACGCCCGGGGCGAACCTTCCCGCCGCGGTTGTACTCGATCCCGAACCAGTGGTGCTCAACGCCGTCATGGCGTCCCCCTGTTGAGTCGTTACGAGTGCCTGGAATCGCTTCCGTGGAGGGGATGCCCGGCCGGAGGGACGGAAGGCTCGACCGGACCTTGCGAGAACCTTGCCTAGGGCTGCCGGTCGCGGAAGCCCGACGGTTCAGGGCAGCAGAGCCCCGCAAACCGACAGCAGTGTCAAGCGTCCTGACGGAGCGTCAATCCCGCTCGTCGGGGGCGAGCCGGAACGTGGGGCTGGTGAAGTCCCGCCCCTGGAGCACGGGGCCGTTCTGCGTACCGCCGCTGATCGAGTTGTGGATCTCGTCGCCCGCTCCGCGCCGGGCCTCCCGCCACCACTCCTCCAGCAGCGCGCGGAACTCGCCGTCCAGCGCCGCCCGCACCCCGAGCGCGGTCGCCAGCGCCTGGGCGCGGAGCGGGTCGCCCGGCTGAGCGGCGAGCGCGGCGAGCTCCGGCTCCCCGGAACTGACCCCGGGCACCCCGTCGTCCGGCAGGCCGTCGTCCGGCGCACCACGCCGGAACGGCCGCCGCACCAGCGCCGTGAGGCCCTGCCAGGCCGACCGGCCCGCATCGCCGCCGACACTTCCGGCCAGGGCCGTGAGGGCGGCCGCGGTGATCGGGTCCATGCGGGGCTCCCTGGGCAGGCGGTGTCCTCCACCCTCAGGGTAGGCGCGGTGCCGGACCGCCGCCCCGGCCTTGCGACGGGTGGCCGGATCGCGCGGTGCGAGCAGTCGAGGGCGCCCCTCTCGTCCGTGACCCGGATCACTTCCCGGCCGCCGATGAATCCGATCATGCCCGTCGGTCATACGAGCGACACCAACGAGGCAAGAAGGGTTCCACCGTGACCGACACGCTCACCTCCCCCCGCATCTCGCCCCGCACCACCTCCCGTTCCGCGCCCTCCGCCCCGTCCGCCGCAGTACGCGCCACCCTGACCGCGGGCGTGGCGGCGGGCCCGCTCTTCCTCGCCGCCGGTCTTGTCCAGGGCGCCGCACGGGACGGCTTCGACTTCACCCGGAACGCGCTCAGCCAACTCGCCCTCGGCGAGGACGGCTGGATCCAGACAGTGAACTTCGCCGTCGCGGGCGCGCTGCTGCTGGCCGGTGCGGGCGGCTTGCGCCGAACCCTGCGCGGAAGACCTGGCGGAACCTGGGGGCCCGCCCTCGTCGCCGTGTTCGCCGTCTCCTTCTGGCTCGCGGCGGCGTTCCCCGCCGACACGGGGGCCGGCTTCCCGGCCGGAGCCGCCGAGGAGACCGTGATGACGGGCCACGGCACCGTCCACATGGCCGCCGGAACGGTCGGCTATCTCGCCCTGTGCGCCGCGTTCCTCGTCCTCGCCCGCCCTCTCGCCGCCGCAGGGCACCGCGGCTGGGCACGCGCCTCCCGTATCGTCCCGGTCGTCGTCCTCGCCGGGTTCATGGCCTCCGCCACCGCCGTCCTCGCCTTCACCTGCGGCGCCGGACTGGGCATGCTCTGGCTGAGCGCGATCACGACCCGCCTGACCACCGGCAGCACCACCACCCACTGACAACCACGTCCCCGGCCGCCCCTTTCCCGTCTCCCGCCTCTTTCATCTCTCCCGCCTCTCCCGTCTCCACCCTCTCCCGAAGGAACCGCCCCACCATGACGAACACCCCCGCCACCAAGGGCCCCGCCAGCTACTTCCCCTCCATCGAGAAGAAGTACGGCCGTCCGATCTCCGACTGGAAGGGCCTCATCCGCTCCTCCCCCCTCACCAAGCACATGGAACTCGTCACCTGGCTCAAGACCGAACACGCCCTCGGCCACGGCCACGCCAACGCCCTCGTGGCGCACACCCTCGCGGAGGACGCGGGGAAGTGAAGTCGGCCGGCCGGACCCCCAGTCGGATGTCCGGGGTGCGGCCCCGCTGGCCGGGCAGGTTCGCACCGTGGGAGTCTGTGCCCGCGTCGTCCGGCAGCCCGGGGGCCGCCCGCGGGGGCGGGGGCGAAGAGGCCGGCGCGCATCCATCGGGAGGGGACAACCACATGCGCAGACGTTTCGTACGGGGAGCCGCGCTGCTCTCCGGCCTCGTGCTCGCCTGTACCGGTCTGAACATCACGAGCGCGGGACCGGCCGCCGCCAAGGACGTGAACGGGTGCACGGTGGGGTACTGGTGCGGCTGGTCTCGCGCCGACGGCACCGGAACGCGGTACATGACGAACAAGAACGTCGCCGAC
This sequence comes from Streptomyces sp. NPDC057682, assembly GCF_042799575.1. Lineage (NCBI taxonomy): Bacteria > Bacillati > Actinomycetota > Actinomycetes > Kitasatosporales > Streptomycetaceae > Streptomyces > Streptomyces sp. NPDC057682. The sequence goes on along the minus strand of NZ_JBHVIN010000001.1, from coordinate 99,540 downwards.
CTCGGCAGCTGGGACAACAAGGTCCGGTCGCACGTCAACCGGACCAAGCTGATCGCGTGCACCTACGACGCCAAGAACTACAACGCGTCCGGCGGCTACTTCGCCGAGGAGCCCGCCGACGACAGCCTTGGCTGGAGCGCGCAGTACCCCCCGTCGATCAGCTCCATCAGGTTCGTCCGCACGGAGCGTGAGTGCGCCTACACCGCCTTTCCGTACTGGTACGCGGAGACCGCCCCCAAGGACCTGGGCTTCGGCGACATGAACGGCGACCGCAGGGCCGACGTCATGGTCCGCGACCTGGCGGGACGGCTCTGGCTCAGCTCCGGAAACGGAACCGGCCGGCTCGTCGGTTCGGGCGGCTGGAACGCCATGAACGCCCTCACCCGGCACGGCGACTTCAGCCGCGACGGCCGCGAGGACCTCATCGCCCGTGAGGCGTCCACCGGAAAGCTGTGGCTCTACCCGGGCACCGGCACCGGCTCCCTCGGCGCGCGCAGGCTCATCGGCACGGGCGGCTGGAACGCCATGAGCAACATCACCGCCTACGGAGACCTGACGGGCGACGGCCGTTCCGACCTCATCGCCCGCGAGAAGTCCACGGGCAAGCTGTGGCTCTACTCGGGCACTTCCACCGGAAAGCTCGGTTCCCGCAAGCTCATCGGATCCGGGGGCTGGAACGCCATGAACGCCCTCGCCGGCGTCGGTGACGCCACCGGCGACGGCCGCCCCGACCTCTACGCCCGCGAGAAGTCCACGGGCAGGCTCTGGCTCTACCCGGGCACTTCCACCGGAAAGCTCGGTGCCCGCAAGCTCATCGGCACCGGAGGCTGGAACGCCATGGCCAACCTCGTCGCCGTGGGCGACTTCACCGGCGACGGCCGCCCCGACCTCGCCGCGGTGAGCAACACCACCTTCGCCATCGACGGCTACAGCGGCAACCCCGGCTGGCTCGTCACCTACCCCGGACTGGGCAACGGCTCCCTGGGACGCTCCGAACTCACCAACGGCGACTGGTGGGGCCTGCACGGGTTCGCGTAGGACGGGGCCGCGCCTCTCGCGGACGCAGAACCATCTCCGAGCCCTTGCGCCCCGGCCGGGGCGCAAGGCGACAACGAGTTCGACGACCTTGCCGGGGCCCGTGACGGGCGTACGCGCCGCACCCTTATGCGTCCACGGGCACCGACGGGGTGACCCATTCGACGAACTGGACGACCACCCCGTTGGGGTCGGTGACCTGGAAGAGGCGTTCGCCCCAGGGCTCTTCGCGCAGCGGCATGGTGATCTCGACCCCTTCGCCGCGCAGCCGCTCCTCCTCGCCCTCGATGCCGGTGGCGGTGAAGGCGAGGATCAGGCCGGAGGCGCGCTGGTCGCGCTGTGCGGCCGGCAGTACCTCGTTGCCGCGTGCGAGCAGGACGATGTCCACCGCCGCGTCCTCACGGGACAGAAGGGCGAAGCCCTCGGCGGCCGCCTGCTCGGCGTAGCCGAGGTGAGCGGTGAAGAAACGCCGGGAGGCGGCGATGTCGTCGACGGTGAGCGAGACGGTGGAGGCGGTGATCTGCAAGGGCTTCTCCTTGTGAGTGAGGGGTACGGGACGCGGGTCGTTGGCTGAGGGGCCGTCAGTATCCGGACCGGCGCGGGAGATTGCGGGCCTTCACGGCGATGCGCCGGGCGGGCGCGGGCATGGGCGCGGACCGGGCGGGGTGCGGGTTCCTGAAGGGCGGGACCGGGGTGCGGTCGAACGGCACGGCCGGTGACGCTCCGGTGCTGACGGGCGTGATCTGAAGGGTGACGGGGTGGCGCTCGGGCATGGGGACTTCCTTTCCTCGCTCCGTACGAAACTTACGACGGGGGTAAAGTTAGCCCGATGTCGCCATGGGCGTCAACATAAAAATGCTACGGACGTAAGATTGCGCCATGACTACCGATGGAGCCTCGCCCCCGTCCCCTCCCGGCCTGCGCGAATCCAAGAAGCAGGAGACCCGCCAGCTCATCTCCGACGTCGCCACCGGCCTGTTCCTCGCCCAGGGGTTCGAGCAGACCACCATCGCCGAGATCGCCACGGCCGCACGGGTGGCGAAGAAGACGGTGACCAACTACTTCCCGCGCAAGGAGGATCTGGCCCTGGACCACCAGGACGCCTTCGTCGCCTCCCTCGCCGATACGGTGAAGGGCCGCCGCCCCGGAGAGTCGGCCCTCTCCGCCCTGCGCCGCGCCTTCGCCGACGCCGCGGCCGCCGCCAGCCCGGTCGCCGGCTTCTCCGGCCCCGACTTCGCCCGCATGGTCGCCGACAGCCCCGTCCTCACCACCCGCCTGCGCGACCTCCACGACCTCCGCGAAACCGCCCTGGCCGACACCCTGGCCGACACCACCGGAACCCCGCGCGACGCCATCACCCCCCGCACCGCCGCCGCCCTCCTCGGCGCGGTCCACCGCACCCTTTTCCAGCGCATCCAGGACCTCACCCTCGCCGGCCACGACAGCCCCCGGATCTCCGCCACCATCACCACCGAGTCGGATACGGCCTTCGGCCTTCTGGAGCCTTCGCTCGGCGAGTACGCCACAGCGTGAGGCGGCCGTTGTTCACGGGCGCTCCGAGGCCCCGGAGCGAAGGCCTTGAGTCGACCGGCCGAAGGCCCTGCGGTACGAACCGCGACGGCTCGGGTCCTCGCGCGCCGGGAGGGGGAGAAGGACCGGTACGACGTGCTGGTGGCCGAGGTGCTGCCGGCCCGGCCTCGCCGGTAAGGGGGCCGGAGAAGGGCAACCACCGGCGAAGAGCGAGAACCGGAGAAGGGCAGCAAGAAGGCCCCGGTCCACGACCAGGGCCGGCCGGCTGATCGGATCGGAAGGGGGTGACGCGGACCTGGTGTCCGCAGGGTGCGGTCGTGCCGTCGCTGCCGGAGGTCGGGAGGGCGACGGCTTTCGGCCGGGGCGTGCGGATACCGGTCAGAAGGGCGGTTCGCCCGTGCTGCCGTGTCCCGGCCGGCACCCCACGCGTGTGCGCCGCGGTCGTGTGCGGCGGGTGGCGTCCGGCCGACGTCGCCTCAGTCCGTGGTCGGCGGCTCTTCCGAAGCGGCGGCGCGGCGGTACTCGGCGTTGATGCGCTGGGCCTCTTCGAGCTGGTCCTCCAGGACCACGATGCGACAGGCGGCCTCGATGGGCGTGCCCTGGTCGACCAGTTCGCGGGCGCGAGCGGCGATGCGCAGTTGGTAGCGGGAGTAGCGGCGGTGGCCGCCCTCCGAACGCAGCGGGGTGATCAGACGGGCTTCGCCGATCGCGCGGAGGAAACCCTGGCTCGTGCCGAGCATCTCGGCGGCCCGGCCCATCGTGTAGGCGGGGTAGTCGTCGTCGTCAAGACGGTCGTACGAGTCGTCTGCTGTCACTGGCACCTCTCTTGTGGAACGCGTCGAGGGGCCTTGGTGCCACATGGCACCAAGGCCCCGAAGGAACTACTACACCACCTGCCGGTCCCGATGCGGCACCGGCCTTCTGTATCCGCAGCTCCGACCTGACCGCTGCCGGGAGTGCGGGGATCGCGGTTGCTTGACCGGAGACCACCTCACTATCGATGTCCTGCGGTACCCGGGCGGGCCGAAAGCTCCGTCCCGGGCGATCCTGATGGCGTCGGCTCCTCCGTTCTTCTCTCGGTGGTCAATTGGCCTGTCTGCGGGTACTGCGTACCGCGTTCACGGATACCGCGGCCGTCGTGACAGCGGTTCCGCTCCGGCGGCACCGGCGGCCCCTTGCCTTGGGCCACCCGGTCCGGTGGTCAGCCTCGTCGCCATCCTGCAACAGCCCCGGCTTCGGGACTCCACCGCCGAACCGTCCTGCGTGTACGTGCGTCACCGGCAGTTCGTCTCTGCCGGGCATTGATGCCTCTCTCGGTTACAAGAGAAACCCTAGCCAGGCCAGTAGGCAATGTCTACTCTGGCCGTAATAGATTTTCGAGTTCACCCCAAGGAGGTAATCGGCTTCGCCGGAGGAGTCGGCTCGTCCGCGGACTACCGGGCCGTCACCGTGGCCGCCGTTGCCCAGGCGTCTTCGGAGGGAGGCGGCAGGTCTCCGAGGGCGGCGGACGGCTCCCGGAGGACGACCGGCCGAGGGACGGCGGGCCGGTCCGTGCATAGGATCGGCTCTCATGTCGAAGCCTGACGAACTGCTCGTTGACATCGCCACACTGGTGGAGTCCGGGCACAGCAACCAGATGTCCCTGACCGTGGTCGTCGGTGGTGCTGTCATCACCGGCCGGCTGGCCCCCGAAGCCGTATGGCGGCAGCGGGTGTCGGAAGTCCTGACCGACTCGGCACAACTGGGTGAGTTCTCCGCCGTGTTCACCGCGGCGCCCCGGAGCGACGGGCCGCCCGCCCATCTGCACTTCCACAGGGCACGCATCCTCCAGGGGACGGTGGGGATCCCGGAGACGGGCGGTATGTACCGCGTCTCGATCACGGATGTCGGCGCCTGGACCATGGGCGACTTCACCTACTCCGGGCACTGACGTCGCGCGGAGGAACCCGCGGGTACGAGAAAGGGCCCGGCCGGCACATACCGGTCGGGCCCTCCCTCTCGGGTCTCGGCTCGCGCTCCCCGTCGTCCGGACGGCGTGCGGCCGGGCGCCCGGCCGGGGCCGGACGTCGTGAAGCGGTCAGGCGGTCGTGTGGCCGCCCAGCGTCTCGGAGGCGCGCTGCAGCGGGCTGCGCGCCGAGGCGGACGCAGTGGTCCGGGAGGCGCTGTGGCAGGTGAAGCCGAGCTTGGTCATCGCCCGGACGACTTCGTCGGCGGTGAAGTCACGACGGTCCTGGCGGGTGATGACCTCGCCGACCTGCTTGGCGGGGTAGACGCGACGGCCGATGGTCACGGAATCGCCGTTGACCTCCTCGGGCTTGATGTCCTTCATGGAGTTCAGGACACCGTCCTTCGTGAGCTCGAACGGGAAGCGGGCGATGACACAGCGCATGATGCCTCACAGGGAGAGGAAGGGGACGGGTGCACGGGGCGGCGCTTCACGGTGCCGGGGCGAGAACGCCTGGGGCGCCGGCGTTCCGGTCCACGACGAAGGGGGTGGCGGTCCGACGGTACGCCCCGTCCTCGGCCGCCGTTGTGGCGACTGGTGCGGTGTGCGGACGGCGGTGGCCCAGGATGTCGCGCAACTGGATCCGGTCCGAGTAGCCGGGGCCGTCGCGGACGACGGTGAGCTGGGCCCGGGTGACCAGTCCGGTGCACCGGCTGTCGTTGTCGCAGACCCTCAGATGCCCGGTTCCGGCACTGGTCATGACCGACAGGGCCACCTCCACGGTCATGTCGTCGCAGACCCGCGGTCCGGCCGTGTCCATGGCATCGGGCGCCGCGGAAGGGACGGAGCCCGCGTTCGTCGGATCGGGCTGATTCCGGAGCGATGTCATCACGTGCCTCCTGCGGGGACGGGTCGGTTTCCGGATCACGCGGTGGTCAGGCCGCCGCGTTCGGGGCGGACGGCCGTCCCCGTCCGCGCCGGGAAGCCGTGGAGGGGCCGCGCCGGGAGGCGGGGGACGCGCTCCGCCGGCGCTGCTCGGGTGCGGGGGCGGTGATCGTCACGGGGACGCCTGAGGGGGTCCGGGCGCCGGTGATCCGGCTGAGTGCCGCCTCGCCGGAGCGGACCCGGGTGGTCCGGGGCACGATGCCGGCGTCCGCCATGACGCGGGTCATGTCGCGGCGCTGGGCGTCGGTGACGAGGGTGACGACCTTGCCGGACTCGCCGGCCCGCGCGGTACGGCCGCCGCGGTGCAGGTAGTCCTTGTGGTCGGTCGGCGGGTCCACGTTCACGACGAGATCCAGGTGGTCGACGTGGATGCCGCGGGCCGCGACGTTCGTCGCGACCAGGACGGTGACGTCCCCCGCCTTGAACTGGGCGAGGGTGCGGGTGCGTTGCGGCTGCGACTTGCCGCCGTGCAGGGCTGCGGCACGGACCCCGCTGGCGAGGAGGTGCTGGGCGAGGCGGTCCACGGCGTGCTTGGTGTCCAGGAACATGATCACCCGGCCCTCGCGCGCGGCGATCTCCGTCGTCAGCCGGTGCTTGTCGGCACCGTGCACGTGCAGGACGTGGTGCTCCATCGTGGTGACCGCGCCCCGGGAGGGATCCACGGAGTGGACGACGGGATCGGTCAGATAGCGCCGGACCAGAAGGTCGACGTTGCGGTCCAGAGTCGCGGAGAAGAGCATGCGCTGGCCCCCGGGGCGGACCTGGTCCAGGAGTGCGGTGACCTGCGGCATGAACCCCATGTCGGCCATCTGGTCGGCCTCGTCCAGGACAGTGGTCGCGACCCGGTCCAGCCGGCAGTCACCGCGTTCGATGAGGTCCTTGAGGCGGCCGGGGGTGGCCACGACGACTTCGGCGCCGCCGCGCAGCGCGTTCGCCTGCCGGCCGATCGACATCCCGCCGACGACGGTGGCCAGACGCAGCCGTGTCGCGCGGCTGTAGGGGGTGAGGGCGTCGGTGACCTGCTGCGCGAGCTCCCGGGTGGGAACGAGGACCAGCGCCAGCGGCTGACGGGGCTCGGCGCGCTGTCCGGCGGTGCGGGCCAGCAGGGCCAGGCCGAAGGCGAGCGTCTTGCCGGAGCCGGTCCGGCCGCGGCCCAGGACGTCGCGGCCCGCCAGGGAGTTCGGCAGCGTCGCGCCCTGGATCGGGAACGGCGTGGTCACGCCCTGCGCGGTGAGCGCGGCCAGCAGGCTCCTCGGCAGGTCGAGCCCGCTGAACGCCTCGACCGCGGGCAGCGCCGGGGTGATCGTCTCGGGCAGGGCGAACTCGCCCCGCACCGCGGCGGGCCGTCGCCCGCCCGAACCGCTCGGACGGGAGGAACGGCTCGGGGCGTACGAGGAGCGGCGACCGTCCCGGACGGAACCGGCGGCGGGGTCGTATCCGTGACCGTCACCGCGGCGGGGTCGGGAGGACCGGCTGTTCGTGCGTGTGGGGTTCATGAGGAACCTTCCTTGATACGGCACGTATCAAGGAATTCCCCAGAGAAAGAAAAGTGCGGGGAATCACAGGCACGGACCGAATGAAATGCGAACGCGGGGCACGAAGGAGAATTCGTGTAGGCGCACACATGAATAGGTGAGGGGGTGCGAGGTCGAATCCGGCACATCGCCGGCTGCGGCTTCGAGGATGCTGCACCCCTCGGCCGTGTTTTCCCGTGGACATGACCACCAGAAAATGCAAGCAGCTGGGGCCCGCACCCCGAAGGATGCGGGCCCCAGCTACGAAATACGCGTCAGCGTCAGGCGGAAACGATGTTCTCGGCCGTCGGGCCCTTCTGGCCCTGAGCGATGTCGAACGACACCTTCTGGCCTTCCTGGAGCTCGCGGAAGCCCTGGGCGGCGATGTTCGAGTAGTGGGCGAACACGTCGGGGCCGCCACCGTCCTGCTCGATGAAGCCGAAGCCCTTTTCCGCGTTGAACCACTTCACGGTGCCGGTAGCCATGTCAATCTCCTCTGGGCAGTACACCGGAATCCGCACTCTACGGACCCCGTGTCGCCGCGATGATGCCCTGCCCGGAAACGACCGGAAATACGAAGCGCCCCTCTCCGGCGTGAACCGATCCGAGGCGCCTGAAATCTTTGGGTACCAAAACTGCAACTGACTTCGACAGTAGCACGCCGGGCAGGATTATGTACGCGAACGATTTTCCCGCCCATCCCGAGACAGAAACCCTCCCCGTGCGGACCATTAAATTCTGAGACCGCCGGCACAGGTATTCAGCGCCCGACCGCACCGACCCCGGACGACCAGCCCCCAAGGCCCAAGCCCCAGCACCCCATCACCCAGCCCCCGAGGCCCGGCATGCGGGGCCCCGAGGACCGGGTAACGTCCTCGGCATGTTCTTCCAGGTGCCGATCCTCGGGGGAGAGCGTGACGGACCCCGCTGACGTCCTTCGGCGCCACGACCGTCCCCACCGCGCATCCGCAGACCGCTTCACCTCATGACCGGGAGAACCCGTGACCGACAGCAAGAACATCAACAACCCCGTGGGCCAGGGCGGCGGCCAGCGCAAGCGCCTCTCCCGCGCCGAACGCCAGAACAACGGCCCCCACCGCAACCTCGACCGCCGGAGCGCCGCCGACCGGAAGGCGGAACTCGTGCGCAAGATGCGCGAGAAGACGCACGGGACCGAGACCCCGGGGCAGACGAACGACGACCCCGCACAGAGCTGACGCACCGCCGTAGCCGTCGCCTCTGGGCTGCGCCTCTGACCCATCGCGCGTGCTCAGGTGGCTGGGTGATCGCACCCTCGTTGCCCGCCGTTCACCGCCCTCACTGGCACGTTGTGATACGCGTTCACGCCCCGGGCAGACCCATGGAAGAGAGGGCCTGCCCGGCGCCGGCCAAGCAGGATCAGAAGGACAGGTCAGCGGAGCGCGAAGGCGCCGTCCATCGGTTCCGCCCTGGCGTCGATGGCCCCGCGCCCACTGGAGGAAGCGGAGGAGGCCGCCGGCCGACTACGTATCACCGACGCGGATGGCCATGACGGTCCCGTCGGCCCGGATCGAGATCGCGTTCCAGTCCTTCGCAGTGCTGTGCCGTGGCCACTCGTTTCGCAGGTCGTACGTGTGACGGCGGTACTCGTTGACGTGCCCCTTGCGAAGGTGGTCGTACAGGCCGGCGTGAAGCCCGGAGAACGCTTCGACGCGGACGCCGTTGAGGCGGTAGATGTGATCGGTGCCGACGAAGTCAATGCCGTGGATGCGGTGAGCGGCGTCTCGTAGCTTGCCCGTGCGGGCAAGGCTGTCGTGCTGGAAGTGGTGTCGTCCCTGGTCCGTTGTGAGGTACTGCCCGGTGGGTTTGCCCCCGCCGGTGAAGGCGGTCAGCATGGCGGCTGCGGTGCGTGCCAGAACGATGCTGAACCAGGCGAAGTCTTCGGGGACCACATGAAACCCCGGCAGGACCTCGGCGGAACCCTCTTCGTACCTGACGGCGTCGGCCATCAGGTTTCCCCGGCCCAGGACGAGGTCCAGATCGGCTCCCGGCTTCCCCGCGGCCGGGTTCAGCGCGGTCGTGCCGGGCGCCTCCAGAGCGTGCAGGACGAGGCTCTCCTTCGAGGGGATCTCCGTGCCGATGAGCAGGAAGGGCACGGACCTGTAGGGCCCGATGTGCACCGACTCGACGTGCGCACTGGCGTTGCTGAGCTGCTTGTACACCTGGTGCACACTGCTGTGGGTGCCCTTGGAGGCCAGCAGGAGGACCTTGGACGGTTGCCCGGGTCGCCAGGCTTCGACGAAGAAGTGCGGCCGACGCTGCAGTGCTTCCGGGCGAGGCCCGTTGCCGGTCCCCAGCTTGGGCCAGCCGGCCTTCAGCGCGACGTCCGCCGGGATGATGGAGACGAGATGGTCGGGATAGCGGGACCCGACGATCGACTCGGCCAGCAGCGAGGCGAATCCGGCACCGATCTCCCCCGACTGCGTGGCCTTGTAGAAGCGCAGAAGGTCGCGGCCCTCGGAGGACAGTTTCAGGTACTGCCCGTGGTTCCGCTCCAGGGCCTGGCTGTAGCGCAGGCTCCCCCAATGCTCTGAGAGCCCTCGCCCGGCCCCTTGCCGCGACACCGCGGAGCCGAGCCCCATGGCGTGCAGAAGCTGCCACGGGGTGATGGTCAACGACCGCGGAGCCTTCCGGACGGTACGGAAGCCGCTGCGCCTGCGCAGCGGGCGGTATTTGTCCGCCGACCGGAGCAGCCACAGCGAGAGATGGATCGGACATGCGTCGGGCACGGCGTAGCAGTCCGGACGACAAGAGAGCCCCAGGCCATCGGCCTGGGGCTCGGTGTGTCAGAGAGGGATGACGCGGACCTGGTTTCCGCAGAGTTTGGTCATCTCGTCGCTGTCGGAGGTCAGAAGGGCGACAGGCTTCGGCGTCCGTACGCCTGGCGCTGTCGTCAGGCCTGCGAATGAGACTGCTGAGCCGGACGAGGGCCAAGGCGCGCACCGCTATCGTGTCCTCCTCTGATCTTGGGGGGTCAACCATGCGTATATCGCTCCGCTCCGCTCTCGTCAGTGCGGCCGCGGCGATCGGCCTACTCGCTGGGGTGACGGTGCCGACCGCGGCAGCGTCATCGGGCTACGACCGCTGCCCGAAGGGGAAGGTCTGCCTGTTCGACGGCGCGTACGGCGCGGGAGCCATGGCAACGTACTCCGGCAGCAAGTCGAGCCTGGGTTCCTTCGACAACAAGGCTTCGTCCCTCATCAACCGCACGGCGTCCGATTACATATGCGTCTACACCAGATCGTCTTACCAGTACATCGACAGCGTGCACGACGTTCTGATGTGGACCGGGAGCCATGAGGGCCTGGACCTGGCCGGCTTCCACGACGCCAACAGCCACCTGTCCAACAACGTCAGCTCGTTCCGTCTCGGCGGTACCTTGCACAGTTGCCTGACCGGACTGGACTACATGGAGTGGTACAACAGCAGCAACTACGACGCCCGGCCTGCCCGGACCTTCGGCGACCTCAACGCCGACGGCAGGAGCGACGTGCTGTTCCGCTCCCGCACCGGCCGACTGTGGTTCCTCCGAGGTGACGGCACCGGCACCCTCATCGGAGCCGGCTGGAACTCCATGACCGCGCTCACCAGGCACGGTGACCTCAACGGTGACGGTAAGGAGGATCTCCTCGCCCGTGATACCTCTGGCGTGTTGTGGATATACCCCGGCAACGGCAAGGGGTGGTTCGGCACCCGCGCGAAGATCGGCGGGGGCTGGAACAGTATGCGCCGCATCACTGCGGCCGGTGACCTCAACGGTGACGGTAAAGGCGACCTGCTCGCAGCCGACACCTCTGGTGTGCTGTGGATGTACCCGGGTAACGGCAAGGGGTGGTTCGGCACCCGCGCGAAGATCGGCGGGGGCTGGAACAGCATCAATGCTCTGGTCGGCATAGGTTCCTTCAACAAGGGCACCACCAACGACCTCATCGCCCGTGACACCGCCGGCAAGCTCTGGCTCTACCCCGGCAATGGCAAGGGATGGTTCGGCACCCGCACCTTGATCGGTACGGGCGGCTGGCAGCGGTTCCAGTCGCTCTTCTCCGTCGGCGACGCTACCGGTGACGGCAACAACGATCTCTTCGGCGAAGGCCGTGGCACCCTCGACCTCTACGGAGGCACGGGTCGGGGCACCCTGACCAACCGCGTCAGCGACTACCAGTGGGACGACCGCGAAACCGTCTTGTAGGAAACCACTGATATCGCAGCCGAACGAGCATCGGGCACTGCCGTATCCGCACCAGGGGGCAGGGGCCGCCTGCGGCGGGCACGTCTGAAAGTCGGCGACGGTGCAGGCAGGCGAGCTTCACGCAGTGGCCCGGGCACTCGTGCTGGCCCTCGGCCGGCACGATGCGGTAGTAGTTGATTCGCAGCCGGGACTGATCGAGATCGAAGGTGGTCAGTCCCGGGACCACGCCAGGTGAGGTGGCACGCTCACTGTGCCGTGCTCGGGGCCGGCCAGTACGGAGAGAGCTGGGGCAGGCGCCGAGCGGACTTGGCGCGGCGGAGATCGGAAAGGCCGGCAGTGCGCCGCGTGATCCGGGCGGGCCGGCTGGTCAGAGAGGGATGATGCGGACCTGGCTGCCGCAGAGCTTGGTCATGTCGTCGCTGTCGGAGGTCAGCAGGGCGACGGGTTTCGGCTGGCGGAGCGCGACCTCGGCGACCGTGGCGTCGATGGCGTACTTGTGCCCGTGCAGCCCGGCGGCCTTGAGTAGCTCTGCTGCGGCCTTCGCCGCTTGTTCGGTGACCGGCTCCACCTTGACACGGGACAGGGCCCAGTTCAGGCGAGGCATGTTGGTGCGGGAGTGCGTGACTTCCACGATGGTGTTCGCCCCGATCAGGAGGTCGGCTCCCATGTCGTGGAAGACCTGCAGCATGGCGAGGAACTTGCGGTCCTGCGCGATCCAGGCGGAGAGCCCTTCCGAGTCCAGGACGACGGTCTCGATGCGCTCGCTCACGCGGCGTCCGCGCCCGTGGAGGTACCGACGGAACCGAAGATCTTCCCGCGTGCTTCGGCGAGCTCCTCATCGCTGAAGGGTCCGTGCTCCTCCTCGTGACGGCGGAGGTCGTCGCCCAGGAGCTGGTGCCGGATCTGGCGGGCCACGGCTTCGGCCACGTAGCCGGAGACGTTGTCCGTGAGCTTGCGGAGCTCCGCCACCTGGTCGCTGGGCAGCGTGACGGTGATGCGGGTCGTTGAGGACATGAGTCGAGCATACTGGAGTATGCAGGGTGTCGCCGTGTGGTGCTCAGGCTGCTCGCGGGGGCAGGCATCGGTTTCCTGATGAGGAAGCGAAAAGGCCTTAATGCCTACCTCGAAGTCACGACTCCGGCCACCTGGGGCAGGGAGAGACGTGCATCGATCCCGAGCCGGCGCAGCGCGACGGGCCTTGGCGAGGGGCAGGCGCCACCCCCTGCCGCTTGAGCTCCAGCACTGGCCTCGTGCCCACTCGACCACCGGTAGCCTCTCGACAGCGTTCAGTGTCGAGGAGGGGGCGGGCCGTGACTGAGCAAGCATTCGGGATCGACAAGATTCAGCTGGTCAAACTGCTGCGGCGGGTGGCCGAGGGCGAAGCGCAGCTGCCGGAGTTCCAACGCGGCTGGGTGTGGCCGGACCACAACATCATCAGTCTGCTCGCCTCGATCTCTCGTGGATACCCGGTCGGCACCCTCATGTTGCTGCAGACCGGTGGTGACGTCCGTTTCAAGTGCCGCCCGGTCGAGGGCGCCACGCCGCCCCCGGGCACCGAACCGGACACCCTGATCCTCGACGGCCAGCAGCGGATGACCTCGCTCTTCCAGTCGCTCATGCTCGGCAAGCCGGTCGAGACACAGAACCAGCGCAAGCAGCGGATCACCGGCTGGTTCTACGTCGACATGGTCAAGGCCCTCGACCCCCAGGCGGACCGTGAGGACGCCATCCGCCTTCTGCCGGCGGACCGGGTGGTCCGCAGCTTCCGTGGCGATCTCATCGAGGACTACTCGACTCCGGAGAAGGAATACGCGGCCCGGCTCTTCCCGCTCTCCCAGCTCTTTTCCAACCGCGACTGGAGCTACGGATACGAGGACTACTGGAAGGATCAGGGGCAGGACGGCCGCAAGTGGTGGCGGGACTTCGAGGAGGCATTCGTCCGCCCCTTCGAGCTCTACCAGGTGCCGGTGATCGAACTGGGGAAGCAGACCGAGAGGCAGGCTGTCTGCCAGGTCTTCGAAAAGGTCAACACCGGCGGCGTCACCCTCACGGTCTTCGAGCTGCTCACCGCCACATATGCCGCCGAAGAGTTCGACCTGCGCGACCACTGGAACAATGTGGTCCGGACCGAGTGGAAGGCGCCGGAGTACCGCGTCCTCAAAGAGGTTGCCAACACCGACTTCCTGCAGGCCGTCACCCTGATGGCAACGGCTGCCCGGCGCACCGACGCCGCTACCGTCGGGATTGACGAAGAGCGCCTGCCGCGCATCGGCTGCAAGCGCAAGGACATGCTGGAACTGGGGCTGGACGCGTACCGCCGCTACGCACCACTGGTCGTCCAGGGCTTCAAGGACGCCGCGAAGTTCCTCCGCCAGCAGTACCTCTTCGACACCAAGTTCCTCCCCTACGGCACCCAGCTGATCCCGCTCGCCGCGATCCTCAGCACGCTCGGCGAACATGCCGAACCGGCCGGTGCGCAGCAGAAGCTGGCCCGTTGGTACTGGTGCGGTGTGTTCGGCGAGCTGTACGGCGGCTCGACGGAGACCAGGTTCAGCCACGACCTTCCCGAAACCGTGAGCTGGGTGCGCGGCACCGGGGCCGAACCGCGCACCATCCGCGACGCCCAGTTCAGCGAGAGCCGCCTGCTGACATTGCGCACCCGCAACAGCGCCGCCTACAAGGGGATCTACGCACTTCTGATGAAGGAAGGTGCCGTCGACTGGCGGACCGGTGAGAAGACCGAGACCACCGAGTACTTCGCGGAGTCCGTGGACATCCACCACATCTTCCCGCAGGCGTGGTGCGAGCGGGAGAACATCGCCCGGGGCACTTACAATTCGATCGTCAACAAGACCCCGCTGACCGGACGCACCAACCGCATCATCGGCGGCACGGCGCCCTCCGCCTACCTCCCCAGGCTCGCGAAGAACGCCGAGGTGGACGCGGACACCGTGGCCAACCACATTCGCACCCATCTGGTCGATCCCGTACTGCTCGCCAAGGACGACTTCGCGGGCTTCTTCGAAGCCCGGCAGCAGGCCTTGGTCGAGGCGATCGAGACGGCCACCGGCAAGGCGGTCGTCACTGAGGACGGATATCCCGCAACCGGTGCGGTGGACGAGGGCGACGAAGCCTGAACGCCCGCCGGGCGCCGTGACGGCCCCCTTCCCGAGCCCGGTCGACCACTCGCTGACCGGGCTCCTCGAAGGGGGCCGGCCGGCCTCGTGCACGCTGCCCGCGAGAAGGCCGACGAGAAGCCTTCTGGTGCGGATCTGGCGCAGGACGCTTGAACCGGTCTAGACAACAAAGAAGCCCCCGGCGCTGGCCTGGGGCTTTTTCATGGAGCGGGTGACGAGAATCGAACTCGCGCTCTGAGCTTGGGAATCAACGGTCCTTCGTCCCGGTCTGGATCGCTGACCTGCAGAAATGGGTGCCAAGGCGAACCCTGGGGCTCACCTTGGCACCTGTGGTTGACCGTGGTTCTCCGCTTCGCCGGGCACGGATCGGGCACGGTCACCTTCTGATCCGTAGCTCTAGCCGGATCGGTCAGTGACGGGCATACCGGCTGCTACGCGGCCCCAGAGAGACAGTGGCGGGTGGCGGCGGCTGCTGTGGTTGCGGTACGCCGCTGCTGTACGTCAGGTCATATGCAACTTCGGGGACATCACTGGCACCACCTGGTGCTAGGTTTCGGGGATGCGTGTTGGGGTGTATGTAGACGCGTACAACGTCTACTACGGGGGCCGTGGTCTGTGCGGCCGAGGAACAGACGGTTGGCGCTGGCTGGACATTCGAGGACTGGCTGGTTCGCTACTCAGCGATAACCCAACCTGGACCGAGGCGAGCCTTGAAAGGATCGTCTACTGCACGGCTCGTATCAGTGCAGCGACGAACGACTCTGCCCAACGGGACCAGGACATCTACCTCAAGGCTCTCCTGGCCAGCCAAAGCGTCGACTACATCGAGTACGGCAAGTACGTCTACAGGGTCAAGGCTGCTCCTCTGGCGAGGAAGGACCGCAGAGGCCGGCCGCAACTTGTGACTCCAGACTGGCCCATCATGATCCAGGATGGCGGCACACCTTGCCAGTCAGGGATCTTCATGGCCTCGGTCGCAATCAGCGAGGAGAAGGGCAGCGACGTGAACGTCGCCTCGCATCTCTTGCTCGATGTCCTTGGCGGAGCGATAGATGCAGCCATCGTGATCTCGAACGACAGCGACCTACGCTTCCCGCTGGCTCAAGCACGCCAACGTGTGCCGGTCGGGCTGGTCAACCCAGGCAAAGGCTTCTTGGCTGGCGACTTGAGAGGTAGCCCTCAAGACGGTGTGGGCCTGCACTGGTGGAAACAACTAGCCGCCGCAGACTTCAAGCAGCATCAGATGCCCGACCCTGTTGAGCGCTATGCTCGACCAGACGGTTGGTAGATCTCTTCCCGCGTCATTTCCGCCACAGCTTGACGGCCCACTTTTGCGGCGGTACTGTCTTCTCATAACTCACCTGACCCCTTGTGGGTCAGGTTTTTTCTTTCCCTGAACGCCTTGTCGGTGGTGACAACCCCCACGACCTGCAGCGATTACACAGGGCATCTAGGTTCTGCCTGCCAACAGGCGTCCACCGGGTTCCAGCGATACGCTCCGTCGCTACGCTGCACCTACGGTGACGGAGCGTATCGCTGGAACCCGGTGGACGCAGGGAAAGCGTCAAGTTTTTACCCTTTCTTTACCATCCTGTCGCACTTGGCAGCTCAAGCCACCACGGCATTCACCAGAGACACCGCAGCTCCCATCCCGTCCGCCTTCGACCCACACTCCGTGGAGCGGGCGTGGTTCAGGGCGTCAAGGTGGAGCGCGCCACTGTACGAACGACCTTGACGCCCTGGGCCGCGACTGCTCGGCTCTGCCTGGGCCGCGACTGCTCGGCTCTGCCTGGGTCGAAGGTGGTCGGGATGGGAGCCCCACGACGCTCACCACGAGACGGCCGGCACTCGCGAACGGCGCCCCTGCCATCCCGGAGTCTGAGCGCCCCCGCCGGAGGCATCCTCTTGAAGCCGCAGGCTTGGTTCTCGACTCATGCCCCCGGGCCTATCCAGTTGTGGGCGCGCGTCGGCGGCGGCAGCGCCGAGCGGGCCGAAGGCAGGAGCGCGGGCGCAGCCAGAGCCGGGAAGCGCGCCCGGCGGAGCGGAGCGCAGCCGGGTGCCTTGATGAGGTAGAGAAACCTGTAACAGCTCAGTGCTCGAAAGGCTGCGGATCGGGCGTCTGGTCCTCGAACCCGGATGGAGCGGGGGATGCGGTGCGCTGAGCAAGCCAGCCCGAGACGCGCGGGCCGCCGTTGACGGCGCCACCTTCCCGAACCGTCCGGACGTGCTCGAAGCCATGGTCCAAGTAGTAGCGCTGGAGGGCGGTGTTGCTCGTCCATGCGTCAAGGCGGAGCCATCTAGCTGCCGACCGGTACGCGCGGTCTCCCGCCCAATCGAGCAGCCTTCCTCCAAGATCCCTTCCCGCATAGTCGCGGGACACCGTCAGTTTGTTGATGAAGAGAGACGCCTCCGCCAACTCCTCGCTCGTCCACAAACCCGCTTCGGCCTCTGGCGTCAGGGTGATGGTCCCTACCGTGCGCTTTCCATCCCGGAGCATGAACACCGTTCCAGCTTCGATCGTGGCCAACAGCCGGTCTGCCGGATAAGGCCGGCTCCACTGGTCGCTGCCCAACTTGCTGATCCAGGAAGCGGCTTCGACCCGGAATGCCAAGAGCTGGTCCAAGTCGCTCGGGACTGCGGTCGTGATTCTCACAGGGCGTCGTTCTCGCTTCGGGCAGACAAGTCACCGATCTCGTAGTTCATTCGGTTCAGGTCGCCACGGAAGGTCGTGATCGTGCAGCGAATCGGGCGCTCGGAAGAGTAGCCGGTCCGGGTCCAGAGAAGGACAGGGATGCCTGCACCTATGTCCAACAGTCGGGCCTCGTCCGGGGTCGGCATCCGGGTAGCGATCTCGTCGGCGTAGCCAACCTGCTCGATGCCGAGGCCGGCGAGGTAGCGCGTAGTCCCCTCAGCGATGTCACCAGGTTCGGTCAGCCGTGGCGCCGCCCCCACGAGCCAATCCGGGTAGTGAGTGGCCTGAGTCGACCACGGAACATCGTCAACGAACCGGTGGCAGAACCTGAGGACCGCTCGCGATCCTGCCTCCACTTTCAGGCGCTGGGCCACGTACTCGGGGGCCGTGGTGAGCTCGACGCGAAACGTCTGGTGTGGCCGGCGACCGGCGTTTGTGACGTCTGTCGAATAGGCATCGCCTACCTGCGGGAAGTCCAGGTTCTCGAAGCGTGAGGCGTTCAGTTCAAAGACCTCATGCTTGCGGACCTCGTAGCCAAGCCCCTGGCTCGACGTGATCAGACCCTCGCTGACCAGCAAGCCAAGTCCTGATCGGACGGTGTTCCTGGACGCGTCGAAGCGGTTCGCCAACTCGCTCTCTGAAGGAAGGCGTGCGCCGGGGCCGTAGGTGCCGCTGTCGATCTCACGACGCAGTGCGTCGGCCACCTGTCGGTACTTCGGCTGCTTGCTCATGCCTCCATCATGACGCACTCGGTCAACTTGTTGGTACATGTGCGCCCGAAGTGCTTGACGCCGCGCCCTCGGCGGTGCAGTCTCTACCCATCAGCTTGTACCAACAAGTTGACCAAGTGGCCTAAGCGGTATTGGCCAGCGCAATCGAGGAGACAGCTATGCCGTCCTTCAAGATCGACGTTTCGACTGCTGTGGTGTTCGTGGCGACGCCTCCGACGCCGAAGCTGGTGAGCAAGCAGACCGGCGAGATCGCCATGGACCGGGAGACCGGCGCCCCGCTCGCGACGGTGGGCCTGCTGATCTCGGACGAGGGGGAGGGCAACCTCTACCAGGTGACGGTCCCGAACACGGGTGTCCCGGAGAACCTGGTCCCCGGGACCCCGGTCACGGTGATCGGGCTGAAGGCCCGCGACTGGGAGAACACGTTCAACGGGCAGACCCGGCACGGGATCAGCTTCCGCGCGGTCGCGGTGACCCCGCTGGGGGCCTGATCATGTCGGACCTGTCCATGATGATCGAGACGGCTGGGGTCTTATCGGCCGCCGGCGGTCTCGGTTACGCGAGGGTTCGGGCTCCGCGTGTGTTCTGGTCGCTGGTGGGTCTGCCGGTGGCCCGGGTGCGGTTCGCGGCTACGTATCACTCGACGATGGATGTGTGTGGTCTGACGGTTCAGCCGTCCAGGCTGCGGGCGTTCGTGGTCCGCAACGTGGCCCGTCGCCCGGATGTGCAGCCGGTTCCGCCGAAGGTGCGCCGGGTCCGTGGTTCCTCGACCGGGATGCGGGCGATACTCCGCCTTCCGGCCGGCCTGGAGCCCGCTGACGTGGCTGCGGCCTCGGAACGGCTGCGGCACGCCTGGGGTGTCCACTCCGTGCACGTGGTGGAGGGCAAGCCCGGCTTCGTGGAACTGCGCATGACCGGCTACGACGTCCTGCGCCGGGTGAAGATGCCCCGTCGCCTGCCCCGCAGGGCCATGGCCGGCCCGCTGGTCGTTCCGGTCGCGCTGCGGGAGGACGGCACGGCGTTCGTCCGCGACTACCAGAAGATCCCGCACGCCCTGACGGTCGGTGCGAATCAGTCGGGCAAGTCGATGTATCAGCGCAACCTGATCAAGGGACTGGCGAAGCTGCCGGTGGGCCTGGTCGGGATCGACTGCAAACGCGGTGTCGAACAGCGGGGCTACGCTCCCCGCCTCTCCGCCCTGGCGACTACCCCGGATGAGGCCGCCGGCCTGCTGGAGGCCCTGGTCACGGAGATGGAAGAGCGCTTCGACGTCCTGAGCGCTCATGGCGTCTCGGACCTGTGGGACCTGCCCGCCAAGGTGCGGCCGGTGCCGCTGGTCGTCCTGGTCGATGAGGTCGCGGAACTGTTCCTCGTCGCCACGAAGAAGGACGAAGAGCGGCGGGACGGGATGGTGATGCGCATGATCCGACTCGCGCAGATGGCCCGCGCGGTCGGGATCTTCCTGGAGGTCTGCGGCCAGCGCTTCGGCTCCGACCTCGGCAAGGGCGCCACCGCGCTGCGTGCCCAGCTCACCGGGCGTGTGGTGCACCGGGTCAACGACAAGCAGACCGCCGAAATGGCCCTGGGCGACATCGCCCCCGAAGCGGTCTTCGCCGCGACGACCATCGCCCCCGACCGCCCCGGCGTCGCCGTGGCCGGGGATGCCTCCGGCGGCTGGTCCCGCATCCGCACCCCCGCCATCACCCCGGCCGACGCGGTCGCGGTCTGCCAGGAGTACGCGCACCTCACCCCGCACCTCGCCGCGCTGGCACCGTTCCGGCCGGCCGTCCCCCTCGCCGCCCCGGCACCGGCCGCGCCGCTGCTGAAGCCGCGCCCGGTCACCGAGTAACACCCCCGCACCCCTGGTTGGCGTGACCGTCTCGCGCCAGGTCCCTACCCCGCCCATGCCTGGAACCGGAAGGAACCACCGCCATGGCCACCACGAAACGGACCACCACCCCGCCCCCGTCCCAGACCGCGCCCGTGGTCGAGCCGGCTGTCTGCAAGCCGTGCGGTGGCACCGGCAACGTCCCCACCACCGTCCGCGTCGGCCGCAAGCGCCGGCCGGTCGGACAGCAGGACGGCCTGTGCCTGAACTGCTTCGGCACCGGCACCGGCACCGGCACCGACCCGGACGCCTGACCCCCGCCCCTGCTCCGGGTGCCGGGTGGTGACCACCACATCCCGTCCGGCTCCGGCCCAACCCTCTGAAAGGAGGTGACCACCATGCCCCGTACCTTCCGCCCGGACGCTGTCCTGGTTCAGGCCGTGATCGCCGGCGCGTTGTCCTTCTCGCACCTGCACGACCTGGCCGACGCGGCCGGACAGCACGGCTGGAAAGCCTGGGCCTACCCGATCAGCGTGGACCTGCTCCTGGTCGCCGCCTGGCGCCGGATGCACACAGCCGCTGACAGGGGCCCGGCCTGGGTCTGGTTCGTCATCGCCCTGGCCGCGTCCCTCGGCGCGAACATCGCGACCGCCGGAATGCTCGACCTGGACGACGTCCCGCCCTGGCTCCGCATCCTCGTGGCCGGCTGGCCCGCCCTTGCCTTCCTCGGCGGAACACTCCTCGCCCACACCACCGGCACCACGGCCGACACCGAACCCACGCCGACCGCACAGCCGTTGACTGCCCCGGCCCCGGTCTCTGAGCCGGTCCCGGCCGTCACGGTCGAGCGTGACCCCGGCCCCGCTCCGGACCCCGCGCCCGAACTGCCCCCGGTCCCAGCTCCGGCACCGGAACCCGTCCCGGCCCCGGCACCGGTAGCCGTTCCTGCGGTGGCTGTTCCGCCGGCGTTGCTGGATCACGCCCGGAAGGTCGCTGACACCCACCACGCCACGACCGGCAACCGGATCGACACCGCGACCCTGCGTACCCGCCTCGGTATCCCCGCCCCGCTCGCCGACGCCATCACCGCCCAACTCGCCTGACAGAAAGAGAGGTTCACGCGATGCCGCGTCCGAACCGCTTCACCGACGTGATCCGTATCGGCCCCGTGAGGGTCGGCACCCACTACGACGGCCGGGGCCGCACCAAGCACACCGCCGCCTGCACCGCCCCCGGCTGCAACTTCTCCGCCGACTACCACGGACGCGCCGCCGCCGAACTCGCCGCCCGCACCCACCGCTGCAACCCCTGACAGGAGGAGCAAGCCGTGTTCACCCCGAAGATCCCGCCCCCGGACACCGCCCCCACTCCCGGGCAGTCCCTCGTCCCGCCGCTCACCGGCCTCGCCCACCCGCTGGCCTGCAACTGCCACCACACCCCCGCTCCCGCACCGGCCCCCGTCCAGGCCCCGGCTCCGGCGGTCGGTCGGGCCGCCGTCCAGCTCACCCCCGGTGCCCTGATCGTCGCCGCCGTCGGCGGTACGGCCATGGTCCTGGTCATCGGCACGGTCCTGGTCTCCATGCTCCTGGCCACCGCGATCACCGCCGCCTCGGTCGCCGTCTGCACCGTCGTCCTGCGCTCGCTCCTCAACAGCCAGAACAAGAACCGGTGAGCCCGGTGGAGGTCCCCGCCGTGGCCGCCGCGTTACCCGCCCTCGGATGGGCCCTGCACAGCGGCCTGCTGACCCGCCGCCTCGCCGCCGCCCGCCGAGACCCCCTGACCGGCCTTCACACCCGGGCCGGCTGGACCGCCCGCGCCGAACGCCTCCTGGACCGGCACCCCGGCGCGCTCGTCATCCTGATCGACCTGGACGACTTCAAGACCATCAACGACACCCACGGCCACGCCGCCGGCGATGCGGTCCTGGCCGCCACCGCCGAACGCCTGACCTCCTGGTGCGGACGCCACGGAATCGCCGCCCGCCTCGGCGGAGACGAATTCGCCGCCATCGTTCCCGCCCTCGGCACGGCCGGCCTCCCCGCCCTCCGGGCGGCGCTGGACCAGCCGGTGGCGCACAACGGTCGCATCGTGCCGGTCTCGGCCTCGGTCGGCCACAGCACCCGCGACCATCTGCCGCTGCCGACGCTCACCCACGCCCTCTCGGCCGCCGACGCCGCCATGTACGCGGCCAAGGGACACGGCCGGCGCAACAACACACCCCGATGAAAGGACACCCCGCCATGGGCTTCTTCAGCCGCAAGAGCGACACCACCCCGACGAACCCCGCCATGACCGAGATGGGCCGCGAGTTCGCCATCGCCCGCCGCCACGGCGACCGCAAGACCATGCGCCGCATCGGCCGCGAGTACAACGCCACCGCCACCACCGAAACCGACGCCGCCTCGTTCCAGGCCGGCCAGAACGCCTACGACGCCATCCCGCCGATCAAGACCCCGCGCCGCAACCGGCGCCGCTAGCTCAGCCCCCGGGGCGGCCTCTACCGCCAAGTATCCGCCGCCCCGGGCGCCCACCACTTCCAGACCCAACGGACCCGAAAGGGAGACACCATCATGCCCGAAAGCACCCTGCCCCGGCCCGTCTGCGGCCACTGCGACGGCTTCCCCACCGTCGCCGTCACCACCGGCACCCGCAGCCTCGACGGCCACCGCCACACGGTCAACGCCGACTGCCCCGCCTGCCACGGCACCGGCCACACCCTCCCCGCCGCCCGGACCACCACCCCGATCGGGGCGTGAGCGCCATGGCCGACCTCACCCCGACGCCGGACCGCCCCGGCCTCCACGTCAGCAAGCCCTCCCCGAACGCCCCCGCGACCGGATCTGCGGTCTGCCACTGCGGCGCCACAGCGACCGCCACCGGTGACGCCCAGGTCAAGGCCCTGGTCGACGGCTGGACCACCCACCACGGTGCCGCCCACGACCGGACGGGACGGTGACCGCCATGGACCGCGTTCTGGATCTCTTCTCCTGCGCCGGCGGGGCCGGTTGGGGCTACCACCTCGCCGGGTTCCAGGTCGATGGCTGCGACACCGCCGAGCGGCCGAACTACCCCTTCGCCTACCACCGGGGCGACGCCCTGGAATACCTCGACCAGCTCACGACCACGGGTGACATCGACCGGTACAGCCTCGTGCACGCCTCGCCGCCCTGCCAGGCCGGCTGCGCCCTCACCATCGGCACCAACACCTCCCAGGGCTGGGGCGGCGCCCACCAGGACCTCGTCACCGCAACCCGTCGGCTCCTCGACGCCACCGGGCTCCCGTACGTGATCGAGCAGCCCAACGGCCGCGCCCCGATCCGCAAAGACCTCACCCTGTGCGGCGAGATGTTCGGCCTCGGGGTCCTGCGGCACCGGAACTTCGAACTCGGCCGCTGGACCACCGCGTCCCCCGCCCATCGCCGGCACCGGGGCTACGTACGCGGCTACCGCCACGGCATCTACCGGGACGGGCCTTACGTCGCCGCGTACGGGGAGGGCGGCGGCAAAGCCACCGTGCCCGAGATGCAGACCGCCATGGGCATCACCTGGACCGACGTCCACGAAGAACTCACCGAAGCGATCCCGCCCGCCTACACCCGATGGATCGGCACCGCCTTCTCGACGGCACGGCAGGAGGTGCTGGTGTGAGCGACACCGCCACCATGGCGGGCCTGGACCCGGCCACCCTCACCGACCTGCTGAGGGTGGTCGGGTCTCCCGGCTTCGACCGCCTCACCGAACAACTCCGCCGCACCGGCGGCTGCTCCCAGCCCATCCACCTCACCGGCGCCACCAAGACCATCGACCGGGCAACCGGCACCCTGCTCCACCACTACTCCACGGATGCCGAGCCCGGCGGACGGTTACGGATCGCCTGCGGCAACCGCCGCGCCTCCCGCTGCCCCGCCTGCGCCTGGACGTATGCCGGCGACACCTACCACCTCATCCGCGCCGGCCTCACCGGCGACCCCGACAAAGGCACCCCGCACACGATCCGAGATCACCCCCGGGTCTTCGCGACGCTGACCGCCCCCTCGTTCGGGCCCGTCCACAACCGGCCCGGGAACCGGCCCTGCCGCTGCGGCACCCACCACCGCGAAGACGCGGCGGAACTCGGCACGCCCCTCGACCCCGATCGGTACGACTACGCCGGCGCGGTGCTCTGGAACAACCACGCCTCCGACCTCTGGCGCTACTTCACGATCTACCTCCGCCGTGAGATCGCGAAGCGCGCCGGCCTCACCCAGAAAGCCGCCCGCGAACAGTCCAAGGTGTCCTTCGGAAAGGTCGCGGAGTACCAGAAACGCGGAGCCGTCCACTTCCACGCCGTGATCCGCTTCGACGGCCCCGAAGGACCGAACACCCCGCCCCCCGCCTGGGCAACCCTGCCCCTGTTGGAAGACGCCATCCGTGCCGCCGCCGCACGCGCCGAGGTCACCGTTCCCGCGAACGAGGAAGCCGGCTTCCCCACCCCCTGGGTGCTGCGGTGGGGCACGCAGCTCGACGTCCAGCCCATCGGCGCCTTCGGCAACGGCGAGGACCTCACCGAACAGGCCGTGGCCTCCTACGTCGCCAAGTACGCCACCAAAGCCGCCGAAACGACTGGCACCGTCGACCGCCGGATCGGGAACAAGGAAGCGCTGATTCTTCTCGACGTGCCCGAGCACCCGCGTCGGCTGATCGAAGCCTGTCTCGATCTGCATCACGCCTACCCGGACCGCAAGTTGCGCGACTGGGCGCACATGCTCGGCTTCCGGGGCCACTTCTCCACCAAGTCCCGCGCCTACTCCACCACCCTCGGAGCCCTCCGCCAGGTGAGGGCCGATTACCGCGCCGCCGAACAACGAGCCGCCCTCGGCCTCCCCGACCCCGACGACCACCCCGAGGCCACCACGCTCACGCTCGCGCACTGGGCCTACGCCGGCAACGGCCACACCCCCGGCGAATCCTGGCTCGCCGCCAACATCCACCGCGACATCCAACACAACCGCGAAACCGCCCGCGAACACCGCGCCGAACTCGAAGAGACAGGGGAATGCTGATCATGACGAACAGGCTGCTGACTGTTGAACAGGTTGCCGAACTGCTCGGCACGACCTCCCGATTCCCGCGCCGGCTGATCGCGGAAAGGCGCATTGAGTACGTGAAAGTGGGCCGACACGTCCGCATCGCGGAGCACGTGGTGGAGGCGTTCGTGGCCGCCCACACGGTCACGCCGGTGCGTCGTCTGCGAGGTGCCGCCTGATGGCTGGCAAGAAGCGGCAGTTCGGCCGCGTGCGCAAGCTCCCCTCGGGTCGGTATCAGGCTCGCTACCTGGGCCCGGACGGCATCGATCGCCCGGCGCCCGAGACGTTCCGGACCAAGCGGGACGCTGATGACTGGCTTGCCGACCGGCAGAGCGAGGTTCGGTCAGGGGACTGGCGCGATCCCGACGCTGGCAAGGTGAACTTTGGTGAGTACGCCCTCCGGTGGGTGGAGGAGCGTGACCTCGCCGCGACGACGGACGAGCTGTATCGCCGCCTGCTTAGGCTGCACCTCCTGCCGACCTTCGACGGGGTCGACCTCGACAAGGTCACGCCGCCCTCCGTCCGGGCCTGGCGCACCGAGAGGCTGAAGGCGACGGAGGCACCGACAACGGTGGCCAAGTCGTACCGGCTCCTTAAGGCGATCATGGAGACTGCCGTGGACGACGAGCTGATCCGCCGCAATCCGTGCCGGATCAAGGGCGCGGGCAAGGAGTCTGCGGAGGAACGCCCCACGGCCACCGTCCCGCAGGTTGATGCCCTGGCCGACGCGATGGGCCCCCGGTGGCGGCTGATGGTTTACGTCGCCGCGTACGGACCGGCCCGGCCCGAGGAGCAGGCGGCGATGCGTCGGCCGGACGTGGACCTGGAGAACGTCGGGGTCTGGGTCCGTACGGCTGAACCTGAGCTGACCACGGGCCGCCGTGCTCCGGGAGACACCAAGTCGGCGGCCGGTCGGCGGTTCCTCGTGCTGCCGGCGTTTATGGCCACCGATCTGGAGCGCCACCTCGACTGGTACGCCGAGAAGACGCCGGACGGGTTGCTGTTCGTGGGGGAGAGGGGCAGGCCGTTCCGTCGCTCCACCTTCGGCCGGAAGTGGCGCAAGGCGCGGGCCAAGGTCGGCTTGCCGGAGAACTTCCGCTTCTACGACCTCCGGCACACCGGGCACACCCTCTCGACCCGGTCCGGGGCGACCCTCAAGGACACGATGGTGCGGGCCGGCCAGTCCACCGAGCGGGCCGCGCTGATCTACCAGCACTCCGACACCGAGCGGCAGAAGGAGGTGGCCGACGGCATCGACGCTCACGTGCGCGCTGCACGACTTCGGGCACAGGAGGAGGGGGCCAAGCAGCGATCGGGCACGGAACGGGCACGCGACGCCTGAAGTGGTCCAGACAACAAACAAGGCCCGGGTCTATGACCTGGGCCTTAGTCGTGGAGCGGGTGACGAGAATCGAACTCGCGCTCTGAGCTTGGGAAGCTCATGTTCTACCATTAAACTACACCCGCGTAACGCAACTGGATGACCAGCGACGCATCGTCCCACACTGTACCCCATTGAAGGCCCCCCGAGGCGCCGGCCCGGATGTGCGGCGTGGGGGGTGGGGGTGGACGTGGGTGTGGGGGGCGGGAGTTGGGGGCGTAGCGTGGGGGTCGGAGTGCCGGGTGGGGTGGGGTCCTGTTCATCCCCTAATGTGGCTTTCTCGTCCACGGCTTGATGGGGAAGGGACTTGATGGACTCCATGGAGCGCACCGTCGTCCGCTGTGCCGAAGGGCACGTTTTCGCTACCTCCTCGTTCCCGATGCAGCAGCTCGGGTCCGGGCGGATCGGGCCGGGGAGGCTCATCCGGTGTCCTCGGTGCGCACGGTTGCGGCATGCCGTGCCCGTGGTGTTCGAGAAGCGGTAGGCGGTAGGCGGTAGCCAGAGCGGTAGACGCAGCGGCAGGGACAGCGGGGGACAGGCGCGCGGGCGGCCCGATGAGGGCGGTTCCGCGCGTTCTGCGTATCCTCGGTGGGTGCTTCTCTCAGACAAGGACATCCGGGCCGAGATCGACGCCGGACGCGTACGTATTGATCCGTTCGATGCGTCGATGGTGCAGCCGTCGAGCATCGACGTGAGGCTCGACCGCTATTTCCGGGTGTTCGAGAACCACCGTTATCCGCATATCGATCCCGCCGTCGAGCAGGCCGATCTCACGCGTACGGTCGAGCCGGACGGGGACGAGGCGTTCATCCTGCACCCGGGAGAGTTCGTGCTGGCCTCGACGTACGAGGTCATCTCGCTGCCCGACGATCTGGCCTCGCGGCTGGAGGGCAAGAGCTCGCTGGGCCGGCTGGGGCTGGTGACGCATTCGACGGCCGGGTTCATCGACCCGGGGTTCTCGGGGCACGTGACGCTGGAGCTGTCGAATCTGGCGACGCTGCCGATAAAGCTGTGGCCGGGGATGAAGATCGGGCAGCTGTGCATGTTCCGGCTGAGTTCCCCGTCGGAGTTCCCGTACGGCTCCGAGCGGTACGGGTCGCGTTACCAGGGGCAGCGCGGTCCCACCGCCTCGCGGTCGTATCTGAACTTCCACCGGACGCAGGTGTGATGTCCGATGAGCGATGAGACGCGGGAGAACCTGACCTACGAGGGCTTCGGGCACGCCGTGCGGGAGCTGGCGCAGACGGTGGCCGACGACGGGTTCGAGCCGGACCTGGTGCTCAGCATCGCGCGGGGCGGGGTGTTCGTCGCGGGCGGGCTGGCGTACGCGCTGGACTGCAAGAACATTCATCTGGTGAACGTCGAGTTCTACACCGGGGTCGGCACCACGCTGGACATGCCGGTCATGCTGGCGCCCGTTCCGAACGCGATCGATTTCTCGGACAAGAAGGTCCTCATCACCGATGACGTGGCCGACACCGGAAAGACGCTGAAGCTCGTCCGCGATTTCTGTGTCGACCATGTCGCCGAGGTGCGGTCCGCGGTCATCTACGAGAAGTCGCATTCGCTCGTGAAATGCGAGTACGTGTGGAAGCGGACGGACCGCTGGATCAACTTCCCGTGGAGTGTCCAGAAGCCCGTCGTGCGGCGCGGGGGACAGGTCCTCGACGCCTGAGCACGTAACAGGAATCCCCGGTCTCGGTAGGAACGGGGCCGGGGATTCCGTGCGTCGGGGACGTGCGGGGACGCGAGGGTCAGAGCGTGCCGAGCTTGAGGATCGAGACCAGCGCCAGGAGCTGGATCGCCGAGGCCGCCAGGGCCTTGGGCCAGGGCAGGTCGTGCGATTTGCTCACCATCGAGGTGAGCAGGGCCGCGGCGGCCAGCCAGGTGATCCAGCCGAGCAGCTGGACCAGGGAGTTCTCGCCGCCCAGGAACATCGCGAAGACCAGACGCGGCACGTCCGTGATCGACATGATGAGCATGGACAGGCCCACCGTCGGCTGCCACGCGCCGTCGCCGCCGAGCTGGCGGGCGAGCGTGTGCGTGACCGCGCCGAGGATCAGACCGCCGATCACGAAGGCGGCGCCGGTGATCAGGACGTACGGGACGGCGGTGTTGAGCGGGGCGTGGATCGTGTCGTCGCGGGCCTCGTCGAAGCCGAACAGCGCCAGCAGGCCGTAGAGGAACGTGACGATCAGCGCCGGGCCCCAGACCGCGTAGTCGCGCATCTGCCAGAACGTGGGGTTGGGGCGCGTCACGATGCCCGTCAGCAGCTGCTTCCAGTGCAGCCGCGGGCCGGCCGGCTGGGCCGGGGCCTGGCCGGCGCGGTAGGTCTGTCCGTCGCCGTAGGGGTCCTCGTTGACGCTGAAGGCCTGTGTGTGGCCCGGGTTGTTGGCGTACGGGTCGCCCTGCTGCGGGTAGGGGGCATGGCCGTGCTGCTGGGGGTACGGGTCGCCGAAGTACTCCGGCTCGCCGGAACCGCCCTGGTAGCCGTTGTCGTACCCGCCCTGGTGGCCGCCGTGCGGCGGGGCCCCGTGGCCTCCCGCCTGCGGCCACGGCTGCTGACCGTACGGCGCCGGTCCCTGACCGCCGTACGGCTGCTGCCGCGGTTGCTGATGCCCTTGCTGCGGGGTGCGGTTGTCCCGGCCGCGTCCGATCCTGAATCCAGCCACGTCATCGAACGTACCTGCTCCGCACGGGCCGGGTGGATGGGGTGGGGGATCTGGCCCGCCTTTGACGCCCACCTGTGACATCCCCTAAGGGAACCCCGGGGGGTTGTCCCCCCTCCGTACGGCGCGGGGCCGGCGCGGCGCTCAGTCCGCGGTGAACAGCGCGGTGGTGAACGTGATCAGGGGGCGGTCCGGTGTCGCCGCGGGGTACAGCGCGATCAGGTCCGCCGTCTCGCCCCGGTGGGTGCGGACGACGAGGTCCGGCTTCCGGTCGCCGTCGAAGTCGCCGTACCGCTCCAGCAGAGTCGTTTCCGCACGGGCCGGGGACGTGCCGGCCCCGGTCCGCAGCGGGGCCGTGGGCAGCGGCGCGGGCGGCGCCGGGAAGCGGTACGTACCGCCGGGGCGGGTCGGGCCGTCCGGGGTGCCGCGCAGCAGCGCCGCCCGGCCCGCGGTGTGGCGGGTGTGCGGGCGGGCGGCGTACACCAGGTCGTCGTACCCGTCCCCGTCGAGGTCCGCCCGGGGCTCCGGTGCGAACAGATAGGCGCCCGCGCCCGGAACGGTGCCGCCGGCCGCGTGCGGGCGGCCGTCGCGGGTGAACGGCCCGCGCAGGAAGCTGAACCGCCCCTCGCTCGCCGTCACGGCCAGGTCCGGCTTCCGGTCGCCGTCGAAGTCGCCGCAGACCGGGTGGTCCGGCCACTCGTTGCCGAAACGGGCCCGGTCCGGGATGCGCAGCGTCACCGCCCGGCCCGTGAGGCCCCCGGGCGAGCCGAAGAGGATCTGGAGCGGGACCGGCGGCCTGCCGACGCCGTCGTACGGGGGGTCGGTGCCCACCACGAGGTCCGTGAAGCCGTCCCCGTCCAGGTCGCAGGCGGTCTCCGCGTCGAACGCCGAGGGGAGCGTGTCGCCGATCTTGGCCGCGTGGGTGCGGGCGGCGAGCAGTTGGCGCGTCGACGGGTCGAGGCCGCCGTCCTCGGAGCCGTAGACGACACCGATCCCGGCGTCGTCGCCGTGGCTGTCGGACGCGGGCTTCACCAGGTCGTTCAGGACGAGATCGCGGTGGCCGTCGCCGTTGAAGTCGTACGGGACGCGGCTGCCGGTGCCGTGCGGTACGGGGTGGCGGGCCGCGCCCGCCAGACCGGAGAGCGCGGTGGGCGGGGTGTCGCCGTTCTTGTCCGGGGCGTCGGACGAGCCGCCGCAGGCGGTGAGCAGGAACAGGAGGCCGAGCCCGAGGGCCCCGGCTGCCCGCGCGCGCAGGAAAGGGCCCGTGGTCGTCCGGCGCCCCGCACCCCCCGGCGTTCGCCCGGGGGACGTTCCGTATCCGGGAAGCGCCCCCCGCCCTATCGGCGCGTCCGCTTCCGCGTTGCGTATCGGCACGGGATTCCTCCGCTGCGTATCCCCGGAGGGACACCTCGTACGTCTCGTGGGCCGCGGCCGTCCCGGCCGCCCCACATGATGCGTCACGGCGGCGGGAAAGCAGAAGCGGCCGGTCCTGCCCCCGAGGCAGGTCCGGCCGCTTCCGCGCACCGCGGTGGCGCGCTGTCCGGCTACTTCGCCGGTTCCGGCTCCGGCGCGTCGGCCGTCTCCGGCTCGCCCGTCGGATCGGCCGGGGTCTTCACGGACTCCAGCAGCAGCTGGGCGACGTCGACGACCTGGATCGACTCCTTCACCTTGACGCCCGTGGCGGAGCCGCTTTCGGATGCGGCCTTCTTGCCGTTGACCGAGTCGGTCAGCATGACCAGGCAGAACGGGCAGGCGGTGGAGACGATGTCCGGGTTGAGGGAGAGGGCCTCGTCGACACGCTCGTTGTTGATGCGCTTGCCGATCCGCTCCTCCATCCACATCCGGGCACCACCGGCGCCGCAGCAGAAGCCGCGCTCCTTGTGGCGGTGCATCTCCTCGTTCCGCAGACCCGGGACCTTGGCGATGATCTCGCGCGGGGGCGTGTAGATCTTGTTGTGACGGCCCAGGTAGCAGGGGTCGTGGTACGTGATCAGGCCCTCGACCGGGGTCACCGGGATCAGCTTGCCCTCGTCGATGAGGTGCTGGAGCAGCTGCGTGTGGTGGATGACCTCGAACTCGCCGCCGAGCTGCGGGTACTCGTTGGCGATGGTGTTGAAGCAGTGCGGGCAGGTCGCGACGATCTTCTTCGCGGACTTGGCCTTCTTGGTCGAGTCGTCCTCGTCGTCCTCGCCGAACGCCATGTTCAGCATCGCGACGTTCTCCTGGCCGAGCTGCTGGAACAGCGGCTCGTTGCCGAGGCGGCGGGCGGAGTCACCGGTGCACTTCTCGTCGCCGCCCATGATCGCGAACTTGACGCCCGCGATGTGCAGCAGCTCCGCGAAGGCCTTGGTGGTCTTCTTGGCGCGGTCCTCCAGGGCGCCGGCGCAGCCGACCCAGTAGAGGTAGTCGACCTCGGTGAGGTCCTCGACGTCCTTGCCGACGATCGGGACCTCGAAGTCGACCTCCTTGGTCCACTCGACGCGCTGCTTCTTGGCCAGCCCCCAGGGGTTGCCCTTCTTCTCCAGGTTCTTGAGCATCGTGCCCGCCTCGGACGGGAACGCGGACTCGATCATCACCTGGTAGCGGCGCATGTCGACGATGTGGTCGATGTGCTCGATGTCGACCGGGCACTGCTCCACGCACGCACCGCAGGTCGTGCAGGACCAGAGGACGTCCGGGTCGATGACGCCGTTCTCCTCGACCGTGCCGATCAGCGGGCGCTCGGCCTCCGCGAGGGCTGCCGCGGGAACGTCCTTCAGCTGCTCCTCGGTCGCCTTCTCCTCGCCCTCCATGTCCTTGCCGCCGCCGGCCAGCAGATACGGGGCCTTGGCATGCGCGTGGTCGCGCAGCGACATGATCAGGAGCTTCGGGGAGAGCGGCTTGCCGGTGTTCCAGGCGGGGCACTGCGACTGGCAGCGGCCGCACTCGGTGCAGGTGGAGAAGTCGAGGATGCCCTTCCAGGAGAACTGCTCGACCTGGGAGACGCCGAAGACGGCGTCCTCGGCCGGGTCCTCCCAGTCGATCTCCTCGCCGCCGGTCGTCATCGGCTGCAGGGCGCCCAGGGCGACCGCGCCGTCGGCGTTCCGCTTGAACCAGATGTTCGGGAAGCCGAGGAAGCGGTGCCAGGCGACACCCATGTTGGTGTTGAGGGAGACCGTGATCATCCAGATCAGCGAGGTGCCGATCTTGATCATGGCGACGAAGTAGATGAGGTTCTGCAGGGTGCCGAGGGCCAGTCCCTTGAAGGCCAGGACCAGCGGATACGAGACGAAGTACGCGGCCTCGTAGCCGTCGACGTGGTGGATCGCGCCCTCAAGACCGCGCAGGGTGAGGATCGCCAGGCCGATGATGAGGATGACGTACTCGACGAAGTACGCCTGCCAGGCCTTCGAGCCCGCGAACCGGGACTTGCGGCCGGCCCGGGACGGGAGGTTCAGCAGCCGGATGGCGATCAGCACGAGGATGCCGACCGTCGTCATCAGGCCGATGAACTCGATGTACAGCTCGAACGGCAGCCACTCGCCGATGATCGGGAGGACCCAGTCGGCCTTGAAGAGCTGGCCGTAGGCCTGGAGCAGCGTCGGCGGCAGGGTCAGGAAGCCGATCGCGACGAACCAGTGCGCGAAGCCCACGATGCCCCACCGGTTCATCCGGGTGTGGCCGAGGAACTCCCTGACCAGGGTGATCGTGCGCTGCTTGGGGTCGTCGGTGCGACTGCCCGCCGGTACCGGCTGTCCGAGGCGGACGAACCGGTAGATCTGCGCGACGGCTCGGGCGAGGAGCGCGACGCCGACGACGGTCAGCACCAGCGACACGATGATCGCGGCGAGTTGCATGGTGGGGGCTCCTCGGGCCTGCTCGGGTGGGATTCAGCGATGATCGCTGATTACTAAGCAGTAACTTAATCAGTCTGTGCTGACACTATCCACTTATTCCGCCGTCCTGTAGCCGGGCAGGCGGTGATCTGTGTCGCTCAGGCGTGCCTTGCCGTGCCGCAGCCGGGCGGCCGTCTCGCGCAGGGGTCCTCCCGCGGCCCGGACCAGGATCGCCAGATCCAGCCGGAGCCGGTGGTGTTCGGCGTAGTGCTGGTCGAGGAGGTCCGCCGCGTCCCACGGCATGGCCGAACGGTGGCGGACCTGGGCCAGGCCGGTCAGGCCGGGCCGCAGTTCCAGCCGCCAGTCTCGCGCATCCGTCCGCCGCCCGAGCGCCTCGGCCGGCGTGAGTGGCGCCGGGCCGACCAGGGACAGCTCGCCCCGTACGACATGGGGCAGCCGGGACAGGACGTGCAGCCGCAGCCGCCGGGTGCGCAGCGACCGCAGCGTGAAGGGGCGGCCCCCGGCGCCGATCCGGGGCGCGTGCGTCCAGGCGGAGCCGGGGCCGCCGCGTACGGCGAGGGCCAGGGCGGCCGCGGCGATCAGCGGGGCGGCCAGCAGCAGGAGGGTCGTGCCGAGTGTCAGGTCCAGGGTGCGTTTCGCGGAGGGGAGGCGCGGTGTGCGCCCCCGCGTGGACCTCGGTGTACGCGTCTGCATCGTTCGCACCTGCCTGGGTCGGGCCGCCCGCCGTGGGCGGATCGGGTGCCGGTTTTGCGCGGCTCTCGGCATTTTGTGACAGAACGATCCCACGAGGCGATGATGGGGAGGGGTGTGTGGCCCCCGGGGGGTGCGGGGTGTCGCGCGCCGGAGGGGTGGGTCGGGTGCGTACGGCCCGTATGCGAAGGGTGTCCGGTCCCCTTCGGAGTGATGTTTTCCCTGGTCGCATGGGGTACATGCATGTTAGTTGAGTCGACTCGACTCAGGTCTGTTGACTCTGGGGCGGGTGTCATGCATCCTTGAGCCAGATCCACTCAAGTAGTCAGTTGGAGGAATTGAAATGGCACGTGCGGTCGGCATCGACCTGGGCACGACTAACTCCGTCGTCAGCGTTCTCGAAGGCGGCGAGCCCACCGTCATCACCAACGCCGAAGGCGCCAGGACCACGCCGTCCGTCGTCGCCTTCGCGAAGAACGGCGAGGTGCTGGTCGGCGAGGTCGCCAAGCGCCAGGCTGTGACGAACGTCGACAGGACCATCCGCTCCGTCAAGCGCCACATGGGCACGGACTGGAAGATCGACCTCGACGGCAAGAGCTTCAACCCGCAGCAGATGAGCGCCTTCATCCTGCAGAAGCTGAAGCGCGACGCCGAGGCCTACCTGGGCGAGAAGGTCACCGACGCGGTCATCACCGTTCCGGCGTACTTCAACGACTCCGAGCGCCAGGCGACGAAGGAGGCCGGCGAGATCGCGGGCCTGAACGTCCTGCGCATCGTCAACGAGCCGACGGCCGCCGCGCTGGCGTACGGGCTCGACAAGGACGACCAGACGATCCTCGTCTTCGACCTCGGTGGCGGCACCTTCGACGTGTCCCTCCTGGAGATCGGCGACGGCGTCGTCGAGGTGAAGGCCACCAACGGCGACAACCAGCTCGGTGGTGACGACTGGGACCAGCGCGTCGTCGACTACCTGGTGAAGCAGTTCGCCAACGGGCACGGCGTGGACCTGTCCAAGGACAAGATGGCTCTCCAGCGTCTCCGCGAGGCCGCGGAGAAGGCGAAGATCGAGCTGTCCTCCTCGACGGAGACCACGATCAACCTGCCGTACATCACGGCGTCGGCCGAGGGCCCGCTGCACCTGGACGAGAAGCTCACGCGCTCGCAGTTCCAGCAGCTCACCGCCGATCTCCTGGACCGCTGCAAGACGCCGTTCCACAACGTCATCAAGGACGCGGGCATCCAGCTCTCCGAGATCGACCACGTCGTTCTCGTCGGTGGCTCCACCCGCATGCCGGCCGTCGCCGAGCTCGTCAAGGAGCTGACCGGCGGCCAGGAGGCCAACAAGAGCGTGAACCCGGACGAGGTCGTCGCCATCGGCGCCTCGCTCCAGGCCGGTGTCCTCAAGGGCGAGGTCAAGGACGTCCTGCTCCTCGACGTCACCCCGCTGTCCCTCGGCATCGAGACCAAGGGAGGGATCATGACCAAGCTCATCGAGCGCAACACCACGATCCCGACCAAGCGCTCCGAGATCTTCACGACGGCCGAGGACAACCAGCCGTCCGTGCAGATCCAGGTCTACCAGGGCGAGCGCGAGATCGCGGCGTACAACAAGAAGCTCGGGATGTTCGAGCTGACCGGCCTTCCGCCGGCGCCGCGCGGTGTCCCGCAGATCGAGGTCGCCTTCGACATCGACGCCAACGGCATCATGCACGTCGCCGCCAAGGACCTCGGCACCGGCAAGGAGCAGAAGATGACCGTCACCGGCGGCTCCTCGCTGCCGAAGGACGAGGTCAACCGGATGCGTGAGGAGGCCGAGAAGTACGCGGAGGAGGACCACGCCCGCCGCGAGGCCGCCGAGTCGCGCAACCAGGGCGAGCAGCTCGTCTACCAGACGGAGAAGTTCCTCAAGGACAACGAGGACAAGGTCCCCGGTGACGTGAAGACGGAGGTGGAGACCGCGCTCACCGAGCTGAAGGAGAAGCTCAAGGGCGAGGACACCGCCGAGATCCGCACGGCCACCGAGAAGGTCGCGGCCGTCTCCCAGAAGCTGGGCCAGGCCATGTACGCCAACGCCCAGGCCGAGGGCGGCCCGCAGGGCGACCCGCAGCCGGGTGCCCAGGCCGACGGCCAGGACGACGTGGTCGACGCCGAGATCGTCGACGACGAGAAGGACACCAAGGGCGGTGCGGCGTGACCGAGGAGACTCCGGGCTTCGAGGAGGAGCCCGACGTCCCCTCCGGCGCCACCCCCGACGACGCCGAGCCGAAGGCCGCCGACTCCTCCTCGGAGAAGGCGGCCCCGGCCGGGGACGCTGATCGGACCACCGGTCTGACGGCCCAGCTGGACCAGGCACGCAGTGCGCTCAGCGAGCGCACCGGCGACCTCCAGCGCCTCCAGGCCGAGTACCAGAACTACCGCCGCCGGGTCGAGCGGGACCGGGTCACGGTCAAGGAGATCGCCGTCGCGGCGCTCCTGTCCGAGCTCCTGCCGGTGCTCGACGACGTCGGCCGGGCCCGTGACCACGGTGAGCTGGTGGGCGGGTTCAAGTCGGTGGCCGAATCCCTGGAGACGGTCGTCGCCAAGCTGGGACTCCAGCAGTTCGGCAAGGAGGGCGAGCCCTTCGACCCGACGATCCACGAGGCCCTGATGCACAGCTACGCGCCGGACGTCACCGAGACGACCTGCGTGGCGATCCTGCAGCCGGGGTACCGGATCGGCGAACGGACCATCCGCCCCGCGCGGGTGGCCGTGGCCGAGCCGCAGCCGGGGGCGACCCCGGCCGCCAAGGAAGAGAAGACCGACGACGAGGAGAGCGGTGGCGGCGAGGAGGTCTGACATCCCGTCCGACCACCAGGCCGCACACCGCCCGGTCACGGGGCCTCTCGCCCGGACGCTGCCGCACCGCGGCGGGGTCCGTACGGGAGGCCCCCGGCCGATCGTCCGGAAGGAGGGACGTCGATGAGTACGAAGGACTTCGTCGAGAAGGACTACTACAAGGTTCTCGGCGTCCCGAAGGACGCCACCGACGCCGAGATCAAGAAGGCGTACCGGAAGCTCGCCCGCGAGTTCCACCCGGACGCCAACAAGGGCGACGACAAGGCGGAGGAGCGCTTCAAGGAGATCTCCGAGGCGAACGACGTCCTCGGCGACACCAAGAAGCGCAAGGAGTACGACGAGGCGCGCGCCCTCTTCGGCAACGGCGGTTTCCGCGCCGGACCCGGCGGCGCGCAGGGCAACTTCAACTTCGACCTGGGCGACCTCTTCGGGGGCGCGCAGGGCGGCCAGGGCGGCGCCGGCGGATTCGGCGGCGGCGGTCTGGGCGACGTCTTCGGCGGGCTGTTCAACCGGGGCGGCACGGGTGCCGGCCCCCGGGTGCAGCCGCGCCGCGGCCAGGACATCGAGTCCGAGGTGACGCTCAGCTTCACCGAGGCGGTCGACGGGGCCACGGTCCCGCTGCGGATGTCCAGCCAGGCGCCCTGCAAGGCCTGCTCCGGCACCGGCGACAAGAACGGCACCCCGAGGGTCTGCCCGACCTGTGTCGGCACCGGCCAGGTCTCGCGCGGCAGCGGCGGCGGCTTCTCGCTCACCGATCCCTGTGTGGACTGCAAGGGCCGGGGCCTCATCGCCCAGGACCCCTGCGAGGTCTGCAAGGGCAGCGGCCGGGCCAAGTCCTCCCGCACCATGCAGGTGCGGATCCCCGCGGGCGTCCTGGACGGCCAGCGGATCCGGCTGCGCGGCAAGGGCGCGCCGGGCGAGCGCGGCGGACCGGCCGGCGACCTCTACGTCGTCGTCCACGTCGACGCCCACCCGGTCTTCGGCCGCAAGGGCGACAACCTCACGGTCACCGTGCCGGTCTCCTTCACGGAGGCGGCGCTCGGCGGCGAGGTGAAGGTGCCGACGCTCGGCGGGCCGCCCGTCACCCTGAAGCTTCCGGCCGGTACGCCGGGCGGACGCACCATGCGAGCCCGGGGCAAGGGCGCCGTGCGCAAGGACGGCACCCGTGGCGACCTGCTGGTCACCGTCGAGGTGGCGGTCCCCAGGGACCTGGGCGACGAGGCCCGGGACGCCCTGGAGGCCTACCGGAAGGCGACCGCGGACCAGGACCCGCGGGCGGAGCTGTTCCAGGCAGCGAAGGGAGCTTGAGGTGGACGGCCGACGACGCAATCCGTACGAACTCACCGACGATTCCCCGGTGTACGTGATCTCGATCGCGGCCCAGCTCTCGGGCCTGCATCCGCAGACGCTGCGCCAGTACGACCGGCTCGGTCTGGTCTCGCCCGACCGCACGGCCGGGCGTGGCCGGCGCTACTCGGCCCGCGACATCGAGCTGCTGCGCACCGTGCAGCAGCTGTCGCAGGACGAGGGGATCAACCTCGCCGGGATCAAGCGCATCATCGAGCTGGAGAACCAGGTCGCCGCGCTCCAGCAGCGCGTCGCCGAGCTCTCGGCGGCGGTGGACGGCGCGGCGGCGGCGATGCAGCAGCGCGAGGCCCAGGTCCACGCCTCCTACCGGCGCGATCTCGTGCCGTACCAGGACGTGCAGCAGACCAGCGCGCTGGTCGTCTGGCGCCCCAAGCGGCCGAAGGACTGACCCGGCGGGTCCCGGGTGCCTTCCGGGGCCCGTACGGCCCGCACGGCCCGCAGGAGAGGCCCGTCATCCCGTTCGCCGGGGTGGCGGGTTTCTCGTGTGCCGGGGAGGGGTGCGGTCAGGCCTCCTGGTCGAGGATGCCCGACCGGGCGATCAGATAGCCGAGCTGGGCGCGGCTGTTGCTGCCGAGGGCGGCGTTGAGCTTGGCCACGTGGGCGCGGCAGGTGCGGACGTTCATGCCGAGCCGGCGGGCGATGGAGTCGTCGACGTGGCCCTCGACGAGCAGTTGGGCGATGGAGCGCTGGACGCCGCTGATCCCGCGGGGCACGGAGTCGTACTTGACCTCTTCGCGGAGGGGGGCCGCGCGGGCCCACAGCTGCTCGAACACCTTCACCAGGTACTCGACGAGTCCGGGGTGGCGCAGTTCCAGGGCGTTCTGGCGGTCGTCCGTCGCCGGGATGAACGCGACCGTGCGGTCGAAGATGATGAGCCGTTCGATGAGCTCCTCAAGAGTGCGGATCTCGACGCTCTCGTCGGCGATGCGCTCGGCGTACGCCAGTATTCCGGGGCTGTGGCGGACCGTGTGCTGGTACAGGGTGCGAATGCTGACGCCGCGGTCCACCACGGACAGCCCGCGCTCCAGCGCCTCGCTGAGCCGGTCCTCGCTCCGGCCGCCGCCGGGCTGGACGGTGAGGACCTCGGTCCGGCACTCTGCAGTGGCCAGGTCGAGTGCCGCGTTGATCCGGTTGAAGCCCTCCAGCACGGTGATGGCATGGGTGGTGGGCGCGTCCTGGGCGCTGATGTCCATGAAGGGTTCGAAGGATTCGGCCAGCTGGATCGAGTGGCGGCGCCGTTCCTGGATCTCGCGCTCGATGGGGTTGAGATGCTTCGCCAGGGCGGCCGACGGAGGGACGGGTCTGAGCCAGGCGGCGTCGTCGGGGTCGGGGTGCAGCAGCGCGAAGTCCATGAGGCAGGGCGCGGGTTCGGCCTCGCTCCGGGCGATGCGGCCCGAACGCAGCGCACTTGCGTAGAGACGTCTTCCTTCGTCGCACAGCTCAGTGATGCCATGAGGATGTGTCGGCTTTATATCACTTCTGACCATTTCTCCACCCCCCAGGTTCCTGAACATGCAGGAACATGATGCATCGACTTGGTGGTGTTCGTGTGCCCAGGTGAGACATCGTCTTTGGTGCGGGGGAGAAGAATCCACAAGTGAGGACGAAGCCGACTATGTATAAGCGAATGCTTCGCTCGGCGCTTGCCGCCTCGTTCGTTGCGGCTCTGAGCCTCGGGGCCCTGAGCGCCGGCGACATTGCCTGGAGGAGCGGGTCCGGGGCGACGGCGGGCGACATCGCCTGGTCGACCCGGGCGGGTGCGGCCGGCGACATCGCCTGGTTCGGCGGAAACGCCGCACCGTCCGACATCGCGTGGCGTGTCCAGGCCGCGGCCCCCGGCGACATCGCCTGGGTTCAGCCGACCCGTGCGGGCGCCTGACATGACCACCCCGCCGGACGACCGGACCTTCCGGCGCGAGATGGCAACGGCCTACCGCTCAGGGTGGCACTTCATCGACCTCGTCACGGCCCTCCCCCACCGTGGTGATTCGTTGATGGTCACTCTGTTCGGCGACCCGGTCGTCGTCGCCCGTGAGGACGACGGAGAGGTGCGGGCCTACCGCTGCCTCCGCAAGCCGCGCGGCGCGCCGCAGCCGGTGCGCTGTGCCATCCGGTACGACATGATCTTTGTGAACCTCGACCGGCGTGACCACCAGCTGTTCGAACCCGAAACCATTTCCGCCACCCCCCGCAGTGCCTGAGCGATCCCCCGTCGTTCCACGTCGCTCAGTCACTCCCCCACACAACGGCGCCTCCGTGACCTGAACACGGTGGCGCCGTTGTGCTGTCCGGGTACGGCCGGGGCGCGGTCAGGCCCGTCCGAGCGCCCGGTCGAGGGTGATCTCGATGACGACGCGGTCGGGGTTGGGCGACGGGGTGCGGGCGTAGCGCTCGGTGTGCCGGCGCACGGCCTCGGCGACCCGGTCCTCCTCCGTACGGATCCGGGCGACGCCCTCCAGGGTCGCCCAGCGGCGCCCGCTCACCTGGCAGGCCGCGACCCGGGCGCCGTCCGGGCCGGCGGCCAGGATGTGGGCGGCCTTGCGGCTGTTCCTGTTGGTGATGACCCGGGCGAGGCCCGCCTCGGGGTCGTACGTCACGCAGACCGGCACCACGTGCGGGGTGCCGTCGGGGCGGTGCGTGGTGAGGGCCGAATAGTGGGGCTCGCGCCAGAAGGCCAGGTAGTCCGGGCCGGGATCGCGTACGTCGACTGCCATGGGGCCAGCGTATGCAGGGGTCGGGAGCGCTGCGGTGGCGGGCCGACCGGGGCGCCGGTTCACTCGGAGCGGACGGGTGCGCGCGGAGTCCGCGAAACTGCCTTGAGTGGAATAGACTCAACTTTGTGCACGTTGACCGTGTCAGTCATCAGTATTGAGCCAGAACCGCCGCCGCAGGAAGGAGACAGCGCACGTGGACGCCGAGCTGACCAACAGGAGCCGGGACGCGATCAACGCGGCCACCAGCAGGGCCGTGAAGGACGGACACCCCGATCTGACCCCCGGGCATCTGCTGCTGGCGCTGCTCTCGGGCGAGGACAACGAGAACCTGGTCGATCTGCTGGCCGCCGTGGACGCGGACCAGATCGCCGTGCGCACCGAGACCGAGCGGCTGCTGGGCGCCCAGCCCAGCGTGACCGGCTCGACCGTCGCACCGCCGCAGCCCAACCGCGAGCTGCTGGCCGTCATCTCCGACGCCGCCGAGCGGGCCAAGGAGCTGGGCGACGACTACATCTCCACCGAGCACCTGCTGATCGGCGTCGCCGCGAAGGGCGGCCGGGCCGGTGAGATCCTCGACGGGCAGGGCGCCAGTGCGAAGAAGCTGCTGGACGCGTTCGAGAAGAGCAGGGGAGGGCGCCGGGTGACCACACCGGACCCGGAGGGCCAGTACAAGGCCCTGGAGAAATTCGGTACGGACTTCACGGCGGCCGCGCGTGAGGGCCGGCTCGACCCGGTCATCGGGCGCGACCAGGAGATCCGCCGCGTCGTCCAGGTGCTCTCGCGCCGGACCAAGAACAACCCGGTGCTCATCGGCGAGCCCGGCGTCGGCAAGACCGCCGTCGTCGAGGGGCTGGCCCAGCGCATCGTCAAGGGCGACGTCCCGGAGTCCCTGAAGAACAAGCGGCTCGTCTCGCTGGACCTCGGCGCGATGGTCGCGGGCGCGAAGTACCGCGGCGAGTTCGAGGAGCGCCTGAAGACCGTCCTCTCCGAGATCAAGGAGAGCGACGGCCAGATCATCACCTTCATCGACGAACTGCACACCGTCGTCGGCGCTGGCGCCGGCGGCGACTCGGCGATGGACGCGGGCAACATGCTCAAGCCGATGCTGGCCCGCGGCGAACTGCGGATGGTCGGCGCCACCACGCTCGACGAGTACCGCGAGCGCATCGAGAAGGACCCGGCCCTGGAGCGCCGCTTCCAGCAGGTACTGGTGGCCGAGCCGACCGTCGAGGACACCATCGCGATCCTGCGCGGGCTCAAGGGCCGCTACGAGGCCCACCACAAGGTGCAGATCGCGGACGCCTCACTGGTCGCCGCCGCGACGCTCTCCGACCGCTACATCACCTCCCGCTTCCTCCCCGACAAGGCCATCGACCTCGTCGACGAAGCCGCCTCCCGGCTGCGCATGGAGATCGACTCCTCGCCCGTCGAGATCGACGAACTCCAGCGCTCGGTGGACCGGTTGCTCATGGAGGAGCTGGCCCTCAAGAACGAGACGGACCCCGCGTCCAAGCAGCGGCTGGAGAAGCTGCGCCGCGACCTCGCCGACAAGCAGGAGGAGCTGCGCGGCCTCAACGCCCGCTGGGAGAAGGAGAAGCAGGGCCTCAACCGGGTCGGTGAGCTGAAGGAACGCCTCGACGACCTGCGCGGCCAGGCCGAACGCGCCCAG
Organism: Streptomyces sp. NPDC057682; assembly: GCF_042799575.1. NCBI lineage: Bacteria > Bacillati > Actinomycetota > Actinomycetes > Kitasatosporales > Streptomycetaceae > Streptomyces > Streptomyces sp. NPDC057682. The sequence continues at coordinate 57,727 of NZ_JBHVIN010000001.1, read as the reverse complement.
CGCGACGGCGACTTCGACACCGCGTCCAAGCTGCTGTACGGGGAGATCCCCGGACTGGAGCGCGAGCTGGCCGAGGCCGACGAGGCCGAGCAGGAGGCCGCCCGCGAGCCCAAGGAGACCCTGGTCAAGGAGGAGGTCGGCCCCGACGACATCGCCGATGTCGTGGGCGCCTGGACCGGCATCCCGGCCGGCCGGCTCCTGGAGGGCGAGACGCAGAAGCTGCTGCGCATGGAGGCGGAGCTGGGCAAGCGGCTCATCGGGCAGACCGAGGCCGTGCAGGCCGTCTCGGACGCGGTGCGCCGCACCCGGGCCGGGATCGCCGACCCCGACCGGCCCACCGGCTCGTTCCTCTTCCTCGGCCCGACCGGCGTCGGCAAGACCGAACTGGCCAAGGCGCTCGCCGACTTCCTCTTCGACGACGAGCGGGCCATGGTCCGCATCGACATGAGCGAGTACAGCGAGAAGCACAGCGTCGCCCGGCTGGTCGGCGCCCCGCCCGGATACGTCGGCTACGAGGAGGGCGGCCAGCTCACCGAGGCCGTCCGCCGCCGCCCGTACACCGTCGTGCTGCTGGACGAGGTCGAGAAGGCCCATCCCGAGGTCTTCGACATCCTGCTCCAGGTCCTCGACGACGGCCGGCTCACCGACGGACAGGGCCGGACGGTGGACTTCCGCAACACCATCCTGATCCTGACGTCCAACCTCGGCAGCCAGTACCTGACCGATCCGCTGAGCAAGCCCGAGGAGAAGAAGAGCCAGGTCCTGGACGTGGTCCGGGCCGCGTTCAAGCCGGAGTTCCTGAACCGGCTGGACGATCTGGTGGTCTTCTCCGCGCTGTCCGGCGACGAACTCGCGCATATCGCGGGGCTCCAGATCGACCGGCTCGCCAAGCGGCTGGCCGACCGGCGGCTCACCCTGGACGTCACCCCCGAGGCCCTGGAGTGGCTGGCCGAGGAGGGCAACGACCCGGCCTACGGCGCCCGGCCGCTGCGCCGCCTCATCCAGACGGCGATCGGCGACCGGCTCGCGAAGGAGATCCTCGCGGGCGAGGTCGCGGACGGCGACACGGTGCGCGTCGACCGGGCCGGTGACGGACTGCTCGTCGGCCGGGCGGTCTGAGCCGCCGCCGGAACGCGGACGTCGGGAATACGGTGATTACCGAGGAATAGGCGGGACGTCCCCCGTCCGGAGCGGTCCATTCCCCGGCATCGGTATCGCGCCAAACGTGCTGCCCCGCCCCCTGCGCGCGAACGCCCTTCCCAGGGCTTCGGTGACCACCTCGAACCCCCTCTGGCAAGGGAGTTCGAGGTGCGGAGCCCCGCTGCCCGGCCAGGGGTGCGCGTATAAACAGGACACCGCACCCCACCTGCGGCGACCTGCCCGCGGCTGGGAATAGAGGTCGAATTGTGAGGCCGGTAGCGTGCCCGCATGAACGAGCGGACAGGCGATGAGATAACCAACGGACCCAAGAAGTCCAGATCTGACAATCTCTTTCACCTTGGCGAATTCCGTACCCTTTGGGCTGCTTACGCTCAGTCGATCCTGGGCGACCAGCTGGCCCGTGTGGCGCTTTCGTTGCTTGTCTTCGAACGTACGGACTCGCCGGGATGGACCGCGGCGACCTATGCCCTGACCACCTTGCCGGCGCTGCTCTCCGGAGTGCTGCTCTCCGGTCTCGCGGACCGGTTCCCCCGGCGTACGGTCATGGTCAGCTGCGATCTGACCCGGATGGTGCTGGTCGGGCTGATGGCGCTGCCCGGGATGCCGCTGCCACTGCTCGCCGGACTGCTGGTGCTGGCGCAGCTGGCCGAGGCGCCCTTCGGCGCCGCCCAGGGCGCGCTCCTGCCCACCGTGCTGGGCGTCGAGCGGTACGAGCGCGGCCAGCGGGTCATGCAGATCACCCATCAGGCGGGCCAGCTGGTCGGGTTCGCCGGGGGCGGGCTGCTGGTCGCGTGGCTGGGCAGCAACCGCTCGCTGGCGGTGAACGCGGCGACCTTCCTGGTCTCGGCGGCCCTCATCCGGTTCGGTGTGAAGGCCCGCCCGGTGACGAGCGCCGAGGCGCGTACGGCGAAGCTCGGCGCCCAGGTCGGCGGCGCCGCAGCACTGATCTGGTCGGACCGCAGGCTCCGCTCGCTGCTGGCCCTGGGCTGGCTCGCGGGGTTCGTCGTCCTGCCGGAGGGGCTGGCCGCCCCGTTCGCCGACGAGGCCGGCGGCGGGACCTACGCGGTGGGGCTGCTGCTCGCCGCGCATCCGGCGGGCATGGTGCTGGGCGCAGCCCTGCTGGGACGGTCCGGGGTCGGGGACGAGACCCGGCGCCGGCTGCTCGGCCCGCTGGCCGTCGCCGCGAACCTGCCGCTGGTCGTCTACCTGCTCCACCCCAGTACGGAAGTGGCGATGTTCCTGCTGCTGGTCGCCGGGGTCTGCTCGGCGTACCAGATCACCGCGGGGGCCACCTTCGTCCTGCTGACCCCGCCCGACCGGCGCGGCCAGGCGCTGGGGCTCGCCCGGTCCGGGGTGACCGCCATGCAGGGCATCGGTGTGGCCGCCGGCGGGGCGGTGACCGAGCTGACCGGCTCCTCGGGGACCACCATCGGGGCCTCCGGGGTCCTCGGGGTGATCTGTGCCGTCCTGGCCGCCACCGCCTGGGCACGGGCACGGGGGACCGGGGCCGAGATGCTTCCCGGGAAGGCGTAGCACCCCTCGCACCGTCCCGCCCGGTCCGGACGCACGGCCAAGGCCCCGGGCGGTCTACGCTCCGGCGCCCAAACGCGGCTAGGGTCGTCGGCAGGAAACCACGCGCGATCCACAGGAGTACCCAGCGATGTCTATCGACCCGTCCTCGATCCCCAACTTCGGGGGCCAGCCCGAACCGCAGGCGGCAGGACCGGAGGGCCCCGTCGTCCCCGACCAGGACCTCGTCAAGCAGCTCCTGGAGCAGATGGAGCTCAAGTACGTCGTCGACGACGAGGGCGACCTCGCCGCGCCGTGGGAAGAGTTCCGCACGTACTTCATGTTCCGCGGCGAGGGCGAGCAGCAGGTCTTCTCGGTCCGTACGTTCTACGACCGCCCGCACGACGCGGACCAGCGCCCGGTCCTCCTCGACGCGATCGACGACTGGAACCGCCGCACCCTGTGGCCCAAGGTCTACACCCACACCCACGAGCCCGAGGAGGGCTCCGAGGAGACCGGCACCTCGATCCGGCTGATCGGTGAGGCGCAGATGCTCATCGGCACCGGCGTCTCGCTGGAGCACTTCGTCTCCTCGACGGTCAGCTGGGTGCGCGCCTCCATCGAGTTCGACAAGTGGCTGCTGGAGCGCCTGGGCCTGGCCCCGGCCGAGGAGAAGACGGAGGGCGCCGAGGGCGACCCGACGCCGCCGGGAGTCTGAGCCCCCGCGTCACGACACCGGGCCCGGCCCGGGAGCGGTCCCTGCGGACCGCCCCGGACCGGGCTCCGTCATGTCCGGGACGGGGCGGGCGGGAGCCCGGCCGCCCCCAGCGTCTTCAGCCGGGCCACGGCCTCCTCCAGGACCTCGGTGCGCTTGCAGAAGGCGAAGCGCACGAAGGGCGCGCCCTGTTCGCGGTGGTCGTAGAAGACGGCGTTCGGGACGGCGACCACACCGCAGCGCTCCGGGAGCGAGCGGCAGAAGGCGAAGCCGTCGCCGGTGGGGTCGAGGGGGCCGATGCCGGTGGTGACGAAGTAGGTGCCGGAGGGGCGGTAGACCTCGAAGCCGGCCTCGGCCAGCCCGTCGCTCAGCAGGTCGCGCTTGGCCCGCAGATCGGCGCGCAGCCCGTCGAAGTACGCGTCGGGCAGACGCAGCGCCTCGGCGACCGCGTACTGGAAGGGCCCCGCCGAGACATAGGTGAGGAACTGCTTCGCCGAGCGGACCGCCGCCACCAGCTCCGCGCCCGCGGTGATCCAGCCGACCTTCCAGCCGGTGAACGAGAAGGTCTTGCCGGCCGAGGAGATGGTGACCGTGCGCTCGCGCATACCGGGGAACGAGGCGATCGGGATGTGCTCGCCCTCGAAGACCAGGTGCTCGTAGACCTCGTCGCTGACCACGAGGAGGTCGCGTTCGCACGCCAGCTCGGCGATCGCGGCGAGTTCCTCGCGGTCGAGCACGGTGCCGGTGGGGTTGTGCGGGGTGTTGAGCAGCAGCAGCCGGGTGCGGGGGGTGACGGCGGCGCGCAGCTCGTCGAGGTCCAGCCGGTAGGTGCGCGTGGACGGTTCGGGGTGCAGGGTCACGGGGACGCGGGTGGCCCCGGCGAGGGCGACGGACGCGGCGTACGAGTCGTAGTACGGCTCCAGCGCGACGACCTCGTCGCCCGGTTCCAGCAGCGCGAGCATGGCGGCGGCGATGGCCTCCGTGGCGCCCGCCGTGACCAGGACCTCGGTGTCGGGGTCGTACGCCAGGCCGTAGCGGCGCAGCTGGTGGTCCGCGATCGCGGTGCGCAGCTCGGGGACGCCGGGGCCCGGTGGGTACTGGTTGCCGTGGCCGGCCCGCAGGGCGCGGACGGCGGCCTCGCGGACCTCCTCGGGGCCGTCGGTGTCGGGGAAGCCCTGGCCGAGGTTGATGGCTCCGGTGCGGGCGGCGAGCGCGGACATCTCCGCGAAGATCGTCGTGCCGAACTCGGCGAGGCGGCGGTTGAGCAGCGGTCGGCGCTGTGTCATGGACGTCATCCTGCGCGGAAGCTCTGGAGTTGCTCAAGTCGGCTTTGGTGCGGCGGCGGCGGGGGCATCCCCCAGGCACGCGGGAATCGGCAGGGAGCGGGGGCTCCGCCGCGGGGACGGAAGGACGTGAGGTCGATGGTGGCTCTGCTCGTCGGGGTGATCGTGATCGTGGGGGTCGTGCTCCTCGTCGTGAGGCTGGCGAACGCCGGAGGCCGGGGGAATCCGCTGGGCGGTGCGCCCCGGGGCCGGCGCGGGGCGCGCAGCGGGGGCGCGGCCGGGGGCAGCTGGTGGGTCGGCGGCGGGGACGGCGGCAGCGGCGGTGACTCGGGCGGTCACTCCGGGGGGCACTCGGGCGGCCATTCCGGAGGTCACGGGTGCGGTGGAGGCTCCTCGTGCGGCGGCGGCTCGTCGTGCGGGGGCGGGGGCGGATGCGGCGGAGGCAGCTGACACGGGGCAGCTGGTCCGCGCGGGCGGGCCCGTCCGGCCGGTCCGGTCAGGTCCGGCAGAAAGGTGTTCGGAGGGACCGGGGGGATGCATCGAAATCCCCCTAAGTCCCTTCGGACACCTTTTTGTTGGCCGTCCGGCGCGTGCGCGGTGAACATCAGAACCGGAGGGCCCCCGGGGGGATGGAAACCACGTCAAGTTGGGCAAAAACGCTGCGAGTGCGGCGTAGTCCGTGATTCCCTCATGAGAGAGAACATTCAGCCCTCGGACCCCAGTTGGACCTGATCGGGCGCTTCCCACCTCCCACGTGCACCACGTCGGGGCGCCCCCTGTCCACGTGTCCCATGTGTGTTTTGCGGAGCCGACCCATGCTCACGACCCTTCATACGGCCTATTCCGACACCCGCGCCGCCGATCTGGCCTGGGCGCTGGGGCGCGAACCGCTCCCGGCGCTCGCCGTGCTCGACCTCGAACTCGGCGGCGCGCAGTTGCAGCTGCGCCTGCTCGGCGCCTCCCACCAGGTGCTCCTCAAGGAGGAGTACGGCGACTGTTCCGAGACCGTCGCCTGTATCCCGGGCAGCAGCACCCCGCTGCCCCTCGGCGTCTCCAAGCGGCTGGGGGAGTGGGACTACGAGTTCGCCGCCCGCGTCGAGACGCTCACGCCGGGTTCGTTCGCCGGGCGGGCGCAGGAGCTGCTCGCGCTCGTCGCCGACCACCCGCACGGCCTGGCGGGAACGTTTCCCGGCAGCCCGCACGCCTTCACGGCGATGCTCGCCCAGCGGACCGAGGGCCAGGTGCGCTGGCGCACCTGGCACGCGTATCCGCAGGAGGGGCGCCTCGTGGTCACACGGACCCGGGTCGGTGTGCGGATGCCGGCCGCGGCAGCGCTGTGACCGGGCCCAACTCCGGTGCGCGTGCGCCGATTACACCCTTGTGGGTGACAAGCGGCGACGGGTCCGTGACGTAGCGTTCGCGGCATGATCGACCAGCAGGTGTCGCTGCGAGGGGGCGCGGCGCGGCTCCCCGTGCGGCCGAGGACCGGCCGGTACCTCGTGCTGGCCGCCGTCTTCATCTGCGCCGCCTGCGGGCTGGTGTACGAACTGGAACTGGTGGCGCTCGCCTCCTATCTGATCGGCGACTCCGTCACCCAGGCCTCCGTCGTGCTGTCCGTGATGGTCTTCGCCATGGGGATCGGCTCGCTCTTCGCGAAACGTTTACGCAACCACGCGGCGGTCGGGTTCGGACTGATCGAGGCGGCGCTCGCCCTGATCGGCGGCTTCTCCGCCCTGGTGCTCTACGCCTCGTTCGCCTGGTTCGGGGAGTCGAGAGTCGCCCTGGTCGGGTTCTCGCTGGCCATCGGCATTCTGATCGGTGCGGAGATCCCCCTGCTGATGACGCTGATCCAGCGGGTGGACCGGCAGGACGCGGGCGGGGCCGTGGCCGATCTCTTCGCGGCCGACTACGTGGGCGCACTGGTCGGCGGACTGGCCTTCCCGTTCCTGCTGCTCCCGATGTTCGGGCAGCTCACCGGCGCGCTGCTCACCGGCGCGGTGAACGCGGCGGCGGGCGGGGCACTGGTCCTGTGGGTGTTCCGCCGCGACCTCACCACGCGCTCGCGCTGGCTGCTGGTCGTCGCCAACGTCGGGGTGATCGCCGTACTGGCCACGGCGGCCCTGCTCTGCGACGACTTCGAACGGGCGGCGCGGCGGGCGGTGTACGGGGACGGGGTGCGCGTCGCCGTGCAGACCGAGGTCCAGGAAGTGGTGCTCACCGGCAGGGGCCGGGACTCCCTGGACCTGTATCTGGACGGGCGGCTGCGGGTCAGCTCCAAGGACGAGTACCGCTACCACGAGGCGCTGGTGCACCCCGCGATGAACGGGCCGCACGCCCGGGTGCTCATCCTGGGCGGCGGGGACGGCCTGGCCGCCCGCGAGGTGCTGCGCTACCCGGACGTACGCCGGGTGACGCTGGTCGAGCTGGACCCCGGCGTCACCCGGTTGGCCCGGACGGACCGCGCCCTGTCCGCGCTGAACGCGCACGCCTACCGCGACCCCCGGCTGACCGCCGTGACCGGGGACGCGTTCACCTGGCTGCGCACGGTGCGGGACCGCTTCGACGTGGTGATCGCCGACCTCCCGGACCCGGGGATCTCGGCGAGCACGAAGCTGTACTCCGCCGAGTTCTACGGGCTGGTCGCCGGGGCGCTGGCCCCCGGTGGCCGGCTGGTGGTGCACGGCGGCCCCCCGGTGAGCCGGCCGCACACGTTCTGGACGGTGGAGGCCTCGGTCCGGGCGGCGGGGCTGCGGACCCGCGCCTACCGGGTGAGCGGACGGTACGCGGGGTCCCCGGCCGGCCCCGACCGGTCGAGCCGCCGGGCCGGGGAGGTGCACGGCTGGGGGTTCGTGCTGGCGGCCCCCGGTGCGGTGCCGCGCCTCGGGCTGGCTCCCGGGGCCCCGCGCCTGCGCTCGCTGACCGGCCCCCTGCTGCGGGACGCCGGGCGGCTGGCGGAGGCCGGGCGGCTGCCGGACCAGGCGCCCTCGACGCTGGTGCACCCCCGGTACTGGGAGCGGTGAGCGGGGGTGTGCCGGGCCGGGGGAGGAGGGGGTGCGCCGGTCCGGAAGCGCTGACGCGGCGGCCGGGGTCCGAGTAGCCTCGGGTGCCATGGAGCATGAGGTGTTCGTACCGGTTCCGGTTCCGGCCCTGCGGCGGGCGCTGGACGATCCCGCCCGTGTCGCGCGCTGTGTGCCGGGGCTCCAGCGGGACGCCGACGCGTCCGCGGGCCCGCTGAGCGGCCGGCTCAGGATCAGGGCCGGCGGCCACACCATCACGTACCGGGGCGCGCTGCGGCTGACCCCGTCGCCGGACGCGGCGGACGGCGCGGCGTACGCCCTCTCCGTGGAGGGCGAGGGCGCCGAGGCCCGCGGCGGCGGTTCCGCCCTGCTGTCCCTGACCCTCCGCCTGACCGCCCGCGACGACGGCACGGCGATCACCTTCGCGGGCACCGCGACCGGCGAGGGCCGCATCCTGGAGCTCGACCCGGCCGCGGCCCTCTCGGCCGCCCACCGCCTGCTGGACCGCTTCGCGCGGCAACTCGTGACGGAATCCCTGGCCGCCCACGGGGAGGACGGCGCGGAGGGAGGCGACGGGGCCTCGGGTGGCTCCGCCTCGGGCGACTCCGTTGCGGATGACTCCGCTTCTGGTGACTCCGCTTCTGGTGACCCCGCTTCGGATGACTCCGCTTCGGGTACGGCGGTTCCGGCCGCCGGGAAGCCGCCCGTCCGCGGCGAGAAGACCTCCGGGGCGTCCGGAGAGAAGCCCGTCCCTGACGAGAAGGCTGTCCCGGACGAGAAGCCCGTCCGCGACGAGAAGGCCGTCCCGGACGAGAAGCCCGTCCCCGACGAGAGGCCCCCCGCCGTCTCCGCCGACGAGGAGCAGGCCGTCGGGGAGGCCGTGGAGCAGGCCATCGAGGAGGCCGCCGAGGAGGCGGACGAGGAGCGGGGGTCCGTGTTCGACGCCCCCGTGCCGCCGTCGTCGCTGGACCCGGTGGCCGGGATCGAGTTCACCGTTCCGGACGGGCCTCCGGCCGAGGCCGCGCACGCCCGGCGCACGATGATCGGGCGCAGCGCGGAGGAGGTCGACCACGCCCCGCCGCGCGGCCGGTACGCCCCGGTGCCGTCACCGGACGCGACCGGTGCGGGTGCCACGCTGCGCTGGGTGGCCCCGGCGGCCGCGCTGGCCCTCGCCTCGGCGGTGGTGGTCGGCCGGGCGCTGCGGCGCCGGAAGTAGGGGGTGGCTCCGGCCCGGCCGGTGGGACACCCCCGGTGGCCGACGTTTGGATCGGGTCCGGGCCGCGCCAGTAGTGTCGTCGGGTGAGCAGCAGCGAGAAGAGCGTCCGGCTGGCCGCCGGCGACGCAGAGTTGACCGTGAATCCCGACAACGGCTGCCGTATCGGCAGCCTGCGGATCGGTGGGACCGAACTGCTGCGGCAGGGGGAGCGCTACGGCTGCTTCCCGATGGTGCCGTGGTGCGGACGGACCGGTTACGGGCAGTTCCGCAACGGCGGTGTGCTGCACCGGCTCCCGCTGACCGCGCCGCCGCACGCCATCCACGGCACGGGCCGGGACACCGCGTGGCGCACCGCGCACGCGAGCGACACCGAGGCCGCCTTCTACTACGACCTGACCGACCCGTGGCCGTACCCGGGGCGGGTCACCCAGACCTTCGAGCTGACCGAGTCGTCGCTGACGGCCGCGTTCGGCATCGAGACGTACGGCGACTCCTTCCCGGCGCAGGCCGGCTGGCACCCCTGGTTCCGGCGCAGCCTCGGCGAGGGCGGGGACGTCCGGATCGCGTTCGACGCCGCCTGGCAGGAGGAGCGCGGCGACGACCATCTGCCGACCGGCCGCCGGATCCCGCCGCAGGCCGGCCCCTGGGACGACTGCTTCGGGATGCCCGACGGCGTCGAGGTGACGCTGACCTGGCCGGAGCGGCTGGAGCTCACGGTGAAGAGCCCGAGCGAGTGGGTCGTGGTCTACGACGAGCAGGACGAGGCGGTCTGCGTGGAACCGCAGTCGGGCCCGCCGAACGGGCTGAACACCGACCCGCGCTACGTCACCCCCATCGACCCCCTGGAGATCGCGACCACCTGGAGCTGGCGCACGCTCTGAGTGCCGGGGCGGACCGTGCCCGGCACGCCCCGTGCCCACGGCGCCTTATCCTCGTAGCCATGACTGACGTACGCGCTGAGCTGCTCCAGCAGATCAAGGACAAGGCCGTGGTGCACGGCAAGGTGACGCTCTCCTCCGGGCTCGAAGCCGACTGGTACATCGATCTGCGCCGCATCACGCTGGACGGCAAGGCCGCTCCGATGGTCGGTCAGGTCATGCTCGACGCGACCGCCGAGCTGGACTACGACTGCGTGGGCGGGCTGACGCTGGGTGCCGACCCGGTCGCCACCTCGATGCTCCACGCCTCCGCCGCGCGCGGTCAGGTGCTGGACGCGTTCGTGGTCCGCAAGGCCCAGAAGGCCCACGGGATGCAGCGCAGGATCGAGGGCGCGGACGTCAAGGGCCGCCGTTGCCTGGTCGTCGAGGACACCTCGACCACCGGTGGTTCGCCTCTGACGGCCGTCGAGGCGGTGCGCGAGGCCGGTGGCGAGGTCGTCGCCGTCGCCGTGATCGTGGAGCGGGGGGCCGCCCCGGCCATCGCCGAGGCCGGGCTGCCGTATGTCCACGCCTACACGGTCCCGGACCTCGACCTGTCCTGACCTGCGGTTCTTCGCGAAGGCGGTCGGTTTCACGTGAAACCGGCCGCCTTTGTCGTACCCCTTCAGACCCGGTCGCCGAACGCTGGGGGAGTACACCGGGTGGAGCCCAGGCCAGAGTCTGGGAGGATGGGGGCGACGATGACGTCGCCCCCAGGTCAGGGAACCAGCAACGCACACCCGCACATCCCAAGGAGCGGACAGATGCCCATCGCAACCCCCGAGGTCTACGCCGAGATGCTCGACCGGGCGAAGGCAGGCAAGTTCGCCTACCCGGCCATCAATGTGACGTCGACCCAGACCCTGCACGCTGCGCTGCGCGGCTTCGCGGAGGCCGAGAGCGACGGCATCGTGCAGATCTCGACCGGCGGCGCGGAGTTCCTGGGCGGCCAGTACAACAAGGACATGGTCACCGGCGCCGTCGCCCTGGCCGAGTTCGCGCACATCGTCGCCGCCAAGTACGACGTCACCGTCGCCCTGCACACGGACCACTGCCCCAAGGACAAGCTGGACGGCTATGTCCGCCCGCTGCTCGACATCTCCGCCGAGCGCGTCGCCAAGGGCCTGAACCCGCTGTTCCAGTCCCACATGTGGGACGGTTCGGCGGAGACGCTGGCCGACAACCTGGCCATCGGCCAGGAGCTGCTGGCCAAGGCCGCCGCCGCCAAGATCATCCTTGAGGTCGAGATCACCCCGACCGGTGGCGAGGAGGACGGCGTCACCCACGAGATCAACGACGAGCTGTACACGACCGTCGACGACGCGCTGCGCACCGCCGAGGCGCTGGGTCTGGGCGAGAAGGGCCGCTACCTGCTGGCCGCGTCCTTCGGCAACGTCCACGGCGTCTACAAGCCGGGCAACGTCGTCCTGCGTCCGGAGCTCCTCAAGGACCTCCAGGAGGGCGTCGGCGCGAAGTACGGCAAGCCCTCCCCGTTCGACTTCGTCTTCCACGGCGGCTCCGGCTCCACCACCGAGGAGATCGCCACCGCGCTGGAGAACGGCGTCGTGAAGATGAACCTCGACACCGACACCCAGTACGCCTTCACCCGCCCGATCGTGGACCACGTGTTCCGCAACTACGACGGTGTGCTGAAGGTCGACGGCGAGGTCGGCAACAAGAAGGTCTACGACCCGCGCAGCTGGGGCAAGTCCGCCGAGGGCGGCATGGCCAAGCGCGTCACGGAGGCCTGCGCCAACCTGCGGTCCACCGGCACCAAGCTGAAGTAGTCCCGTACGGATGTGCGGCGTGGGCCCGGCACCCCCTCGGGGTGTCCGGGCCCACGGCATGTCCGGACCCCACCCGCACGACCCGAGGGAACAGCTGTGAGCACGTCCTACGACTTCGACACCGTCATCGACCGCCGCGGCACCTGGTGCGTCCAGTGGGACGGGGTCGCGGACCGTTTCGGGGTGGACGGGCTGCTGCCGTTCACCATCTCGGACATGGACTTCGAGACCGCCCCCGAGGTGCTGGCCGCCCTCCGCGCCCGTCTCGACCACGGCGTCCTCGGCTACACCGACTGGCGGCAGGACGACTTCCGCTCCGCGATAGCCCACTGGTACGCCACCCGGTACGGCACCGCGATCGACACCGGGACCCTCGTCTACGGGCCCTCCGTGCTCAGCCAGTTCTCCCAGCTGCTCCAGATGTGGACCTCCGAGGGCGACGGTGTCGTCCTCCACACCCCCACCTACGACGGCTTCCGGAAGGCGATCACCGGCCTGGGCCGGGAGCTGCGCGGTGTGGCGCTCGGGGACACCGCCGCGTTGGAGCGGGAGCTGGCCCGGGAGGACAGCAAGGTCCTGGTGGTCTGCTCCCCGCACAACCCCTCGGGCCGGGTCTGGGCGGAGGCGGAGCTGGCGGACATGGCCGCGCTCGCCGCCCGCCACGGCGTCGCCGTGATCAGCGACGAGATCCACGCCGACTTCGTCCACGACGGCCGCCCGCACGTGCCCTGGTCGCGGATCGCGGGCGAGGGGCGCTGGGCGATCATCACCTCGGGCTCCAAGTCCTTCAACTTCCCGGCGCTGACCGGTTCGTACGGCTTCATCGGACGGCCCGAGGACCGCACGGAGTATCTGCGCCGGATGGAGACGGCGGAAGGCCTCGCCTCCCCGGCGGTGCTCTCGCTGACCGCGCACATCGCCGCCTACCGCGAGGGCGCGCCCTGGCTGGACGCCCTGCGCGACTACGTCGCCGGCAACCTGGCCCTCGTCGCCGAACGGCTGGACAGGGCCTTCCCCGGCCTGGGCTGGGAGCCGCCCCAGGCCGGCTATCTCGCCTGGATCGACGTACGGGCGGCGGGCGTCACGGACGACGAGGCGCTGCAGCGCGTGCTCGTCGAACAGGAACGGGTCGCCATCATGCCCGGCGGGGTCTACGGCGCCGAGGGATACGTCCGGCTCAACGTGGGCTGCCCCCGCAGCAAGGCGCTGGCCGGGATCGAGGCGCTGATCCGGGGGATCGAGACGGTGCGGTCCGCCGCGTAGGGCGTCGGGGCCGGCGGGTGCGGTGCGCCGCGTACGCCATCGGAACCGGGCGGTCCGGGGCGTCCGGGTAGGGCGTCCGGCCCACCCCGCTGGTCCGCCGCGCGCACGGCGGTGATGCTGGGGCCATGGCGAACAGCGAGGCGGACGGGCCCGGTATCCGGGTCGCCTCCGCCGCCGGGCGCTGGGTGGTGCTGACCACCGTGCTCGGCTCCGGCATGGCGATGCTCGACTCCACCGTCATCAACGTCGCCCTGCCCCGCATCGGCGAGGACCTGGGCACCGATCTGGCCGCGCTCCAGTGGACCGTCAACGCCTACATGCTCACGCTCGCCGGGCTGATCCTGCTCGGCGGCTCGCTCGGCGACCGCTACGGGCGGCGGCGGATCTTCGTCCTGGGCGTCGTCTGGTTCGCCGTCGCCTCGCTGATCTGCGGACTCGCGCCCAACGCCGCCGTGCTCATCGCCGCCCGCGCCCTCCAGGGGGTGGGCGGCGCCCTGCTCACCCCCGGTTCGCTGGCCCTGATCCAGGCGAGCTTCCACCCGGACGACCGGGCCCGCGCGGTCGGGCTCTGGTCCGGCTTCGGCGGGATCGGGGCCGCCGTCGGACCGTTCGTCGGTGGCTGGCTGGTCGACGGACCCGGCTGGCGATGGGTGTTCCTGCTCAACCTGCCGCTCGCCGCGCTCTGCGTGCCCGTCGCGCTGCGCCACGTACCGGAGTCCCGCGATCCGTACGCGCACGGCCGCTTCGACGTCCTCGGGGCCGCCCTCGGGGCGCTCGCGCTGGCCCTGGTGACCTATGCGCTGATCGAGGCGCCGGGGCGGGGCGCCTCCCCGGCGGTGATCGGCGCGGCGGTGGGCGGGGTGGTGCTCGGCGTGGTCTTCGTCGGGGTCGAGCGGCGGCGGGCCGACCCGATGCTCCCGCCGTCGGTCTTCGCCTCCCGGCAGTTCACCGCCGTCAACGTGGTCACCCTGTGCGTCTACGCGGCGCTCGGCGGCTACTTCTTCCTCTCCGCGATCCAGCTCCAGGTCGTCGCCGGCTACTCGGCGCTCGGCGCGGGCACCGCGCTGCTGCCCACCACCCTGCTGATGCTGCTGTTCTCGGCCGCCTCGGGCGAACTGGGCCAGCGCATCGGGCCGCGCATCCCGCTGACCGCGGGGCCGCTGATCGCCGCCGCGGGCATGCTGCTGATGCTGCGCGTGGGGCCCGGCTCGGCCTCCGTCACCGGCTACCTCACCGACGTCCTGCCCGCCGTCGTGGTCCTCGGCACCGGGCTCGTCGTCGTCGTCGCCCCGCTCACCGCGACCGTCCTGGCCTCCGTGGACACCGCCCGCGCCGGGCTCGCCAGCGGGATCAACAACGCCGCCGCCCGCGCCGCCGGGCTGATCGCGGTGGCCGCGCTGCCGCTGCTCGCCGGGATGGGGCCGGAGGCCTACCGGGACGCCGGGGAGTTCGCCGCGACCTTCCGGCGGGCCATGCCGATGTGCGCCGGGCTGCTGGCCGCCGGCGCGCTGATCGCCTGGGCGACCGTCCGCGACCCCGCGCCCGCCGTGCGCGACGCCGCCCGGCCCGAGTGCACCGTGCACTGCGGCGTCGCCGGCCCGCCGCTGGAACCCGCGCCGGAGACCGCCCGCCCGGACGGCGGCACGGCCACGACCGACGCCGACTGAACCGGCGTGCCCCGCGCGGCGCGAACCGGCGCGGACCGAACCGGCGTGCCCCGCGCGGCGCGAACCGGCGCGGACCGAACCGGCGTGCCCCGCGCGGCGCCCGGGACAGGCACACTGGAACCCATGTCGATCCACGAGAACCTGCTCGGGGGCCCGCCCCCGACCCACCTGCCCGACGACCCGGAGCCGCGCGACCTGCTCGCCGCCGGCACCGCGCCCGCCGACGTCGCCGCGAAGTACCCGACCTCCTCGCTGGCCTGGGCGCAGCTCGCAGACGAGGCCTTCGAGGGCGGCCGGGTCGTCGAGTCCTACGCGTACGCCCGCACCGGCTACCACCGCGGCCTGGACGCGCTGCGCCGGGCCGGCTGGAAGGGCCACGGCCCCGTCCCGTTCGAGCACGAGCCGAACCGCGGCTTCCTGCGCGCCCTGCACGCCCTCGCGCGTGCCGCGCAGGCCATCGGTGAGCAGGACGAGTACGAGCGCTGCTCGACGTTCCTGCGCGACTCCTCGCCGACCGCCGCCGAAACCCTCGGCTAGCCGATTCCCGCCCTGTGGGCCCCGCGGACGCCGCCGTCCGCGGGGCCTGCGCGTTCGCGGGGGCCGTGGTTAGGATGCGAACAGGGGACCGGGGCTCCACTTCCTCACCGGAAGGGGCGGACCGCTACCCGGAAGCTCGTGTCGAGGAGACAGCGATGTCGACGATCCACCCCGACCCCGAAGCCACCGGTGCGGCGACCCCGCACCTGGACTTCGCGGGAACGACTCCGTACGAGGACTATGTCCAGGCGGATGTTCTCACCCACCTCCAGCACCTCCGCTCGGACGATCCCGGCGAGATGGTCTTCCTGGTCACCACCCAGGTCATGGAGCTGTGGTTCACGGTCATCGTCCATGAGTGGGAGACCGCGGCGCACGCCCTGCGCCAGGACCGGCTGACGGTGGCGCGCGACGCGCTGAAGCGGTCGGTGCGGGAGCTGGAGGCGCTGAACGCCTCCTGGACGCCGCTCGCCCAGCTCACCCCCGCCCAGTTCAACTCCTACCGGTCCGCCCTCGGCGAGGGTTCCGGTTTCCAGTCGGCGATGTACCGGCGGATGGAGTTCCTGCTCGGCGACAAGTCCGCGTCCATGCTCGTGCCGCACCGGGGCGCGCCCCGCGTCCACGCCGAACTGGAGAAGGCGCTCGGCGAACCGGGGCTGTACGACGAGACGCTGGCCCTGCTCGCCCGGCGCGGGTACGCGATCCCGCCGTCCGTGCTCGAACGCGATCTCACCCTGAAGTACGAGCCCTCGCCCGAGGTCGAGGCCGTCTGGGCGGAGATCTACGCCGACCCCGACCAGCACGGCGAACTGGTCCGGCTGGGCGAGGCGCTGACGGACGTCGGCGA
This sequence comes from Streptomyces sp. NPDC057682, assembly GCF_042799575.1. Lineage (NCBI taxonomy): Bacteria > Bacillati > Actinomycetota > Actinomycetes > Kitasatosporales > Streptomycetaceae > Streptomyces > Streptomyces sp. NPDC057682. The sequence continues at coordinate 41,808 of NZ_JBHVIN010000001.1, read as the reverse complement.
ACTCGTGTGGCGCTGGCGCAACGACCATCTCGTCGCCACCCGCCGCGCCATGGGTTCCAAGACCGGCACGGGCGGTTCGGCCGGGGTGGCCTGGCTGGAGAAGCGCGCCACGAAGAACGTGTTCCCCGAACTCTGGACGGCCCGCAGCCATGTCTGACCTCCAGGAGCGCGCACAGGCGCTCGACACCGCCGACGCGCTCGCCCCGCTGCGGGCGCTGTTCACCCTCGACGACACCGTCTACCTGGACGGCAACTCGCTGGGCGCGCTGCCCCGGCACGTCCCCGCGCGGATGCAGGAGGTCCTCACCCGTGAGTGGGGCGAACTGCGCATCAGGTCCTGGGACGAGAGCGGCTGGTGGACCGCGCCGGAGCGGATCGGCGACCGCATCGCCCCGATCGTCGGCGCGGCCGCGGGGCAGATCGTCGTCGGCGACTCCACCAGCGTGAACGTCTTCAAGGCCGTCGTCGCCGCCTGCCGGCTCGCGCCGGAGGGCCGCGACGAGATCCTGGTCGACGCCGCCACCTTCCCCACCGACGGCTACATCGCCGCGTCCGCCGCCCGGATGACCGGCCACCGCATCACCCCGGTCGCCCCCGCCGACGTGCCGGACGCGCTGGGGCCCCGGACGGCCGCGGTACTGCTCAACCACGTCGACTACCGCACCGGCCGGCTCCACGACCTGCCCGGTCTCACCGCCGCCGTGCGGGCCGCGGGCGCGGTCTCCGTCTGGGACCTCTGCCACAGCGCGGGCGCCCTGCCCGTCGGCCTGGACGCGCACGGGGTCGACCTGGCCGTCGGCTGCACCTACAAGTACCTGAACGGCGGCCCCGGTTCGCCCGGGTACCTCTACGTCGCCGCCCGCCACCAGGACGCCTTCGACTCGCCCCTGCCCGGGTGGACCTCGCACGCCGACCCGTTCGCCATGACCCCCGGCTACACCCCCGCCGACGGGGCCGTGCGCGGCCGGACCGGAACGCCCGACATCCTGTCCATGCTGGCCCTGGAGTCCTCCCTGGACGTCTGGGACGGGGTCTCCGTGGAGGCCGTGCGCGCCAAGTCGCTGGCCCTGACGGACTTCTTCCTGGAATGCGTCGAGGCGTACGCGCCCCGGGACCGGGTCACCTCCGTCACCCCGGCCGCGCACGCCGAACGCGGCAGCCAGATCGCGCTGCGGTGCGAGGACGCCGAACCGGTCATGCGCGCCCTCATCGCGCGCGGGGTCGTGGGGGACCTGCGCCGCCCCGATGTGCTGCGGTTCGGATTCACCCCGCTGTACGTGGGGTTCGCGGACACGGAACGCGCGGCGCGCGTGCTCGCGGACGTGCTGGCCGCTCCCTCGGCGTAGGCTTCCGGCTCCGTCCGGTGACCGGCTCGCCCCGGTCACCGGACGGCTGTACGGGCCTTCGGGAGCCCGAGGGTTCCCGCCGGGCGCGCACCGGCGTCGTACTGGTACCGTCCCCGCAGGTCAGGCCAGTTGACTATGGATCAGGGACGGTTGGAGCAGCATGTCGGATTCTGCCGCGCGCGATCGGGATGCCGTCGAGACCGAGTCGGCCTTCTCCCATCCGGCCGTCGCGCCCGACGCCTCCGCCGCCTATGGCAGCCACCCCGACCAGGTGATCGACTTCTACGCGCCGCGCGACGGGCGCGCCGGCGCCCCCGTCGTGGTCGTGCTGCACGGCGGGGCGTGGCGGGCGCCGTACGACCGGGGCCATGTGTCGCCGTTCGCGGACTTCCTGGCCCGGCGCGGCTTCGCGGTCGCCAGTGTGGAGTACCGGCGCGGCAGCGAACTCCCGCAGCAGCGGGGCTCCGGTCCGGTCGCCGGCCGCTGGCCCGAGACCTTCGACGACATCGCGGCGGCCATGGACGCGCTGCCCGTCCTGCTGGCGCGGGAGCTGCCCGCGGCGGACGCCCGGCGGACCGTCGTCACCGGGCACTCCGCGGGCGGGCAGCTCGCCCTGTGGGCCGCCGCCCGGCATGTGCTGCCCGAGGGCTCGCCCTGGCGGCTGCCGCGCCCGCCCGCGCTGCGCGGGGTGGTCGCGCTGGCCCCGATCGCGGACTTCGCCTCGGCCGTGGAACTGGACGTGTGCTCCGGCGCGATCGGGCAGTTCCTGGGCCGGGCGGAGGACTACGCGGAGCGGTCCGCGTACGCCGATCCGGCGTGCCTGCTGCCCACCGGCATCGCGACCGTGGTCGTCCAGGGCACCACGGACCTCACCGTTCCGCAGGCCGTGTCCGAGGCGTTCGTCGACGAGGCCGCGCGCCGGGGCGAGACGGTGGGCCTGACGCTGCTGCCCGAGGTCGGGCACTTCCCGCTCATCGACCCGGCGGCCGACGCCTGCGCCGTCGTCGCCGAGGAGATCGCACAACTGGCCTGGTAGGACCCGGTGCGGAGGCGGAGGAGGGCCGCGTAGTACTTGCGACGGACGGTCCAGGATCCGCAGCGCTGCTGACGACCGGGGGCCCCTGTCCCCGTACGTTGGAAACGTGACCGAGACCAAGACCAGGAGCCCGGAGCTCCGTGTGGCCGCAGGGGCGATAGGCGGCCTGCGGCAGGACCTGATCCACGACGCGTTCGCCTACCGGCCGCTGGCGCCGATGCGGACCGACGGGGTGCTGACCCGCAGGCTGCCGGACCGCTTCCGCGCCCGGGTCGCGTGGACCCCGCACGCGGTGGTCCTGACCGCCGCCCTGATCTCCTTCTTCCTGGGGTTCTCCAGCAACGGCGACGCGGGCATCCTCGTGTCGGGGCTGCTGCCCGCCGTCTGCATCGCGATGACGCTGGTGCGGCCGGTCGGCGCCTTCTGGATGTCGATGGTGCTCATGCCGCTGTCCATGGCGACCTCGGCGTCGGACGGGCCGTGGGTGGCGAGCACCTTCTTCGCGCACCTGGTGGTGGTGACCGTCGTCGCCGCCCGGACCCGGCCCCGGGCCGCGGCCTGGATGTGGGGCCTCACCTTCGGGTTCGGGGTGCTCCTGGAGAACGCCGTCGGCTGGCACTCCGGACCGCCCACCACCGCGATGGCCGTCGCCTCGGCGTTCTCGCTGCTGGTGGTGAGCCTGGTGCAGGTGCGGCGCGAGGCCGAGCGCGAGGTGACCGTGCAGCGCACCGTCACCGCCGTCGAACGCGACCGGCGCACCCTGCTGGAGGAGCGCACCACCATCGCCCGTGAACTGCACGACGTGGTCGCCCACCACATGTCCGTCGTCGCCATCCAGGCCGAGGCCGCCCCCTACCGGGTGGAGAACCCGCCGCCCGAGCTGGAGCAGGCCTTCCTCACCATCCGGGAGAACGCCGTGGCGGCGCTCACCGAACTGCGCCGGGTGCTCGGCGTCGTCCGCGCGGAGGACTACGAGGTGCCGGACGCCCCGCAGCCCACCCTCGCCGAACTCGACGGACTGATCGCCAATGTCGGCGAGGCCGGGCTGCCCACCGAGAAAACGGTCACCGGCGCGGTGCGCGAACTCCCCCAGGGCGTCGAGCTGTCGGCGTACCGGATCATCCAGGAAGCTCTCAGCAACAGCCTGCGGCACGCCCCCGGGGCCACCGCTAAGGTCGAGATCGGCTATGTGCTCGGCGGGCTCGGGCTGCGCGTCGTCAACGGGCCGCCGACCGGCCCGGTCAAGCCCTCGCCCGGTGCCGGGCACGGGATCACGGGGATGCGGGAGCGGGTCGCGATGCTGAACGGCGAGATGACGGCCGAGGCGACGGCGGAGGGCGGTTACGAGGTCACGGCGTTCATCCCCGTGCAGACGGCCCCGGCCGACGCCCCCTCCGACGGCCGCCCCGGCACTTCCGGGGGGACGGCATGACCGCCGCCGCCGGAGCACCGATCCGGGTGCTCATCGTCGACGACCAGATGATGGTCCGCGAGGGCTTCTCGGTCCTGCTCAACGCGATGCCCGGCATCGAGGTCGTCGGCGAGGCCGTCAACGGGCGGCAGGCCGTCGCCCAGGTCGCCGCGCTCCGCCCCGACGTCGTGCTGATGGACATCCGGATGCCGGAACTCAACGGCATCGAGGCGACCCGCGAGATCGTCGCCGCCGACGCGGACGCCAAGGTGCTGGTCCTCACCACCTTCGACCTCGACGAGTACGTCTACCAGGCGCTGCGCGCCGGGGCCTCCGGCTTCCTCCTGAAGGACGCCTCCGCCCGCCAGCTCGCCGACGGCGTCCGGGTGGTCGCCTCCGGCGAGGCGCTGCTCGCCCCGACCGTCACCCGCCGGCTGATCACCGAGTTCTCCAAGCTCGCGGCGGCCGCCCCGCGCCCTCCGGCCCTGGCCCAGATCGGCGATCTCACCGAGCGCGAGACGGAGGTGCTGGTCCTGATCGCGCAGGGCCTGTCGAACGCGGAGATCGCCTCGCACCTGGTGGTCGCGGAGTCGACGATCAAGACCCATGTGAGCAGGATCCTTGTGAAACTGGGGCTCCGCGACCGCACCCAGGCCGCCGTCTTCGCCTACGAGGCCCGGTTGGTCACCCCGTCCTGAGACGGGCCCGGGACAGGCCCGGCGGCGGGTCCGGGACAGGTCCGGCCGGGCAGGGCTGGCCCGGGGGCGGGTGGCCGGTTAGCGTCGCTGCATGGACCAGCCCACGCACCCCTCCTCCGGCCCCGCCGCCCCGTTCGATCCCTGGTCGGCGGCGTTCGTCGCCGATCCGTACCCCGCCTACGCCGAGCTGCGCGCCACCGGCCGGGTGCACTGGTTCGAGCCGACCGGGCAGTGGCTCGTCCCGCACTACGCGGACGTGTCGGCGCTGCTGCGGGACCGCCGGCTGGGCCGGACCTATCTGCACCGCTTCACCCACGAGGAGTTCGGCCGGACACCCCCGCCGCCCGAGCACGAGCCCTTCGACACGCTCAACGGCAACGGGCTGCTGGACCTGGAGCCCCCGGACCACACCCGGATCCGGCGCCTGGTCTCCAAGGCCTTCACCCCGCGCACCGTCGAGCGGCTGGTCCCCACGGTCCGGCGGCTGGCCGCCGGGCTCGTCGACGACTTCGTCGCCGAGGGCGGCGGCGATCTGCTCACCGCCGTCGCGGAACCGCTGCCCGTCGCCGTCATCGCCGAGATGCTGGGCATCCCGGAGTCCGACCGCGCCCCGCTGCGCCCCTGGTCGGCGGCGATCTGCGGGATGTTCGAGCTCAACCCGTCCGAGGAGACCGCCCGCGCCGCCGTGCGCGCCTCGCTCGACTTCTCCGCGTATTTGCGCGAACTGATCGCCGACCGGCGCGGCAACCCGGGCGAGGACCTGATCTCCGCCCTGATCGCCGCCCACGACGAGGGCGAGCGGCTGACCGAGCAGGAGATGGTCTCCACCTGCGTGCTGCTGCTGAACGCCGGGCACGAGGCGACCGTCAACACCACCGTGAACGGCTGGCGGACCCTGCTGGGCCACCCGGAACAACTGGCCGCGCTCCGCGCGGACCACGGGCTGCTGCCCACCGCGGTGGAGGAGCTGATGCGGTACGACACCCCCTTGCAGATGTTCGAACGCTGGGTGCTCGACGACATCGAGATCGACGGCACGGTGATCCCCCGGGGCTCCGAGGTGGCCCTGCTCTTCGGCTCGGCCAACCGCGACCCGGCCCGCTTCGCCGACCCGGACACCCTGGACCTCGCCCGTCAGGAGAACCCCCACATCACCTTCGGCGCCGGCATCCACTTCTGCCTCGGGGCGCCGCTGGCCCGGGTGGAACTCGCCGCCTCCTTCGGCGAACTCCTCCGCCGCGCTCCCGGCATGCGGCTGGTGGCCGAACCGGAGTGGAACCCGGGGTATGTCATCCGCGGGCTGAAGGAACTCCGGGTCGCGCTCTGACCCCGCGCGCCGGGTCGCTCCTGCGGACCCGGTGGCCCCGCCGCCGGACCGGTCTCCGGCGGCGCGGGCCCCGCGCCTCTCAGGTCAGCAGGTCGCGCCGGCGCAGCGCCGCCAGCCCGGACGCCACCAGGGCGGCCGCGATCACGGTCAGGAGCACCACGGGACCCCAGGCCATGCCCGCCGCCCCCGGCAGCTTCGGCAGATGCGTGAACGGCGACAGGTCCATGACCGCCTGCGGCAGGTCCAGCGCGGGGCCGATCCAGCTCAGCGCCAGGCATATCCCCACCAGCCCCCATCCGGCGGCGGCCAGCCGGGGCAGCGCCCCGTACAGCAGGACGGTCACGCCGCCCAGCAGCCAGACGGCGGGCAGCTGCACCAGGGCGGCGCCGAGCACCGCCGGTATCGCGTGGCCGTAGCCGACCGCCAGTCCGAGGCCGCCGGCCGCCATGAGCAGGGCGGCTCCGCCGAAGGCGATGAGGAGATGGCCGCCGGCCCAGCCGACGCGACTCACCGCCCCGGCGAGCACCGGCTCCGCGCGCCCTGCGGTCTCCTCGGCGGAGAGCCGCAGCACGGAGGAGACGACGTAGAGCGCGGCCACCGTGCCCAGGACGGACACCATCGAGGCGAGGAAGGCGTCCGTGAGTCCGGACTGGCCGCCCATCCGCTCGAAGATCTCCCGGGTCTTCTCGTTGTCCCCGACGAGATCACCGACCCCGTCGGTCAGCCCGCCGAAGACGAACCCGACCACGGCGAACGACAGCGTCCAGCCCCAGAGCGCGCCGCGCTGGAGGCGCAGGGCGAGACCCCGGGCGGAGGCGAGCCGGCCCCGGGCCGGTCCGGGCCGGGTCGGCAGGAAGCCCATGCCGACGTCGCGGCGCCCGGCCAGCGCGTACGCCACGATCCCCTGGACGGCAACGGCCCCGGCGATCACGAGGAGCACCCACCAGCGCTCGTCCGCGTACGGCCGGACGTTCTCCGCCCAGCCGAGGGGGGAGAGCCGGGTGAGGACGGACGAACCGTCGTCCGTCGCGGAGTCGCCCGCCGCCTTCAGGACGAACGCGGCCCCCACGACCGCCGCCGTCAGCCCCTTCGCCAGCCGGGCGCTCTCGGTGAACTGCGCGGCGATCGCCGCGGTGCAGGCGAACAGCATCCCGACCCCGGCGACGGCCGCGGCGAGCGCCACCGCCCCGGCGCCGCCCGCACCCGAGCCCGCCATTCCGGCGACGATCACCAGGGCCAGCGCCGCGTTGGCGACGAGAGCGGCGAGCAGGGCCGCGGTGAGCGGGGCGCGCCGCCCCACCATGGCGGAGGAGAGCATCTCCTGACGGCCCGTCTCCTCCTCCTCGCGGGTGTGGCGCACGACGACGACCAGGCTCATCACCCCGGCCAGCGCGGCGCCGAAGGCGAGCATGCGCCAGCTGACCAGTCCGCCCACGGAGTCGCCGAATACGGGCCCGTACAGGGCGCGCACGGAGCTGTTGGCGTTCATCGACGCGGCCAGCTCGGCGCGCTCGGCGGCCGTTCCGTAGAGCGCGGAGATCGACCGTCCGACGGAGGAGAAGGAGCCGCCGAGCACGAGCACCCAGACGGGCAGAATGATCCGGTCGCGCCGCAGGGCGAGCCGGAGCAGGGTCCCGGTCCCGGCGAGCTGCCCGGTCCCCGCCCGGTGCCGCTCGCCCGTGGCGGCGGCCATGGTCGCGGTGGTCATCGCGCGCCCACCTCCGCGTCCTGTCCGGTCTCCGCCGTGTAGTGCCGCAGGAACAGCTCCTCCAGCGTGGGCGGCGTGCTGGTCAGGGAGCGGACCCCGGCGGCGGAGAGCGATTTGAGGACGGCGTCCAACTGCTCGGTGTCGACCTGGAGGGAGACCCGCCGGCCCCGCACGTCGAGGTCGTGCACCCCGGGCAGCCGGGACAGTCCGTCCGGGGCGGCGGCCAGCTCGGCGGTGATGTTGGTCCGCGTCAGATGGCGCAGTCCGGCCAGGGTGCCGGTCTCCACCGTCCGGCCCCGGCGGATGATGGAGACCCGGTCGCAGAGTGATTCGACCTCGCTGAGGATGTGGCTGGAGAGCAGCACGGTCCGTCCCCGGTCGCGCTCCTCGGTGACACAGCTCTGGAAGACCTCCTCCATCAGCGGATCGAGGCCGCTGGTCGGCTCGTCCAGGATCAGCAGGTCCACATCGGAGGCGAAGGCGGCGACCAGGGCCACCTTCTGCCGGTTCCCCTTCGAGTACGTCCGGCCCTTCTTCGTCGGATCGAGCTCGAAGCGCTCGACGAGGTCCGCGCGCCGGGCCGGGTCGAGCCCGCCGCGCAGCCGGCCGTAGAGATCGATCACCTCGCCGCCCGACAGATTCCGCCACAACGTGACGTCACCCGGCACGTACGCCACCTTGCGGTGCAGCTCCACCGCGTCGCGCCAGGGATCGCGGCCGAGCAGCTGGGCCGCGCCGGAGTCGGCGCGCAGCAGGCCCAGCAGCACTCTGATGGTGGTGGACTTCCCCGATCCGTTCGGTCCGAGGAAGCCGTGCACCTCACCGGACTCGACGGTCAGATCGAGCCCGTCCAGCGCATGCGTCCGGCCGAACGACTTGTGCAGCCCGGCCACGGTGATTGCCTTCGTCATGCTTCTGAACGTACGCTACTTTCACAAAGTTGTGAAGTTAAGGAAACGTATAAACTCGAAGGAGTGACCCGGGCGAAGGGCAGGGGCCGGGGCCGCGGAGAGGACGAGGAACCGATGAGCAGCGAATCCGCAGAGGTCGTACGCGAGGCGCCCGGCGCCGCCCGGGGGAGCGGGGAGCGGGACGCGGAGGCCGTCTCGCGGTTCGTCGAGCGGTTCGCGTCGGAGATGACCGAGGCGGGGATGCAGCGGATGGCGTCCCGTGTCTTCGCCGCGCTGCTCGCCGACGACGACGCGTCGATGACCTCGGCGGAGCTGGCCCTGGCCCTGCAGATCAGTCCGGCGGCCGTGTCCGGCGCGATCAACTACCTCACGCAGGTCAGCATGGTCGGACGGGAGCGCGAGCCGGGCTCGCGCCGCGACCGCTACCGGCTGCACAACGAGATCTGGTACACGACCTTCGCCAGCCGCGACCGGGTGCTCACCCGTTGGGAGCAGACCCTGCGCGAGGGGGCCCGCACCCTGGGCGAGGACACCCCCGCGGGCGCCCGCATCGCCGAGACGGCGGCCTTCTTCGAGTTCCTCCAGAACGAGCTGGGGGCCCTGATGGGCCGGTGGGAGGAGCACCGCAGGACCCTCGGCCTGCCGGGGGACGGAAAGCCGCGCGAGGACGCCTCCGGATCCGCCCGCCAGGGATCGCGGCACACCCCTTAGGGCCGGCCGGCGAAGATCCGGACGGCCCTCAGCCGCCCGACACCGGCAGCATCAGCCCCCAGGCGCCCGCCCGGACCGTCCACGTCCGGGTCCGGACCGGTCCCCCGACCTGTATGTCCGCCCGGTAGCGGAAGTCCGCGCCGGAGACGGTGACGGCCTTGGCCTCCGTGGTGAGGGGGCCGCCGTCCGGCGGGTGGATGGTCACCTCGGCGACGCCTCCGTCGGCGCCCGAGGTGACCGTCACCGACTCCACAGGTCGGCCCAGGTCCGTCAGCACCACGCCGTCCGCCTCGACGCGCAGCCGGTGGGTGCCGGGCCCGTCGGCGGGGGCGGCCGGGGCGGGGCGGACGAGCGTGCGGACCAGGGAGCGGCAGGTGTTCCAGACGGCCGTGACACCCGAACGGTCCTGACGGGCCCCGGGAGCGTCGCCCGGGGCGGGGATGCGCAGCGCTCCCAGGACCACGCCGTCGCTGTCGTCGACCAGCAGGTCCAGTCGGCGCACCACCCCGTCGAGCGCCGTGCGCGCCGCCGCCACCGCGCCGGCGGGCACGCCCAGAGCGTGCGCCAGCTCCAGCCGGGCGGCCGTGCCGACGGGGATCAGCGAGAGGGTGCTCATGGCCGGTTCCCGCTCCCGATGGAGCAACGCGACCGCACGGCGCAGAGCCCGGTCGTCACCGATCACCACGGGCCTGCGGGAGCCCCGCCGGGAGAGCGCCCGGTCGAACTCCGCGGGGCCGTCCGGAAGGCAGATCTTGGCGTGCGCACCGGCGCTCAGCACGTCTTTCGCGATCCGGACGGACTCGCCGTCGGTCCGGCGGGCGTCCGGATCGATCACCACCAGCAGATGGGGCGCACCGTTGCCGGGGGGCTGGGCAGCCGACACCTCGGTCCTTCCTCGGGTAGCATCTTGGTGCAAGAGCCCCTTGCGCTATTGCGCCAGGGGCTTCGTCTATTCCGGGGCACCCGGTTCGACGGTTCAGGCCGTGTCGTACAGCGTCGTACGGCATGTACGGCGTTTACGTACGCCCCCTGACCTTGGACATGCCCCGCCCGGAAGGGGTGTACGCCTGTGCCCGCACTTGTGCTGCTCGGTGCTCAGTGGGGTGACGAGGGCAAGGGAAAGGCCACCGACCTCCTCGGTGGGTCCGTGGACTATGTGGTGCGCTACCAAGGGGGCAACAACGCCGGACACACCGTCGTCGTCGGTGACCAGAAGTACGCACTGCATCTCCTCCCCTCCGGAATCCTTTCGCCGGGGTGCACCCCGGTCATCGGTAACGGTGTCGTCGTCGACCCGGCGGTCCTGCTCTCCGAGCTGAGTGGGCTGAACGAGCGTGGCGTGGACACGTCCAAGCTGCTGATCAGCGGCAATGCTCATTTGATCACTCCGTACAACGTCACCGTCGACAAGGTGACGGAACGGTTCCTCGGCAAGCGCAAGATCGGTACGACCGGGCGCGGTATCGGCCCGACGTACGCGGACAAGATCAACCGGGTCGGCATCCGCGTCCAGGACCTCTACGACGAGTCGATCCTGGAGCAGAAGGTCGAGGCGGCCCTGGAGCAGAAGAACCAGCTTCTGGCCAAGGTCTTCAACCGGCGGGCGATCGAGCCCGGCAAGGTCGTCGAGGACATGCTCCAGTACGCGGAGCAGATCAAGCCCTACGTCGCCGACACGACGCTGATCCTGAACAACGCCATCGACGAGGGCAAGGTCGTCCTCTTCGAGGGCGGCCAGGGCACGCTGCTCGACGTCGACCACGGCACGTACCCCTTCGTCACCTCGTCGAACCCGACCGCGGGCGGAGCCTGCACCGGGGCCGGCGTCGGCCCGACGAAGATCACCCGTGTCATCGGCATCCTCAAGGCCTATACGACGCGTGTGGGTGCCGGTCCGTTCCCGACGGAGCTGCTCGACGAGGACGGCGAGGCGCTGCGCCGGATCGGCGGGGAGCGCGGTGTCACCACCGGCCGCGACCGCCGCTGCGGTTGGTTCGACGCGGTCATCGCGCGGTACGCGACCCGGGTCAACGGTCTCACCGACTTCTTCCTCACCAAGCTGGACGTGCTGACCGGCTGGGAGCAGATCCCGGTGTGCGTGGCGTACGAGATCGACGGCAAGCGCGTCGAGGAGCTGCCGTACAGCCAGACCGACTTCCACCACGCGAAGCCGGTCTACGAGATGCTGCCGGGCTGGTCGGAGGACATCACGAAGGCCAAGACCTTCGGTGACCTGCCGAAGAACGCCCAGGCGTACGTGAAGGCGCTGGAGGAGATGTCCGGCGCCCCGATCTCCGCGATCGGCGTCGGCCCCGGCCGGACCGAGACCATCGAGATCAACTCCTTCCTGTAGACGGGACGGGCGGCCGGAGGGCCGGGGCGCGATGCGCTCCGGCCCTCCGGCGCGTCCGGGATCAGCGCGCCCCGCACAGCCGCAGCCCCTCGGGCGTCGCGCACGGCAGGTGCCCGTGGGTGCGGACGACGTCCTGGCCGCTGCCCCGGCTCAGGTAGGCGAGGAAGCTGGAGACCAGGGAGTCGGCGGGCGGGTGGCCGTAGGTGTACGCGTACTCGATCTCCCGGTACGGATAGCGGCTGGTGGCGAGGGTGTCGACGGAGGGGGCCGCGCCGTCCAGGGAGACCGGATGGGCTCCGGAGGGTTTGGTTCCGGCCCGTAGTTCGCTGTAGCCGATCGCGCCGGGCAGTTTTCCGACCTCGGTGAGGACCTGGTCGGTGGAGTCCAGTTCGCAGCGGACGACGGGGGCCCGGGGGTCGTCCTTGGTGGTGCAGTCGCGGGAGGACTGGGCGGGCTCGTTGCGGCCCAGGACGCGGCGCTGGAAGACCTCCCGGGTGCCGGAGTTGGCGTCCCGGCTGACCAGGAGCACCGGCAGGTCGGGGCCGCCGAGCGCGCTCCAGTTGCGGATGTCGCCCCGGTAGAGCGCGCGGACGGTGTCGAGGCCCAGGTTCTTCAGCGGGACCTTGTCGTTGACGACCAGGCGGAAGAGGGAGACGGCGACGCGGTTCTCGCGCAGCTGCGGGAAGCCGCTCGGCTTCGGGCCGTCGGAGAACGCCACGAGGGCGGGCGAACCGGAGCGGCCGGCCCGTGCGCCGCGTTCGGCCAGCTCCCGTATCCCGGCGGTGCTGCCGTGCGCGTCCACGGTGACGGTGGCGCCCGCGCAGGCCTCGGCGTACTTCCGGGCCAGCTCGCGCAGGACCGGTTCGAAGGCGGTGGAGCCGGTCACGGTCAGCTCGCCGCGCGCGCAGCCGATCGGGGGCGGGGTGTCGTCGCGGACCAGGATGATCGTGGACAGGGTCATGACGCAGACGGTGAGCGCCACGGTGATGAACCGGGCGGCGCGGCCGAACAGCGGCGGCTTCTCGTCCGGCCGGGCGGCCGAGTTGGGCCGCACCTCGCCGTCCCGGATGCCGCCGGTGATCCGGACGGGGCTGCCGACGCGCGCCCCGGTGAGCAGGACCAGGAGCTTGAAGTGCTCGCCGCGGTTGAGCGGGACGCGCGGCAGCCGGATCAGCGAACCGCTCTCGCGGAGCCCGGCGGACGGGGTGAAGTGGTCCATCAGATGGTCGGCGCCGGGGGAGTGCGTGACGGCGATCCCGCGCACCCGGCGGTCGGTGAACTCGACGACCAGCCCGTGCAGCTGCTCGTCGGGCCCGGTGTAGTCGCCGCGCGCGATCGACTGCGAGCCGTCGTTCTCTATGCGGAGCAGGACGAGGGTGGCGTCGGCCATGTCCGGGGTCTCGTCGAAGAGCCCGAGCCGGACGTTGGCCCGGCCCTGTCCGGCGTCGCCGCCGATCGGGGTGTCCATCTGCACGCGGTAGCCGACGCGTTTGCGGCGCGGGACGCGGCGCTCGTACCAGAGCACGCCGATCGAGGCGAGGACGCCGAGGACGGCGGTGAGGACGGCCACGACGTTCTCGGCGGTGAACCATTCCACGGCCCGTTCTCCCCCTCGGCTGCCGGACGGCTGTGCGCGTGTGCGCGTCACCGTAGGGCGGCCGGGGCGGGCCCGGCGGGCCGTACGGGGACCCGTCGCCCGTTGTTCGCCCGCTGTTCGGCGGGGGCCGGAACGGGGGCCGCGCGCACGGCACTTGGTCCAGACCTTGACAGGTCCAGACCAATCACGGTTGGGTGTCCGGGTGCCCGACGGCATGCCGGAGCCTGTTCGGGGTGCCCTGCCGAAGGAGTGAGCAGCGCTGAACCGCATCAAGAGCGTTCTGACCGTACTGAGCGCCGTCGTCGCGACGGCGGCCTTCCTCCCCGGTGCGGCGCAGGCCGCGCCCGCCCCCGCGGCCGAGGTGTCGTGCGCGCCCCTGTGGAGCTCGTCCACGGCGTACGGCGCGGGCGGGACCGTGTCGCACCACGGCCGCAACTGGACGGCCAAGTGGTGGACGCAGAACGAGAACCCGGGCGCCACCTCGGTCTGGAAGGACGAGGGTGCCTGTACGGGCGGCGTCTCGGACTTCGTCATCAGCGAGGACGAGTTCGACGCGATCTTCCCGGACCGCGCCCCCTTCTACACGTACCAGGGGCTGATCGACGCCCTGCACGCCTATCCCCGGTTCGCGAACACGGGGACGGAGACGACCAGGGCCCGGGAGGCGGCGGCGTTCCTGACGCACGCCGACTTCGAGTCGGTCGGTCTGCGGTACGTGAAGGAGATCAACGAGGCCAACTACTGGATCAAGTGCGACTACAGCCAGCCCTTCGGCTGCCCGGCCGGCCAGAAGGCCTACTACGGGCGCGGGCCGATCATGTTCAGCTGGAACTTCAACTACAAGGCGGCCGGCGACGCGCTGGGGCTGGACCTGCTGAACGATCCGTGGATGGTGGAGCGCGATCCCTCGGTCGCCTGGCAGACCGCCCTCTGGTACTGGAACACCCAGAACGGTCCCGGCACCATGACCTCGCACGAGGCCATGGTCGGCGGTGCGGGCTTCGGTGAGACGATCCGCTCGCTCAACGGCTCCCTGGAGTGCAACGGCGGCAATCCCGCCTCGGTGGAGGCGCGGGTCGCCAAGTACGAGCGGATCACCGGCATTCTCGGGGTGAACCCCGGTTCGGGGCTGACCTGCTGACGCGATGACGAGCGCGGGCGCCGTGGGACGGCGTTCCGCATGCTGGACGGGCCCGGAGGATTTTCCTCCGGGCCCTTCTTCGTGCGGCCGCCCGATCCGGATGGACCTCCTCCGGAAGAAGGGCTGTTGGGGGGCGTGGTGCGCAAGTGGAAAGCGGTGAACGGTGGTTGATGCGCCCCTGTCGTAAAAATGTTCGGCGATGGTCTAGACCTTGACAGGTTCAGACCATTCCCGCTTGAGTGACGGCATCCCCCCATGGCGGCGCGCCGACGAGAGCGGTGCGCCGCGCCGAAGGAGTGCTCACATGATCAAACGTGTCATGGGCCTGTTCGCCGCGCTCAGCGCGGTCGTCGCGACGGTCGTCATCCTTCCCGCCACCACCGCCTCCGCGGCCGAGTGCGCGTCCCCCTGGAGCTCCTCCGCCGTCTACACCGGCGGCGGCTCCGCCTCGTACAACGGCCACAACTGGACCGCCAAGTGGTGGACCCAGAACGAGACCCCCGGCAACGCCGACGTCTGGGCCGACCAGGGCAGCTGCGGCGGCGGCGGTACGGACCCGGGCGGTCCGGGTTCCTCGGACGGCTTCGTCGTCAGCGAGGCGCAGTTCAACCAGATGTTCCCGAACCGCAGTTCCTTCTACACCTACAGCGGTCTCACGGCGGCCCTCAGCGCCTACCCGGGCTTCGCCAACACCGGCAGCGACACGGTGAAGAAGCAGGAGGCCGCGGCCTTCCTCGCCAACGTCAGCCACGAGACCGGCGGGCTGGTGTACGTGGTCGAGCAGAACACGGCCAACTACCCGCACTACTGCGACACCAGCCAGTCCTACGGCTGTCCGGCGGGCCAGGCCGCGTACTACGGGCGCGGACCGATCCAGCTCAGCTGGAACTTCAACTACAAGGCGGCCGGTGACGCCCTCGGCATCAACCTGCTGGCCAACCCCTACCTCGTCGAGCAGGACGCGGCCGTCGCCTGGAAGACCGGCCTCTGGTACTGGAACACCCAGAACGGCCCCGGCACCATGACGGCCCACAACGCCATGGTGAACGGTGCCGGCTTCGGCGAGACCATCCGCTCCATCAACGGCTCCCTGGAGTGCAACGGCGGCAACCCCGCCCAGGTCCAGAGCCGGATCGACCGCTACCAGTCCTTCACGCAGATCCTGGGCACCACGCCCGGATCGAACCTGAGCTGCTGAACCGGCGGACACCCCGATGACGAGGGGCGCACCGGACCCGAACGGTCCGGTGCGCCCCTTCCGCCGTACGCGGACGCGGTCAGCCGTCCTGGGCCAGTTCCAGGGTCCGGAACGCCAGCCACAGGTCGTGACGGGCGCTCGGCGTCCGCAGCAGCGAGCGCTGGAGCACGCTCTCCAGCCGGGTCAGCCGCTTGCGCACCCCCGGCACGGAGATCTCCAGCGCCTCGGCCGCCGGACCGAGCTGCGCCTCGCAGTCCAGCCAGGTGCGCAGGGTCGTGTACGGGTCCGAGCCGCTGCCCGGTTCCGTGGAGCCCAGCGGGCGCACCTGCTGCACGGCCCAGGAACGGACCGCGGGCTGCCGCAGCACGTCGTCCAGGCAAGGCGCCGGTTCCGCCGCGGCCCCGGGACCCGGCGGGCGGGGCAGGCTGGGCGTGGCGCGGATGCTCAGGGCCAGGTCCAGGGCCGCCTGGTCGGCCACCCGCTGCAGATCGTGGCCCAGCAGCTCACCGATCAGCCGCAGCCGCGCGGCCAGGGTGTTGCGGTGGATCTTCAGATGGTCCGTGGCGTGCGAGGAGAAGGCGAGCCAGGAGGCGAGCGTGGCCGCGAGTTCCTGGGCGCCCGGGTCCTGGGCGCGCCGGGGCAGATGCGTGAGCAGCGGGGCGAGTACGGCGTCGGCCCAGGCCGCTCCCCGGGCGCCGGCCACCAGGGCGGGGGAGGGGGCGGTGCCGAAGCGGGCGCTGCGGCCGGGCAGTCCGCGCGCGACGGCCAGGGCGTGGAACGCCTGCCGGTACGCGGTCGGGGTGTCGGCCAGCGGGGCGTCCTCGCTGATCCCGACATGGCAGTCGGCCACGGCCGACGCGACCGCCTGACCGAGACGGTCCCGCTCCGGCCCGGGGCCCACCGGGGTGATGAGGATGAGATGGCGCGCGTACACCGGGCACCGCACGATCCAGGACCGCCCGCCGGACAGCTCCGCGCAGATCCGGGCCACCTCGTCGCGGCTGCTCCCCGGGCACTCGACGACGCAGACCCGGACCGGGTCCGGCAGTCCGGGCTTCAGGGCGCCCGCCACCTGATGGGCGATCGACAGCTGTCCGGTCATCAGCAGATGCAGCACCGCCTCCCGGCCGCGCGACTCCGCGAGGTCCACGCGCCGGCGCTTGCGCTCGACGGCCTCGGCCGACCAGCACAGGGCCAGCGGCAGGGCGGCGTCCGCGAGCAGCGTGGTCAGCCCGGCGGCGGTGGGCCGGCGGGCGACCACGCCGAGGACCGGAGGTGCGACACCGGGGGGCGCGTCCAGCGAGAACAGCAGCACGGTGTGCGCCCCGCGGTCGAAGGAGAGCGAGCGGGCGCCGAGTCCGGTCAGCTCCCGCGCCCCCTCGGCGGCCAGTCCGGGGGCGTCGGCGGTCGCGGTGTCCGGGGCGCGGGCGACGCCGTGCAGGACGGTGCCGTCGCCGTCGAGCAGCCCGGCCCAGCCGTCCGCCCGCCCCGAGAGCCAGCGCAGCAGTTCCCGGGTGCCGCCCGATCTGGCCAGGCCATGCATCCGGATGACGTCGTCCGCCCGCCTGCGCGTCTGCACGTTTCCCCCGCTCCCGCCCCAAACCGGAGTGCAGCGTACCGGTTCCGTTGTGCGGACTGATACCTCTGCCCGGCCTCACCGTGCGAACTGATTCTTTCGTTCGTCTGCCCCGCGACCTAGAGTCCGAACGCGGTTGCGGGCCTTTCGGGGGAGAGGAACGGGGACGACGGCATCGGCTCACGGGGGTGGCCGCTGCGGTCGGCCGCAACCGCCCTCCTTCCACTGCCGCCGGTGACCTGTCCCGGCGGCGGTGTCCGTTCGCGGGGGTGACCCGCCGAGCGGCGCCGGTGCCGTCGGACCCTGTCCGGCGCACCGGCGTTGTCAGTGGTGCCCTCTACCGTCGGAAGGGTCAGGACCGGTCCGCCCGCATGGCTCGGGCGGCCGGCGTGCGGCCGAGGAGAGGGCGTCACCGTGGAATTCCGTATCGAGCGCGGCGCGTTGGCGGACGCCGTGGCCTGGGCGGCCCGGGTGCTGCCCACCAGGTCCCCGGTGCCCGTCCTGGGCGGACTGCTGCTGGAGGCGGCGGACGGCCGGCTCGGCATCTCCGGACTGGACTACGAGGCGTCCGCCCGCATCGAGATCCCCGCCGAGACGCTCCGGCCCGGCCGCGTCCTGGTCATGGGACGGCGGCTCCTGGACGTGTGCCGGGTGCTGCCCGAGGGCGCGGTGGAGTGCGGGACCGAGGGCTCGCGGTTCACGGTCACCGGCAGCGGGGCGCGCTTCGGCCTGTCGGTGCTGCCGCTCGACGACCGCCCCACGCTGCCCCCGCTGCCCGAGGTGCTGGGGGCGGTGGACGGACGGGAGTTCGCGGCGGCGGTGGCCGATGTGGCGGTGGCGGCCGGGCGGGACGAGGCGCTGCCGGTCCTCACCGGGATCCGGCTGGGGCTCGACGGCGACCGGATGACGCTCGCGGCCACCGACCGCTACCGCTTCGCGGTGCGCACGCTGGGATGGAAGCCCGCGGCCGGGGAGGCGTCGGCCGATGTCGTCGTCTCCGCGCGCCGGCTCGCGGAGATCGCCCGCTCCTTCGACGGCACGGGCCCGGTCAGCCTGGCGCTCGACGCGGGTTCGGCCGGTTTCGAGCGGGACGGGATGCGCACCACGGTCCGGCTCGTGGACGGCAGACTCCCGCGCCACGACAAGCTGTTCGCCCTCGCCGACCCCGTCGAGGCGGTGACGGAGCGGGAGCCGCTGGTCGAGGCGGTGAAGCGGGTCTCCGTCGTCGCCGAGGGCGACAGCCCCCTCCAACTGGCCTTCGAGGAAGGCTCCGTGCTGCTCCGGGCCGGTTACGAGGACGACGTGGCCTCACAGCGCCTTCCGGCGGTCCTCGAAAGCCCGGACCCCGTCACCGTCGCCTTCAAGCCCTCGTATCTGATGGACGCCCTGTCGTCCTTCGACGAACCGGTCGTCCGGTTCCGGATGATGGGCCCCGGCCAGCGCGCCCTGGTCTCCGGCCACGCGGACCGGGAGGACGCGCTGCGTCCGACGGGGGAGCCGGCCCACCGGCATCTGCTGATGTCGCTGAAACCGCTGGTGTAGCGGGCGGCGCCGGTCTGCCGGGAGGGCTGTGCCGATCCGTCCGGTGCGGGATCCGGTCAGTCCGACTTCGTGTACGTGAGCCGGTCGCCGGTGTCCGTGTTCACGCGGCTCAGGCTTCCGTCCGGAAGGAGGGTGAGGGTGGTGGCGCCGCCCGGGGTGCAGGACGTCATCGGCTCGCCCTCCGTCACCGTGGACGGGCCGATGCTGACCGGCGAGCCCGTGGAGGGCCGGGCCGCCAGATCGGCGCTGAAGACGCAGTGGTAGGTGCCGCCGGTGTCCAGCGGCCCTTCGGCGGTGAGGGTGAGGACGGTCTCGCCGACCGCGCCCTGACCGATGACCAGGGTGCGGGTGGAGTGGCCGGAGGCGTTGTCCAGCCCTGCCGCCCAGGTGCCCACGTAGCCGTCCGGCACGTCGCCCGCGGCCGGGGTCCCGCCGTTGCCGCCGTCGTCACCGTCGTCGCCCGGGGAGGGGGACGGGGGATCGGCGGACTCGTCGGTGGCGGTCGGATCCGGAGTGCGGCTCGGGGAGGCCTTGGGCGGCGGCCCCTTGTCGCTCATCAGCGCGTACACCGAACCGCCCGCGCCCAGCGCGACCAGGACCGCGATCACGATCAGGGCCACCGTCGATCCGGTGCTCCGGCGTTCGGGCCGCTCCGGACCGCCGTCGGCCGGGCCGTAGGGGG
Organism: Streptomyces sp. NPDC057682; assembly: GCF_042799575.1. Taxonomy (NCBI): domain Bacteria; kingdom Bacillati; phylum Actinomycetota; class Actinomycetes; order Kitasatosporales; family Streptomycetaceae; genus Streptomyces; species Streptomyces sp. NPDC057682. The sequence goes on along the minus strand of NZ_JBHVIN010000001.1, from coordinate 22,571 downwards.
GCGCGGTGCCGAAGCCCGGCTGCTGGGGATAGGCGTAGGCGTAGCCCTGATGCGGCTGTCCCGGCTGTCCCGGCTGTCCCGGCTGTCCGGGCTGCGGGTAGCCGTACGCGGCGGGAGGGCCGGAGGTCTGCGGGGGGTAGCCGTAGGCGGGCGGGCCGGGGGCGGGCTGTGGACTGCCGTACGCGGGCGTGGCCGGTGTCGCGTGCGGATCGCCGAAGGCGGGTGCGCCCGGGGCCGTGCCGCCCGGTGGGGGTGTGCCCTGGGCGGCCGTCGGGGCGTAGGGCGACTCGGGATAGGCGGCCCCGGCCCGGGTGGGCGGGACGACCGGTGCGGTCGGTGCGGTGTCCTGCGGTGCCACGGCGGTCGCCGGGGTCGGATCGGGGGCCGGGGCGGGATCCGGAACTGGAGGCGGGGGCGGGTCGGCGGGGGCCGTGACGCGCAGGACGGCGGTCGACGGACCGGACCCGGGGTCCGCGTCCTGCGGGTCCTCCGTGTCGAGCAGACCCACGGCCTGGCGCCCCAGTTGGGCGATGAGCGCGGCGGGCAGCCAGGGCTCCGCGGTGTCGCCCTCGTCCAGCCGGTCCAGGATCTCGTCCGTCGTGGGGCGGGCCGGAGGATCCTTGCGCAGGCAGTCGCGGACCAGCTCCACGAGGTCGACGGGGACCCCGGTGAGGTCCGGCTCCTCCTGGGCGATCCGGAAGAGCTGGGCGTGCACCCCGGTGGCCGCCGTCCCGAACGGGAGCCGCCCGGTGGACGCGTACGCCAGCACCGAACCCAGGCAGAACACGTCGCACGCGGTGGTCACCCGCTCGCCGCGCACCTGTTCCGGGGCCATGAAGCCGGGGGAGCCGACCAGCGCGCCGGTGCGGGTGAGACCGCCGTCCGTGACGGTGTCCAGCGCGCGGGCTATCCCGAAGTCGATGACGCGCGGACCGTCGATCGTCAGCAGGATGTTGGACGGTTTGAGGTCCCGGTGGATGAGCCCGGCCGCGTGGATGGCCCGGAGCGCGTGCGCGAGGCCGGTGCCCAGGATGTGCACGGAGCGGTCGGGCAGCGGGCCGTACGCCCCCGGGGCGGGGCCGGCCGAGAGGAGAGCGCGTCCCGAGACGGTGGTCTGGAGGGACGGTCCGGCTACGTACCCGGTGGCCACCCACGGCACCGCGGCCTCGGTGTCGGCGTCCAGGACGGGGGCCGTCCAGGCCGAGCCGACCCGGCGGGCCGCCCCCACCTCCTGGCGGAACCGCTCGCGGAACTCCTGCTTCTCGGCCAGTTCCGCGCGGACCAGTTTCAGGGCGACGACCCGGCCCCGGTCCGAACGGGCCAGGTAGACCTGCCCCATGCCGCCCGCGCCGAGTCTGCCCAGCAGCCGGTAGCCGCCGATGCGTTGAGGATCGGCGGACCCGAGCTTCTCCATGGTGTGCGGTCTCCCCCCGTACGACGACACGCCGGACGGGGTCGAGAATAGCGGCGCGGCTGCGGCCCGCCGCGTCCGCCCGGAACCGGTCCGGCCGCCCGGACTCCGGGAGCGGGCGGCCCCGCGCGACGGCCGATGCGCCCCGCTCACGCCCCCGGCGTACCGGGCCCGTCCGCAGCGGCCGGCGGCTCCGGCGGACCCACGGCGTCCAGGGCGCGCGACAGCCGCTCCAGGACCCGGACCGTCCGGTCGAACTCCTCCTCGCCCAGCTCCTGCGCCAGCCGCTCGGCGAACGCCGCGTGCCCCGGGCCGATCCGGCCCACCGCCGCCAGGCCCTCGGCGGTCGGGCGGAGCAGTTTCGCGCGGCGGTGGGCCGGGTTGGGCGCGTACTCCGCGAGACCCCGGTCCACCAGGAGATCGGCGATGCGCTGCACGCTCTGCCGGGTGATGCCCATCGCGCGGGCGATCCCGGCGACCGGCAGCGGTTCGGCGAGCACCGCGCCGAGCACCTGCCACCGGGCGGCGGTCAGTCCGGCCGGACCGGCCAACTCCTCGGCCACGGACAGGAACTGGCCGTTCAGCCGGAAGACGGTGAGGGCGCCGGCGCTCAGCCGGTCCTGGTTCCCGCGGCTCATCCCTGGAGCACCGGGTAGGCGCTCGCGTCCGAGTCGTGGAAGAGCCGGTACCAGGCGTCGAGCCGCGTCGCGTCGTACACCCCGAGCAGCGCGAGGATCTCCCGGGCGAACGCGACCGGTTCGGTCGGGCCGGCGGTGATCAGGCCGCCGTCGGTGAGCGCGTCGGCCTCGGTGTAGTGGGCGCCGCCCGCGTAACCGGTGGCCGCCAGATAGACGTCGGCCGCGCTCGTGTGCGGCCGCGCGTCGAGCAGTCCCTCACGGGCCAGGCCCGCCGTGGCCCCGCAGATCGCGGCGACGGGCACGTCCGCGTCCAGGAAGGCGCGTGCGGCGCGGGCGAAGGGGGCGAGCGCGTCACCCGTGTCCCAGAGCCCGGCCCCCGGCAGGATCAGCAGTGCGCTGTCCTCGGGGCGCAGCGCGTCGAGCGCCAGATCGGGGCGGACCACGAGCCCGCCCATGCTGGTGACCGGGTCGGTCGTGGGGCCGACCGAGCGGACGGTGAAGCCGTTGGCGGCGAGGTGGGCGGTGGCGTACCCGGGCTCCCAGTCGGCGTAGGTGTCGTACACGGCCAGATGAACGGTCCCGCGGGTCATGACGGCCTCCTCGGAAGAACTCTGATGACAACATGCTGTCATTTCGACAGTGTGCTGTCAATGGAGGGCGGGGTCGCGCGCCGGGCTTCCGCGCGGGGGACACGACACCCTGCCGAACCAGGCGGCCCCCGCCATACAAGATGGCCATACCGGCGGGCGCGGAGCGCCGCCTACGCTCGGGGCATGACCCCTCATCCCCCTGTCGACTCCGCCGCCGGCGCGGCCGTCAAGGCCGCCGACCGCGCGCACGTGTTCCACTCCTGGTCCGCCCAGGGCCTGATCGACCCGCTCGCCGTCGCCGGCGCCGAGGGGGCGTACTTCTGGGACTACGACGGCAACCGCTACCTCGACTTCACCAGCGGTCTCGTCTACACCAACATCGGGTACCAGCACCCCGTCGTCGTCGCCGCGATCCAGGAGCAGGCGGCGAAGATGACGACCTTCGCGCCCGCGTTCGCCATCGAGTCGCGCTCCGAGGCCGCCCGCCTCATCGCCGAGCGCACCCCCGGCGACCTCGACAAGATCTTCTTCACCAACGGCGGTGCCGAGGCCGTCGAGAACGCCGTCCGGATGGCCCGGCTGCACACCGGCCGTACGAAGGTGCTCTCCGCCTACCGCTCCTACCACGGCGCCACCTCCACCGCGATCAACCTGACGGGTGACCCGCGCCGCTGGCCCTCGGACAACGGCTCCGCCGGTGTCGTCCGGTTCTGGGCCCCGTTCCTCTACCGTTCGCCGTTCTACGCGCAGACCGAGGCGGAGGAGTGCGCCCGCGCGCTCCAGCACCTGGAGGACACCCTCGCGTTCGAGGGTCCCTCGACGATCGCCGCGATCGTGCTGGAGACGATCCCGGGCACGGCCGGCATCATGACGCCGCCGCCCGGCTATCTGGCCGGCGTCCGGGAGATCTGCGACCGGTACGGGATCGTCTTCGTCCTGGACGAGGTCATGGCCGGCTTCGGCCGGACCGGCAAGTGGTTCGCCGCCGACCACTACGACGTCGTCCCCGACCTGATGACCTTCGCCAAGGGCGTCAACTCCGGATACGTGCCGCTCGGCGGTGTCGCCATCTCCGCCGAGATCGCCGCCACCTTCGAGACCCGCCCCTACCCGGGCGGACTCACCTACTCCGGCCACCCGCTCGCCTGCGCCGCCGCCGTCGCCACCATCCAGGTGATGGAGGACGAGCAGGTCATCGAGAACGCCGCCCGCATCGGCGAGACCGTCCTCGGCCCCGGCCTGCGCGAACTCGCCGAGATCCACCCGTCCGTCGGCGAGGTCCGCGGTCTCGGCGCCTTCTGGGCGCTGGACCTGGTCCGCAACAAGGAGACCCGCGAGCCGCTGGTCCCGTACAACGCGACCGGCGAGGCCAACGCGCCGATGGCCGCCTTCGGCACGGCGGCCAAGAAGAACGGCCTCTGGCCCTTCATCAACATGAACCGCACCCACGCCGTGCCCGCCTGCACCATCTCCGAGGAGGAGGCCAAGGAGGGCCTGGCCGCGCTCGACGCCGCGCTGTCGGTGGCCGACCAGCACACGGTGTGACCGCCGGCGCGCGGTGAACCGTCCGCGCGCCCGGCGCTTCCGTACGCCCGCCGCTTCCGCGCCCCTCCCCGTGGCCTCGTTCAGGGTCTTTCGTTCGGATCAGGCTGGATCAGGGAGCGGGGTGTGGCGCGTGCGGCTGCAAGGCGGAGGAGGGCGTCAACGCGGAGCGTTGGCAACCGACGACAACGCCGCAGACGCGCGTGCCACACCCCGCGAGCCCAGCATGATCCGAACGAAAGGCCCTAAGGTGACCCGAGGCCGAACAGGGGAGGGGCGCGATGCGCGCGAGCGGAGCCGTCACCCGCAGTACGCTGCGACAGCAGATCGCGGACGCGCTGCGTGACGAGGTGCTCGCGGGGCGTCTCCAGCCCGGCCGGGAGTTCACCGTCAAGATGATCGCCGAGCAGTACGGGGTCTCCGCGACGCCCGTCCGCGAGGCGCTGTTCGACCTCTCGGCGCAGGGGCTCCTCGAATCCGACCAGCACCGCGGATTCCGGGTCCACCAGTTCAGCGTCGCCGACTACCGGGCGATGGTGGAGGCCCGCACCCTGGTCATGGACGGGGTCATCCGCGACGTCTTCGAGGGGCCGCCCGCCCCGGGCGCCCGGCAGGCCGCCTACCGCGAGGCCCTCGTCTCCGTGCGGCGCCGGGCCGAGGAGGCCGCCCGCGCCGCGCGCGGCGGCGACCTGGACATCCTCATCGGCTACGACCTGCGCTTCTGGCGCGAACTCGGTGCCCTCGTCGGCAACCCGTACATCACCGACTTCCTCCACCGGCTGCGCGTCCAGGCCTGGGTCTTCGCCGTGCCCTACCTGCGCGGTGACGCGGACGTGCGGGACTGGCTCTGGCGCGGGCACCCCGACCTCGTCGCCGCGATCTCGCTCCGCGACCGCGCCGCGCTGCGCGCCGCCGTCGACGACTACAACAACCACGCGCTGAGCTGGGCCGACCGGCTCGCGGCCGGCGACCCGCCGCACCCGGGACCGGCCGCGGACCGCCCCGGCCCCGGCGGCCCCGCCGCCTGAGCCGTCCCGCCGGGGGCGAGGACCGTCCCGCGACGGCCGGAGGGGCACTGTCCGCGACGTCCCGACCGCATTACGCTGTCCCGACCATCGCACCACCCCGCGCATCCCCGTATGAGAGCGAGACTTCGTGGCCTGTGACCTGTGGCTGGTCCCCCTCGTCGACGTGCTGTGCCACAGCCCCGACAATCCGTTCGCCGAAGAGATAGCCGTCTACGACAAGGCGCTGGGCGACGCGGGCCTGCCGCCCGTCCCCGTCTACGCCTACATGCCCGGACTGACCGGTGACGTCGCCCCGGTCGCGGGCTTCGACTACGACGCCCTGCACTTCCTGCGCCGCGCCTATCTCCTCCGGCTCAGCGGCCTCGCCGTGACCCCCGTCGACGAACTGGGCGGGGACTACGAACAGCTGCTGGAGATGTTCGAGCCCACCGCCCAGCAGTCGCACCTGGTGTGGCACTACGACCACGCGGGGGCGTACGTCCCGGTGGACTTCGCCACCCCGCTGACCACCGACGCCCTGCTGGAGGGCGGCGGCCCGCTCGGCTCCTCGTACGGACTGCTGCGCGAGCTGGAGTTCGTCGCCCCGTCCATCGGCATCGACCCGGGCAATCCGCCGGCCGCGCCGCTGCCGCCCGCCGCGCCCACCTCGCTGGAGGAGCCCGCGGTGCCGTTCCCCTACGACGACAATCCGTTCGCCCGTGAACGCCACGTCTGGCTCGGCCTCCACGCGGCCGTCACCCGCAGCCTGGCCCAGGGCTCGATGATCATCTTCAGCTGAGGCCGACGGCCGCCCGAGTCCCGCACCGGGCGGCCCCGCGCCGGCTCGGAGGCCGTTTCTGGGACGAGGCGTCGGGCGAGGACCGACCTCTCACCTCGGGGACTCCGGCGGCCGCTGCCGGGGCATGTTCGGCCGGCCCATCGACTGCAACGGGAAGCGGCCCGGCTGCGCGCCCGACTCGGCACGGCCGCCGCCCGGCCCCCCGGACACCAGCGCCTGCATGCCCATCGGCGCCGGACCCGCCCGGAACTCCACCATCCAGTCCGCGGTCTCCGAGCGCACCAGCTCCGTCACGTCCTCCGAGAACCGCCGCAGCACGCCGAGGCAGCGCTCGGTCGCCTCGCTCGCCGTCCCCTCGGCCGGTCCCAGCACCTCGCGCACGCACTCCGACGCCCAGTCGAAGTGCAGCACCTGCAGCCTGCGCTGCACGGCCTGGGCGGTGGCGAGGCTCCTTATCCAGCCCGAGGTCAGCCCGAAGTAGCGGTCGCAGGCCATGCACGCGGCACCCAGCAGCAGCGACAGATACCCCCAGCCGGCCGCCCCGTGCAGCGCGCCGGTCAGATCCAGCAGCGGCAGCGCGGCACCGGCGACCGCCCCCGCCGCGGTGCCCATCCGCAGCGCCCTGGCCCCCCGCCGCTTCCACAGCCGGTCGCCCAGATACCAGTCGGCGGTGCGCAGCGCGTCGGCCTCCAGCCAGCGGTACAGCTCGTCGAGCCGCTGCGCGGGATCCCCCCAGTCACCGGCCGGAAACGGGGCCGCGGTCAGATCCCCGCCCCGCGGCCGCGCCGTTTTCCGGCCGCGCTCGCCGGAGCCCGTCGCGGAGGGCGCGGACGGACCGGGCACACCGGATTCGTTGCGGGGCGGCCCTTCGGGCTGCATCTCCGGCTGACTCACCGGGGTACTCCTCTGCATGCTGGATCACGACGCGTGGTTCTCGACGGCGTACTCGACGACGGGCGGGTCTCTGCTCTCTGCGCACTCGCTGCTCATCGGCCCGGCGCCACGGGCAGTCCCCCATGCGTAACCTTGCGTGACGGGAGGGGTGAGTGCGCGTACCGGGACGCATGCCCTTCCTACCGCCGAATGGTGGGCCGTGGGGTCGAAATCGCGGTATTCCCGGGTGCGCCGGGCCTCTGGTCAGGTATAGGAGTCCCGCCACCGCCCACCCGAACTCACTCGAAAGAGTTGCCCGCCAGTGGGTGGGGCGCGCCGCCCGGGGACCACGTAGGCTCGGCGTACCGAAACATTTGTCGTCGAAATGCCTGGAGTGACCCGTGATTCCCGGTGGCGGTCAGCCCAATATGCAGCAGCTCCTTCAGCAGGCCCAGAAGATGCAGCAGGACCTCGCCCAGGCGCAGGAGGAACTGGCCAGGACCGAGGTGGACGGCCAGGCGGGCGGCGGCCTGGTGAAGGCGACGGTCAACGGCTCCGGCGAGCTGCGCGGCCTGGTGATCGACCCGAAGGCGGTCGACCCGGAGGACACCGAGACGCTCGCCGATCTCGTCGTCGCGGCGGTCCAGGCGGCGAACGAGAACGCCCAGCAGCTCCAGCAGCAGAAGCTGGGCCCGCTGACCCAGGGCCTGGGCGGCATGCCCGGCCTCCCCTTCTGACCGAGTCCGTACCCAAGACCGTACGTACCCCCTACGGTACGTACCACGACCCGGCCGAGCCGGCACGAAAGGCGATCCGTTGTACGAAGGCGTGGTTCAGGACCTCATCGACGAGCTGGGCAGGCTGCCCGGCGTCGGTCCCAAGAGCGCGCAGCGGATCGCCTTCCACGTCCTGCAGGCGGAGCCGACCGATGTGCGCCGGCTGGCCCAGGCGCTGCTGGAGGTCAAGGACAAGGTCCGCTTCTGCGCGGTCTGCGGCAACGTGGCCCAGCAGGAGGAGTGCAACATCTGCCGCGATCCGCGCCGCGACCGCACGGTCATCTGTGTGGTCGAGGAGCCGAAGGACGTCGTGGCGATCGAGCGGACCCGTGAGTTCCGGGGGCGCTACCACGTCCTGGGCGGGGCGATCAGCCCGATCGAGGGCGTCGGCCCGGACGATCTGCGCATCCGCGAGCTGCTGGCCCGTCTCGCCGACGGCTCCATCACCGAACTGATCCTGGCGACGGACCCCAATCTGGAGGGCGAGGCCACCGCGACGTACCTGGCGCGGATGGTCAAGCCGATGGGGCTGCGCGTCACCCGGCTGGCCAGCGGTCTTCCGGTCGGCGGGGACCTGGAGTACGCGGACGAGGTCACCCTCGGCCGCGCCTTCGAGGGGAGGCGTCTCCTCGATGTCTGACCCCCGTCGCCGCACCGTCGCCCGGTGGCCTCACCGCGGTTTTACGGTCTGCGTAGTCAACTGCTTCCCACCGTCCGCGACCGTGCCCACGGGAGGTCTCCTCGATGTCTGACGCCACGCTCGACACCGTCACCCAGGACCCCGACGACTTCGCCGTCCAGATCGCCGACCAGATCAAGACGTTCATCGTCGCGGTCACGGAGGTGTCCAAGGTCGAGGAGCCCGAGGAGGCCGTCCCGGTCCTGCTCCTCCAGATCTCCCAGCTCCTGCTGGCCGGCGGCCGGCTGGGCGCGTACGAGGACATCCTTCCCGACGAGCGCTACGAGCCCGATCTGGGCGCCGAGCCGGACGCGGACGGCCTGCGCGAGCGCTTCGCCGTCCTGCTGGAGCCGATCGACGTCTACTCCGAGGTCTTCGACCCGTACGAGCCCCGCAAGGCCCCGGTGGCCGCCCGGATCTCCGACGACCTGGCCGACCTGGTCACCGATCTGCGCCACGGCCTGGCCCACTACGAGGAGGACCGCGTCACCGAGGCCCTCTGGTGGTGGCAGTTCTCCTACTTCTCCAACTGGGGCTCCACCGCCTCCGCCGCCCTTCGCGCCCTCCAGTCCCTCATCGCCCACATCCGCCTCAACCAGCCCCTCCAGGAGCTCGACGGCCTCGACACCGACCAGGACGCCGGCGACGACGCCCTGGCCGAGGAGGCCGGCCGCGTCATGGCCGAGGAGATCGCGGGTCCGCTGGGGCTGCGGCCGGTGCAGTAATCCAGGTGCCCGCTGTCGGTTCCCCCTGTTAGCGTCCCCTGCTGTCCGTGATCACCACGGACAGTGAAGGGGAGGGGACACACAGGCATGTGGGAAAGAACGAGGCGTCGAGGGAGAACCGGCTGGCTCGGCGCGCTGTCGGCCGGTGCGGTTCTGGTGCTGGCTGCACCGGGGGCGGCCGTCGCGGCGGACAACCTGCCGCCGCTTCAGCCGACGGCGGCGGATCTGACGACCGATTCCGAGGCGTGCGCAGCGGGAGAGGACCGGCCGTTCGTGCCGGCGTCCCCACGGGCCAACGCGGTGCTGAACGACCCGGTCGAGGACGACCTCCCCGCGGAGGGCAATGTCGTCTCCGGTGAGTTCGAGGCATGGTGGCAGGACGCCGATGGCGTGGAGCAGCGTCGCACCTACCGCTCTCCCGTGTCCCTTCCCTCGGGGTCGACGTTCTCGTGGCAGCTGCCCTCCGGCATTCCGGCGGGGACGGTCGTCTCCTGGCGGGTGCGGGCCGACGACGGCGAGGCCGTTTCGCCCTGGAGCGCCGCCGACGCCGGTGGCGGGGCCTGCGAGTTCGTGATCGACGACACGAACCCGGAGCCGCCGGCGGTCAGCTCGACGGAGTATCCCGAGGGCTCCGTGTGGTCCGACGGCGTGGGGTCCTACGGCACCTTCCGCTTTGACTCCCCCTCCGACGACGTCGTCGGATACACGTACAGCTTTCTCGGCGGTGCCCGCACGACGGTAAAGGCCGACCGACCGGGCGGTCCGGCGGAGATCCGCTTCCTCCCCACGTCGACGGGGCCCAGCCGGATCGAGGTGTACGCGAACGACCGCTCCGGCCGCCGCAGCGCGACCACCAGCTACTCCTTCTACGTCAAGGAGGGCCGTTCCCCCGTCGGGCAGTGGGCCCTGGCCGATCCGGCCGGTTCCCGGACGGCCGAGGCGACGGCGGGCCCCGTGGCCCGTGCCGGGACGGGCGTCGCCTTCGGGGGCCCGGCGCCCTCGGGCACCGCGCTGACGTCCACGGCCACGCTGGACGGGACCGGGCACGGCTTCCTGACGCCGGATGCGCCGGTGGTGGACACCGGCAGGACGTTCGCGGTCGGCGGCTGGGTGCGTCCGGCGGCACTGGACCACGACATGACGGCCGTCAGCCAGGACGCGGGCACCGCCCCCGGATTCACCCTGGGGGTGCGTACGGCGAGCGGTGAGCCGGTCTGGTCCTTCGGCACGGGTGGCACGCGCGTCGAGGGCGGCAGCCCCGAGGCCGGCGAGTGGGCGTACGTCCTCGGGCTGTACGACGCCGAGACCGGGCTGGCGCGTCTGTACGTCAACGGCGAGGAGGCGGGCACCGCCGCCGCGGCCACGCCCGCGACGGCGGCGGGCGACTTCCAGATCGGCCGGGCCCGCGGCAAGGCGGGTTACCGGGACCGCTGGCAGGGAGAGATCGGCGACGTCCGCGCGTACGACCGGGTGGTCGTTCCCGCCGAGACGGCGCGGCTGGCCCGTCGCACCCCGCAGGAGCGGGGGCACTGGGCGCTGGAGACGGCACCGGGCGGTCTCAGCCCGGAGGCGCACGGCGGTGAGCCCCTGGTCCTCGCCGCGGGCGCCTCGGTCTACACCCGTCCGGCCCCGTCGTGCGAGCCGGAGTCCGACCCGTTCTGCGAGCCCTCTCCGGCACCCGCTCCGCTCGTCGGCGCGGGCCATCTGGACCTCGACGGGGCCGGCGGCCACGCGGCCACGGCCGGTCCCGTGGTCGACACCCGCGACAGCTTCACCGTCGGTGCGGTCGTCCACGTCGCGGAGGGGGCGGACGAGCCCATGACGGTCCTCTCGCAGGGCGGTGCGTACGGTGACGCGTTCAAGGTCCGCTACGTGCCGGCGACGCGGTCCTTCGAGCTCGCGATGGGCCACGGGGACGCACCTGGCGCGCAGGAGACCGTGATCACGGGGAAGACCCCCGGGTCGGACGGCGGCCGGGGCTACCGCGTCGCCGTCGTGCACGACGCGCAGCTGAACCGGGTCACGCTCTACGTGGACGGCTTCGCCAAGGCCGAGACCTCCTTCCGCTCCGCCTGGACGAGCACCGGCGGCCTCCAGGTGGGGCGCGGCCGCACGGCCGACGGCTGGGGCGAGTACCTGCACGGATCGGTCGACGAGGTGCACGTCTTCTCCGGGGCGCTGAGCGTCGTCTCCCTCGGCCAGCTCGGGTCCGGCGCGGAGCCCTGCCTCAGCTGCTGATCCCGCTCCCGGTGCGGCCCGGCCCCGTGTGGGCTGGGCCACACCGGGGAGTGGTCCGGCGGTGGGCGGGCAGCAGGCTCGTACGAGCGGTCCGGGGCGACACGCCGATGATCACGTTCTGAGCGGGACATCTCAGCATGTGGTATCAGGAGGGCGTTTCCGGGCTGCTCGTTAGACTGAGCCGACCGCGATAAATGGATTGAGCGAGGAGCGCACGTGGGCCTTGTCGTGCAGAAGTACGGAGGCTCCTCCGTAGCCGATGCCGAGGGCATCAAGCGGGTCGCCAAGCGAGTAGTCGACGCCAAGAAGAACGGCAACCAGGTGGTTGTCGTGGTGTCGGCGATGGGCGACACGACGGACGAGCTGATCGATCTCGCCGAGCAGGTATCCCCGATGCCTGCCGGGCGTGAGTTCGACATGCTGCTGACCGCCGGAGAGCGGATCTCCATGGCCCTGCTGGCGATGGCGATCAAAAACCTGGGCCACGAGGCCCAGTCGTTCACGGGCAGCCAGGCGGGTGTCATCACCGACTCGGTCCACAACAAAGCGCGCATCATCGATGTCACGCCGGGCCGCATCCGGACCTCGATCGACGAGGGCAACATCGCCATCGTCGCCGGGTTCCAGGGCGTCAGCCAGGAGGGCAAGAACATCACCACCCTCGGCCGCGGCGGGTCGGACACGACCGCCGTCGCGCTGGCCGCCGCGCTGGACGCCGAGGTCTGTGAGATCTACACCGACGTCGACGGCGTCTTCACCGCGGACCCCCGGGTCGTGAAGAAGGCGAAGAAGATCGACTGGATCTCCTTCGAGGACATGCTGGAGCTGGCCGCGTCCGGCTCCAAGGTGCTGCTGCACCGGTGCGTCGAGTACGCACGCCGTTACAACATCCCGATCCACGTCCGCTCGTCCTTCTCGGGACTGCGCGGGACCTGGGTCAGCAACGAGCCGCAAGGGGACCAGAAGGTGGAGCACGCGATCATCTCCGGAGTCGCCCATGACGTCTCCGAGGCCAAGGTCACGGTCGTCGGCGTGCCCGACAAGCCGGGCGAGGCGGCGGCGATCTTCCGCGCCATCGCGGACGCCGAGATCAACATGGACATGGTCGTGCAGAACGTGTCCGCCGCGGCGACCGGACTGACCGACATCACGTTCACGCTGCCCAAGTCGGAGGGCCGCAAGGCCATCGACGCCCTGGAGCGCAACCGGGCGGGCATCGGCTTCGAGTCGCTGCGCTACGACGACCAGATCGCGAAGATCTCCCTGGTCGGCGCCGGTATGAAGACCAACCCGGGGGTCACCGCGGGCTTCTTCGAGGCGCTGTCCAACGTCGGTGTGAACATCGAGCTGATCTCGACCTCCGAGATCCGTATCTCGGTCGTCACCCGCGCCGACGACGTCAACGAGGCCGTGCGCGCCGTGCACACCGCCTTCGGACTCGACAGCGACTCGGACGAGGCCGTCGTGTACGGGGGCACCGGCCGATGACCGCACGCCGCCCTTCGCTCGCGGTCGTCGGTGCGACCGGGGCGATCGGTGGCGTCATGCTCCAGATCCTCTCGCAGCACGCGGATGTCTGGGGCGAGGTGAGACTCGTCGCCTCGTCGCGTTCGGCCGGCCGCAAGCTGGTCGTCCGCGGCGAGGAGTCCGAGGTCCTCGAACTCACCGAGGACGTCTTCGACGGCATCGACGTGGCCCTGTTCCTGGTGCCCGACGAGGTGTCCGCGCGCTGGGCCCGCGTCGCCACGTCCAAGGGCGCCGTCGTGATCGACGACTCGGCCGCCTTCCGCATCGCGGACGACGTCCCGCTCGTCGTTCCCGAGATCAACCCCCATGCCGTACGGATCAGACCGCGCGGCATCGTCGCCAACCCCAACGGCACCACGCTGGCGCTGATCGTCGCGGTCGGCGCCCTGCACGCCGAGTTCGGGCTGCGCGAGCTGGTCGTCTCCTCGTACCAGGCCGTGAGCGGAGCCGGGCGTGACGGCGTCGCCGCGCTGCGCGAACAGCTCGCGATCGTGGCCGGGACCGAACTCGGCACCAAGCCGGGCGATGTCCGCCGGGTCATGGGCGACGGGGACGAGAGCCCCTTCGCCGCCCCCGTCGCCCTCAACGTCGTCCCCTGGGCCGGTACGGACGCCGGGGACGGCTGGTCCTCGGAGGAACTGGCGATCCGCGACGAGTGCCGCAAGATCCTCGGCCTGCCGGAGCTGCGGGTCTCGGCGACCTGTGTGTACGTCCCCGTGATCGCCACCCACTCGATGTCGGTGCACGCCCGTTTCGAGAACGAGGTCGAGGTCGACCGGGCCCACGAGATCCTGGCCACCGCGCCGGGTGTCGTGCTGTACGACTCCCCGGGCGCGGGGGACTTCCCCACCCCGTCCGACGTGGTGGGCACCGACCCGACCTGGGTCGGCCGGGTCCGCCGCTCGAAGGACGATCCCAGGGCGCTGGAGCTGTTCGTCTGCGGCGACAACCTCCGCAAGGGGGCCGCGCTGAACGTCGCCCAGATCGCCGAAGCGGTCGCCGCCGAATTTCCCCGGTCCTGATCGAACCTGTTTTGTACGCTCTGTGAACGCCCTGTGAGCAAGTTGCTGGTCTGAACCTCTTGAGCTGGGGCGTTGCGGTGGCCGACGATGACCTTTCGGTCTGTTGCAACCGCTGGTCGGACGACAGGCGTCTAAGCGGTCACTTCTTGCGCGGCGGGGCGCATGTTCGGGGTATTTGCGGAAGAACGGGTTCGTATGAGGGCATTTCGCATGATGTCAAACGCGGTGCCGTATGCGTACAACCCTGACGGGGGGAAGCGTGTCCAACTGGCGTGGCAGAGGTTCTCGATATCACAGTGGTGGGCCCCCTGCGCGGCGCCGCGGTGCGACCGCTGGGACGGCCCCGCGCGTCCGGCGGCATGCCGGTGATCGCGCCCATGCCGGCCGCCCGACCGACAGCACTGCCGTCGCAGCGCGAGGGCGCTGACGAGAGCGTGGCAGCCGGAACCACCGTCGACCATCTCACCGAGACCTACCGCGCCCACTACCGTTCGCTGCTCGGGCTCGCCGCCCTGCTGCTGGACGACACGGCGTCCTGCGAGGACGTCGTGCAGGAGGCGTTCATACGCGTGCACTCGGCGCGCAACCGGGTGCGGGAGCCCGAGAAGACCCTGGCCTATCTGCGCCAGACCGTCGTCAACCTCTCCCGCTCCGCCCTGCGCCGCCGCATCCTCGGGCTGAAGCTGCTCTCCAAGCCGATGCCGGACATGGCGAGCGCCGAGGAGGGCGCGTACGACCAGCTGGAGCGGGACGCGCTGATCAAGGCGATGCGCGGACTGCAGCGGCGCCAGCGCGAGGTGCTGGTGCTGCGCTACTTCGCCGACATGACCGAGGCACAGGTCGCCGAGACGCTGGGGATCTCCCTGGGCTCGGTGAAGGCCTACGGATCGCGCGGCATCGCGGCGCTGCGCGTCGTCATGGAGGCGCAGGCATGAACCGCCACCACGACGAGCAGGGGCACACGGGCGGAGGCCGGTTCCGCCGGGGGCCCCTGCGCGGACACCGGACAGACCCGACTGGAAACGGAACTGTGAACCACGGGCCGGAGAACACCCCGCACGCCGACCGGGACGGGGAGGAACCGGACACCCCGGCATTCGGCGCGCCCGGCGCGCCGTTCGGGGAGGACTCCCTCGACGAGGATGCGCTGCGCCGGATGCTGCGCGGCGCCGTGCAGGGCCTCGAACCGGGTGAGGGCACGCTCGACCGGCTGCACCGCGCGGTGCCCGCCCGGCGGGCCCGCCGCCGCCAGGCCCTGGTCGGTGCGGCCGCCGCCGCCCTCCTCATCGGCACGGCGGTCCCCGCCTTCGTCCACGTCGCCAACTCCGAGGGCTCCAACGCCGCCAACCCCGCCATCGCCGGCCACGGCGAGCAGGCGCAGGGCGGCAACGGGGAGGACGCCGGCGCGCAGACCGGCAACGGGGGAGGCTCCGGCGGCGGTGGCGGCGAGCAGACCAGCGGGCAGGGCCTCCCGGACGGGACGGCGAGCCCGACCGACACCAGCGGGCCCGGCTCGGGCAGCGAGGTGAACGGCGGTTCGGCGGACGGTCCCGTCGCCAGCGCCGAGGCCGCGATGCCGGCCTGTTCCCCCGAGCAGCTCGGCGTCGCCTCCGCGACGACCGGTGCGGCCGGGGCCGACGGCACGGTCTACGGGAGCTTCCGCATCGCCAACGTCTCCGGTACGAACTGCTCGGTCAGCAGCGGCGGGACCGTGGGCTTCCAGGCCGCCGGCGCCGCCGACCCGGCCAAGATCGTCGTGGTCCGCCACACCCAGGGCGACCCCGCCTCCGGACTGCCCGATCCGGCGGAGGAGGAGTCCACGATCCTCCTGAAGCCGACCATGGTCTACGAGGTGAAGTTCGCCTGGATTCCCCAGGAGACCTGTCCGACCTCGGGTGGATCGCCGTCGCCGACGCCGACGGACGGTGCCGCGGGCAGCACCGGGGTCGCGGCCGGTTCGTCCACGGCGGGCACGGGCAGCGGGGACGGCGAATCGGGTGCCGACACCCAGCTGGGCGGCGAGGACGGGGCGAGCACGGCCCCGGGCAGCGTCTCCGTGCAGCACACCCCGGAGCCGGGAGCCCCGGTCGCCGAGGCGAAGATCCCCAACGCCTGCGCGGGCACGATCTACCGCACGGGCGTCCTCGAACCCGGCGCGTAGAACCGCGCTGCCGTGGGGCGGCCCCTCGTCCGGTCAGTGCGGTCCGGACGAACCCGGCCGACGGTCCCGCCGGGCCGCGCGCACACGGCCCGCGGTCCGGGTACGGAAGGCCTGTCAGCGCTCCGCGCGCACACGGCCCGCGGTCCGGGCGGGCACGGAAGGCCCGTCAGCGCTCCGCGCCGACCGGCGCCGACGGTGCGTCGGGTGACGCGGTTTCCGGCTCCGCGTCCGCGTCGGGAACCAGGCCCAGGGCCACGTCCCGGGCGGCCTCGGCCTCGCGCCGCAGCAGCCGGAACCACATGAAGAGCACGAACGCGGCGAAGACGAACCACTCGCCCGTGTAGCCGAGGTTCTGGAACGCCTTCAGATCGAGCCCGGTGCCCTGGGGCGCCGCGGCCGGTACGGGGCGCAGCCCGCCGCCCGCCTTCGAGGGGGTGTCGGCGGCGGTCCCGGACGCGCCCCGGCCGGCGCCGGTGTCCTGGAGCGTCACCCAGGCGTCGTAGACGTCGTACGGCACCAGGTTGACCAGCGACGCGGCGCCGATGATGCCGACCTGGCCCTCGGGCAGTCCGCCCGAGGCGTCGACCCCGGTACTGCCCGCGTTCTCCGAGGCCTGGAGATCGCCGGTGACCGTGACCCGGCCGGTGGGCGCGTCCGGGACCGCCGTCTCCCCGGGCTTCCCGGGCAGCCAGCCGCGCACCACGGGCAGCGCCTTGCCGCTGTCGGTGCGGAGCATGTCCAGGACGTAGAAGCCGTCGCGGTCGTCCAGCTTCCGGCCGGGGACCACGAACTGGTCCGCGTACCGTCCGCTCGCGGTGGCCGGACGGCCGGAGGTCTCGGTGTCGACGGGCAGCAGCTCGTCGAGCGGAGCGGCGGCCCGCGTGCCCGGATCGGGCCGCTTCTCGGCGGCCTCGTGCGTCTGCACGCGGTCCTCGAAGCGGCCGAGCTGCCAGGTGCCCATGAACACGCAGAACGGGATGGCCAGCACGACGAAGACGTTGATCCCCCACCAGCGCGGGGTCAGCAGGAACCGGTACACCCCTCCACGGTACGGTCCCCGCCCCGGCGCCCCGGCGCGGGGGCACCCCCGCGCCGCCCGTTTATACGGCCCCTACGCCCCGGACACACCTCTCCTCGATCCTCTCCGTCCCGGGGCGGAGGAGGACCCCGCGCTCACGCCCCCTCGTCGGGACCTCCCAGATGACGTCGCGCGAAGTCCAGCTCCAGGCGCACCTGCTTGATCCGCTCCTCCACGACGAGCGAGCCGTGCCCGGCGTCGTAGCGGTAGACCTCGTGCACCGCGTCGCGGCCCTTGAGCCGGTCCACGTAGTTCTCCACCTGCTGGATGGGGCAGCGGGGATCGTTGACGCCCGCCGAGATGTAGACGGGGGCCCGCACCGCGTCGACGTACGTGAGGGGTGAGGAGGCCTCGAACCGCTCCGGCACCTCCTCCGGTGTCCCGCCCAGCAGCGTGCGGTCCATCGCCTTCAGCGCCTCCATCTCGTCGTGGTACGCCGTGACGTAGTCCGCGACCGGGACCGCCGCCAGCCCCACCGCCCAGGCGTCGGGCTGGGTGCCGAGGCCGAGCAGGGTCAGATAGCCGCCCCAGGAGCCCCCGGCCAGGACCAGCTTCGCCGGGTCCGCGAGACCCGACTCCACCGCCCAGCCGCGCACCGCCGCGATGTCCTCCAGCTCGATCAGACCCACCCGGTGCTTGAGGGCGTCCGTCCAGGCCCGTCCGTATCCCGTCGAGCCCCGGTAGTTGACGCGCACCACCGCGTACCCGTGGTCCACCCAGGCGGCGGGACCGGCCGCGAAGGCGTCGCTGTCGTGCCAGGTCGGTCCGCCGTGGATCTCGAAGACCGTGGGGAACGGGCCCTCACCGGTGGCCGGGCGCTGCACCAGCGCGTGGACGCGGCCCCCCGGTCCGTCCACCCACACGTCCTCGACCGGCACCGACGCGGGAGCCTTCGCCCCCGGCGGATCGAGGACCACCGCGCCCGTCGTGGATCGGACCACGGGCGGCTCGGCGGCCGACGACCACAGATACTCCACGGTGCCGTCCGGCCGGGCCGTGGCACCCGAGACCGAACCGGCGGGTGTCTCCACTCGGGCGAGCGTCCCCCCGGCGGCGGCCGGGGCGTACCGCCACAGCTCGCTGCGGGCCTCGAAGTCGTGCTCGACGAGGAGCGCGGAGCCGTCCGCGTACCACTCGGCGCCCACATCGCCCGGCAGCTCGATGGACAGGTCCGTCTCCGTGCCCGCCACCGGATCCCAGATCATCGGCTCCCAGCGGCCCCGCCGCTGGTGCCCGACCAGCAGACGGGGGTCCCCGGCGACGGGCGCGAAGCCCAGCACACTGAGCCCCAGCTCCTTCGTGCCGCCCTCGGTGTCGTCCAGCTCCGCGACCGTCGAGCCGTCGGGACGCACCACGCGCAGCGCGGAGTGCATCGCGTCCCCGTGCTCGGTGTGCTCCAGCGCGATCAGCGTCCCGTCGTACGACAGATCACCGACCCCGGCCGACTCGCGGTGCCGGTAGATCTCCACGGGCTCCTGCCCCGGGCGCACGACATGGACCGTCGACCCGTCCTCGTCCGTCGAACGGCCGATCACCGCCGTCCCGTCCCGTCCGATCGCGAGCCCCGCCGGATAGGAGGGGTCGAGTCCGGGCGCCGCGGGCTCGTCCACGTCCTCCTCGCTGCCCGCGCCGAACGGCCGGCGCATCCACACCCCGAACTCGTCTCCGTCGGTGTCGCTGAACCACCACACCGCCTCGCCGTCGGGGGTCAGCACGCCGTCCGTCGTCCCGTTCGGCCGGTCGGTGATCCGGCGCTGCTCGCCCGTCGAGCGGTCCCATGTGTACAGCTCGTACGTCCCCGTCGCGTTGGACACGAACAGGGAGCGGTCCGGCGCGTCCTGCGCCCAGTCGGGCAGGGACACCCGAGGCGCGCGGAAGCGCCGCTCCCACTCCGGGACGGACTCGGTCGTCGCACCATTGCTCTCAGTCATGTCCCCCATTCTGCGCCGGACGGCCGACAATCCGTTCGCCTCGTCCTCAGCCTGTGGATAACCTCGCGGACATGCATGGACCGATACCCGACGACTGGCGCGAGGCCAACCGGGCCCTGTGGGACGAGCGCGTGCCCATCCACGCGGGCAGCGACTTCTACGACCTCGCCGCCTTCCGGGCGGGCAAGGACGCCCTGCGCCCGTTCGAACGGGCCGAGGTCGGGGACGTCACCGGGCGGACGCTGCTGCACCTGCAGTGCCACATCGGCGTGGACACGCTGTCCTGGGCCCGGCACGGCGCGGCGCAGGTGGTCGGCCTGGACTTCTCCGAACCGGCCGTCGAGACCGCCCGCGCGCTCGCCGGTGACCTGGGTCTCGGCCCGGAGCGGGCGGCGTTCGTCGCCGCCGACGTGTACGACGCGGCCGAGGCCGTGCCGGACTCCGCGTACGACATCGTCTACACGGGGGTCGGTGCGCTGAACTGGCTGCCCGACATCGAGCGCTGGGCCGACACGGCCGCCTCGCTCGTCGCGCCCGGCGGGTTCCTGTACCTGGCGGAGTTCCATCCGATGACGGACTGCCTCGACGACGCGACGGGGTCGCGCGTCGTGCACGACTACTTCAGCCGCGAGGCCTGGGTGGACGAGACGCCGGGCACGTACGCGGACTTCGACGCGGCGACCGTCCACAACCGCAGCGTCGAGTGGCAGCACCCGGTCGGCAGCGTGGTCTCCGCGCTGGCGGCGGCGGGCCTGCGCATCGAGTTCCTGCACGAGCACGACGCCTCGCTCTTCGCCCGCTTCCCGGTCCTGGAGCGCTACCCGGACGGCTTCTACCGCTTTCCGGAGGAGCGTCCGAGGATTCCGCTCATGTACTCGCTCAAGGCGTCGCGACCGGGCCGGCCCTGAGACCCCGGACGGTTGGCACATCCGGCCGGTCCCCGGGGCGGGAACCGGGAGCCCGGACCGATTGTCAGTGGCGGGGTCCACACTCGGAACCATGACCACGAATGCTGATCTGCGTGCCACGGTCGAGCGTTACTGGACCGCGGCCGACCTGCGCGACTGGGACGACTTCGCCGCGACGCTCGCCGACGACGTGGTGTACGAGCTGCCGCAGAGCCGCGAGCGCATCCGCGGCAAGGAGCGGTACGTGCAGTTCAACCGGGAGTATCCGGGGGACTGGCGGGCGAGCGTCGTGCGTGTCGTGGCCGACGCGGAGGAGCTGCAGGCCGCCGCGCGGACGAGATTCGTCGTCGACGGCGAGGAGGCGCACGCGGTGCACTTCTTCACCTTCGACGCCGAGGGCCGGATCAGCGCGGTCACCGACTTCTGGCCGGAGCCGTACGAGCCCCCGGCCGGGCGCGCGCATCTGGTGGAGCGGTACTGACACGCGGGAGGCCGTCGTCGCCGAGAGCACGGCGACGACGGCCCGGGGCCCCAGCGGGCTATGCGGCCGAGCGGAAGGCGGGGAGGTAGCCGTTCGACTGGCCGATGGCCTTGGGGTGGTACGAGTTGTAGACCGGGATCGAGACGCTGTGCAGCCACGGGTCACCGGAGCACAGCTCGTGCCCGGTGAACTCGTCGGCGACACCCGAGAAGGTGAAGCCGGCGTTGGCCGCCTGCTTGGCGATGACGCCGTTCAGGACGTCGGAGGCGTTGTTGATGGCCGTGCGCGACTTGTCCGAGAGACCGAGGAGGCAGCTGCCTCCGATCTTGTAGAAGCGCGGGTAGCCCAGCACCACGACGCGCGCCGAGGGCGCTTTGGCGTGGATGGACGAGTAGAGCGAGCCGAGCCGGGAGGGCAGGGTGCTGTTGATCTTGCCCACGGCGGTGTTCACGCTCGCGATGCAGGTGGCCTCGCCGGACAGCACGCAGTCCTGCATGACATCGGCGAAGCCGACGTCATTGCCGCCCGCGGTGACGCTCACCAGCGAGGTGGACGAGCTGAGCGCGCCGAGCTGGCCGCCGGCCACCGTGCTGGTGGTGGCACCGGAACAGGCGACGAAGGCGAACGAGGACGGGGAGTTCGCCTTCGCCCAGAGGTAGGGGTAGGCGTTGGTGCTGCGACGGCAGTCGCCGCTGTCGGACAGATAGCTTCCGGCGCCGACGCCGGACGAGTACGAGTCGCCCAGGGCGACGTACCCGCCGGTGGCGGCCGAGGCCGGCTGGGCCATGCCCAGGGCGGCCGCGGCGGCGAGGAGCAGAGTGGATGCGGACGCCCAGAATCTCCGTACTGACATAGCTGTCAGCCCTCCGAAGTGTGGGGGGTGGGTGGGGGGTTGAGTGAGCGTCACCTGTTGTAGCAGCTTCGGGTACCAGTCGGTAATAGGCAGACGAGAAGCTGCCGGAATTGCCCGAATGATCGTTCGGGGCCCGTAGCTCCGCGCGTAGACAACCCATGAACTCCCTGTGAAACAAAGGAGGGACGGCTATGGGGCAGACCACTTCGCAGGCCGCCTCGCGGGGGTCGCGCGGCGCGCGGCAGGGGCTTCGGCACGCCGAAAGGGCGGCGGCCCCGACCGGTGTCGGGGGCGCCGCCCTTCGGTGGACGGAGGCGGGGTTACGCCGCTTCGCTGTCGAACCTCGCGGTGGCCCACAGATAGCCGAGCACGGCCAGGGCGACGCACCAGCCGAGGGCGATCCAGCCGCTGTTGCCGATCTCGGTGCCGAGGAGGAGTCCGCGGAGGGTCTCGATCGCGGGGGTGAAGGGCTGGTACTCGGCGATGGGCCGGAACCAGCCGGGCATGGAGTCGAGCGGGACGAAGGCGCTGGAGAGGAGCGGGAGCAGGATCATCGGGAGCGCGTTGTTGCTGGCGGCCTCCGCGTTGGGGCTGATGAGGCCCATGCCCACGGCGATCCAGGTGAACGCGGTCGCGAAGAGGACCAGGAGGCCGAAGGCGGCCAGCCACTCCAGCGCCGTCGCGTCCGTGGAGCGGAAGCCGATGGCGACGCCGACCGCGCCCACGAGGACCACGCTCGCGACGCACTGGAGGACGCTGCCGACGACATGCCCGACGAGGACCGAACCGCGGTGGATCGCCATCGTGCGGAAGCGGGCGATGATCCCCTCGGTCATGTCGTTGGAGACCGAGACCGCGGTGCCGACGGTGGTGGAGCCGATCGTCATGAGCAGCACCCCGGGCACCAGATACGCGATGTACCGGGCGCGGTCCGCCCCTCCGCCGTCGATCCCGCCGCTCATGGCGTCTCCGAAGATGTAGACGAAGAGGAGGAGCAGCATGATCGGGGTGAGGAGGAGGTTGAGGGTGAGGGAGGGGTAGCGGCGGGCGTGGAGGAGGTTGCGGCGGAGCATGGTGGTGGAGTCGCGGACGGCGTGGGTGAGGGTGCTCATCGGGTGGTCTCCTTCACGGGCGTGGCGGGTGTGGTGGTTTCGGTGGTGTCGTCGTGTGCGGTGAGGGCGAAGAAGACGTCGTCGAGGTCGGGGGTGTGGACGGTGAGTTCGTCGGCTTCGATGCCGTGGGTGTCGAGGCGGTCGAGGAGGGTGCGCAGGGCGTGTTGGCTGCCGTCGCTGGGGAGGGTGAGGGCGAGGGTGTCGTCGTGGGGGGTGGCGT